>NZ_JBZCMS010000002.1:0-665777 GCF_058267595.1 Paenibacillus mobilis
CACAGATATCAATGGGGACGTAAAAAGATGACTCCTGTACAGTACAGGAATCATCTTTTATCTGCGGCTTAAAACCACAAGTCCCTTTTTTTACAAGTGTCCTTGACAAAGGGTACAGTTCACAAAGGATCTCTTTTTTATTTTAGCCGACTGTTCAAGCACCAAGGAACATTTTCATATCGTCTTCCACATTGGTAATGCCGGCGATGCCGAAGTTCTCTACAAGCACCTTGGCCACGTTAGGCGACAGGAAGGCGGGGAGCGTAGGGCCTAGATGAATGTTTTTAACGCCAAGGTAGAGCAGGGCCAGCAGCACGATCACCGCTTTTTGCTCATACCAGGCAATGTTATAGGAAATCGGCAGCTCGTTGATGTCCTCAAGGCCGAAAACTTCCTTCAGCTTCAAAGCAATGACGGCCAGAGAGTAGGAATCATTGCACTGCCCCGCGTCCAGCACTCGCGGAATGCCGCCGATTTCGCCCAAATCCAGCTTATTGTATTTGTATTTGGCGCACCCGGCAGTCAGGATGACCGTATCCTTAGGAAGCTGAGCCGCAAAATCAGTGTAATAATTGCGGGATTTCATCCGCCCGTCGCAGCCGGCCATGACGAAGAAGCGGCGAATCGCACCGGATTTTACGGCATCTACGACTTGATCGGCCACGTTCATCACGGCAGCATGAGCGAAGCCGCCGATGATCTCGCCAGTTTCAAGCTCCGTTGGGGCCGGACATTCTTTGGCTTGCTCGATCAGCGCGGAGAAGTCTTTGGCAGCGCCGCTTGTTCCTTCTTGAATATGGCCTTCCGGAATATGGCGGACGCCTGGAAAACCGGTGTTGCCCGTCGTATAAATGCGGTGCTTATAGCTGTCCTTCGGCGGAACAATGCAGTTGGTCGTCATCAGAATCGGTCCGTTAAAGGCTTCAAATTCGCTGCTTTGCTTCCACCAGGCATTCCCGTAATTGCCTACAAAATGTTCATATTTCTTAAAGGCCGGATAATAGTGGGCAGGAAGCATTTCGCTGTGCGTATACACGTCCACGCCGGTTCCTTCCGTCTGCTTCAGCAGCTCCTCCAAATCCTTCAGGTCGTGGCCGCTGATCAGAATGCCGGGACGATTTCTAACTCCGATATTCACCTTTGTAATCTCCGGATTTCCGTAAGCAGTGGTGTTCGCCGAGTCCAGCATGGCCATGGCGTTTACGCCATATTTGCCGGTTTCCATCGTCAAAGCTACCAGATCCTGCACCTCAAGGCTGTCGTCAAGCGTAGCCGCAAGCGCGCGGCGCATAAACCGGTTCAGTTCGTTGTCGTCCTTCTCCAGGTGAAGCGCATGGTACGTATAAGCTGCCATCCCCTTCAAGCCGTAAGTAATCAGCTCGCGCAGGGAGCGGATGTCTTCGTCGCGGGTGGAGAGGACACCGACGGTGCGTGCTTTTTCATCAAAAGCGGCTTCGTGATCCGCTTCCCAAACGGCCGCGTCGGGGAGATGGGTCGTTCCTTCCGGATATTGTTCGTTAAAATAAGCCCGCACCTCGCCGCGGAGCGTGATGGCTTCACGGATTTTCCCAACAAACACCTCGCGGTCAAAGTTCGCATTTGTAATGGTCGCAAACAAGGAATCCATAATAAACAGCGATACGCGTTGTTCCAGTTCTTCCGGCAGCCGGATATCCAAACTGAGAAAAGAAATCCCTTTCAGCAGATAAATGAGCAAATCCTGCAGATTCGCCACGTCATGCGGTTTGCCGCATACCCCGGCAATGGTGCAGCCCGTTCCTTTGGATGCTTCCTGACATTGAAAGCAGAACATGGACGGCTGATGGTTTAAGGTTTGTTCTGTCGCGTTGTTATTCATCATTTTTCTCCTCCCGGTTTCACTTGTTCATTTAGGCAGTATAGCCCGCCGCCAAACCCGCATTTGTGATTGAAATCACAATTTTCTGCGGCTGTGAGAAATATCACTAACCCCGCCGGATTCTTCTTTTAAACTGGAGTTATACCTTACAAGAACAAGAAGAAATGAGGAGTGAACGTGTCGATTTTGCCTCAAAAAAATGAACTGGGATTCTACGAGATCCGTCTCGAATCCATTGGCGGGCTGGGTGCCAACCTGGCCGGAAAAATGCTGGCCGAAGCCGGGGTGACCGGCTCAGGCCTGAACGGCTCCAATTTCTCCAGCTATGGTTCGGAGAAAAAAGGATCCCCGGTCAAAAGCTTCATAAGGTTCTGTGATCCTCAGGTGGAAATCCGCGATCACAGCCCTATTGAGCAGCCGCATGTAGTCGGCGTATTTCATGAAGCGTTGTATAAGACGATAGAGGTCGTAAGCGGATTGCGTTCTGATGGAACGGTGCTGGTGAATACGGCACGGGATCTTTCCGATGTGGCTGCGGATTTGAAGATGACGCAGGGTACGCTGGCCGCGATCGATGCGCTGAAAATCGCCGTCGAGGAGAAGACCAAAGTCAATACGGCGATGCTTGGCGCCTTGTTCCGGATTTGCAGCTTCCTGAATCCGGACGATATGCGGCAGGTCATCCGCAAAACGTTTGAGAAAAAGCTGCCCCATCTCGTCGAGCCGAATTTGCGGACCTTTGACCGGGGATATAATGAAGTCCAGTTCCTCGCGTTAGGAAATAACACGGAGCTTATGGACGCGGCGGCATTCTCCAGACCGCAGCCGGTCCTCGGATTTGAAACACAGGAGCCGGGCGGAATCCTTAGAGTTACGGCAAACAGCGTGCTAAAGGATCTTAGCGGCTCCCGGCAGGGATATTTGCCGGAATACAAGCTGGAGGACTGTATCCACTGCGCCGCCTGCGATACGGTATGCCCGGACTTCTGCATCGTCTGGGAACAGAAGCCGGATAAACGCGGCAACCTGCAGATGTTCATGAAAGGCATCGATTACCAGTACTGCAAAGGCTGCCTGAAATGTGTGCAGGCTTGTCCAACAACGGCTTTAGCCGCGATGCTGGAAGAGCCGCATTATGCGGAGCAGCATCGCGTGCCGCAATCATTTCCTTATTTCACTGCGGAAGGAGTCCGGTCATGAGCGTACAAACCAAAGATTTAACGGAGCAAAATAAAGAGCCGATGGAGCAAAAAGTGCCTGCCGCCCAAACGGCCGTCTTTGAATCGGGCAACGAAATGGCAGCCATGGCGGCTGCCCAGATCAACTATCATATTATGGGGTATTTTCCGATTACGCCGTCAACGGAAATTGCCCAATATCTGGACATGATGCGGACGCGAGGCGAACACGACATCAAGCTGATTCCGGCCGACGGGGAACACGGCTCGGCGGGGATCTGCTACGGCGCAGCCGCGGCCGGAGCGAGGGTGTTCAACGCCACCAGCGCAAACGGCTTCCTTTACATGATCGAACAGCTTCCCGTGCAGGCGGGCACCAGGTTCCCGATGGTCATGAACCTGGTGACCCGGGCCGTCAGCGGTCCGCTTGACATCCGCGGCGACCATTCCGATCTCTACTACGGCCTGAACACCGGCTGGGTGATTCTGACCGCCCGTTCGCCGCAGGCCGTGTATGATCTGAATATCATGGCGCTGCGCATCGCCGAACATGAAGACGTTCGCCTGCCGGTCATCGTAGCTTATGACGGCTTCTTCACCTCGCACCAGAAACGCCGGGTGCAAATCTTTTCGGACCGGGATACGGTCCGGCAGTTCGTAGGGGAGCAGGCACCGGAATTCCCGCATGTGCTGGACGAGAACAACCCGATCGTCGTCGGCGCTTATATGAACGGCGAAGACTTGATGAACAACCACTTCCAGCAGTCAGGTGCGATCTATCGTGCGGGCGAAATCTTCAAGGAAGTGGCGGAGGAATACGCGGCTCTATCCGGCAGATCTTATTCGCCGCTTGATCTGTACCGCATGGAAGACGCGGAGGTGGCTTTGTTCCTGCTCAATTCGGCGGCCGAATCCTCCAAAGACGTCGTGGACCGGCTGCGGGCGAAAGGGATCAAAGCGGGCGTGATCAGCCCGAATATCATCCGGCCGTTCCCGGCGAAGGAAATCCGCGAGGCGCTAAAGGGCGTCAAGGCGGTGCTGGTCGGTGAACGCGCCGATTCTTACGGCGCTAACGGGGCCAATTTGACGCATGAGGTCAAAGCAGCCCTGCAGGAAATACGCGGACCGCAGCCTCAACCGATTGTACTTTCCCGCATCTTCGGCCTTGGCGGGAAAGATTATTACGCGGATGACGCGGAAGCCTTTTTCGCCCTGACGCTGGAGGCAATGGAGCTGGGTTATGCCAAGGTGCCGTTTGACTATTACGGCCAAACGCCGGGCCTTGAGGCTCAAAAGCTGCAGCCGGTTCTTGCGCCTATGAATGGGGACAGCTTTAAATCAGGCCTGATCACCGTCAAGGTGGATGAGGCGACAAACAAGCTGGCTGTGAAAGTGCCGCCGATGCGGGCGCTTGCCGCCAAACCGAAACGATTCGCTTCGGGTCATGGAGCTTGTCCGGGCTGCGGGATTTTCCCGGGGCTGGAGCTCTTTTTCAAAGGGATTGAAGGCAATGTCGTCACTTTATTCCATACCGGCTGCGCTTACATCACGACGACGGGTTATCCTTACAACTCGCATAAGCAGAGCTTCATTCATAATTTGTTTCAGAACGGTCCGGCTACCTTATCCGGCACGGTGGAGGCGTTCCTCGAGAAGAAACGGCGCGGGGAAATCGAAGTGCCCGAGGACTTCACTTTTGTGATGGTGACCGGCGACGGCGGCATGGACATCGGAATGGGTTCGGCCATCGGGACGGCGCTGCGGGGCCATAACCTGATCATCCTGGAATATGACAATGAAGGCTACATGAACACCGGCGCACAGCTTTCGTATTCCACGCCTTTAGGCCATATGACCAGCACGTCCGGCGTCGGCAAACAGCAGCAGGGCAAACCGTTCCATCACAAAGATACGGTGCAGATGATGGCGGCCGCGCATATTCCGTACGTTTTTACGGGGACGGAAGCTTTCCCGCAGGATCTGGTGAAAAAGGCAGCGAAAGCGCAGTGGTACGCCCAAAACGTAGGCACCGTCTACGGCAAGCTGCTGATCACGTGCCCGCTGAACTGGAAGTCCGACGATAAAGAAGGGGAAAACATCGTCCGCGCGGCCGTGAATTCCTGCTTCTTCCCGCTGTATGAAGTCGAGCAGGGACAAACGAACCTTACGTACAATCCGGAGGAGAAAAACAAACGGGTGCCGCTCGGCGACTGGCTGAAATACATGGGAAAATCCAGACACCTGCTCAAGGAAGAAAACAAAGCCATGCTCGGCGAATTTGAACGTGAAGTGGAGCGGCGATGGTCGATTCTGAAAGCGAAACACGAGAATCCGCTGCTTTAGGGCGGGGGATATTTGCGGCTAATAAGATAGATAGAGTTTTGTTTTTAATATGGAAAAAACGGCTGTGGCAGGGAGGTGATCCTCGCCGCAGCCGTTTTACTTTTTTTGCTCCATACAGGCAAATAATCATGTAATTAGAAATTTCGATCCAATAAAATGCCTACTTGCTCCGCAATAACTTCAGTTGGCTCAGATAATCCCTTAGTGATCCAGGCTATCACGATTTCAACGACGGCAGCCCCAAAAAATTTAAGGGTTAACTCCTTACTCAGCCCTTGGTTGATTCCGTTGCTGACCTCTACTTCTTCCTTTAATTCCTCGATCACAAATTCAGTTAAACGTTGTCTTAGAACAGGGGCACCTTTACTTGATAATAAAGTCGAAAAGAAAGGATTATTTTGTTCAAAGTATTTAAACCACGCCAGGTTTCCTTCAGCAAAACTTAAATCGGTTGCTGATTCGCATACTTTCCTTAATTCATTGATATGTTCATCGATGAGTTTATCCAGTAAATCAAATTTGTCCATGTAATGATCGTAAACGGTTCTACGACCAACGTTGGCTCGATCAGATATGTCTTGGATCGTAATTTGATCCAGATTTTTTTCAGACATCAATTCTATGAACGCATTTTTTATGGCATGTTGAGATTTTTGAACTCTGCGGTCCATCTTTGACATTGTTTTCATTACTAGGCCCCCAAGTAGTATTCATACATTTTTTTAAAATTTGTGCGATTGCAACCACATTAACGTATTTTGTTTATTGAATACCTGTTGTTCACTTTTATATTATACATATGTGCGGTAACGTATCAATGAGCATATTTTAAGAACCTATCGTTACTTAAGGAGGCATTAACCCTATTCAAGTGCGGAGAGGAGACCAAACATGATTAACGAAACTTTCAACTTATCAAACGGTATAGAAATTCCCAAATTAGGTCTCGGCACCTGGCTGCTTGATGATCGGCAGGCTGTACAGGCCGTACAGGATGCGGTATCTATCGGATATCGCCATATCGATACGGCTCAGGCTTACGGAAATGAAGCTGGCGTAGGCGAAGCCATCCGTTCCTGCGGTGTCGCTAGAGAGAAACTGTTCATCACGACAAAGGTGGCTGCAGAATTAAAGAGCTATGAGGCAGTTATGCAGTCCATTGATGAATCCTTAGCAAAAATGGGACTGAATTACGTTGACCTTCTGATTATCCACAGTCCTCAGCCTTGGAAGGAGTTCCGCGGGGCGAACCGTTACTTTGAGGAAAACAAAGAGGTATGGAAAGCCATGGAGGAGGCTTATAAGGCAGATAAAGTAAAGGCGATCGGTCTTTCTAACTTCCTTCAGGAGGATATAGAGAATATTCTTGAAGGCTGCGAGATCAAGCCCATGGTCAACCAAATCTTGGCACATGTAAGCAATACGCCAGAGGAGCTCATTAAATTCTGCCAACAGAAAGATATCCTTGTAGAGGCCTATTCGCCAATTGCACACGGCGCCGTCCTTGATCATGCAGAGATTAAGGGGATTGCCGGCAAATATGGCGTATCCGTGGCTCAGCTTTGCCTGCGTTACGATATTCAGCTTGGTCTTGCAGTCATTCCCAAAACGGCAAATCCAGGTCATATGAGGATCAATGCAGAGCTTGATTTTGTTATCAGCGATGCGGACATGGACGCTTTAAAGCATATAGAGCACATCCAGGATTATGGAGAACATAGCTTCTTCCCTGTATTCGGTGGGAAATAAAAGCAGTGATATTTATATATTGGAGGAACAAACATGGCGAAACATGAAGAAGTCAAACATGGCGTTATTTTCCCGGCAGGTGAAAAAAATGAAGCCTTTGCATCATTTTTTGTGGGACAAAGTTATTTAAAAACCCTGATCGCTGACCCTGAAATCAATGTTGGAGTAAGCAATGTAACTTTTGAACCGGGGTGTCGAAATAACTGGCATATCCATCGTGGTGGATTTCAAATTTTATTGGTAACAGGCGGGGAAGGCTGGTACCAGGAGGAAGGAAAACCCGCTGAGTTCTTAACGGCCGGTAAGGTAATTATCACGCACGATGGCGTAAAACACTGGCACGGGGCAACAGAAGACAGTTGGTTCGAGCATATTGCCATCACTGCGGGTAAGCCAGAGTGGCTGGAGCCCGTCACTGATGAAGTTTATGCAAAGGCAAAGAAATAAAACGTTTAGCTGATATTAACCTCTATTCAGAGGGTGTCCCAAAAGGGGGCATTCTGATGAGCCAGTCCCAAAATCGGAACGAAAAAACCTCCAAAACCACTATTATAAGTGGGGATGGAGGTTTTCATTTTTACTTAATAATCGAACTTCAGTGGGGGCTGAAAAATCACAAAGTGACTTTTGGGACAGCCTCATTTTTTTCGGTCAAAAATAGCCCCTAATTTCAATGCCATACTCGCCTTAACGGAACCTAAACGGTAGAGAGGGAAGTAAGCTGATGTTTATCCATTCGTTTAGGTTCCGTTAAATTTACGCTAGTAAGATGAAATAAGGAACCCGATCAACATTGGCTGAAAGGAGTTATAAGCATCATGCCCCCGTAAGAAAGACCAATTATGTTTCCGAATGATCCGCGTGACTTTTTAACTAAGCATGTTTTATTAAAACAATGAGGTGATTCGAATATGAAAACACGAACGGAACGCGAACTGCGGGCTGTACCGGCAGGAGTACCGTACCATCGGGTACTTGCCAGTGACAAGCGCCGAATAGGACGCGACATACTTGCTCTTATCCTGCTTATCGGCGGATTGTTTTTCTTCAGCTTGTTAGCCCCTATCCTCGGAGGCGTAATCGATACCCACGTCTTCGGGAGGGATAATCCCATGTCCGGAGGGAAGGATTTCACCCCGGTTTACGTGGCTAGTAATTTTGTGGGGGTTGCTCTGCTCATTCCGTGGAGCATGTTCATACAGCGCTGGCTTTACGGGGTGAAGGGGGCCACGCTGCACTCGGTACGCTCGGTCTTCCGCCTGGCTGTGTTCGGTCGTGCGGTATTGATCATTCTTCCCATTTGGACGATCTACATGGTTTTCTTCAATTGGTTCTCGTCGTACAACACCACGGAATTCCGGGTCGCCGATTTGCTGGCTATCTTCGCTGTAAGCGTCCTGCTGGCGCCGCTCCAAAGTGCGGGTGAGGAGTATACCTTTCGGGGGCTGATCTTCCGGATCGCCTCCAGTTGGTTTCCCGGTCCGAGAGCATCACTTATCGCCGGTATCGCTGTCTCAAGCGTATTGTTCGCCCTGGTGCATTCGGCGACCGACCCCTGGTACAACCTCTATTACTTGGTTCTCGGTATTACCTTTGCAACGATAACCTGGCGAACAGGGGGGCTGGAGAACTCGATTGTGATCCATGCAGTTAACAATACGCTCGCCTACATCTTTGTTATACTCTTGCGCGTCGAGTATTTGACAGCCGTCGACCGTTCGGCCGGAATGGGGTCAAAGATCATGCTTATGCCTTGTGCGGTGCTTGTGTTCGTCACCGTAATTATATGGTTCAGCACCCGTCGCACCGGTCCTGAACTGACGCCTCAGCATAATGACTTCAGTTAAATTTGGAAGATAAAAGAAATGCAGTTCAATAAGGAGAAAACGAAACCTCGAAAAACCTTGAGAAATCAAGGTTTTTCGTGTTCGATGAAAATTTTAGGCCGTGTCCTTTGTATTTATTCCCTCAAAACGAACGGGAAAACATATTTTACCCGGGTAATATTGATTTTTTATTTTTACCCGGGTATAATCTAGACAAGCAGAAAGGAGGTCAACATGAGTAATGCCTTAACATGCTTTTATTGCACGGCATTTTTGGGTGTGAGAGTCGTCGCCAGCGGTTCGTTACAACACGTTGTTACTACAGTAAAGGATGCTCTGAGTGACAGAGACCTCACACAACTGCTTATATTTGACGATTCCACAGGGAAGCCAATAGATATTGATTTTCGTGGAAAGACAGATGATGTGCTTAAACGATTAGGAGAACAGTTTGGCGATTCATTCGGTACAGAAGAGAATCACCAGACCACACGGCGGGTTGGTCGACCTAAGCTGGGGGTTGTATCCGGTGAGGTTACATTATTGCCTCGGCACTGGGAATGGCTCAAGAGTCAACCTGGAGGAGCGTCGGTAACCTTACGAAAGCTCATTGATGAAGCTCGCCGAACTGGAGAACAACAGAGCACAATGCGAGAGTCACAAGAAGCAACCTATAACTTTATGACAGCCATGGCCGGGAACTTCAATCAATATGAAGAAGCTCTGCGGGCACTGTATGCTGGTGACTTGGATCGTTTTTACCACTTCATCGAAGACTGGGCACCTGATATCAGAAACCATGTCAAGAGATTAGCCGCCAAAGCGTTCTCTGAAGAGAACTTATGAATGTAGAGGGGGGAGATGATTATGAACATCCTGAAAGTCAACGGCGTTGATTTGGCCTATGACAGTTTTGGTAACGAAAATGACGAGGCTATGATCCTAATTGCCGGACTTGGAACCCAGATGATCCGCTGGACGGTTCCGTTTTGTGAACGATTGGCAGCGCGCGGCTTTCGGGTGATTCGCTTTGACAATCGCGACGTGGGGTGCTCAACACACTTTAGTCATTATCCGACACTGAATTTTGACGCAATAGCGACTGCCCTTATGTCGGGGCTGCCACCGGACATCCCTTACACTCTTGATGACATGTGCAACGACGCTATCGGACTGCTCGACGCCCTTTCCATTGACCGGGCACATTTCGTTGGCAGGTCAATGGGCGGAATGATCGCTCAGATTGCCGCCAGTGACTACCCCGAACGGGTTTTATCACTCACCTCGATTATGTCTAGTTCCGGTAATCCCGACCTTCCGCAAGCTCCCAAGGATGTCATGGAGATGATGACTAAACCGGCGCCGAATCCATTTGAGGATGAAGCAGGATTTTTGGCGCACAACCTCTCTTTTGCCAAACGCATCGCCGGCACTGGCTATCCGTTTGAAGAAGACGTTTATCGGGCACTCATTCTGGAAGAAGTCAAGCGAGCCTACGATCCAGGCAGTGTCGGACGACAAATTGCTGCGATCGCTGTCTCGGGTGACCGTCGTCCGCAGCTGGCGGCCATAGAAGTACCAGCGCTTGTCATTCATGGGATGGACGATCCCCTGTTCGTCCCGGCATGTGGTGAGGACACGGCTTCTGCCATCCCGGACGCCGAGCTAATACTGTTTGAGGGCATGGGACACGACCTGCCACATCAACTGTACAAAGTAACCGCTGATGCCATAGAGCGGACGGCTCGACGCCATTGACACGCGCGTTCTGAGTAGCAACCAGCCGGAGTCCCGCAATGCCCGATAGGACAAGTAAGCCCAGAGGCGCAGCGCCGAGCAATCCATTTGCACCCTTAGGAATGGAATTGGGGGCGGAAGCGGTGTTGTTCATGGAACGGTATATATGGAAAAAAGCTCAGCAGGGCAGTAGGATCTCAATTTTTGTGCCTTGCCGCACCTGGGATTGCACATGGATTTCGCCGCCGTGTGCTTCCACTATGGTTTTGGCAATGCTCATGCCGAGCCCGGACCCATCCGTGGATTCTTCCGTATTCGTTCCCCGGTAGTAGCGGTTGAACAAATGATGCAGCGTTTCCTCGTCCATTCCTTTGCCATTATCGTTTACGAGAATGCGGGCCTTGCCGTTCAGTATGCCGATAGAAACCGTGACGGTCACACCTGGCGGGTTATGCTTTACGGCATTGGATAGCAAGTTATTCATTAACCTATGCAGCCAGGTTTCATCGGCCTGAACCAGCAGGGAAGACTTCTCCCCGGCAAAATGAAACTGATAATCAGACAGAGTCGCATCGTTGACATACTTCAGCACGGAGCAGCGCACCAATTCGACCAAGTCTATCTTCCGAAGCTCCATGATCGAATCGCCTTGCCCCAGCTGATGAATTAAAGAAAAATCGGAGATCAGCTCAAGCATATAATCCCCTTTTTCCCGGATTGTTGATCCCATGATCCGCATCTCCTCATGGCTCCACTGCTCCGGCAAGCTCTCCAGCATATAACCATAACCCTGAATCGTGGACAGAGGCGTGCGCAGATCGTGGGAAACCCCGGACATCCATTCCG
This sequence comes from Paenibacillus mobilis, assembly GCF_058267595.1. NCBI lineage: Bacteria > Bacillati > Bacillota > Bacilli > Caryophanales > Paenibacillaceae > Paenibacillus > Paenibacillus mobilis. Next base: position 11,538 of record NZ_JBZCMS010000002.1, read on the forward strand.
CTTGTGCTTTCTCCAGCCTTTCGCGTTCCTTTTCCGTTTGAGCCAATTGATGGGCCATCTGATAGAAAGATTCAATGACTTCCTTGTAGAGCCTAAAGCGAATTTGTAATGTCCCGTTGCGGCGGAATATTTTACGCTTGTCCTTGGCAGTCAGTACCTGGTCGTATTGCCCCCGGCCCATTCGTTCAAACCAGCCTGCAAACAGGATCAACGGCTGACTGTAGCGCTTGCCATGCCAAATGGAGACAGGAACTGCCAAGAGCAGGATTAGACCTACAAACCATACGAGACTGCGCGTTGCCGTATCCAGGGCGGGATGCTTTAAAGGATCTCCTTCTGGATTGGGCGTGTAGAGGACCCAGGTCATGCCGCTTTGCTTGTCCCGATGAGCGACAATGTTCGTTTCATAGTTGTCAGGCGATTGCTGGATGGCCAGAATATCCAGCGGCCGATACGACTTTTGTACCGCTGCTTCTTCACCGGCAGTTTGTGCAGTACGGCCCGCGGGGTCGATCACCTGCAGATAACCGCCGATTTTGCGCAGCTGTTGATCCAGAAGGGGAACTGCATCGTTCCGTACCATTCCCCGCTGCCCGTAAACGTCAAACCAGCTTTTGAGCTGGTCGAGGTAAGGACTATGGTAGCCAAGTATGTACAGATGCGGCTCGTTAAAAGCAAAACTTAGCTCAGTGTTTACTGCGTATTTCCCAAGCGTTCGTGACTCTTGAATATCTAACAGCTGAGCGATAGAGTAGGAGGCTGGCAGCGAATGATCCGGAGTTGTATTAATCGCGTAGATGACCTTTCCTTCGGCATCAACAACTTGCAGCCACATTCCTTTTTCTTCGATGAGTTTGACCCACTTAGAGGAAATATGAACCGTCCCGTCCTTGGAGGAAGCTTCTTGCGTGATCAGCTGCAGGGCGCCAGCCGGGAAATTCCGGCGTATCTCATTATTCGTCCAGTTCTGGAAGAAGAAAATGCAGGCAATCAGAGTAATGGCCAGGATTAACAGGGAATAGATGATCAATTGATAAGTGAAGTGGAAGGTCATGCGTTGTTCAATCTTCATGTTTCCTGCGGCTCCTTCACAAGTTTGTATCCGAGCCCGCGTACGGTGAGGAGCAGCTTCGGATTGCCGGGATCAATTTCGATCCGCTCCCGTATACGCCGGATGTGCACCATCACGGTCGAGTCATCTCCCTGTCCGTTGATCCCCCAAACCTTGTCGTAGAGCTGATCTTTGGAAAATACGATTCCAGGATGCTTGCAGAAGTGGACCAGCAGCTGGAAGACCTGGGCAGGGCAAGGAACGGGTTTGCCCTCGACGATCAATTCGCCCGCCGCCTCGTTGACGGTGAAGCGGCCAAACCGGTAAACCGCCGAAGTAGTCCGCTTCACCGGACCCGCTGCGGAAACTTCCGGCTCCAGTCGCCGTATACGCGCCTGAATTCTTGCTGCCACCTCAAGAGGATTAAAGGGCTTAGTCATATAATCGTCCCCGCCCATGGCGAAACCACGAAGAACATCGAGATCGGAAGCCTTTGCCGTCAGAAACAAAATATATGGATTTCCGTATTCACGGAGTTTAGAGCACAGTTCTAGTCCGCTGCCGTCGGGGAGCGTAATATCAAGGAGGACGATATCGGGAACGACACGTTCCGCTAAGTCAAGCGCTTCTGCGCAGGTCGAAGCAGCGTACAGTTGATGAAACCCTTCCCGGCGCAGCACCATTTGCAGCATCGTGACAATCGAAGGTTCGTCTTCGACGATTATGATTTTAATATCCGATTTAATATCTGATCTATTGTTCATTGTTCTCACCCTTTTCGATAGTAGCATATTCACATTAACAGAACCTAAACGGCGAGAACAAAATTAAGCTGTTGTTAAAAAAAGATGGACAAGCTTCATGATGAATCATGAAGCTTGGTGAACCACTCCGATTGGAGGATGGCATATTGATATTCATCCACCCAAGTGCCTTTGGACATCTTGATATTCCGGCGCGAGAGTAAATCCGAGCTCCACGATTCGGGGTTCGGATCCAAGGGTATGAATGGCGCAATCCCCGATTAACCGATTGGAATCAGCCAAAGCAATGGCGTATTGAAACCACGTGCCGGGTTGATCAGGGCAATGCGCGATTTGCTTTCCAACAAACGCTTCAGCATCTTCATACGTATAATTCTCCCAGGATTGAAACCGGGAAACAGCCGGATTAGCCCGGTATTGATAAAAAGGCTGCACATCCTGAAAACCAAATTGCCGAATAACAAGGCGGTCGGTAACGGCATATACACCGTTTGAATTCTCCATAGGTTAACCTTCTTTTTAAATCGTTCTCGAACCATTCCGGATTTGAAAAAATCCATAAACCCTCTCGACAATTGCGTCTGAGCTTTACTGATGATTCGGTAAGCATAATCCGTCCCCATGCTTATTGAGCAAAATGCTTTTCCATCTTCAGGCTGGCATTTTCTGCGGCTTCCCTAATAACTTCACCGAGCGTCGGGTGGGGATGAATAGTCATCGCCAAATCCTCTATCGTGGCTCCCAATTCAATAGCCAGGGAAAGCTCGGATATAAGAGAGGAGGCTTCAGCTCCTACGATTTGTGCTCCTAATACTAGACCGGACGCTGCATGGGCGACAATCTTCACAAAACCTTCTGATTCCTTCAGAGCTAACGCCCGGCCATTAATGGAAAATGTAGATTTGCCAACGACAATGGGGACCGATGTTTGCTTGCACGCCGTTTCGCTCAGTCCAACACTGGCTAATTCCGGGCTGGAAAACACAACTAGCGGAATCGCCTTGTAATCGATAACGGAGGGCTTGCCTGCAATGGCTTCCGCTGCGATCTTCGCTTCATAGGAAGCTTTGTGGGCCAGGGCAGGGCCTTTGATGATATCGCCGATGGCATAAATATGCGGAATTGACGTTCTGCATTGCTCATCGGTTTCAATCAGCCCTTGGGCTGTACAGGACAAACCGATGTGTTCAAGCCCCAATGCTCCATCCGTATTCGGTTTTCTTCCGACCGTAATCAGCGCATATTCAGCTTGAACAACGCGGCGCTCATTCTGATGCAGATAATGGAGATCAATACCGTTAGCATGCGGGTCGGCACCTGTGACGGTTGCTCCTGTAAGGATCGTTATTCCATCCTCTTTCAGCTGACGCACTACAGGTGCAACAAGCTCCCCTTCGAATCCGGGCAATACTTGTTCTCCGCCCTCAAGGATTATAACTTTTGTTCCAAACCTGGCAAACATCTGTCCCAGTTCCACTCCAATATAACCTCCGCCAACCACAACAAGACTTTCTGGAATTTCAGGCAGGGACAGCGCTTCAGTAGAAGACAGGATACGCCCGCCGAAGGGAAGAGATCTTATTTCAATCGGGCGGGAGCCCGTTGCCAATATCAGATGTTTGAAGCCGATTTGTTGCTCACCTGAAGAGTGATGTATCGCGGCAGTATGCGGATCGATCAAGCTTGCTTCACCTTCCAGAACGGCGACACCCGCTGTTTTCAGCAAAAATCGGACGCCTCCGGACTGTTTATTTACGACAGCTTGCTTAAAGGCTTGAGCCTCCTTGAAGGAAGTTCCGTCGTAAACAGCACCCGATTGTCTGCGCAAAGTAAAACGTTCCGCTTCTGCGATCAGCGCTTTGGAAGGGATGCAGCCCACATGCGTACATACGCCGCCTAACTGATCACGCTCCACAATAGCCGTCTTCAGGCCCAGCTGTGAAGAGCGTAAGGCTGCCACGTAACCTCCCGGGCCTGATCCAATCACTAAGGTATCCACAGTTTCTAAATGGTTCATTTTGCACACCTCCGACTTTAAATATGATGATCATAATATATTATATCCATCATATTTTGAAGGAGTCAATACTCCAATGCCGTTGATGAATGCATCCGGTAGAAGCAATCCAGTGAATTGACAGTGGATAATATGATAAATATAATATTTTAAAAAGCGGTTCGAACGAGTTAAAAAAAATGAATGTCTTCTCATCAGAAGGAATCAAAGGGATCAATAAGATAAGAGATAAAAGATGAAAGATGAAGGAGAGGAAGAGCAATGCCTTATCCGGAAGGCCATAAGATCAAAGTCAGAAACCATATCCTTGCCAGCGCCGCAAAAGCATTTCGTACCCATGGAGTCCGGAATATAAGCCTGCCCTACATCATGAAAGGGGCGGGGCTGACCCATGGGGGGTTTTACTCCCATTTTGAGAACAAAGAGCAGCTTGTGATTGAGGCCTGTCATTTTGCCATTAGCGATACGATAGAGATGCTGCAAAGGGTAGCCGACAAGAACACAGACCAGCCCCAAATGCTGGCCGTTATTGATTTTTATTTAAGCCCGTTCCATAGGGATCAGACGGAAATTGGCTGTATACTCCCTGCGCTGTCAGGGGAGATGTCCCAATTATCAGAGGAGGTCCGGCAAGCCTACACCCGTGAGTTGCAGCGATTTGCGGAGTTTATTACCGATATGGCAAAAATCGATGCCTCTACCGGTTATGCGCTAGTAAGCTGCATGGTGGGCACGCTTGCTCTGGCACGTGCGGTCAGTGATTCGAATTTCAGTGATCAATTGTTGCTGGCAGGCCAAGTACAGGCCAAACGAATTTTAGAGGGTGCCTAGCAGTCCAGTTATAAGAATAGAAAGAGGGAAGATAATGAACATCAGGAAAATGAACATGAATGGAGTAGGAGTTGCTTATGTTACTAGCAGTGAAAAGTTAATCACTGATGTTCAGTCCGCTATGGATCTGATTGCAACGGTCAGCTATCAAGCAGATTGTAATCGTATTATTTTAAATAAGTCTGAAGTGTGTGAAGAGTTCTTTGAATTGAAAACACGTCTTGCCGGGGACATTCTCCAAAAGTTCGTTAACTATCAAACCAAGATTGCCATCATTGGTGATTTCTCAATCTATACAAGCAAGAGTCTGAAGGATTTTATATATGAAAGCAACAATGGAAGCGATATATTCTTCTTGTCAGATGAGGACCAGGCTATTGAAATACTGAGCAAGGTTTGAGTGAGTAGACTGCGGAAGGGACGTTTCGATCATTTAATTCAACATTTCCTTACTGCATGGAGAACCGTTGAAATTTATCCCTGGAGAGTGGGCCTGCCCCACTCCTTTCTTTTTCGGCAGCGATTATAATTCATCTCGGCAGTGAAAATTTGCAACGAAGGGAGGGCTGGTCCGTCAGAAAAATGGGAGCTTGTTAACCAAAAATGTTAACGCTTTCATTGAGTCACAAGTTTGCCTGACCATCGTTGGACAGATGACTAATCTTAAGGAGGTATTTATGCTTACCCTTACGAGAAAAGCAGTTAGTCTGTTGGTAGTGCTCGCCGTTATGATTACAGGATCTTTACCCCAAATGGCTGGTGCTGCTGATGCGGCCGAGAGTCAGAATTCTATTTCTTCCATGAATATGGCAAACGATACTGAACCTGCGTCGTCAACACAGACCGCCGCTGCTTCCGCCACGATTCAAAATTACCCGATGCCATCCATCTATACCGCATCCAGCGTATTTTCATTGAAAGTAGGCAACCAATCGGTTCCTGTAATCAGCTATAAAGATGACTATGATTACGCACAATTTTCTTTTTCCGGTACGGTTAGTATCGAGGTTACGAATAATGTGCCTATTATCTCTTATTCCATCAGTCCTATGGCCAAGAACATCGAGGGGACGGTCAACGGGAACAAGCTGACCTTCACGCTTTCTTCCTCAACCTATGTGATTATAAAAATCAATGACCAGAAGAAGAAGATTGTTATCGCAGCGGATCCTTTGGAGACAGATATCCCTCCATCTACCGGTGCCGGGATCTACAATGTGACAAAGTCGCCATACAACGCGGATAATACGGGGACATCGATGGCCTCGGATGCGATTCAGCGGGCTATCGATGACGCCTATCAAGCTGGCGGCGGCATTGTATTTGTTCCAACCGGTGTCTATAAGAGCGGCAATCTGACCTTAAAAAGCAATGTAACCTTTTACCTTGCCGGAGGCGCTGTCATTGCCGGTACAGGCAAAGGTGAAGACTACGCGGTTGATTTTCGGAAGGATTCACTAAATGAGGATGGAACGTATTTTATTCGTACTGCCGTGAACTCGAGCAATATCACCATACGTGGACGGGGAACCATTGATGGAAATGGCATTGCGATGCGAGAGCGAAAGATGCCTGCGCCGAATAAAAATGAAGGGCTCTTGAATAACCTGCTGGTCCCGATCGCAACTTCAAACTTTACTTTTGATGGTTTAATATTGCGGGATGCCGGCTTCTGGTCGTTCATGGTCGTTCGATCCGACAATGTTACCATAACCAATCTCAAGGGATTTCAGGATTTATACAAAATTGAGGATGATGTTATTGATATCAACGAAAGTCAGAACGTACTTGTCAAACATGCAATCGCCATATCGGATGATGACAATTATTCGACTAAAACCTGGCTGCAAACGGGGATGTCCGCAGGGTGGCCGGGAGAGCTTGAACACTTGGAGAACGTGGTCTTTGATGACGCGCTTGCCTGGACAAGAGCCGCAGCTTTCAAGATTGGCATGGGCGTAGCACAGCCGCAGATCGGAGTGACCTTCCGCAATTCGTACGTGTTCCAAAGTGATAGGGCCTTGCTGATTGAACATGGTTACCAATACAATACGCTCCCGGAGGAAGGGTACGCTCAAGATATTACGTTTGAGAATATTGATATCGAACGGGTCGAGATCAATCAATTCGGCAACTATTGGCTAGGGATTTCTGCCAGTACTTCCGGCGATGTAAGCCATGTAACCTTAAAGAATCTCAATATCCGCCAGCTGGGAGCTAATCCATCCAGAATTTCCGGGAATGTCACTAAAGGCGGAATGGTTAACGATGTCGTATTCTCGGATATCTATGTTAAAGGCAAGCTCGCAACCAAACTGAGCGATTTGAAAGTTACCGTTAACAACAATGTGAATGGTGTAAGGTTTGACAATTCCGAGGTGCTATTCAGCGACAATTTCGAAGACGGAGATACGGCGGGATGGACGTCTGTTTCAGGCGGCTGGACTGTACCGACAGTCGGTTCGAATAAGGTGCTGTCCAGCGGGAACCAGACAACCACATCCCTGATTACCGCCGGCGCCGGTGGATCATGGCAGGATTACGCGTATGAAGCCGGAATGAACATGCCCATCACCAATGCAAACGCAGGCATAGTCTTCAGGGTGCAGGATGCCAACAATTATTATATGTACCGAATCAATTCATCAAATCAAAAGCTAGAGTTGTATAAATCCGTGAATGGACAACTGACGTCGGTAGCCAGTACTCCGTTTACGGCTCAGGAGAAGCAGTGGTATACGTTGAAGGCTGTCGTCCAAGGAAACCAGATAAAGGGTTATGTAGATGGAGAATTAAAAATGGAATGGACCAATCCTGTAACCGAATTGACCTCGGGAGGAGTGGGATTCCGGACCACCTCGGCGGGTGTCCATTTTGATGATGCTTTGGTCACTGTTCCTAACCAGATTTAGCGGGTACAGATTCTGTAACCGTCACAAAAGAGCCCCCCAGCAGGCTGGTCAAGTATAACCAGATTTCTACGAAGGAGCTGCCCCAAAGCCATAAAATGGCTGCTCGGGACAGCTTCATTTTTTACGTTGTCGAATCGGGGTTTGCAAGACATAATCGAAGGATACAGATCTTAACGGGAGGCGTTAGAAATTTGGGCTACCTTCGCAGGCAATCGTTCCGAAACAAACTCAAAATCGCATTTTTAGCCGTCATTGTACTCTCCGTGCTGATGACCGGCGGGTTATCTTATTATATTTCGGCACTTACTTTGGAAAAAAATGCGATGAAGCTCACGCAGGACACGGTGGTCAGGTCCGCACAGATCGTGGACGAGAAGCTGAACAAGCTGATGCTGATTATGATGACGTTCATGATCAGCCAGCCTTTTCACGACATGTTAAAGGATGCCGCATCCGGGGACTCCAGCCGTTATTACACACATCTGAACGATCTTGACAACGTTTTCTCGCAGGCGCGGATTGCCGAACCGCTGATACAGTCCATCTATGTGACAACGCCGATAGGCGAGTTCTATCCTTCGTCTATGAACCGCAACAGACTCACCGCGTTTGAAGACACCTTCCTGTATGACCGCATTACACAGGAGAACAAGAACCTCTGGGTGGAAGGCCATGAAGATATGCTCTTCTCGGGCAGGGACCGCGTCATCTCTCTCATTCTGGAGCCAATCTTTGATATTCCGGTCAAAGATGTCTATATTGTCGTGAATATCCGTGAAGACGGCTTCCGTAAGCTGGTGCAGGGGGACACCGGGACACAGGCGTTCAGTTTCTTAATGAACACGGAAGGTGAAACCGTTTACCCTGCGAAGGAACCCCTGGTCCGGCAGGCGGTGGACTCAGGAAATCTGACGGATCTGATGAACCGACCGGAAGGCAGCCAATCCTTTGAACTGGACGGCAAAGCTTATTTGCTCAATTATGCCAAGCTCGGCATTGCGAATTGGACGTTAACCACGATCCAGTCCCGGGCTGGAGTGCTGAAGGACATGGTATATGTGAAATGGCTGATTGCCGGAGTTGCTCTGGCGGCCTTTACCCTAACAACGCTGATTTCCGGGGCGTTTACACGCTATTTGCTGAAGCCGCTGCAGGTGCTGCTGAAGGTGATGAAACGAGTAGAGAACAATGATTTGTCCGCCCGTTTTGAGAGCGGCAACGGAGATGAGCTGGCTCAGGTTGGCTTCAGGTTTAACCGGATGCTGGAGCAGATTGTGGTGTTGATTGAAGAGGTGACGGAAGCGCAGACGAATAAGCGATCTGCAGAGATCAAGGCGTTATCCGCGCAGATGGATCCGCATTTTCTGTACAACACGCTGAACACGATTTACTGGAAGCTGAACTTGAAGCAGATCGAGCCTTCGCAAAAAATGGTCTTGTCGCTTTCCCGGCTGTTCCAGCTCGGTCTGAATAACGGCAAGGAAATTACAACACTTTCGAAAGAATTAGAGCATGTACGCCAGTACCTGGAACTGCAGTCAAGCTGCTATGAGGGGTTGTTCTCCTATGAGATTCATGTCTGTGAGCCGGAGCTGTCCGCGCTTTCGATTCCACGCATCATTCTGCAGCCGCTGGTGGAGAACAGCATTCTGCATGGTTTTCGCGACCTAGTAGACGGCGGCCGGATCAAGATAGAAATTACCGGAGACGGGGATCGCTTAACGATTGCCGTAAGCGATAATGGCAGCGGTATGGACGAGACCCAAGTCCGCGCACTCTTTGGGCGGGAGTCGGAGAAGGGATATGCCGTATCCAATCTGATCCGGCGTCTAAAGCTCTATTACGGGGAAAGTTCGGAATTCCAGGTGAACAGTACGCCGGGCCTTGGAACGGAAATACGGATTTCATTGCCCAAGAAGGAGGAGCATTCGGATGAGCAATCATGAGGAAGTTAGTCTCTGCATTATCGACGATATCAAGAGCGTAGTGGACGGACTGACGGCGATGAACTGGGAGGAGCAGGGGATTCAGGTCGCGGGAGTTTCGAGCAATGGAGAAGAGGGGCTTAAGCTGATTAAAGAGGTGCGGCCAGACCTGATCATAACCGATATACGGATGCCAAGAATGGATGGGCTTAGCCTGCTGCGCGCGGTTCTGGAAGAGAACCACAGCTGCAAGGTTATTTTGATCAGCGGTTATGCCGACTTCGATTATGCGCAGCAGGCGGTTCAGCTGGGTGCATTTGATTTTGTGCTGAAGCCTTTTTCAGAGGAAGATATCATGTCGGCGGTGCTGCGGGCCAAGGCAGAAATTATAGAAGAGAGAGGCAAACGCTTAAGTCTGCGGGAAATGGAGAATAAGCTCCGCGAAAGCATGCCGGTGCTGCGGCAGGAATACTTCGCGCTGCTCGTGAGCCACCGTACTACATGGGAAGAGGCTTCGAGGCGGTGGAACTTTCTGAATATTGAGCTGGAGCCTCATGGATTCATAGTGATGCTGATCGAAATTGACCGTTTCCAGGAGCAGGTTGCCGAGCTGTCTATCCGGGAGATGGAGCTAATCCGTTTCTCACTGCTAAACATCATGCAGGAGACACTGGATGACTATACACGAAATGTCGTCTTCAGGGCCCGCCATGACCGGTACCTGGCCGTACTGAACGATACAGGTGTGTCCAGTTCATTCAGTCCGATTGAAATTGCCGAGCTTTGCTGCCGGAATATTGAGCAATATACCAAGTTTACGGTTTCGGTGGGGGTCGGCGGCAGAGTGGAGGAGATCAGCGAGCTGCCCGATTCCTACCGTCAGGCTCATCGGGCGTTATCCCATCACTTGTTCACCGAAGGGAATGCGGCCATTCTGTACGACGACATTCACCAAAGCGGCAGCCAAGAGCCGCTGGCGCTGGAGTATAAAGAAGAGCTGCTGCTTGCCCTTCGTTCCGGGAATGCCGAACGGACGGGTACCATTTTATCCACGATTTCAGAAACCCTGCAGGGTCTGGTCTCCCGGCAGAATCCGGATTACCTCCTCAGTTTGTACGATGAGCTGGCCGCTTCAGCCATTCGCACCTTTTACGAGATGGTTCCGTATACGGACATTCAGCCGCTGATTCAAAAATTCAGGGCGGTGCAAGGGACGGCGGGACTGTCACTGGCCTCTTTGCAGCGTCAGCTGCTCGCCTTATGCACGGATGGAGCCGAACTGGTACGCCGGAACAGCTTATCGGAAGGGCAGAGAGTGATTTATGAAGCTATTGACTATATCAAGGGCCGTTTGTCCGAGGACATCACTGTTGGTGAATGCGCCGCCCATGTTCATCTTAGCGCCAGCTACTTTTCCAGCTTGTTCAAGAAGGTGACCGGGATGACGGTCACCCAGTATACGACCTCGGAACGCATCCATAAAGCGAAGCTGCTGCTGGTGGAGGGGGCGCAGGTGCAAGAGGTAGCTTCGGCTGTAGGTTATGAGGAGCGCAGGTATTTCAGTGAAATGTTCAAGAAAACCACCGGAATGACACCGTCGGAATTCAGGGCGGCTTACCATCCGGACCGGCCGAAAATGTGAGGTGCGTACAGGAACTGTTCTGCTCACAGACCATAGAATCCTATCCCTGGAGAGTGAATATGCCCCACTCCTTTTCTGAGGATGAGAGTCTACAATAAAAGCGAGCTCACAATACAAACGTTAATTAAAGGGGAAGAACGTATGCGAAAAAAATGGTTAGGTCTCAGCCTAAGCCTCATGCTGGCCGCCGGAATTGCAGGCTGCGGAGGGAATGGCAACAACGGGAGTTCGGCGAATGGAATGGCGGGCGGCGGCACAGCGGCTCCCGCATCCGAAACGGGCAGCAATACGGCCGCGGGCGAGCCGGTAAGGATAAAATACTGGACCGACGATCGTCATGACCAGGAGTATATTAAGGAACTGATCAACAAGTTTAATGAAACGAACAGCGACCATATCCAGGTGGAGTTAACGGTGATGTCCGAGAACTACACACAAAGCGTGGATATTGCTTTCTCCAGCAACCAGGCGCCGGATGTGCTGCGCCTGAAGAGCGGCAACACGGCTGAGTTCGTCAAAAAAGGTTACCTAGCTCCAATCGACGGTTATCTGACCGATGATATGAAAACGGAATTTGGCAGCCTGGTGTTCGATAATGTGAACCGTTTTGACGGCAAGCTGTACTCTTTGCCCAATACCGGCCTTACCTTGCGTCTTGTTTACAACAAGGACCTCTTTGCCAAAGCAGGCATCGCGAGTCCTCCGGCATCGCTGCAGGAAATGGTCGACGATGCCAAGAAAATTACCGAAACCGGTAAATCCGAGGGCATTTACGGCTTCGCATTGAACTTCAAAAGTCCAAAGTCAGCGTTTGAGCGTTCCATCCGGGAAATTCTCTCCCTAAGCGGCTACCAGGGACTTGGTTATGATCTGAAAACCGGCCAATTCGATTTCGCCCCTTATTCGCAGGTAGTCGAATACTTCAAGCAGATGTATAAAGACGGAAGCATTCTGCCCGGCGCGGAATCGCTAGACATTGACCCGCTGCGGGCCCAATTCGCCGCCGGCAAAATCGGCATGTATCTTTCATTCTCGACGGAGCCGGGCGTGTACATGGATCAATTCCCGACGAAAATCAACTGGGCGGGCGCCTTGGCCCCAACTTTAGACGGACAGATCAAGGGTACTTCCGAAATCGTTTCCGCCGGAACCTGGCTTGGCATCAGCGCTAAATCGGCCAACCAGGATGCGGCCTGGAAATTTATGCAGTATATGTACGGCGACGAAATTTTGAAGACTTATCATGAAAAAGGCTTCGGGATTGCTATTGTGCCAAGTATTGTGAAAGAGGCCAAAAACCCTGATATCAATGGAATGGAGGGCTTCCTGGTCGGAGAACACGACGCGCTTTGGCCTGCTTCGCCAAACGTTACTCCGGAAGGTTCCAGCTATCCGGATGCTTTCTTCAAATATATTCTCGACGGGGGAGATTTGAAAGCGATCACAGCGGATTTGAACGCCAGATACAACGCCGCCTTGTCTAAAGCCGTGGAGAAAGGCGAGATTACCGTAACGCCGGATCCTGCTTTTGATCCAAGCAAACCGCAGGGAGAATAACAGGAAGGAGGGGCTGCCGCGCACTTCTTGGCGGATGCCCCTTTTCTTTTGCCGAAGGAGGAACGAATCATGGGCTTTAAATGGAAACGGCTGGGGGAGAATACTCTGTTTCTGATCCCAAGCATCATTCTGACGGTTGCCTTGGGGATCTATCCTTTGTTCTGGATGCTTCGCTATATGTTCTATGATTATGCTGGGTACGGCGATGCGCTGTTCATTGGCTTGGACAATTTCCGCCGCTTAATGCGCGACGGGCTGTTCTGGGAATCTGTCCGCAATACCTTTATCTTTGCCGGAGGCAAGCTGCTCTTGACGCTCCCGTTATCTCTGCTGCTGGCGGTTATCCTGAACGGGAAGCTGCGGGGCGGCAATCTGCTGCGGAGTATTTATTTTATGCCGACGGTCATTAGTACCGCAGTTATATCCGTGGTTTTTTACAATATCTTCAATTCCTACAACGGCATGGTTAACACCGTCCTGATGAAGCTGCACCTGGTCTCGCAGCCGATCGACTGGCTCGGACCCAAACATGCGATGCTCACAGTCATTCTAGTGGCGGTATGGGGCGCAGTCGGCAATTATATGCTGCTGTTCCTGGCTGGACTACAGAGCATTCCACAGGATTTGTATGAGAGTGCGGCTATTGACGGCGCGAACGCCGCAAGACGACTCTGGAACATCACGCTTCCGATGCTGGCGCCGGTTGCTCAAATGGTCATGATGCTGGCGATTATCGCTTCCCTGAAAGGCTACGAGAGCATTATGGTTATCACGGAAGGCGGTCCGATCGGCAAAACCGAGGTCATGTACCTGTATCTGTACAAATTGCTGTTCCCGGTATCTACAGGTTCGCCGGTATCACAGCAGCTTGGTTATGGCAGTGCCGTTGGTTTCGCAAGTGCAGTCATCGTTGGAGCGATCACCGGTTTGTATTTCTTCTTGAGCCGTAAAATGAACAAAGTGTATTAGCGTACAGGAGGTCCATCAATGAACGAACAGGTGTTATCCCCTCGGCCAAGCGGGCGCGGGAGCAGTGCAGCCCGCCCGATTTCCGGCCATGCCGGCAGAGCTCTTGCCCGTACGATCATGTGGCTGTTTCTATTGATAACGGCACTGCTAACTTTATTTCCCTTGTTTATGACATTATCCGGTTCTCTCAAGACCGGCGCCGAAATGATGACCGGCGGCAGCCTGCTGCCGGCCAAACTGCAATTCGTCAACTATGCGGAAGCCTGGAAGCAGGCTAATTTCGCCCGCTATACCTGGAACAGCGCTTTTGTCAGCATTATGGTGACAGCAGGCACCCTGCTGGTCGCTTCCATGGCGGCTTATGTGGTGGACCGGCGTAATTTTCCCGGCAAATCCCTGTATGTAACGGTGCAAGCATCGATGATGTTTATATCGGTTGGCGCTATTGTGCTGCGCCCGCAGTTTGATCTGATGGTAGCCCTGCACCTGAACACCACGCTGTGGGGAGTCATCCTGATCCTGATTAGCGCTCATTCCAGCACGTTCTTTATGCTGCAGGGCTTCTTCAAAGCCATTCCCCGCGAGCTTGATGAAGCGGCCATGGTGGACGGCTCCGGGTTCATCCGAACTTTCTTCCGGATTATTCTGCCGCTCTTGACACCGGGTCTGGGCGTGGCCGGGCTGTTTGCCTTCCGCCATGCGTGGAACGAATACATTCTGCCGCTGGTGTTCACGATGACCAATCCGCAGCTGCAGACGCTCACCGTCGGGCTGGCGAATCTCCGTTACGGTTCTTCCGCAGCGATGCAGATCCACCTGATGATGGCGGGAGCATGTTTGTCGATCCTGCCGATGCTGCTTGCGTATATTTTGGCCAACAAAACGTTTATCCAGGTGACCGCAGGCTCGGTCAAAGGCTAAATTCAATTTCTTATTTCAATTTCTTATTTATACAAAGGAGTATTCCACATATGAGTGATTCTACAGTAGGACCTTTGGTTTCCAGCCCGGTGATCACCCGTTGTTCAGCTAATCCGATTCTGTTGCCAAGTGATGTGCCTTACGGCCCGGCGATGGTCTTTAACGCGGGAGTCGTCAAATTTAAAGGCAGATATGTGATGGTCTTCCGCAATGACTATGGTGATGAACACCAGGGAATTGTTGCTCCCCATCATACGACCAATCTCGGATTAGCTTTCAGCAAGGATGGAATAAAGTGGGAGGTACAGCCGGAGCCGTGCTGGTCGTGGCATGATGAGGAGGTTACCCGCGTCTATGATCCGCGTCTAACGGTGATCGGCGAACAATGTTATATGTGCTTTGCGGTGGATACAAAGCATGGACTGCGCGGCGGCATCGCCGTCACGGAAGATTTCAGCTCCTTTGAGGTGCTGAGCCTGTCGCTGCCGGACAACCGCAACATGGTATTGTTCCCGGAGCGGATCGGGGGCAAATACGTGCGGCTGGAGCGTCCGATGCCCGTATACAGCCGGAACGGCAGAGACCGCTTTGACATGTGGATGAGCGACTCGCCTGACCTGCAATATTGGGGCAACTCCAAGCTGCTGCTCGCGGTTGAAGATGTAGCTTATGCCAATGACAAGGTAGGCCCGGGCGCTCCACCCGTCAAAACGGACAAAGGCTGGTTGACCTTGTTCCATGCCGTGGACCTTGACCACAGCCGGGGAAAGAACGGCTGGGAGGATAGCTGGAAGAAACGTTATACCGCCGGCATTATGCTGCTGGATCTTGCCGATCCCAGCCGGATCATCGGCCGGGCAGCGGCGCCGCTGCTTGCGCCGGAGGCTGGATATGAGACCAGCGGGGGCTTCCGCAATGACGTTATTTTTCCCGGGGGTATGATTTTGGAGGATTCCGGGGAAGTCAAAATCTACTATGGCGCCGCTGATACGGTAGAATGTCTGGCTACCGCGCATGTGGATGATCTGTTGCGTCTTTGTCTTGAAGGCACGGTCAAATAAGCTGAAGCTGAAGTCAAATAAGCTGAGTTGGAAAGTTTAAACCTATACAGAATTGGAGGAACTTTCTATGAATGATGAACCTATTATTTTGTCAGCCGCTAGTATTCCGGTTTCCCGTGAGGTAGATGTGCTGGTCATCGGCGGTGGCGCTGCCGGCATTGCTGCGGCCATTGCCGCTGCGAGAAGTGGAGCAAGCACTATGCTGGTGGAGCAGCGAGGATTCCTTGGAGGCATGGGCACCGTTGCGCTTGTCCCGGCCTTCTGTCCCTTTACGGATAAGCAGAAGCCGATTATCCGCGGTCTTGGCCTGGAGCTGATGGAGCGGATGAAGCAGGCGTGCGGCGCCGATTACCAAGAGGAATATCAAGAGCTGCTGGATTGGGTGCCGATCGATCCCGAGGTACTGAAACGGGTTTATGACGATGCCATTCTGGAAAGCGGCGTCATGCCGCTGTATCACACCTTTGTCTATGATGTCGTACTATCCGAGGACCGCAGGAAGATTGAAGGCGTTGTCGTCGTCAACAAAACCGGACGTTCGTTCATCTCCTGCCGGTATATCATCGACTGCTCAGGAGACGGAGATATTGCTGCGCTGGCGGGAGTTCCCTTTCAGAAGGGCGGGGAAGCGGGTGAGCTTCAGCCCGGCAGCATGTGTTATCTGCTTGCCAACGTGGACCGTTCGAAGTTTAAACGGTTTCTCGAGGAGAGCGGGGACACGGGCCAGCTGCATAAGACAGTCGAGCAGGCGATCAAGGACGGAGCGCTGCCGGAGGGCCGCAAGTCGATCTCCGGGCTTGCCTGGATCAGCGACTATCTAGTGGGCGTCAACTTCGGCCATGTGTTCGGCATTGATGGGACGCTCGCCGAGGATTTGACGCGGGGAGCGATTGAAGGCCGCCGCACGGCAGAACGCCAGCTGCAATTCTTTCGCCGCTATGTACCAGGCTTTGAGCACGCCCATATGGTGGCGAGCGGAGAACAGCTCGGCATTCGAGAGACGCGGCGCATCGAAGGAGATTATATCCTAACCGTCGATGATTTCCTTGCTGCGCGCTCTTTTCCGGATGACATTGCCCGCAACGCCTACTACATCGACATCCATCTCGCCAACAGTACAAGCGATATGACCTTCAACCACTTGCCTCCGGGAGTTTCACACGGCGTACCGTACCGTATTCTACTGCCGGTCGGCATCGATAATCTTTGGGTAGCCGGACGCTCCGTATCCTCGGATCGTGCGGTCCAAGGCTCCCTGCGCGTGATGCCGAACTGTTTCTCTATGGGTCAGGCTGCGGGAACGGCAGCAGCTTTGGCGCTGCAAGGCGGTACAGGCTCACGCGGCATTTCCGTAGCCGGGCTTCAGCGGCGGCTGCTTGAGCAGGACGTGTGGCTCGGAGAGGATTTCCAGCCAGTTGAAGAGGCCGTAAGCAAGAAGGAAGGGAATACGAAGTGAAGCAGCTTCCCTTAACGGATGAATGGTTTCACGGTGCCGTTTCACTGGAACACCGGGAGAGTGGAATCAAGCCGTGGCGTATTCCTTACTCGGATTACGAGCTGTATCCGCCGGAGGGTATTGAAGGCAAAGCGGAGATTTGCGCCGGTGTCCGCCTGCGGCTGCGCACAGATTCCGCACAGGTGGCGATATCGTTCACGCCACTTGCGGATGCCGCCGCTATGGATGGCCTAATTGGAGGAGCATTGGTCCAGACCCTCAGCTTACCAGCCGGTGCAACTGAAGCCTTGTTCAGTGAGCTTCCAGGCGGAGTCAAGGATCTGGAGATCTGGCTCCCGCAAAATATAGGAATGACCGTCACCGGCCTGCAAATTGGCGCCAACGCTGCCGGAATCCCGCTACCTGATACCCGGCACCGATGGATTACTTACGGCAGCTCCATTACCCAGTGCGTCGCGGCCTCCAGCCCCTCGCGCGCTTGGCCGGCCATTGCTGCCGGAGACTGTGGCTTCAACTTGACCAATCTCGGCTTCTCCGGCAACTGTCACATGGAGCCGATGATCGGGCGGCTGATTCGCGATTTGCCAGCCGATTTCATCTCCATATGTGCAGGTGTGAACATCTATGGCGCAGGCACTTTAAGCCCGCGCATGTTCAAGCCGCTGCTGATTGGCCTGCTGGAGACGATACGCGACAAGCACAAGGAGACCCCACTGCTTGTCATTTCCCCAATTTATGGCTCCAGCCGCGAAACGGAGCTGAATTTGCTGGGCTTCACACTGCCCATGATGAGAGTCGCCATCCAGGAGACCGTGGAGCTGCTCAGGGAACGGGGCGATCGAAAAATTTACTATCGGGATGGCCTAAACTGGTTCGGCCCGGAGGATAAAACCTTTCTGGCGGACGGTCTGCACCCTGGTGCCGAGGGGTATGAGCTGCTAGGCCGGCGCTTCCACGACATGGTCAACCCAATCTTTGCATATGTAAGCAATACGCCAGAGGATCTCATTTAATTCTGCCAGCAGAAAGATATCCTCGTAGAGGCTTATTCGCCAATAACCAGTACTTTTATTTAGTTGTCATTTCAGCTTTCACTTCACCTAATATCGGCCATACAGCTTGATCCAGACGCCGGGATACCCGAGCGTCTCTTTGTTATTCATTGCATTGTTGGCATAGCCTAAATAAAAAAACAACAATTTTACCTATCTTTAAATGTTACATTCCCTAACAAAACCATTTACGATAAAGAAAAAGCTACGTATAATCACGTTATTATAACTTACATATTTTATGTTTGTTGTAAAGAAGGGAGGATGTACGAATAAATCAGAGTAAAAAAGCGTTAACATACATGACATATTCATTGGCTATGTATGTTCAAAATTCTAAAAGAGGAGTTGGATACTAAGATGCAACGTTCAATTTTATTTATGAAAAGGCACTTATCCTCCATAGCTGCTATGCTGCTTGTCCTCATTTTGCTGGTCCCTTATATGCCCACTTCTACCGCTAAGGCGGCAGAGGCATTCCCGTTCGAAGAAATTACGCTTAAACAGCTTCAGGACGGGTATACGAATGGAAAATATACGACGGTTGAGGTTGTGCAAGCCTATCTAGACCGAATTAAAATATACGAGCCCAACTACAATGCATTCACGGTGATGAACCCGAAGGCGTTGGATGAAGCCCGTGAGATAGACCGACGGCGTGCGAGCGGGGAGAAGCTCGGTCCCTTGGCTGGTGTGCCGATTGTCATTAAAGAAGCGGTGGATATGGCCGGTTTCCCATCGACGATGGGCTGGGCACCGCTTAGTAAAGAAAAGGGAGGAATCGAGCTCATCCCCGAGAGAGATGCTCCCGTTGTTACCCGGTTAAAAGAAGCCGGAGCCATTATTCTGGGCAGAACGAACATCCCGGCGTTCAGCTCTTCCGGCACTCGCGCAACGACCAGTTGGGACGGGGATACCTACAACGCCGTTGACAGAAAGCTCGTTCCCGGAGGCAGCAGCAGTGGGACGGCAACGTCCGTATCGGGGAACTTTGCCGTGCTGGGCATCGCTGAGGAGACGGGCGGTTCCATTCAGAATCCTGCAGCTGCGCAGAATATCGTTGGGATCAAACCAAGTTTCGGATTGGTGCCAAACTCGGGAGTAGTACCTCTAGGAGGAAGCACAAGGGATGTCATCGGTACTCATGCCCGTACGGTTCAGGATGCGGCAGCCATGCTGGACGTTATCGCCGGCTACACGCACGATGACGCAAAGACGGTTGCTTCGATCGGCAATATTCCGGTCAACGGTTATACTTCTAAGCTGAATACGCAGGAATTGGCGGGCAAGCGAATCGGCTTGTACGGCAAAGGATGGAGGGATCAGGAACTCACACCTGAAACTCAGCTTCTTTACGATCGTGCCGTTAAGGAACTAATAGCGCAGGGCGCAACAGTCGTAACCGATCCGTTCGCCGGTACGACCTTTGCCCAGACAGTGAAGACCGGTGCGAACGGAATCGATTCAGTTATTTACGATATGCAAAACTACTTGAAGAACCTTGGACCGAGTGCTGCCATTCATAATGTCCAGGAGCTGATCACCAAGACGGGTCAAACCCCATCCATTTTCGAGCGTTACAACGGCAATCTACCCGATCCTGATTCACACCCAGATCTCTCCGCCTTCATTGATACCCGCACAAAACTACTAAAGATCATTAACGATGTCATGGACAAATACGATCTTGATGCCCTGGTTTTTCCACAAATGTACAAAGAAACGCCACTTCTCTCGAGTGAAGACAACATCGGCGCGACAACAGTGTCAGAGATTAATCTGGCCGGTGTTCCGCTTGTCACTGTTCCTGCAGGTTATTATAAGAGCGGCTCACCGTTCGAGCTGGCATTCACAGGAAAAATGTGGAGCGAAGCCGATCTGCTCGGCATGGCCTACGATTACGAACAGGCTACAAAGTACCGGAAAGCGTCGATTCTGACGGCAAAGTAGCAGAAATACTCGAAACACAAGCGCATAGTAAAAAGTATTCCACGTCAAATAGACAGTGTATATTAATGTGCTATAAAAGGCCTCAGCCCATGGAATTCAGGGCTGAGGCCTTTTAGATTTGCCTGTAACCGCTATATGTTGATTTTTCCTGGTGTGATGCGCAGCTTAAAAGCAAAGACACACGTAGTTATGATAGGCTTTAAGGGGGCGGGGTCAGAGGAAAGGAATTTGACCTTATTGCTGCAGAGTACCTATTGTATTCTTGTAATGAGACTTAATGGAAGATCCTTATGTCAAACGAGCAGGATAATTCAATCATTTCTTGAATAACTCTTAGCATAGGGCATATACGAACTTCGTTAATATTACGTTAGACGAAACTTTTATAATTTACTTTTTGGAGGATTGAAGATGAATGAAAACTCGTTAGTAGATCAACTGATAAATTCTAGAAAGGAATTTCTTGATGAAAGAGCATTTATTATGCAAATTCCGATTGTTGAAACTTTACCTCCATTTTTTATTGAAAAATTAGATGAAATCAAATTTATGGTTGCCTTTGGGTTAGATAATTACGCTATAAAGAGTCTGATATTATTCATGGAGGAAATAACCAACCATATTTTAATAGCTGCAAATATTGAATATGAAGAACAATATCTTGAACTTTTATATGACTATGATAAAAAATTTAAATATGCTTGGCAAATACTTAAGGAAGTAAATAATCGAGGTCTAATTCTAGAAGAAGATTACTTATTTTGTTCTAGATATTTTAACAATCACGATTCAGGTGGTCAGCGTTTACGAAATATTGAAATACATAACTTGTTAGCAGAGAAAATCTCTAATTTCCGATTAAGGGATGATGTTAAAGGGCAACTTCATGAAATAGATGATGAAGTGCATATAATTAAATTGATGCAATCTAGCCCAGCTTTTATCCATATAGGAGCACGAGATATGGTGACTAGGGATATCGTTAATGAGTTCATTTCACTGATCAAGTATGTTAATAGAAGTGCTGATATTTTATCAAAACTTAATAATTTACAAAATAAACAAAGTGTTGAAATTGAAAGCGAATTATCCCTAGCTAATTGTTTTCAAATAATGATAACGTTTGACGATGAAGTTGCAATCGAGGAGTTTGTTTCTGACCTTCAGAGAATTAATGGAGTAAATAAATTCGAATTATTACAGAGATCAATTAATGAGTCCTCTAGATATCTTCAGATAGTCAGAATAAGAACTTCAATATATTTTAAGTCTTTAGACGTAATGATGGCTTTTTACGAAGCGAAAACTTCGTCAAAATATGAAATACACCAAGTAGGAATATGCGAAGAAGAATAAAAGCTTCGTCTAACACAGTATTCGCACAGCGGGCTAGTCAGCCCTTGATCTACCAGAAGTAATCTCGGAGAAGAAAACTCAGGTAGATACATCCATTTCCCTAAGATAAGAGCTATCTAAGGGAAATGAACGTCGCGAATACAACAACGTTATATGAAACCGCCCTAGTGCAAAAATGAGGAGGAATTCAATGAATATTAGATCAGCTTCGCCTAATGATATTGAAGGAATTGCTCAGGTGCATTTGGAAAGCTGGAGAACTACCTATAAGAACATTGTTTCAGAATCCTATCTATCGAATATGACTATAGAAGGAAAGATTAAAAATTGGAACTGGATATTTAATAACTCAAATTATAGTGAGTTCATCTACGTATTAGAGGATACGAATAATCAAATTGTTGGATTTTTAAATGGAGGTAAAAGTCGAGAAGTCGAAATAAATTATCAAGCTGAATTATATGCAATCTACCTATTACAAGATGTCCAAGGAAGAGGATATGGTAGATTGCTTTTTAATAGATTTATAGAAGATCTAAAGTTGAAGAACTATGACTCCATGATGCTGTGGGTCCTTAAAGATAATTCATCAATAAATTTCTATAAAAAGCTGGGTGGAGAATATATAACAGAGAAGAATATAAAGATTGGTGAAGAATATTTAATTGAAGTTGCTCTTGGATGGATACAACTCTAAATCCATTACCGATAATTCGGGGAAGTGGGCGGCATCATATAACAATGTATTCACGCTGCGGAGCCTGAAGGCTCCTGGGTTCGCCCGATGAGGATGAAGCTGGGAGTGGATTCAGGCGAACAACCCTGCGAACCTAACCGCGTCGCGGCCGACAGCTGTAGCTGCCTTAAGGTTCTCGGGTTCGTGAATACGGGAACGTTATACGCCATTCAATAAACATTGTAAATTCATCAGTTCATAAGGAGATTAAACATGGAAGTTAAAAAACATCTTCCTCAAGCAATTTCTGATTTAGGTACTGCAGGAGTTATTGGTGGGATATTAACACTAATCGGAACTTACCCGACTGGAGTTCAAGCATTATTTACTTTAGGGATTCCGGCGCTAGGGTGTATGTACAACTTGGGCAATAGAATAATTACAGATAAAATTGCAACTAAGGACAGAGAGAAAATCGAAAAGCTACATAAAGAAATAGCTGCAGAAATGCAAAAAAGAAATATTCAAGAATTAAATCGATTTGTAGAATTTGATTTTTCAACTGAAGAATTTGTGATGATAGAAGAGCTTGTTAAACATTCTATTAATGCAAAGAATGATTGGACAAGACGACTAGCTTCGTCAGTCCTTGTTACTGTTGGTTCTGAGAACCTTGATGATATAAATGGAATGCAGCGTTGTGTTTCAATTCTTGCAGAGCTCGATGAGATAGATGTTAAACTATTATATTTACATTTGTGTGTAACTTTTTCTTATCTTGATCCAGAAAAAATCGAAATGGAATGTAAAGAAATTAAAAATGAACTATTAGCTGATAAAACTGTCTTTGCCCAGTCAATTAAAGTAAGCTCAGAGAAATTAGAATCATTAGGACTTGTTATGAGAGGTTGCTCAAGATATCCGTACGATGACGAAAGAGGAAATAAACCAGAAATGATTGATGATTTTCTATCACAAAATAGAAATGAAATTACGATGCACTGTCAAGTATTTCAAGGATTCCTTAAAGGAACTATTAAAGACTCTTGAGTTAATCAGGAAGATTTGAACGGCGTATAACACAATGTTCACGCATCGGGCCATCCTGCCCTCGGTCCTGCAGAAGTTAGATGTGGATTCGGTGAGGCATATCAGCTGCGGGAAGTAGATTCAGCTGGACACATCCACCTCCCTAACCGAATCGCGGCCGCCCTTCGGGCTTAATGGAGTTGGACGTCGTGAACACGAGAACGTTATCTGAAACCGGTGCAATACAAAAATAAAAGAGACACTAATTAGTGCCTCTAAGCTTTATAAACATCACCACGAGAACCAACCTTGATAATCACAATAATCAACTGATCATTAAAGTAAGAGTAAATAACTCTATAAGAACCAACCCTAAGACGATATTGATTTTCAGTACCTTGCATTTTTTTAATATCTAGTTCTGGATGTTTTGGGTTTTCTGAGAGTATGTTGATATGATCAAGAATACGATTTCGAGTTGGTTTATCTAGTTTTTGGATGCTTTTTATTGCATCTTTATAGAATTTAATTTCGTAATTCATGCTCGATATCCTTTAAGCTAATGAGTTCGCCTTTTTCCATAGCATCATGAGCTGCCTTGATTGAAGCTAAGTCATCTCGAGTAGTAGGCTCATCATCAAGAGGAATTTCCGAATAATCATTCTGGATAAGACGCTCCATCAAGTCGGTTACAAGTTCAAGATCTTTTTCTGTCAAGTGATTAATGAGGTAGTTAATTCGATCTTTACTAATAGCCAAGATCAACAACTCCTTTCAAACTAATTATAGACATTATAACATGAATACAGTCCACTCTAAAGAATGAAGAGCTTATTTTGTAAGTAATTCAAAGATGGCACCGGTATCAGATAACATCGTTTTCACGTATCGGACCATTCGGTCCTTGGATTACCAGCAGGTAAGAAGCGAGGGAGCAGAGTCAGGCAATCAACCCTGCAAGGCTAAGTGGCGCAGCCACCCAGTCGCTGCGCTCCTTTTAGCCTTTTCGGGTTCGTGAACACAGGGAACGTTATCGGAAATTCCGGCAAAACATATAACAAAAGAACCGAACATACATTCCGCCAAATGGTGGATAAATGTGGTAAGCTAGGAGAGTACACTTGAATCTTGGGTGGGCATGGTTTCCCTTCAAAAGGAGGTCAAGCCATGGAAGTAAAGGATGCATGAACAATAATGTTCCTCTTTGGATCATTCATTCTTGCACTTTTAACTTACATCAATAACAACAAGAGAAAGTAAAAAACCCACCCAAAGGTTAGCTGCCGAAGGTGGGTTTTGTTCCTGTGACTTAGAAGGGGATAAACCATCCAAGCCAATTGTATGGACCAAGTGTTAGCAGCACTTGGTCTTTATTAAATATATAGTACCATATTTGAAAAGATGTATCAAAGCATTGAATGAAATTGAAAGCGATTCGAAGAAGGGCATTCCCATCAAGTTATTGATGCAGAAAAGCAGTATATAAGGACAACAAATGATTTACATACATATGTACAAAATACGAGTTTTGTGGAAAAGTACTAAAGAAATAAAGAATGCCAGCTTAACAACCGGCTATTCTTATTCTTTTGCCCCAGTATCCGAACTCTATATGACCGACCGTACAGTCCTTTTATTTATCCATATTATTAACCGCAGCTTTCATCTCTTCATCCGTCAAATGCGTGTAGATCATCGTGGTTTGGATCGACGAATGCCCCAATTGATTTCTAAGGCGCGGGACGTCGTTGTTTTCCATATGGTAACGGGTTGCAAAAGAGTGTCTCAACGAATGAACCGTCAGCGCCGGCTTGCCGAATGCGGCGGCATATTTTTCGATCAGCTTTTCAATGGCTCTTGGCGTTAAACGCCGGTTTTTGCCTTTGCGGCCGATTGGAGCTGCCATAAACAAATAATCTTCAGCTTTTTCCGGTTTATACCGCGCTTCACGGATCTTCAAATAGCTTTCCAGGTCACTCAAGGCCTGCTGGCTGAAATAAACGTATTGTTCTTTATTGCCTTTCCGCAAAACGCGTATCAATCCTTTGTTCATATCCAGATCGGCCAGATTGATACCGGCAACCTCGGATAAACGCAGCCCGGATCCCAAAATTAAGGAAACGATCGCTGTGTCGCGTTCGCAGTTGAATTCATGGAATCGGTATAGTCTTTTGTTCGTTTTATTTTTTTGCCCAAAATCATAAGCAACAAACTGCCTGAACAGCTCATAATCGTCATTCCGGAGGATTTTGCCTTCAATCCGGTTGGCGATCGTTTCCTGGCTTTCACGGACGGCGTTAAATTCCACTTTGGCCATCACGTTGCGGCGGATATACGGCTCCAGATCCTGGGTTTCGGCTTTGTTCTGCAAATAATCAAACAGCGATTTCAGCGCAGATAATTTGCGGTTGATGGTCAGTTTCGTGTTTCCCAATTGGTACTCCAGGAACGACAGGAAATTTTCAACTTCCCGGACCGTCAACGACTCCAGCTCAGCCAGACTGACTTCGACGCGGCTTGCAGCCGAAAATTTTTCAGCAACCAGCCAGTCAAAAAAGATGATGTAGTCATGGCAATAATTCAGCAGCGTTGTATGGGATAACTTGCGTTTGCGGCTGTCTATGTATTCAGTAACGTACCAAGGCAAATCGGCTAATTTAGCATCGATTCGTTTCATGTAATCAAGCTTTTGGGTTTTATCCATAATCGGCCGGACCTCCTTGGTTTTATCATAATCATCTGATAATTATTCGTCAAATTATTATTTTACGTAATTTAAATCATTCCCTATTCCCTTCCTTGGATCCAAGCCATAAAAAGGTGAACTGGCACATACACAAAAAAGACGAAGCCTTCCCTGTGAAGGAATTCGTCTTTTTTGCATTTGTCCGAATTACCCCCAAAGACCTTCTTTCATGGCTTGTACAGCGATTGTTACCGCCTGGCGGCTCACTGCAGCTTGGGGAACCGCAATATCAAAACCGTGGAAACACCCCGGATACAGTGAAAAACCGGTAGGCACCCCGGACTGAACTAATCGGGTAACATAAGCCAGAGTATCGTCCCTGTGCGGATCCAACTCTCCTACAAAAGTATAGCAGGCAGGCAAACCCGCATAATCTTTCTCTCTGGCCGGCGCCGCATAAGGAGAAATCTCCCGTTCCTTGTGTCCTTCTCCAAGATACATATTCCAAAGCCTTTCGCACATTTCTCTATTTACGAGCCCGCCATAGGTGATTTCATAATTGGATGGCGTGTTAAGCCGATCATCCATTGTCGGGTAGAGAGGCATTTGAAAACGGATGCTTGGGCCTTTGCGGTCACGCGCCATCAGGCAGACGGCTATCGTTAACCCGCCTCCGGCACTGTTGCCAAACACACCGATACGATCGGAATCGATGCCGAGTGCACCTGCATTTGCGGACATCCATTCTAAAGTCGCGTAGCAATCCTCAACTCCGGCCGGAAATGGATCTTCAGGAGCCAGCCTATATTCCGGAGCTATAACAACACAATTGGCTTCTATGACAAAATTGTAAATGTAATTAAGGTATCCATAACCCGCCTCCGATGAGCTTTGTAAAGGCTCGTCCGTAAGCTCCTGCGTTCCGCCTGTTGCATAACCTCCGCCATGAAGGTAAAGAACCCCCGGGAGAGGATTTTCTTTCTGCTGAGGTTCGTAGATTAAGACTCGAATATCCGGAGCCCCCTCCGGTCCTGATATATAACGTTGCGATATTTTGACTTTCGGATCTGCTACAAGCGGAATATCAACTCTCAATTTAGCAATCTCTTCGGGTGTCCAACTTGCCGCTACGTCATCCGGGGCGAATTGCAATACCGGTTTTAATTCAGGATGAATTCTCTTTTCGATGTTCATTTTCTTCGCCTCATCTCGTAAATTTTATTGTAAGCATCATTAGGTTTGCTGAACCGTTACAATTGCCATACTGCATATTTTCGGAAACTGTTCCCGTTGACAACAAACCGGCTTCTTTCTATTAATCGTAATAATTACAATTAAAATATAAAGGTTAATTGGTCTACTGTCAAATATACCGGGCCTATATCGAAGGGCTAAAAGTTCTACATCTACTTTATTCAAAAAAATACGCAAGACCACAAACAGAGCCTTTCACCCTGTTTGCAGTCTTGCGTTATTTCAACTACCTACCCTTACTGCAACGGAAGATTTAAGCCAACCGTTATTTGCTTGCGCTCAAATTCAACCCAAAATACTTGTCGGCATTATGAAAGCAAATATCCTGCACGATTGTCCCCAGGAACGGCAGATCCCTCGGCGCTTCGCCGTCCGCAACCCAGCCTCCGATTAAATTACAGAGCACCCGGCGGAAATACTCATGACGCGTATAGGACAGGAACGATCTTGAATCCGTCAGCATGCCCACAAAACAACTGAGCAGTCCAAGGTTGGATAACGAAGTCAGCTGCTTGAGCATGCCGTCTTTCTGGTCGTTGTACCACCAGCCTGAGCCGAACTGCACTTTCCCTTTTATGCCTTCTCCCTGAAAAGAACCTACCATCCCAGCCAGGACGTCATTTTGCGAAGCGTTCAAATTGTACAGAATGGTCTTCGGCAGCTCATTCGTGCGTTCGAGACCGTCAAGCAGCTTGGATAACCGGTCTGCATAGGTGAGATCGCCGATCGTATCAAAGCCGGTATCTGGCCCTAACTCTTTAAATTTACGGGAGTTCGGATTGCGGATCGCACCGATATGAAGCTGCATCGCCCAGCCTAGCTCCGCATATTTCCGGCCAAGCGCCAGGAATAAAGCCGTCGTATATTGCTCGCATTCCAGGCTGGTTAAGCTTTGTCCGTTCAACCTTCTGCTAAAAAGGTCTTCCAGCACGGATGGCGAAGCCTCCGCATAAGGCAAATCCGAAAAGCCATGGTCAGAGATCAGGCAGCCGTGTTGGTTGAAATAGTCGGCACGTTCCAGCAAGGCGCGTTCCATCGAAGCGTAGGTAGTAATGGCATAACCCGCCGCCTGCTCCAGTTGTTTGACATAGCCAGGAAAAGAATCCGCTCCGATCTGCAGCGCTTTATCCGGCCGGAACGTAGGCGTCACACGGGTAACAAACGCTCCGCCTCCTTTTCCGTCCTTAGCCTGCCCGCCGGCCTGCTTCTGGCTGTCGGCTATCCGCATATGATGAGCCAGATCGTCAGCCGGATCGTCCGTCGTACAGATCCATTTTACGTTGGAGCGTGTAATCAGACCTTGCGGTCTGAAATCATCCTGGGCCAGCAGGCGGTTGCAGCGGTCATATATGTCCCGCCAGTTGCCCGGATTCAGCGGCTCCTCGATGCCGAAATACGTTTTCAGCTCAAGCGCCGACCAGTGGTAAAGCGGGTTGCCAATCGTGTAGGGAAGCACTTCGCTCCATTTAGCGAATTTTTCTTCATCCGAGGCATTGCCGGTAATATACTTTTCTTCTACGCCAACCGTCCTTAAAGCCCGCCATTTATAATGGTCTCCCCCCAGCCAAACGTCCGTGATGCTGTCGAAAGGTTGATTATCGGCGATCAGCCTCGGATCCAGATGACAGTGATAATCGATGATCGGCATGGCTTTGGCATAATCGTGGTAAAGAATACGGGCTTCTTCGGACTGCAGCAAAAAATCTTCCTGAATAAAAGGTTTCATCGTCCTTTGTTCACTCCTTTGTCCCTGAATTCAAATACTTCTCCAAAGTTCGCCGTATGGCTCCCGGCCCCGCTAGCATTTCATAAAACAGGCCTTCGATTTTTTCTCCCAAACCTGCCTCGTACAGGTCAACGCCAAAAATCTTCTCATCCTCCAGAACAGCCCTTACGCTGGAGGATGAATCGCCCAAGGCCGTTCCTGCAAGCCTTGCCTGCAAAACGTCCAGCAAAGGGTCCGGGCTTAGCCGGAACGGCTTGCCTTCATCGTCGACGCCAATCAAATAACGGCACCACGCGGCAATGGCCAGCGGAATTCCCGTTAGCCGGGCCGGGTCAAGATCTTTGCGGTCCCGATACGCTTTGATCGTTTCGCCGAACCGGATGCCTACCTTCTGCGACGTATCCGCGGCAATCCGCTGAGGCGTATCCGGAATGGACGGATTCGGGAAACGTTCCTTTAACACATCGTCCAGGAAACGGCGGGGATTCAGAATGCTAGGATCGACAACTACCGGGAGGCCTTCGTCATAGCCGATTTTCTCCACCAGCCTGCGCAGCGTGTCGTCTTTCATTTCGTCTGCAATCAAGGTGTAGCCGAGAAGACAACCCGTCACGGCAAGCGCCGTATGCAGCGGATTCAGGCAGGTAGTAACCTTCATTGTTTCCACCTTGATCACCGTTTCCCGGTCCGTCAGGATGACGCCTGCTTCTTCGAGCGGCGGCCGTCCGTTCGCAAACTTGTCTTCGATCACCAGGTATTCGCTCGTTTCCGCGTTTACGAAAGGGGCGAGCGCGGCATTTTTTGAGGTGACAAGGATATCCAAGCCTTCCATGCCCGCCTCCCGCAGCAGCGCTTCCACTTTCTCCGACGGACGCGGCGTAATTTTATCAATCATCGTCAGCGGGAAAGCCACTTGGCTTTCGTCTTCCAGATAAGTTACGAATCCTTGCTCCGCCAGGCCTCTTTGGACCCATTCCTTGGCAATCGTCACGATGCTGTTTTTGAGCTTCTCCCCGTTATGGGAGCAGTTATCCATGCTCACGAAGGTTATAGGGTATCGGCCTTTTCTATAACGGCGGTAGGCAAGCGAAGCGGCCAGGCTCATTAAATGGGCAACCGGCTGACCAGGCCCGCCGGCCAGGTCTTTCTCTACCTCTTCCAGATACCGGCCTTCCGGACCGGTGAGCGAGTATCCTTTTTCCGTAATGGTGAAGCTGGCGATCTGCAGGTCCGGATGTTCAAAAATCCCCTTCAGCCGTTCCTTATCCTTCTCCCGGTTCGGGTCGGCCCCGATGACCTCGACGATGCTCGCGATCACCTTCTTCTGATATTCGCCGCGCGCATTCATCTGGACCAGAAGGGTCAGGTTGTCATGCGGTTTATAGATCTTGTCGATGCTTTCCGTATCGCGAGGCACGACCGCAACGATCCCCGTATCTGCTAGTCCGTTATCGAGCAGCTTTTGCTGGCAATTCGCCACAAAACCGCGAAAAATATTGCCAGTGCCGAAATGCACCCATTCCGGCTTCGCCTGCGTATTCCTCGCTGCCTGCCCGATATCAAACTTCGGCAGCTCCACGCCAGCCGTCCGCCAGCCTGATACATCAGAAAGACCGCTTAAGGATAAATGAAGCATTTATTTCACCTTCCCTGCGTTTTCGAGACTGTCCCATACGCCCAGCAAATACATAACGCCAAGCGCTCTGTCATACAAACCGTAGCCCGGGCGGCAGTTGGCCTCTTCTCCCCAAAGATGGCGGCCGTGGTCGGGACGGACATAACCAGTGTATCCGTTTTCATGATAGGCCTTAACGACTTCCGGGATATCGACGCTGCCGTCGCGTCCCCGATGGGAAACCTCGATGAAATCCCCGTTGTCGAACACTTTGACATTGCGGATATGGGCAAAATGAATCCGGTCCGCAAACTCGCGGATCATGGCCGGCAGATCATTTTCCGGGTTGGTTCCAAGCGACCCCGTGCAGAAGGTCAGTCCGTTATACGGGCTGTCAACCATGTCCAGGAACCTGCGGATCGTATCCCGGCTGCGGATAATGCGCGGAAGCCCAAAAATCGGCCAAGCCGGATCGTCCGGATGAATCGCCATTTTGATGTCGACTTCTTCGCACACCGGAATGATGCGTTCCAGGAAATATTTCAAATTATCGAACAGCATCTCCTCCGAGACATCCGCGTAAGCCGCAAACAATTCATCCAGCTTGGCCAGCCGTTCCGGCTCCCAGCCCGGCATCGTGAATTTCCCTGCGCCGTTCAGTAAGCGGTCTATAATTTCACGCGGATTGTCGGTAATGGCCGCCTTTTCATAAAACAGGGCGTTTGAACCGTCAGGCAGTTCCTTATAGAGCTCGGTGCGCGTCCAGTCAAATACTGGCATGAAATTGTAACAAATGACCTTAACCCCAACCTTGGCAAGCTTGCGGATCGTATCGATATAAACGTCGATATAGTGATCCCGGGTCGGCCGTCCGATTTTGATATCGTCATGCACGTTAACGCTTTCCACAACCGCCGTACTGAATCCTTTGCTCGTGATCTGGTGCGCAACCTCCTGAATACGTTCCATCTCCCAAACTTCTCCGGCCACCTTGTCATGCAAAGACCAAACGATACCCATTACTCCCGGAATCTGGCGGATGTGATCCAAAGTAATGTTGTCATTTCCTTCCCCATACCATCTCCACGTCATGTTCATCTCGGAACCCTCCCCTTCGCGGCTACCCGCGATTAACTCTTGTATACAAGATTTGTTCTGATCATAAAATATAAGCCTACTGCTGTCAATAACCCATTTTGCTCAAAAGACCCTATATGGAATAATCATATAAACTAAACATAGGACTCCATGATGAAACTGCCCAAAAGAAGCCGCTTTTGTTATTTCCACACCTGTTGTATACTAGTTTAAAATTCAATAGACAAGCAGGAGTTACCATGTCGATCAAAAACGAAATCATGAACGCCCTTAAAAACGATATCATTACCTTAAAATTGAAGCCGGGGAGCCTGCTCAGCGAAACCGCCTTGTCCGAGCATTATCGGATTTCAAGAACGCCGCTCCGGGACGTGCTGAAGCAGCTCAGCTTGGAGTCCTACATAGACGTATATCCCAAGAAAGGCAATATCGTATCTTATATCGATCTGGAGTCGGTCGAGCAAATCATTTATTTGAGGAGCGTGTTGGAAAAAGATATCCTCCAGCACCTGGCGGGCCGTCTGCAGCTTACGGGCATCCATGAACTTAAAGAGATTCTGGACCGGCAGCTGTCCGTCATTCATAAGGAAGACGCGTCAGACCAGTTTCTGAGCCTGGACGATGCTTTCCACCACTGCCTGTTCCGGCTGGCGGGCCGCGAATTCCTGTGGAAGCTGGTTCAGCAGTTTAATGTCCATTACGCGCGGTACCGCAGGCTGCACATGCTGAAGAGAGAAAAACTCCAAGCGATACATGCCGAGCATCAAAGGCTGCTTAAGCTCATGATTCATAAAGAGGCGGATCAGCTCGACGAACTGATTCAGCACCATTTGAGAGAGGATATTAACTCCCGTTATTTGCAGGAAAATTTTTCGGAGTATATCAAAGCCTTCTAGGATGAATCCGGGGAAATAAACGAAAAAAACGCAGCCGGGAGATTTCCGGCTGCGGTAGAGATACGAGAGGCGCTATAAAGGCCTCTCTCTTTTATTTTTTCCTATTCGTTAAGCGCCGTTTTCAAAGCTTCCAAATTTTGGCGCATAATACTCATATAATCATCGCCGTTCTTTTCTTCCTCAGGGGTCAAGCCTTCTATCGGGTTCAAAACAGCGGATTTGGCTCCGATTTCTTTGGAGATCGTATCAGCCACGCTGGAAGAGACCAGCGTTTCGAAGAAAATTGTCTTTACGTCATGCTGTTTGGCAAAATCAACGATTTCCGCCATTTTCGCGGCGGACGGTTCCTGCTCCGGCGACAAACCGGCAATCGGCACCTGAGTCAGGCCGTATTCTTTGGCCAGATAACCAAACGCGGCATGCTGCGTAATAAAGTCCTTCCGTTTGACGTCCTTAAGCCCGTCTTTGTAATCTTGATCCAGCTTTTGAAGCTCAGCTATATAAGCATCGGCATTGGCTTTGTAAGCATCGGCATGATCGGGATCCACCTGGGCCAACCCTTCTTCGATGTTCCCTACCTCTTTGATAGCCAAGGCGGGGGACAGCCAAACGTGCGGATCGAGACCGCCATGGTCGTCGCCTTCTTCTTTTGCCCCCTCATGCTCGTCTTCGTCTTCTTCTACAAAACCGTCCATGATATCTAGTCCTTTGCTGGCTTCGATCGTAGTCAGGTTTCCGCCCGTTGCGCTGGAAGTGACCTGATCGACCCAGCCTTCCAGGCCTGCTCCGTTGTATATCAAAACGTCAGCGTCCGTAATTTCCGCAAGATCCTTTGCTGTCGGCTCCCAGTCATGCGGCTCCACTTCAGCTGGAATCAAAACCTGCACATCGGCTAAATCCCCAGCCACATGGCGGGTAAATTCATACATCGGGTAAAAACTGGCTTTGATTTGAAGTTTTTTGCCGGATGCTGAAGCCGAAGTCTCCGGCTGTCCGGACGCGGCCGGCGAGCTGCTGCCTCCGTTAGCGGATCCCGCATTGCCATTAGAGCCGCAGCCGGCGGCTAGCAGCACGAAAGATAAAGATAGAACAGCAAGCAGTCGTTTCTGTAATTTCATAGATTGATTACCCCTTTTTTTTAATCATAGATTTAAGGCCATTGTTCCTGCAGGACGTTTCATTAACCTTATGTAGATCGTAATTAAGCGTAATTCTTACGATTAGACCTTTTAATATTATCGTAATGATTACGATTTGTAAACCCGCCTAAACATTTCTCTGGTGAAGCATCTTTGGAGAAGCAGCCAGCCCCTTTTCTTGCCGGCCGACTTCTCCCTTTCCATCCAACAATAGCTTTCATAGGGTAATAGAGTTTCGTGGGTCACATTTTGGGCAGCGGGTCCCTAAGTTTGGTCCAGTCGCCCGCCATTTCTTCAGGCGTTAATAAAGCCAGATCCAAGCTGCGGACGATCTCCTCCTGATTCATATCCACGCCGATAAACACCAGCTTGGTGACCCGGTCGCCGAATTTCTCGTCCCAATCGGGTGAGCGGTCTTCCTCCCGGACCCCGTAAAACTCCTTCTCCTGCTCCGTGAGTGCCGATACCCACAGCCCTGCGCTGGATATCGTTTTGGAGCTTCCGGCCTGGCTGAACGAATAAGCGTTCCTGTTGCGTGTGGCCAGCCACAGCAAACCTTTGGAGCGGACCACTTCAGCGGGCCATTTTCCCGCCCATTTCATGAAACGTTCGGGATGGAATGGAATTTTTCTTTTATATACAAAAGAGTGAATGCCGTATTCCTCGGTTTCCGGGGTGTGCTCTTCTTTCATCAGCTCTTTGATCCAGCCTGCCGACTGGCTGGCCTTCTCGAAATCAAACAAACCCGTATTCATGATGTCTTTCGGATCGACTTGCCCCTGAACCGTACGGACGATTTTCGCGGAAGGCTGAAGGCTGCGCAGCACAAGTTCCAGGTGCTCCAGCTCTTTCTCCTCAACCAGGTCGCATTTATTGATGACCAGCACGTCACAGAATTCCACCTGTTCGATCAGCAGATTAACGATTCTGCGGTCATCCTCTTCACCCGCTTCCTGTCCCCGGTCCTGAAGCGTTTCGCTGGAATGATAGTCTTTGAGGAATTCAGGCGCATTAACGACGGTTACCATCGTATCCAAGCGGGTCAGCCGCGTAAGGTCGATCCCGTTCTCCTCATCCACATAGCTGAAGGTTTGCGCAACAGGCACCGGTTCGCCGATTCCAGTCGATTCAATGAGAATGTAATCGTATTTCCCCTCCGTGGCCAGACGCTCCACCTCCAGCAGCAAGTCCTCGCGGAGCGTGCAGCAAATACATCCGTTGGACATCTCTACCAGCTGTTCGTCAATCCGGGAAATGCCGCCTCCTTCCCTGACCAGATCCGCATCGATGTTGATTTCGCTCATATCGTTGACGATCACGGCAACCCGGTAACCCTCCCGGTTGTTTAGCACGTGATTTAGCACGGTCGTTTTTCCTGAGCCCAGATAACCGCTTAATACGGTTACGGGAATTTTTTCAGCAGACATCGGTTCAGCCCCTTTCTTTAATCGTAAAAATTACGATTAAGCAAATTGTAAAGGGACTTGGCCCTGCGAGTCAACCCTTAAGAGCGGCAAAAATTTTGAAAAACACCTTTACAAGTTCCCTTTCGTATATTACATTAATGCCAAATAAGTTTCCTTAGGTAAACATATTTGTTTTCGTTTAATAATTTGTCCCATGTATAAAAGAATGTCCATTGGCTAAAAAAGAACAGCTTCCCCCGGCTTAAAAAACTGATTTGAAAAGGAGAATGAACATGTCTATCCCCGCCGCTTCCGTGAAAGCCCTATTTGTTTCCTATCACGGAAAAGCCGCATTAGACAACGTGACTTTTGAGATCGCCCCCGGAAAAAGAGTAGGCATTATCGGTCCGAACGGGGCCGGCAAATCCACGCTGCTGAAATCGATGCTCGGTTTGATCCCCAAGGACCATGGCGAAATCCGCCTGCTCGGCAAACCGGTTAAGGAAGTCCGAGCCCGGATT
This sequence comes from Paenibacillus mobilis, assembly GCF_058267595.1. Classification (NCBI taxonomy): domain Bacteria; kingdom Bacillati; phylum Bacillota; class Bacilli; order Caryophanales; family Paenibacillaceae; genus Paenibacillus; species Paenibacillus mobilis. The sequence continues at coordinate 47,048 of NZ_JBZCMS010000002.1, forward strand.
GCTTATGTCGCCCAGCGCAGCGAAATTGATTTTACGTTTCCGATTACGGTGCTGGATACCGTTCTGCTCGGCACTTACCCCAAGCTGGGCTGGCTGCGACGCCCCCGCAAGACGCACAAGGAATGGGCTTATCGCTGCCTGGAGAAGGTCGGCATGGCCGATTTCGCCCGCAGGCAGATCGGCGAGCTGTCCGGCGGCCAGCAGCAGCGGGTTTTTCTGGCCCGGGCATTGGCGCAGGAGGCGGAAATCTTTTGCCTGGATGAACCGTTCGTCGGCATCGACGCCGCCAGCGAAGAAGCGATCATGCTTCTGCTGAAGGAACAGCAGAAGGAGAACAAAACCGTGCTGATCGTGCATCATGATCTCAGCAAAACCTCGGAATATTTTGATGAGCTGGTGCTGCTTAATGCCGGATTGATTGCCGCCGGCCCTGTTCAGGAAGTATTTAAGCCCGAAACGATGATGAAAGCTTACGCTTCACAGCTGGCTTTTTTTCAGACGAAGGAGGTGAAGGTTTAATGGATTTCATCTATGCGCTGCTTGAATACCCGTTTCTGCAAAATGCACTGCTGACCTCCGTAATGGTAGGGATTATTTCCGGCGTGATCGGATGTTTTATCATCCTGAGAGGGATGGCGCTTATGGGCGATGCGATCTCCCATGCGGTGCTTCCGGGTGTGGCCCTTTCCTATATGTTTGGGCTCAACTTTTTTATCGGCGCCGTGGTTACGGGGGTGCTGACTGCGCTTGGCATCGGTTATGTCAGCCAGAACAGCCGGATCAAAAACGACTCGGCCATCGGCATCGTTTTTACCGCCTTTTTTGCGATCGGCATTATTCTGATCACCTTCGCCAAAAGCTCCAGCGATTTGTACCATATCCTCTTCGGCAATGTGCTGGCCGTCAGGGCAGCCGATATGCGGATCACTTTTATCGTTGGGCTGCTTATCCTGCTGCTCATCTATCTGTTCTATAAAGAACTGCTGGTCAGCTCCTTCGACCCGGTAATGTCCAAAGCGTACGGCCTGCCGAACCGGCTGATCCATTATTTCCTGATGACGCTGCTTACGCTGGTAACCGTCGTCTCCCTTCAGACCGTCGGGATCATTCTTGTCGTCGCCATGCTGATTACGCCGGCCTCGACCGCTTATCTGCTGACGAACCGGCTGTCGGTGATGATTCTGTTATCCGCCTTGTTCGGCGCCTTGTCCGCCGTAATCGGACTTTTCTTCAGCTACCAGTACAACCTGGCTTCAGGCGCCGCCATCGTGCTGGTGTCCGCCGTCCTGTTCGGACTTGCGCTTGCTTTATCGCCGAAACAAGGCGTGTTATGGCGTTTGCTTCTGGCGCGGAAACGGAAATCGAATCTGCAGGCCTGAACCTTCAATCATCACATTAATGAAATAAAAGGAGGATTTGAACATGGAAGCCATGATTCGGCCCGATAAACACTCCCTCAAGAAACGCGGTAAACAACCGTGGAAAACAATAAAGACCTATTTCGTGCTTTGCCTTACGGCACTGGCTTTGATGCTGGCGGCGGGATGCTCCTCCGGTCCGGCGAGTCCCAGTGCAAGCAAGCAGTCCGGGCCAAACGGCGCCGGGCAAGGCGACAAGCCGGTCGTGCTCACGACCAATTCCATTTTGTATGATATCGTCCGGCAGGTTGGCGGCGAAAACCTCTCTCTCTACTCCATAGTGCCGGTCGGCACGGATCCGCACGAATACGATCCGCTGCCTGCGGACCTACAGCACGCAAGCGAAGCCTCGCTGATTTTCTATAACGGATTAAATTTGGAAACCGGCAACGGATGGTTCAGCAAAATGCTCGAAACCGTGGGCAAATCGCTGGAAGACGACAGCGTTGTGGCTTTAAGCGAAGGCGTACAGCCCAAATATCTGACTTCCGCCGGCAAAGAATCCGAGCAGGATCCCCATGCCTGGCTTAATTTGGAAAACGGAATCCGGTACGTTCAAAATGTGCGGGATGCTTTAAGCCGCATCGATCCGGCGAACGAAAATACTTACGAGTCGAACGCGGCAGGATACATGGCCGAGCTGGAGAAACTTCATCAGGAAGCCGTAACCCGGTTTGCGGACATCCCTAAAGAGCGGCGCATATTAGTGACCAGCGAAGGCGCATTTAAATATTTTTCCGCCGCTTACGGACTGGAAGCCCAGTATATTTGGGAGATCAATACGGAAAACCAGGGCACTCCGGATCAAATGCAGCGGATTGTCGATATCGTCAAATCGAAGCGGGTCCCCGCCCTATTCGTGGAAACCAGCGTTAATCCCCGCAGTATGGAAAGTTTGTCCGAAGCGACCGGCGTTCCGATCGCAGGCAAACTGTTTACGGACTCTACCGGCAAGCCGGGCGAAGACGGAGACAGCTATTTGAAAATGATGCAGTGGAACCTGGATCAGATCCACCGCGGTTTGTCGGAAAGCGAATAACCTTGTTATGGATGGGTTTACGTTTCCAGGGTTTCCTGCGGAATCCCAAACGTATAAATTTTTCCTGTTTGATAAACCTTAAGTAACACCAAATCAAGAATGGATGATAACCCTATGGCCCGTCCGGACCTCTCGGATCTTGAGCTATTTCTGGCCGACTGCCGTCGTTCCAGCGATTTCATAACCTTTCCTCTTCCTTTTTTCCATTCCGGTTTCACCTTTATGTACTACGAAACCTTAATCAGCGGGGATACGTTTTCCCGGCTGCTACATAACCTGCAGAATCCGGAAAAGGAAATATCCGTGACCACGCTGGAAGATATGCTGCTCTATCTCCCGATAGAGGGTATGGAAATTACGGAAGATACCGAGCAAATCAAACACCGTTTGCTAAAGGGGCATTTATTGATCCGGGAGGATGCGGAGAACCGCTTTGCTCTGGTCCCGCTTCCGAGCAAAAAAGGCATGCGGACCAACAACGAAACCGATATTGAATTCAGCGTCATTGGCCCCAAGGTCGGTTTCGTCGAGGATTTGGACACCAATCTGCATCTCGTCCGCACCCAGCTGTGCACGCCGGATCTGATCGTCAAAGAGGTGACCGTCGGCTCCACTTCCAAATCCAAGGTTATCATTCTCTATCTTGACAGTGTAGCGAACCCCGAAAATGTCGCAAAAATGACGAAACGGCTGTCCGCCATCGATTTCGAAATCGTGTTCGATACGTCTCAATTGGATCAGCTTATTTCGGATAACTCCTTTACCCCTTTTCCGTTGTTTACGACTACCGAAAGAAGAGACCGCGTCGTCTATGCCCTTTCGCAGGGCCAGGTTGCCGTAATTAGCGAAGGATCACCTTATTTTATAACCGGTCCTTCGACGTTGTTTGATTTCTTCATTTCTCCAGAAGACTATTACATGCCTTGGCTGCTGGGTTCATTTTTCCGGATGATCCGTATTTTCGGGGTTATCTTTACGCTGTTCGCTTCCTCGCTGTATGTCGCTTTAACTACTTATCATTATGAAGTTATTCCGAAGGAGCTGTTAAGCCGCATTATCTACTCCAGGCAAAACGTCCCGTTCCCGCCCGTGCTGGAGGTTTTAATTCTTGAAGCAACGATTGAATTTCTTCGCGAAGCCGGTGCACGGCTGCCCAGCCGGATCGGCCAGACTTTAGGCATCGTCGGCGGGGTAATTTTGGGCCAAGCCGCCGTAGAGGCCGCTTTGACAAGCAATATCCTGATCATTATCGTTTCGCTGTCCGCGTTAACTTCCTTTGTAACACCTATTTACAAAATGTCGAACGCGATTCGCTTTTTGAGGTTTCCCGTTATCATCCTGGCTGCCATTTGGGGAAGTTTAGGAATAGCCATATTCCTCAGCTTTCTGATCATTCATCTCTCCAGGCTGAGATCGCTCGGGTATCCGTATACGGTCCCTTTTTATCCGCTGCGAGTAAAGGATCTGGGAGACAGTCTTATCCGCTCCTCTTATACCCAGATCAACAGACGGCCCACTTTTTTGAAAACGGGTTCCAAGATCCGCTATAAACCGGACAAACGTAAACGCACCACTGATTTTGATGAGGAGTGAAGGCTTTGAGCAATCTTTCAGGCATTCGTGAAAGCAGTCGTAGAGCAGTGCTTCTCAGATTGGTGTTGGCATTTCTTCCTTTTGTCCTTCTTTGCGGCTGTGGAAACTCGCAGATCATTAATCGGATCAAACTGATCCAGGTAGCGGGCTTTGACTTGGAAGGCAAGGAAGTCCGGGGAAGCGCATTGATCGGGGATTACAGAGAAAAAGAAAAGACGACCGTACAGCTGATGAAAAGCAGATCCACCAACAGTTTCGATATGATCCCTCTGCTGAATGAGGAATCCAATGATCCTATTGAGTACGGACAAATGAGAATGCTGGTTTTTGGAAAGGACTATGCCAAACGCGGCATCGGGGAGGTATTAAATATTTTATCCAGGGACGTAAAGGTGTCCAGCAGGCTGATATTAGGCGTTTCGGACTCTCAAGCCGCGGATCTCCTGAAAACCTCCGTGAATAGTAAAGATCCTTTGTACTTAATGAACATGGCCATGCAAAACACCAAATATGCAAACCTTCCGGAACAGAACCTCCACCTCGTGCTAAAGGATTTCTATCGGGGAGGCAAGGATCTTTTTCTGCCCTCCTTTAAGGTGGATACGCATGGAAACATTAAAATCAGCGGAATTGCTTTGTTCGCCGAAGACCGATGGGTTTGCAATATGGATAACGAACAATCGTTGTGGCTGAAGATTTTGACCCAAAATGCCAAAAACGGAACCTTTGTTATGCCTTTATCCGATTCCGAAGCCCAAATAGACCGTGTCGCCCTTGTTAAAATAGCTTCCTCCAAGCCTGTTTATTCCCCGGTATCCTTTGATCGTCCGTCGCTAAAAATCAAAGTCAAAGGCCAAATTGTCGTTCGGAACATCCCTCAGGACATCAAGCTGGAGTCCCCTTCCGAGCTTGAAAAATTCGAACAGCAATTGGAAAAGTATATGAGTTCAAAACTGGAGGCTTTTATCCGCTATTGCTGCTTAAAAAATGTTGATCCCATTGGCATAGGGGAGATTTTTAGAAGCAAGGATCGGCATTGGAACGCTAAACGGTTTTATGCCGCTTATCCGTCCCTCCAGACGGAAGTGCAGGTTCAGCTGAAGATCATCCAGTGCGGAACGCAGGATTAATTCCCTGTAAAAAGGAGGGCGGAAAGTGAGCAAACTTGTAAAGGACAAATATACGGTTTCACCCATCCATCTGTTTTTTTTGACGTATGTAAGTTTGGTCAGCGTGGGAATGATGAATTTTCAACATGAAATCGTGAATCCGGCCGGGAATGACGCCTGGGTTTCGCTGCTGTTCTCTTCCCTTTGCATCCTGGTCATCTTTTGGATGATGTTCCGCCTGCTCGGCGCACAAAAACCCGAGCAGGCAAATCTTGTCGGCATACACCAATCCTACTTCGGCAGAAGCGCCGGAATGATTCTGAATGCCGTATTTGTTTTTCATTTTCTGCTGGGCGCCTTCAGCACCTTCCGCTTTTATCTCGAGGTGATACAAATCTGGATTTTTCCTATGATGAATTTGTGGCCGATCAGCCTGGTGCTGCTGGGATTGGTCTATTATCTCGTTAGCGGAGGTTTTCAAGCCATTGCAGGCATGTGCTTCTGGGGAACCCTCTTTATTTTCTGCTTTATTTTTCCCCAGTGGATGCTTGTATTCCCCTTCCTGCAGATCCGAAACCTGCAGCCCGTAATGAATCACAGCCCTCTGGAAATCCTGCAGTCGGCTAGAATAATGTCCCGTCAATTTATTGGCTGCGACGTATTGCTGGTTATTTATCCGTTTATCCAACATAACAAGAAGCCCTCTAATAAATGGGGGTATTGGGCGGTGACGGCCTCTTGTTTGGTCTACTTGCATATGCTGCTGGTCGCCCTGATGTATTTCTGTCCCGAACAGTTAAAATTGATTTTATGGCCTACGCTAAGTCTGGTTTCGATGGTAGAGATTCCCCTTATGCAAAGAACGGAATATATTGTCCTCACTTTATGGATGCTTAAAATATTGGCACTTATAGGCTTAGGGGTTTGGGCATCTTGTCATACGTTAAAAGCCAGCATGCGCATTAAACCGCGAATCAGCCTGGCTGTCATATTATGCGGCTTCGCGGCCCTTTTGTTTGTCGTTACCAAACCACGCCATATCGAATGGGTTATGGATCTGTATGGAAGGGTCGGAGAATATATCATCTTCGTCTACCTTCCTGTACTGTTCGTTCTTTCTGAAATCGTCCGGTTTTGGAGACGGAAAACCAACAAAAATTCCGGCGGTTTAAACAGCGTAAATTGAGGTCCGCCCGAACGGCTCCCCTTACCTCCTTCCCCTCCCTTATTGAATCCGCAAATAATGGGTTAATAAATGGTGGGTTTACATCATGAATGAGGACGGGAGGAAAACATCATGTATACGGATCTGGAAGGAAACACAGTCATCCTTACGGGGGCTTCGACCGGGATCGGCAGAGCTATGGCTTTGCGGTTTGGGCAGGAGAAAGCCAACGTGGTGATCAATTATTTTAGCGGCAGAGATAACGTGGAGCCGTTGATCAAGGAAATCGAATCTTACGGCGGGAAAGCGATCGGCGTATTCGGCGACGTCTCCAAAGAAGAGGACGTGAAAGCTTTGATCCAGGCCGCGCATGATCAGTTTGGTTCGATCGACGTTATCGTGAATAACGCCGGCATCGAAAATGAAGTCCCGTCGGAAAAGCTGGCGCTCCAGGATTGGCAGCGGATTTTGGACGTAAATCTGACTGGAGCTTTTTTGGGCTGCCGCGAAGCCATCCAATATATGCTCGACCATCAAATCAAAGGGCGTATCATCAACGTCTCCAGCGTACACGAGATGATCCCTTGGCCTCATTTCGTTCACTACGCAACCAGCAAAGGCGGCATCAAAATGATGACCGAAACGCTGGCGTTAGAATTCGCCCCCAAAGGGATCCGCGTCAACAACATCGGCCCCGGTGCCATTAACACGCCGATTAATGCCGTAAAATTTGCGGACGATAAACTCCGGGCCGGCGTGGAGTCGCTGATCCCGCTCGGCTATATCGGCAAACCGGAGGAAATCGCCGCCGTTGCCGCCTGGCTCGCCTCCTCGGAATCGAGTTATGTGACGGGCATCACCCTGTTCGCAGACGGCGGCATGACCAAATATCCTTCTTTCCAAGGCGGGAAGGGTTAAAGCCTTCACTTCACCCTGCATGCAGGAACGTACCGGAGGCATCCCTTTCATATTCGCAGAGGCAAAGGAGGATTTTTAAATGAATACGATGTGGTGGAAAGAAGCAGCCGTTTACGAGATTTATCCTTCCAGCTTTAAAGATTCAGACGGCGACGGGTTCGGAGATCTTCAGGGCATCATCTCCAAGCTGGACTACCTGAAGGATTTGGGCATCGATGTCCTCTGGCTCTGTCCGATTTATCAGTCCCCGGGCAAAGACAACGGCTATGACATCAGCGATTATTACGCCATCGATCCCAAGTTCGGAACTATGGACGATTTTGAAGAGCTGCTGATGCAGGCCCATGCCCGCGGGCTGAAAATCATGATGGACCTCGTCCTTAATCACACCTCCGATCAGCACGCCTGGTTTAAGGAATCCCGAAGCTCTAAGGATAATCCCAAACGAGATTACTACATTTGGCGTCCTGGCCATAACGGCTTGTTCCCCAACAACTGGGAATCGTACTTCAGCGGTTCGGTCTGGGAGCATGACGGCGAAACCGATGAATTTTACATGCACCTCTATTCCAAATACCAGCCGGACCTCAATTGGCGAAACGACGAGATGGTGCACAGCCTGTACAAAATGATCCGCTGGTGGCTGGAGAAAGGCATCGACGGCTTCCGCTTCGACGCGATCGCCCATATCGTCAAAACCAAGGGACTTCCGGATGCCGACGATCCGCAGCATTTGCCTGTAGTGCAGGCGTACCAGCTGTTTTCGAATCTGGAGAAGGTCCATGTGATGCTGCGCAAGCTGAATGAAGAAGTGCTGATGGATTACGACATTATGACGGTTGGCGAAACGTCCGGGCTGGGTCCCGAGCAGGCTCTGGAATATGTCGGCGACGGACGGCATGAACTCAACATGGTCTTTCAGTTTGAACACATGTATCTGGATGCGGCTTCTGCCGGGACGGGAAAATGGCAAACCCGCTCTTGGACCTTGCTGGAGCTCAAGAAAATCATGAGCCGGTGGCAGACCACCCTGCACCAAAAGGGCTGGAACGCCAACTATCTGGGCAACCACGACCAGCCAAGACCGGTCTCCAGGTTCGGGAACGACGGCGAATACCGAGTGGAGTCGGCAAAAATGCTGGCGACCTTTATGCTGACGCTGGAAGGAACGCCGTATATTTTCCAAGGCGAAGAGATCGGGATGACGAATATCGCCTTCGAAGAGATCAGCGAATACCGGGACGTGGAGACGCTGAACTTTTTCGAACAAGCCAAGCTGAACGGTAAACCCGCTAATGAGACGATGAAAGCCATTCACGCCAAAAGCCGCGATAACGCGCGAACCCCTATGCAGTGGAATGACGGCAGAAATGCGGGATTTACGGATGGAGAGCCCTGGATCAACGTCAACGATAATTATAAAGAGGTTAATGTCGCTTCAGCCGTCCGGGATCCGGATTCAATTTTTCATTATTACCGCAGCCTGCTCGCTCTCCGGAAGCAGCACAAGGTAATCGTATATGGTGAATATAAGCTGCTTATGCCGCTGGATCCGGAGCTTTATGTATATACCCGCACTTTGGACAAAGAGACCTTGCTGGTCATATTGAATTTCTTCGACGGGACGCCCGATTTCGAATGGCCGGAGAAACTCCGCAAAGCGTCGAGAGGGCTTTTAATATCCAATTACAAGGTGGAAGACGAAGACAAAGGCCAACATCCAAATGCTTCAGAACACGAGAATACGAAAGAAGCCGATGAAAAAATCACCCTCCGGCCTTACGAGGCCAGAGTTTACAAATTGACATAACAAGCATGAAAGGAAAACCTCAGCATTAGTCCGTTCAGAATGGGAAGGAGTCCTCTCTGGGGACTCCTTTTTATGCTTAATTGGCACCCCAACCGAGAGATACACGTGACTTTCCGTAAACCGGGTCAGGCTACTCCGCCGGCTGCAGTTGTTCAATAAACCGACCTGCCTCGCGAAAATTTTCCACACTGCTGCTGCCGACCGCAGCGCACAAAGCCGCTCCGATCGCCGCCTCTTCCGGGGAAGGGCTCAGCTTCATCGGCATCCCGAAGACTTCTTCCGCTTTGCCCCGCAAGACCGGATTGGACCTTAGCGCATTTCCGGAGCCGGCAAGCCGGGTAAGCTCGAGCGTATGGAAATCCTGCAGCCCCCGATAAAAATCATGCAGCTCCTGCACCATCCCTTTCAAAAAAGCATGGGCCAAACGGCCGGGCGTAAAGTTGTCCAAAGTTACGCCTTCAATGCTGCCTTTGGCCTCCGGATCCGTTCTTGTCCCCAGAAACAAAGGGCGGACCGCGAGCCCCTGCTCCTGCCCCGGCGTTTGCCGCAGCAGTTTGTCCATAAAGGCATAAACATCCCGCGCCTGCCGCGGCTGACCGGTGAAGGCTTCAATTATATCCTGAAAAAAACGCTCCAGCAGCGCATAGGATTTGCCCCCGCTCAGCGCCGCGCCGACCATCAGCACTCCGCCGCCTGGATATGGGCGGGCTTCCATGCCCGCCGGCACTACCTCCAGCTTGGCACCGGGTTCCGGCAAATACACAGACAGCTGGCTGCCGGTCCCGATATTCACCAGCACGGTCGTTTCCGGATCGGCAACGCTGCCGAGAAAACTCGCCTGATTGTCTCCCAGGGAGACATACACCGGAATGCCGCGCGAGTTATATCCAACCCGCGTTCCCGAAGGGACAACCTGGGGAAGCAAGGAGGCGTCCAGCCCCGCACGGCTGACCGCCATCCGGTCGAAATCGCCCAGCTCCGCGCTGTAGCCTCCGATCGCGGCTGCCTGAGTCGCATCGAGCAGCGGCTGCCGGCTGCCGGTCAGCCTGATCGCCGCATAATCGGCAATCGTGCACATCGAAGCGGCCGTTGGGGGAACAAGCCCATGCCCGGCATTATAGGCGTGTGTAGCCAGGCCGTAACCCGGAGCCAGCGGGCTGCCGATATCATCGCTTGTCCGCTCTGCATACGTCCGGGAATCTCCCGGCACCGCCTGTCCTCCCCTGGCGTCCTGCCAGGTATAAAGCGGACTGACCGCCAACCCTTGGCCATCCACATAAACAATGCCGTGCATCTGCCCGGTTAAGCCGATCCCCGCCGCTTCCGGTTCCAAGCCCAGCAGCCGGTCTAAAATCCGCTTCGTTTGCCGCACGATGGCCTCGGCGTCCTGCAGCCGCTCCCAATCCTGCTTTCCTTTCAGGAAGCCGCGTTCATGATCCTCCGTGAACCGGTGCAAAACCCGGCCTTCCTCCAAATCACAGATAAGACCGGTAATTGTAGTGGTCCCTATATCCAAACCGATAAAAATACGACGCATAAGGCCGCCCCTCTCTATATCCATAGATAAATAAATGGCAAGTACAAAAGGAAATGAATGCGATTGCATTTTTGAACAAAACGTGTCTATTTCTATGGACGCGCTTTCATGAATAACATATACTAATAGTGAATTGAATCGCGAACATGAAGCCTGACTGAAGAAATTTGCAGCTTTGCTCCACAAACCTTGAGGAGGTACGATTCATGAAAATAGCCGTGATCGGCGGAGGACTTGCCGGCCTTACCGCCGCAGCCTACCTGTCGGAGCATCCCGACGTGGAAGGCGTCGTCTTTGAACGCAGCCCGCAGCTTGGCGGTCGTGCATTTACGTATCAGAAATCCGGATTTACCCTGAATTACGGCGCGCATGCCGTTTACGGCATCGATCGCAATACGATTTCTCAAATGAAGCAGGAGCTGGGACTCCAGTTTGAAAGCAAGCAGGTCGATAAACGGAGAGTGGTTTATGCCAAACACAACCAGCTGACCCTCGCCCCTCTTGATTTCATGAACATTGTAAAGACAAACGTGCTGTCAGCTTTTGAGAAAGTCCGTTTTGTCGGCGAAGTCGCTGCCATCATTGCCAACATTCATCAATTAAAAAACTACCCGACGCTAGGCGAATATCTGGATCATTCCCATGCCTCGGACGATGTCAAAGAGCTGTGGGAGCACCTGGTCTGCTCCAATTTCTTTATTACGCCTGAAGAAGCCCGCAAAGTGCCGGGCACCGTTATTGCCGAATATTATCATAACCTTTTCCTTTCCTCCAAGCCAGTCAACTATATTCTCGGCAGTTGGGCGGTCATTACCGATCAGCTGCAGCAAAAGATTGAAAACAGCGGCCGCTGGACGATTTCGGTCAAAGAACCGGTGGAAACGTTCCGCCAGGAAGGCGAATCGCTTATTCTGAACACGAAAACACGGGAAAACCTGGAGTTTGACGCCGTCATCTTCGCCATTCCGGTGCAGCAGGTCAGCAAAATCATGGAAAATACGCCATGGGAGGCCGCTCTATCCCCTTTTGCCGGCAACACCAGCACCGAAGTGATGGTGTACGACGTCGGTTTCTCCAAAGTGGTAGCTCGCCCTTTCCATTACATCAGCGATATGGACAACAAAATGTTCATCAGCGACGTTTCGGCCACCGACCATACGGTCGTTCCGGAGAACGGCCAGCTGCTGCAGGGCATCGCCTACCTCAATGACCATTTCGAATCGGACGAGGAACGCAAAGCCTATATGGATCACAAACAAAGCCGGATGGAGCAGCTGTTCGACGAATATTATCCGGGCTGGCGGGATTCGGTTGAGGTCAAACGCGTTTCGAAAAAGGCCATGGTTTCCAGCGTCAAAAATATCGCGTCCAACCAGCTCCTTCCGAGCACGCTGGCCGGGGTGCCGTTTTACTTCTGCGGCGACGGCTGCGTAGGCAAAGGGGAACTCGCGGAGAGAGCATTCTCCAGTGCCCGCCAGGTGGCGCAAGCGCTGCTTGATAATTTGAACAAACCGGAAGCGTTGTCCTCGTAGCTAAAGTGAGTACGCACTTGATCTGCTGGACACACAACAGCCCCGCAAGGAACCGTTCAGGTTGCCTCCGGGGCTGTTTGTTTTTTGTTAAGATCCTCCTGCACAAAACCAAATCCCCGCTTTCTTCTTCAACCTAACGTTGTTCATCTTAGACTTCTACATCCCATCCAACCTGGTGGACAGCCCGGCTGTGGGCACGGCTCTATCGCACGTGCGGACTTAATGACTCCGGTGAATATCCGGAAACTGGCGGGCGTAACCCTGCACATGGCGTCTGAAGCCAAGATACCGCGTGCCCTGGAACGTAAGATTGCCAAGATCGCCTTCCGCCGTCTGGCCATACTCTTCGCCCCGGACTTCAAACTCTAACCGGTCTCCGCTTTCCACTTCAAAGGTGATAAAATAGCGGGTTACGGAACGATGGGTATCCGAATCGCTGCTGTGCCGGTAGCTGACCTCGGTTCGTTTGCTCGTGACCGTAGTTTGTACCGTCAACACCGGCTGACGGTTGTTCCGAACCCACCGGTAAATCCCGCCGCTGGCCGAAATCGCCAAAATGCCTAAAATGACAATAAAAAACACGGGAATAACCGAACCCGTCACATCAAACATTTCCAATCCGGTTAGCATGCCCACTCCCCTCCTTGGCTTCGGAAACGGTGAACTCAACCTGCTTTCCCCGCTTGTTCTAAATATATGCGGGTCAAACGGAAACTTGATTACCCGGTCGTACAAGAAATGCGGCAGCTCGTCCTTTTCCTACAAAAATAACCTCCCCCCGTTGATTCCGGGAGAAGGTTATCTGCAAGCCGCAAAGCCGCTGCCGGCTTGCCGGTTAAGCATAATAGTCCATAAGCAGCTGACGGGTTTCGCCGGCTTCTTCTTCTTCAAGCAGGTTGTTGGCCGCCCAGCATTCTCTGCAGATTTCTTCGGTCGTGCATTCATGGGCATCCGTACAAGTGTAGCAGAATTGGAGCAGGTTTCTGGTAGTCGTATTATCAAATAATTGAGTTTTCATTATCGTTCACTCCTTAGGTGGGTTTGATTTTTCTTTGCTGCTGCTTGGTTTTTAATGCTCTTCCTCTTTACACGTTAAATATATCACAAGACTCTCTATAATTATGTGATTTATTTCACAAATATAAAAACCGTCTCCGCTTCGGGTCCTTTAAATGAAATAGACAATAAGGCGAACATAAAAAAAGCCGGCACAATGCTTGTTTAAAGCATCTGCCAGCTACGTCCGCCGTCTTTGGTAGAAAGAAGCCGCGAGGTATTTTCCTCGCTGTTCTGCACGAGAATCCAGCCATAATCCGGTGAAATGAATTGCAGCTTTACGACCTCCGGATAGTCCTTTAAGGTTGCGACCAGCTTAGGGCTTTCAGGCAAAGGAGTCCAGCTTTTTCCCTGATCGGCGGTATGATATAAATCGTGGCCCTGCAGACTCCAGCCTTCCTGTTCATTCACGAAAAACGGCGCGAGCGCCGCATTCACACCCGACTGCCAAAGCAGCGGGAAATCGACGAATTGGAACGTTGTCCCCCCGTCTGACGTAAAATAGGCGCTGTACTTCGAGGCCGTACCTTTGGCGCATCTTACCGGGATCATTCCCGTTTGTCCGCTTCCATTAAAAAACCGGATTTCCTCCGCCGTATAACTGTCGCAGTCTCCCAAATCCTGCTTGTTAAAGAAAGCTGCGCTGGCCTTCCAATGCTGCCCGCCGTCGCTAGTAGTAAAAAGATCCGGTTTTATCAATTCCTGAAGAAGCACATATCCCTGCTGTTCTGTCGTAAAATTCATATCCGTATAATAGCCGTATTGCGGAAGGTTTGCCAAAGTTCCCGCCTGGCCGGAGCTGACGACCTCGTCTTTGGCGGCTACCCATGTTTTCCCGCCGTCATAAGTATTATAAAGGGATTTCTTCTGGTTGCCGGGAGAAGCCGAGCTTACGGAGACAAGCCAGCCCCGGTCGGGAGATGCAAAATAAACGCTGCTGGGACTGGCGTTCGACGGCAGCGACGATATTTTCCAGTTCATGCCCCCATCCTCGGTCCGAAGCAGGATTCCTTCTGTAGAACCCTCCGCTTTCCTCATGATCCAGCCGTGGCTTTGATCCAGAAAAAACATCTCTTTCCCGTAGCTGATCTTACTCGGAAAAGGGATGGTGGCCGCCGGCGAAATATTGGTCCATGTCGCGCCTCTATCGCTAGTCGTATAAAGCCTTAGCTCGCCGCGGGTAATGCCCCAGGCCACGCCTGTCGTTTCTGTCATCAGCTTAAAATCGGTCAACCGGGTTTGAATCTGATATTTTTGGGTCGATTCTTCCGACGCCGCTCTCTCCGACTTGGCCGGTTCGGGGTTCACAACAGTGAGTACCTGGCCATTTTCCTGATTGTCCTCTTCCTGTAAGGGAGCAGATGCCGGTGTAGTAGTTCCTCTGGCTGTGCAGGCAGACAACAGCGTGCAGCCTGTCAGCAGGACGATCATCGTGTGCCGCCATTTCCTCAATCTGTTCTGCCTCCTTTTTAAAATCATCTTTCACCATTATAAGAAAAAGATCGGGTGAAGTCTATGTAAGCGCAATCACGATGCTTATAAACGGTCATCATGTGCAAAATTCACGACCAGATGATGGTCGGGTTTATAAACGGCAAACGAGTACCCTTTCTTTTTCAAGTAGCTTATCACTTGCGGCAGAGCAGTTACCGTCTGTTTGGTTTCGTGCATTAATATCACGTTCAGATTGCCGTGAACCTGGCGTTTGATTTGTCCCATGATTTTTTCAGGGTGGTTTTTGTAGCTCCAGTCCTCTGAATCCACCGTCCAGTCCCACATTTTAAAGCCGGCCTCTGCAATATCGTCCCGGAACTGCTTATCGATTTGCGGCGCGCTGCCGTAAGGAGCTCGGATCAGGTCCACCTCTTTGCCGGTGATTTTCTTGAAAAGAGCTTGTTCCTGCTTAAATTCCTGAATGAAATTGGCGGAATCTCCGCTTTTGTAAAGTTTGTTGTAGCTGTGGCTCATGCTGTGCAAACCTACGAAATGGCCTTCATCCAGCAGACGGTTCACCTGTTTCGGATAATGCTTCAAATTCTCGCCAATGGCAAAAAAGGTAGCGTGAATGCTGTTCTTCGACAAAATAGCCGCAATCTGATCACTGTATGGACTAGGGCCGTCGTCAAACGTTAGGTAGACCGTTTTGCTGGTTACGGACGAAGGCTCCAGCGGTTTGTCCGTTTTCCCCGGGATTTGTGATGCTGCATGGTCAAAGGCTCCGGAAGGCGCTTGAGAGGCTGCCGGTTTGACCGAAGGGGATGGAGACGGACTCGGCTTTGGAAGGTCTACGGAAGGTTCCGCCTCTTGGGAGGGCTGGCCGCTTACCTGAACGGCGCTGTTTTCATCCGTCTGCTGCGGATCCGCTGCTAAAGCCGGACGGCTGACCGTTTTGTCGCCGGTTGATGTCGAAGCCGTGCTTGCCGTATATACGGACGCAGCCGCTAAGACTACTACTGCTGCAGCCAATAAAGCATTAACTCTGCGCAGCGTTACTTTTTTGCGTTTTTGACTTTTATCCTTTTGCTGCTTCGCCATTCCTCACCAAAGCCTCTCTGCACTCAACTCTCTCTAGTAATAATAGGATAATATAAAAAATAGAGTCGTGTCTTACAGAATGGTTACATCTGGGGTTACAAACTTCTCATAATTGCAGGTTATTAGGGATAAATGGCGATTCGTGGAAAATCATTTTGCTTCAAAAGGAGGATATTGGAATTTGAGCTTTTTAAGCTACAATAGAAGAAATGGGACAAGGAGGGCTGCAAAGGCTGGACAAACGTCTGCCGATTCTGGTGAAAATCGTACATAATTGGGTAAAATAACAAAAACCGTGCAAAGGAGAAATGAAAATGACCCAAACCTCACAACGCGCATCCCGGGTGGTTGTTATCGGGACCGGCGCAGTTGGAGCTACTACGGCCTATACCTTATTTTTAAGGGAGCGGGTCTCCGAGCTTGTCCTGATCGACGCAAATCGCGAAAAAGCGCTGGGGGAAGCGCTGGACATGAACCATGGCCTTCCTTTCACCGGCGGCGTCAAGCTGTGGGCAGGCGACTACAGCGACTGCAAAGACGCGGACATCATCGTCATAGCGGCCGGCTCCAACCAGCGTCCGGGGGAAACGCGGATTGATCTGCTGAAACGGAATGCCGCGATTTTTGATGACATTATCCGGAATATCGTCAAATATAACGATCATGGCATTCTCCTTGTAGCCACAAATCCGGTTGATATCCTTTCTTATGTGTCGCTGAAAAAAAGCGGATTTCCGGTCAACCGGGTCATCGGTTCGGGCACGCTCCTCGACAGCGCGCGTTTTCGTTATTTGATCGGCCAGAGCAAAAAAATCAACCCGCGCAGCATCCATGCCCACATCGTCGGCGAACACGGCGATTCCGAGCTGCCGCTCTGGAGTTTGGCCAATGTGGCCGGGGTCGGTCTCGACATCAGCGATGAAGACAAAGAAGACATCTTCAGCCGCACCAAAAACGCCGCTTATGAAATCATTAACGCCAAAGGCTCCACCTCCTACGCGATCGCCCTGGCCTTGGACCGGATCATCGTATCAATCCTCCAGGATGAAGGTTCGGTGCTCAATGTGTCCACCCTTCTGACGGATTACAACGGCGTTTCCGACGTTTACCTCGGGGTTCCGAGCATTGTGGACCGTTCCGGCGTACGTGAAGTACTCGACATTAAGCTCAGCCAGGGAGAACTCGAGCGCTTCCAGGCTTCGGCGAACAAATTGAAGGAACAAATCGCCAGTCTGGATCTGTAAAAACGAAAAAGTCCGCGCCCCATAAGGGAAGCGGACTTTTTGACTTATCGAAGGCAGAAAACCAACTATTTAATGATGTTAATTAAATCAATTAATGTCGTTAAGTATATCAAGTTATACTCAAACTGATGAAGGCCATAATCAATAAGGAAGTCCGTCATCGGGCTCCTCCACTTTTTTATGGATTAACCGTTCGGCCACATCCTGAAAAGTTTCGGGCTGCAGCAGTTCAACCGGCGAAAACCCTTTATCGAACACAAACGAGTCTCCCTCCAGAATAACGGCATAACGGCCATTTAGCTTGGAAAAGTGAATTTTATCGCCAAAATCGGCCAGCTTGCCTTTCACCAGCGTATCGCCGATACGGAATTTCAGCTCGATTTCCGGTTTGATTTCGATGATTCGTTCCGCGGCTTCAACCACCTCTGCCGGCTCCCATTTTTCCTGAATGTCCCGTTTCTCGCTGGCCGCCCAAAGTTCGATCTCCCGCTCCACCTGCTGCCTTTCCTCATGGGCTTCATCCGGCCATTTGCTCTCGACAAACTGCTGCACGCTGTTCAGGACATGATCGTTAACAATCTCCGGAATTGACTGCTCGTAAGTAACAAACTTTAGAAAATCCTCGAAATACCGGGCATGGGAGGTCTGGTGAATCTTGAGCTCCCAGTCATCGACCATCCCTTCCTCCAGCATATAAGGGTACATAATCGATTTCATGCTTCGGGCGCTGATCGCCATTTCCACTTGGTTGACCAGGCTGCGTTCGTCCGAGATACGGGCTATCTTTTGTTCGAAATCGCATTTGAGTAGAAAAATAAACGGGTCCTCCGAGTAATTCTCCAACGTGGCCTGAACGGCAATCAGGGCGCCCCCTCGTACGGCGCTGGTGTCGAGATAAGCCCTCACCACATCGTCGCAGGCATACTGGAACTCCTGTTTATCGGAGGCGGCGCGCATGCGGGCGAACATATTAAAATTGGGATTGCTGTCCAGGCCGTAGTCCGGTTCCACGATAAACCGGCCGATTTTGGTCGGCGCTTGTTCGGCGGCTGGATTTTTTTCGACCTTCCGTTTGGCGATCCGGTTCAATTCCCCCTTCAGAAACCGCTGAATTTCGCTGTCGATATATTCCTCTCCGTCCAGCGTTTGAAAATGTTTGTAAGATAAATTCAGATTGTTATTGCCACCGGCATTTTCTTGCCCGTCTGCTTGGATGACAAAAAAAGACAACATTTGAACCAGAAACTTCATGCAGGCAAACCTCTCTTCTCTAGGGTCAACGGATGATATGAAGAATTAAAATTTTATCATAAAGATGGATCTGTCGTACACCATCGAGTTCGTTCATAAGATAAATAATTAATATCATTAAACTTTTATAAGTTTACATAACATTTTATATGTAAATATAAATGATTAAATGGGAACCCGCAGTTCAAGCTTCGCCATTGCTTCTTCTTTTTCCCGGCTTGTAATATGCGTATAAACCGTTGTCGTCTGGATGGACGAATGGCCGAGCAGCTCCTGTACTGTCCGGAGATCCGCCCCGCGCCGCAGCAGCATCGTCGCAAACGAATGGCGCAGCTTATGACTGGAATAAGCCATTTTTCTGCTTTCCGGCAGGCCGGCCTGAAACCGCTCGAAGGTGTCGGACGCCATTTGCTGGATACAGCGGATGGATAACCTTTTTCCTTTTTGCGAGATAAACAAGGCGTCTTCTTTATTTCTCCAAGGATTTAGCCGCCGGTCCACCGCAGCTTCCAAATACGGCAATACCGCTTCCGGAATCGGGATCGCCCTCCATTTTTGCCCTTTGCCCAGCACGCTGAGCGTTTTGGTTTCCGGATTGTAATCCGAAAGATTGAGGCCATGCACCTCGCCTACCCGCAGGCCCATATATCCCATCAGCAAAAAGATCGCAAGATTCCGGGTTTTGTATTTCCCGTCAATATGCTGCAGGAAACGTTCCAGCCCCTGCTCGTCCAGAAAAACAGGCAGCCGGTTTTTTTCCGTTTTGGATTTTTTGATGCCAGCGGCAGGGTTTCCCTCTAGCAGCTCCAGCTCGTTAAGGGCTTTAAAAAAACAATGAACCGAAGCATGCTTCCGGTTTCTTGTAGCGTTTGAAATGCCTTTTTCCCGGACGGAGGTCAGATAGCTGACGATGTGAAGCTTTTTCACCCGTTCCAAGGGTTTCCCCTCCAGGCTGTCCAAAAATTCGCCGACATCGCTTAAATAAGATCTTTGCGTATACGGCGTATAACCGGCGTCTTTAAGCCAGATCAAAAAAGCGTCAACGGCTTCTTCATAATCCTCTATCCGTTCTTTCACCGTGATCCTCTCCTTTCCTATGGCACCTGGAGCTTTTGCAGCCTCGGACCGGACGCGGGCAGATGCCTTGTTCTCTTCATGGATTCGGACAAAGCAAAACCGGCTCACCGCCGGCAGATTTGCTTCGTTATTTTTACGATCAGCCTCAGTTTGTTAGTTCCGTCAAATCGGCCGCATCCGTGACATCCGCACTTTGCACGCCTGCATCGGCGCCGCCCACCAAATCGAGAACACCTATAGCCAAGGCGCCAATAGCCGCCGCTTTGGTCAGGTTTTTAGCTCCCTGCAGGATCAGCTCTTTGTCCTTGCTGCGGACGCCTTCCGCTACGTCTTTGCCGTTTTTATAAAGATAACCAACCCCGTCGGTCACACCGCGTATCGTGGTTCCGACTGCCGTGCCCATGTCCTGGGCGCCGGACTCCACTTTCTCTTCATTGCGGGTCGCAAGGCCCGCTCCAACCTCCCAGACGCCGCTGGCTGCGTGCCCGAGCACCATGCCCGTCTTCGCCGTGGCCTGTTCAACGCCGTCGCCGATCTCTTTGACAAGCTTAACACCCGTCAGCTCGCCGACCACCCGAATGCTGCCGCCCAGCATCAGCCCGGTAAATTCACCGGTTGCTTTCCCCGCTTTTTTGAGCCATGTCATTTTGATCAGCCTCCTCAGCTTTAATTCTCAGGTTACTGTTATTTGACCCACACGGAGGCGGTACGCGGCGAGGAAGCTTTGTAGGCCGTTTCCCCGCCCATCTGCTTGATGCGTTCTTTGGCCAATTTTCTGTAAGTTACGCTTACTTCCGTTTTGCCGGAAAATGGAGTTGGCAGTACCTCAACCTGCTCCTTATCTTTCCAGAAAGCTTCAAGCGGCTTTCCGTCCGCCGGATTCAAAAATTCCGTATTTGCAAACCCTTCCTGAAACCACGGATGCTCCGCTTCTTTGTCTGCCCCGGGTTCATTCATGCATATATATAAGGAAAGATCATCGCAAAGCTGCAATAAACGGAAATGCCTGGTGACGTCCGGATCTTCGGCTTTTAATAAAAGTCCCTGCCTGATCCGCTCCTGCCGCCTGGTTTCCCTTCGCAAAAATTGCTGCCAAGGCGCTTCATGCGCCTGCTGCGTAAAAGAAGCAAAATGCAGGCTGCAGATCAGCGCCGCGTACGGGCTCATTTCCTCGACCTCATCCAGGCCTTGCTCGTAAGCCTCCAATTTGGGTTCAAGGGGATAATCAACAAACGTATACGGCCTTCCGGCCTCTTCGTTCCAAAGCGGTTTTCTATCCAAGGCGATCCAGCCGCGGTCATGCTCAAAAACGGCCGTCACCAGATCGGCAGCAAAAGGTTCGTCAGGCCGCAATATATCGCTCCTCAATTGCTTGGCAAATTCACCGGCCAACCTGCCATGTTCGTGCTGCTCGATCATCACCAAACCCATATCATGTTCACGAACGATCATAAACGGCTGCTCCTTTGTCTTTTTTCAAAGTTATGTAAAATTCCCGTGTTCGAGAGTAAATCTAAGCTGTGCTTACCGTTTATTTTAACATACATCTGCCTGAATTCCGATTTTTAAATGGCTCAGAAATGAAATTGCGTATAATTTATGTTATACGCAGTTTTTTTTGAAGCTAATTCGGCGTGATTCGACGTAAATTCCTTCCCGAAAAAAAGCGAGCCGTCCCTGCGGTCATCCCGTTTCGCAGCTCGCGAAAAAGGAGAGCCCAATGGGCTCCCCTTTTCCAAACGGAATAGCAACGGCGGAAATACGCCGAGCCGAGCTGCTTCTAATCCTCCTGCACGGCCTCTTCTGCCGATTGGAGTCGTTTTTGTTCTTCCGTTAACGCCTCGTTAAGCAGATCTACGCCTTGTCCGAGTTCAGCGCTTTGTCCGGCTTCGGCAACCGCATGCTCTGTATGCGCCAAACGGTTTTCTGCCTGCTCCAGCATCTGTTCGGTCGGATGGCTCAAAGCCTGGGATACCGCATTATGCAGTTTATTTACGGCGATTTGGGCGCGGGCCACCGTGTTATTTTCATGTAAACTGGAATCGTAATCTTTCATGGATGAATAAGCTCCTTTCCTCTGCCACCATAGTCTTCAATAGGTTGCTTTAGCAAGGCCAAAATTATGCACGAACACCAGCCGCGGCCCAGTCGGTAGTCGGTCTCTCCCACTCTTTCTTCCTCCTCGCACACCAAACGCCCTTTAAACGACCGCCAGCAGCGTGCCTCCTGCAGCCCCCGCCAAAACCACGATCCAGGGAGGCAGCTTCCAGAATACCAGCATGAGAAACAAAACGGCGGCAAGCACCAAATCATAGGGAACGACTATCGCCGTTACAAACAGCGGATTATATAAAGCGGCCAGCAAAATACCTACAACGGCGGCGTTCACGCCGACCAAAGCTCCCTGTACCCTGCGGCTGCGGCGTAAGCCGCCCCAAAACGGCAGCACGCCAACCACCAGCAGAAAAGCCGGCAGAAAAATCGCAACCGTCGCCCAGACCGCTCCGGCAACCCCATGCATCAAAGCTCCCAAATAAGCGGCAAAAGTAAACAAGGGCCCGGGAACTGCCTGCGCAGCTCCGTATCCGGCCAAAAACTCGTTTTGGCTGAGCCAGCCGCTGGGTACAACCTCTTTCTCCAGCAGCGGCAGGACGACGTGACCTCCTCCGAACACCAGCGAGCCCGAACGGTAGAAGCTGTCAAACATCGCCATCCCAAGATTGTCCGATTGTTCCCGCAGCAGCGGCAGAGCTGCCAGCAATACGATAAAAAAAATCAGGCAGCCAATTGCGGTTCTTCGGCTGACCGCCGCCGTCAAATCCGTTGAAGCTGCCGCCGTCTCGTTCCGGAACAGCAGGATGCCAAGCCCTGCGGCGGCCGCCATCAGCAGCACCTGGCTGTAGGCCGTTTGCCAGATGAGCGATACGCCAAGCGCCAATACGGCAAGGGAGGCTTTTTTGCGGTCATTGGCCAGCTTTTGTCCCATGCCGAGTACCGCTTGAAGGACAATGACGACGGCAACGATTTTTAAGCCGTGGATCCAGCCTGCTGCGCCCATATCGAAACCTTTGAGCAGGTAGGCAAAAAGCACAAGGGCAACGACGGACGGGAGCGTAAAGCCCAGCCAGGCCACTAATCCACCCAGCAGCCCCGCGCGAAGAAGGCCGATGCCAATCCCGGCCTGGCTGCTCGCCGGCCCCGGCAGCAGCTGGCACAAAGCAATCAGATCGGCATAACTATGCTCGTCGAGCCATTTTCTTTTTCGCACATATTCGTTATGAAAATACCCCAGGTGGGCGATCGGCCCGCCGAAGGAGGTCAAACCCAGTTTTAAAGAAACTTTCCCCACTTCCCCTAACGCGGCCATTCGGCCGGCTGGCCTATCCTTTGCCGTTGCCTTCATCCGTTCTTGTCCCAGCTCCCGTGTCACTCTTCGTTCATACCTCCCGGAGATTTTATCCATAGTTTAGAGAAATCCAAAAAACCGAAGTTTGTTGTCTGCACTCCCTGTAAACCTTGATCGTAGAAAGATTTTTTGTTCATATGACAGCCGTAGAGCAGCCAATTCCGGTCTCTTAAGAGCTGCTCCACCCGGTCCAGCATATGATGGCGCTGTTGTTCGCCATACTCCATATAACCTTTCAGAATCCCTTTAATCTCTGTCAGCTGTTCGGAAGCCATGAAGAGATGAATAAAACTGCAATCGCCCAAGAAAAAGTTGATCAGTCCCCATTCCCAATCCTCTTCAAGCGATTCTTCCGCCAGAATCAAATCGGCCTTATTGGGGAGCAAATCGAAATCCGCTTCCTTGTAAGGAACAAACGAGATCGGGATGCCCAGGCTTTTACAGCGGCGGCGGATCCACTCGGCCTCTTCCTCTTCTTCTTTCAAGACTTTGAAAGCCAAACGAAGCTCCTGGCCCTGATAACCGCTCGCTTCAAGCAGCCGTTTAGCTTTAGCAAGGTCGTCCCCTTCAAAATCCCCGGCATTGCTCTTCCAGGGCAAGAAACTTGAGGCGGGGTTAAGCCGGTTTCCGCCCAGTTCCTCCAATAATACCCGAGGATTGTAAACGCTGCGTAAAACCTGCCGGAATGCGGGATGATGCTGGGGGCCTTCTTTTTGAAAATTAAACAGCAAATATTTGCAGCCTGCCGCCCGGTATTCGGGGGAAACTTCCGTCGGCAGGGGCCGTGAAAGGAGCTCTTCGGGATTTTCTGCTGAGCAGACTTGATAATGCCGCTCACTGGAGGCCATTTCCGGAAAAAACCAGATGGTCACCTCATCCAGCTGCGGCCGAAAGCCAAAATAATCATCAAACGCGGTCAGCCGCAGGCACTCCGGCGTAAAGTCGCTGACGTAAAAGGGCCCGGTCCCGACGAGCCGCTCATCCGGCTGCGAACCTTCAGGCAAAATGCTCATCGGAAAACTTGCGGCGCTAGGCAGCATAAACCGGTTAGGACGCCGAAACTCGAACCGGATGACGTAATCCCCATGCGTTTCTATCCGTTCCAGCTCCTTAAACGGCCATACCCCGGGACTGTTCAAAGCCTGCAGCCTTTCTACAGTGTACTTGACATCCCTCGAGGTCAGGAGTTTACCCGTATGGAACTTCACCCCTTTTCTTAAATAAAAAGTCCAACGGGTAAAACCCGGATCATGCTCCCATAAGTGGGCCAGACCAGGCGCAAAGCTTTTGTTTTTAGCTTTGTAGCGTACCAGCGTACTGCAAACCTGGCCCAGCACATGCGCTTCAAAAGCAGTAAAAACAAACGCGGGGTCCAGCTTCCCGAGCGCCCGGTACCGGATCATCTGCATCACGTCCGTACCGCCGGCCGCAGTGGTCTGGCTGCTGATCCCCATTTCCGCATGGAGAGCTACCCATAGCTCCTCCTTCTGTCTCTCGCAAACTTCGGATCTCCCCAAAAGGTCGATCGCTTCCTTGATATGCCCTTTGGCCAGTTCTTTCCGGAAGGCTTCGGCTAATACCTCCTGGCTGCTTCGGTTCAGCAGCATTTTTGAGGTATGTCCTCTGCCCCGGCCGGCTTCCCAGCGGATATACCCCAGTTCCTCCAGCCGCCGGAGAATAATTTTTACGTTTCTCGGTGTGCAGCTCAATAAAACGGACAGGCGCTCGATCGTAACAGGAAACGGACCTGCAGCCGGATCGGATTCGAACCCCGGCTCCTTCTCTAAATGGCTGGCTATTTTCACAAAATGCTCTTCATAAGGCTCCATCTGATTTATCCCTTCTGTTTGAAGCTGAATCGGATTCCGGTTCGGAAAGATTAAAAGGTGAAAAAAGGGGCGGAACCTTTACACTTTTACTTCCCCTTTTAGGCGTTACAATTATATATGAAATACAGAAGAAGGAGAACCCCTATGATCGCTATACTTCGGCAAATTCATCCTTTAGCTTGGACCATCGTGATCGGCACGATGTTTGGCAGGCTCGTAACCTCCATGAGCATTCCGTTCCTGTCCATTTATTTATCCCAGGTGCTAGGCGCCTCCGCTACGGAAACCGGCATTACCGTGGCGGTCAGCTCGCTGGCCGGCGTACTGGTCAGCTTCTACGGCGGGTACGTCTCCGATAAAATCGGCCGAAAAAAAGTGATGTTGATTTCCGTATTCGGCTGGGCCTGCGTTTTTTTCGGCTTTGCGGCCGCGCAGGAAATCTGGGTCTTTTTTGTGGTCAATACGCTGAACGGATTATGCAGAGCGGTGTTCGAGCCGGCTTCCAGAGCGCTGCTTTCGGACGTCACGGCAAAGGAACGCAAGCTTCTCATCTTTAATATGAGATATTTTGCCGTGAACCTCGGCGTCGTGTTTGGTCCCTTGATCGGTCTTGCCTTAGGTTCGTCCCGCTCCACTTTTCCGTTTGTGATCGCCGGATTGGTTTATGTCCTTTACGGTCTGGTTATATTCGCCCAGTTCCGGGTTCATCCTGTCCACGGCTCTTCGCCGGAAGGAAGCGAATCACCTCGTATGATGGAGGCTTTAAAAACGACAAGCCGCGATAAGGTATTCCTGCCGATCCTGCTCGGCACGATCTTCTGCGTGCTGGGATACGGGCACTTCAGCTCCACGCTGGCCCAGTATGTAGCCTTGAGCCCGCTGTTCTCAAACGGCAGCCGGCTGTTCTCCTACATGCTGACATTAAACGCGGTTACGGTGATTGTGCTGCAGTACCCGATCGTCAAAACCGCCAGCAAATTTTCTCCGGTGGTGCCGCTGATGGCCGGCAACCTATGCGTGGCGGGCAGCATGCTGATCTTTGGTACGGCCGGCCATATGGCGATGCTGCTCGTTGGCGTAATCGTCTTTACCGTCGGGGAAGTGCTGATGTTTACGATGATGGACGTGCTGATCGACCGGATCGCCAAGCCGGAATGGCGAGGCACCTATTTCGGGACGATCGGCTTCAACAATATCGGCAACGTGCTCGCGCCTATTCTGGGCGGCCTGCTGTTGGACGGGGCCGGCGCCGCCCACGGCTTGCTGATCTTTGCGCCGCTTGCGCTAACCACCGCTTTTGGTTTTCCGCTGCTGCTGACGGCGCACCGAAGATTGTCCCGCCGCGAGCAGCACGAACAGACACCTGCTGCCTGAGCAGGTGTCTGTTTTCTTTTTCCCAATGAATACCGATTAGCCTTTCGTTCCTCCCTGCAGTCCAAACCCTTTGGACATGAACTGCTGCGACAGGATATAAAGCAAAACCGAAGGCAGCGCATAGAGCACGGAAAATGCCGCCAGCTGGCCGTAATCGACCATGCCATATTGCCCGAAGAACTGGTACAGCTTTAGCGAGGCGGGGAATTTTTCCGGGGAGTTCAGCAAAATATACGGGACGAAAAAGTTGCCCCAGCTGCCCGAAAACGTAAAGATCGCCACGGTGCAGATCCCCGGCACCATGAGGGGCGCGACCACTTTGCGGATCCCCGTAAAAACGGAGGCCCCGTCCACCCAAGCCGCTTCCTCCAGATCAGTCGGCACGGAATCCATGAAATTTTTGATCATCCAGATGCCATAAGGCATGGAAGACGCCACGAAAAACAGCACGACGCCAAAAATGTTGTTGTACAGCTTCAGCCCGAGAAACAGCTGATAAACCGGGACCATAACGGCCGTAATCGGCAGCGAGGTCATAAACAGGATCGTCAGCATAAACGGCTTTTTGTATTTCAGCTGATACCTGGACAGCGGGTATGCCGCAAGCAGCGCCAGAATGACGACAACCAAAGCTTGGCCCAGGGACATGAGCAGACCGATCCCGAATGCGCGCTGATTTTCATGGCTGGTCACCACGGCCGAATAGTTGGCTCCGGTAATCTTTGAGGGCATTTTAAGGGACTGCATAGCGCTTGGATCCACGGACGCCACCAGCACCCAAAGCAGCGGCAGCAGGAAACAAAGGCCGATAATAGCAAGGATCGCATAAGGGAGAATGCGGTAAATCCATTTTCGTTGTTGTCCGTTCATAAGAGCTCTCCTTTCCCGGTTATTCTTTCATGGAGCGGATATAGAACAAGCTGAGTACAATGCCTAGCACAAGCAGAAGGAGAGAAATCGCCGTTCCGTAGCCAAGCTGGTAGTTGACGAAGGCCTGGTTGTACATAAAAATCGGCAGCGTGGTCGTCGCCGTACCCGGCCCGCCTCCGGTCATGGCATAAATAAGGCCGAACACGCCCAAGGTCTGCAGCGTAACCAGCATCATATTGGTCGTGATCGTTTGTTTAATGTAAGGAATCGTGATCCGCAGCAAAATTTGCAGCTTGGAGGCCCCGTCCACCACCGCCGCTTCCTCGATTTCGTTCGGCACGTCATCCAGCGCAGCCTGGAACACCAGCATTGAAAAAGCTGTGCCGTGCCAAATATTTGCCAGAATAACGGTTAACATCGGGACGGTGTAAAGCCAGGTTACATCATGGATGCCGAAAAACACTAAAATGGCGTTCAGGGTTCCCTCATCCGCGAAAAAGCTGTACAAGCAGAGCGCGCAAACAATTTCCGGCGTAACCCATCCGGCCAGCACGATCGTGCCGATCACCCGGCGGAACAGCCTGTTTTTATGTTTCATCAGCAGCGCTATAAAAAAACCGAGCACCTGCTGCCCGATCACCGCCGAGCCGATCAGGAACACCAAGGTATTCCAGATGCTGATCCGGACGGACGGGTCCTGGAACATCCGCGTATAGTTATCCAGCCCGACGAACTTTAGTTCCTTCGCGGCTTCGCCGGTCAAAGCCAAATTGGTGAACGAATAATAAAAGGTTAAGAGAATCGGATAAATAAAAAAGACCAGCATTACCGCTATGGACGGCAGCAGGAAATAAACCCAAGCGTAGGACTTTTTTTTCTTCGTTGCCAAGGGTAAAGCTGCTGTACTGCTCATGGTAGTTAGCCTCCTTTTCTCTGTGATTCGGTTAGAAAAAAGCTGCTGCCCGCAGGTTTGAAACGGGCAGCAAGCCCTTATTCGGAGTTCGGTTTATTTCTCCTGAACGTTGTCGGCTCCGACAATTCGGGTCACGTCCTGGGCGTATTTGTTCATAGCAGCTTCAGGGGCGGTGCCGGTAGCCACGGATTCGACCATGGTCTGGATCTGCGTCGAAACCTCCGGATATTTGTCGTTAGCCGGTCTGAATTCCGCATTTTGCAAATATTCGGTCGCCAGCTCGTTAAACGGCATGGAGGTGTAAGCGGGATCTTTGCCCACGTCGGCCCGTACCGTAATATTGCCGAGACCGATAACCAGCTTTTGCGAATTTTCTTTGTTCAGCGCAAACTTGATAAAATCCCAGGCTTCGTCTTTGTGCTGGCCGTTTTTCGGCAAAGACAACGCCCATCCGCCGGCAAGCGTGATGCTGCCCGGGGCCTGGCCTGTGCTGGTCGGCATTGGAGCAAAGCCGAGCACGTCTTTATATTCAGGCCAAGGCGAAGCGCCGCCATCGATATAGTTGCCGGTAATCCACGAGCCGTCCAGCAGGATGCCGAGTTTGCCCTTTGGCATATACTCGCGGGTTGCCGTATTGCCGGCCTGCCCGTTCAGCACTTTGGAAAGCGGCGGCCCCAGCTTTTCCTTGTTGATCGTCTGAATGAAATTCAGGGAATCCAGGATGCCCTGGCTTTTCACCGTCCATTTGCCGGTGGAGTCATCGATCAGGCGTTCCCCTGTTCCATAAAGCAGCATTTCATACGTCTGCATGGAAGTGGCTTCGCCCGTCGCCTTCCCCATGTTCATCCAGAACGGCACGACGTCTTTGGCTGCTTTTTCTTTTAAGGTCCGGGCAGCGGCGAGCACTTCATCCCAGGTTTTAGGCTGCCAATCCTCCGGCAGTCCGACCTGCTTGAACAGCTCTTTGTTGTACCAGAGCCCACGCGAATCGGTGTTGTACGGGACACCGTAAACCTTGCCGTCGCTGGCGGTAACCCCTTTCTTCAGCGCTTCGATAAACGAGCCGTTCGTCCAGTCTTCCCAAGCGCTCACTTTGTCGTCGATCGGCTCCAGAAAACCTGCGCTGGCGTCCGAATTGAGAATAAACGTATCCTCCGTAACAATATCCGGCGCAGTATCTTTGGATTTCAAAGCCAAGGCGATTTTGGCAAAATAGTCGCCTTCAGACGCTTGGATCGGCGTCGGCTTAACTTCGACATTTTTATTCGGATAAGCGGCCGCCACTTCCTGGATCCATTTATAAAAAGCTCCGTTCTCCCCAATTCCGTCATCTCGGTAGGTCAAAGTCAGTACGGTTTTAGCCGCTCCGCTTCCTCCACTGTTATCCGTACCGCTGTTCGTACCGCTGTTTCCACTGTTGCTGGCGCTGCTTTCCCCCGCATTGGCGGATTGTCCCGCCTGCCCCTCGTTCCCGCTGCTGCCGCTGGAACAGCCGCTGAAAATTAAGGCTATACTTAGCATGCTGGCCGTCAGGAATCCTAATTTTCTTCTGCTGGCTGCCATAGATCTGCCTCCCTTTTGATAGAATCCGCTAGATTGTAAGCGCATTCTTTTTGTGGTAATACATCCTATTGAGCTGATGCCTGGAATATTCAAACTTTTCTTGAACGATAGCGGCAAAAACGTTCCGTATGATTACGGTTTTATAAAGAAAACCGCCGCTTCGGAGGAAGCGACGGCTCAAGGATCTCACCTCTATTCAGATGAGAGATTCAATTTTACGACATTTTTATGATTTGCAATCGGCATCTAAATCGTCAACAGGCTGCTGTTTTCATTCGGGAAATAGAGCATCCCGCGCTGAACACGGCTGCTTCTCCAAAAAATCCGCCAGCGCTGGCGGCATGAAGCCTTCCTCATACAACCGGGCTATGGAAACACCTTTGTGAATATTGCCGATCACGACGGGATGGCAAAGCTCGGAGATCAGCAGATCCCCGTTTCCGTGCAAATGCAGCTGCTTCTTGCCTTCAATGCAGTTTGGAAAATAGACACCCGGCTGTTCCTTAAATCCCAGCTTTTCCATAAACCGGTCCATACAGGTAAAATAAATCGTCATATCGTCCCGCTTGATGTCGATCAGCTCTTGTACGGCCCGCTGCAGCTGCTCTCTGGCCGCGATGGCTTTCCAGCCGGAATGGTTCATTACGATGCTGTTTTGAATTTCGTGAATGCGGACGCCCATGCTGTAAACGTCTTCGTGAATGGCTTTCATCCGGTGCTGCGTCTCTTTAAAAAGCAGGGTCTCCAGCACGGTATCGACAGCCGTATCCCTAGCGAACCGGGTAATGTTTTCACGGATTTTCTTGTATACGTTCGGGTGAATACCATAATAAGCCGAAAAAGCTTCGGCATTTGTAAAGTTGAATGACATATGGATGCTTGTCAGCCCCGCTTGAGACAATGCGGCGATCCGCTCCGGATTAAGCAGGCTGCCGTTTGAATTTAGCTGGGTGTGGAGACCACGTGCAGAGCAGTAATGAACGACTTCCAGGCAATCGTCAAATTTCAGCGTCACCTCGCCGCCAGAGAGCCTTACCCGTTTAAGCGACGGGATTTCCTCCAGCACTGCGATCACCGATTTGGCGTTGATGGATTCGCCATCGTTTCTTTGGTAAGCGCAGCAGTAGTCACAGCGGAAATTGCAGCCGGAAGTGATCCCCACCTCCAGTCCTTCCAGCGCATAATGGTCAGGCGGCTCCAGTTCTAAGGCTTTATAAGTCATATTGCGTTCCTCCCGTCAGGTTATTCCTATAGGTTTCTTGTTGGGTTAAGGTTAACCTAAAAAGTATACCTGCCGGAACGCTGCCAGCCTGTGACTTATTTCCTGAATAAGGCCGCCAAACGTTAATAAACCCGGAGCCGGGCTCCGGGTCTTCTCTGATTCATTTCGTCTAAACCGTCAAATCCATCCCAACAACGCCTACAATTTCCCCATCGGAATTAAGAATCGTTTTGGATAATGTAATACAGGACCGTTTTGTGATTGCCGATATATACGGCTTGGAAACATAAGTCCCGTGCTGCATGGCCCCTGACCACCAGTCGCGGTGTTTCGCGTTCAGCAAACCGGCCGCGGGCTCCGAGAAAATAAAGGTGCCATCCGTATGATTGGACCAAATGGCTTGTACGTCTGCGGTCCGGGCCAGGTAAGGCATTAAAACCGCTTTATGCCGCTCGGGTTCCGGGTTAAATAACGTCTCGTTTGCGGCGATCGTCTCCAGTAAAGCCTGCATCTCCTGCATTTTCCCTGCATAAAACGTTTCCCCGGCTTCCGCCGTACCTGCAATTTCCAGGACAGATTGGTGGAGCGCCTCCGATTCTCTCAAAAGATTTGCGCTGATGTCATTCAGCTGATTGATTTGTCCGCGCTGCTTGGTGACCTGCTCAAGCGTCAAATCCACATTGCTGATCGTTTCATTCACAATCTGGACAGCGTCATTTAATTTGCCTGACGTTTGATCGATCAAACGGTTTTGGCTCGTCGCTGCGTTTCGGGTCTCCGCAACGGTCCCGTCCACTTCCTTCACCCGGTCGGCCACCGTTTCGAGCCGGGTATGAATGGCCTCAACGTCTTTAACGCCGAGTTTGACGGCGAATTGTTCTTTTTTGACGGAATCAGCCACCTCCCTTACCTGGGAAGTAATTTCTCTCAGCAAGGAAGTAGATTGATCTACTGAATCTTTGCTTTGATCCGCCAGTTTTCGGATCCGGCCGGCAACGACTGCAAACCCTCTTCCTTCTTCTCCGGCCCGGGCAGCTTCGATGGATGCATTTAAGGCTAGCAGCGAGGTTTCTTCCACAATGCCGTTGATCAAGGTATTAATGTTCTCTACTTTGGCTATTTGATCCGTCAGCTGACCGAATTTCTCGCGCATTTGGCTGCCCTGCTGCTGCAGCTGGTTCATGACGGACCTTGTATTATGGATGGACTCCAGCATTTCGCCGACGCCTTGGCTGGTCTCCTTCATATTTCCGCCAAGCCGGTCAGTCAGCTCCGAAATCTGCCCGGTGGCGACGGCGGCCTCATTCATTTTATAAAAAGCTTCTTCGATGTTGGCTTTGGCTTCATGACTTCGCTGTCTTAGTTCCATTTCATAAGCATGGGAATAATCGGCCGTCTGCTGAAGGGCATCCGTATGCCTGCTGATTTCCTCCAAAGCGCCGTGGAGCTTGTCCGCAGTTACGTGAATCTCATTGCCCAGTTGCTTCACTTCATCTTTCTTACGGGCCAGATCTGTAGTCAGGCCCTGCAGCTCCTGAAGAATCCGCACAGCGCTTAACCCCAATAACAGCAAAGCCGCACCAAGCACCGCTTTATGCACTATAGGCATCGGGATGAACAGGCAATAAACCAATAACGCGGCCAAAGCAACGGTAAACCAGACCAAACTGCGACGAGACTTCATGATGGATCCCCCAACTCTCTGTTTTAATATGAAGATAGCCCTATTCAAGTAGTTCCTTTTGCTTAGATGTTATAATTTCTCACATTATAGCAGGTGAGCAGGCAATAGGAAATACTTTCCTTCCTTTTTCCACGATAAAGGGCTAAAGTTGCATAAGGACTTAGGATGATATAAGGATACCAAGTATTTTAGTTTACATAATTTTATTATTTTGAACTATTCTCTTTTTATACTTTTTAGAGTGTCTAAATAGAGTAATGTTGAAGGCTGCGAAGATGGAACAAAGTACGTTTTTCTTTTTCTATTGTGAATTTTTCATATGTTGTCATATTGGAATTAGATGTTATTTTCAACAAAATGTCGTTTGGCAGCAAAAAAGAGGGCCGTTTTGTCCGCTGGAAATGGACATTCACAAAATGGATGTTTTTGTCGCTTTTTCTAAGAGGTTTTCTGACTTTCGTTTTTATAAGTTTACATATTATATATTATGTAAACTTATAAAAATAGAAACGTTCCTTCTTCTGTTATCGCAGCTCTATGATCCTTGCAATAGCTCTAATTATTGTGCTCAATTTCGAATTTTTCATATGATGGGTAAAGCGAACTTAGGAAAAATAAAACGGATAAGTCAGCCGGCCGGCCGAACTTACCCGTTTCTTCGTTAAAAGCTTAGATTTATAACGTTTTAGTCCGCAAACTCTACGTTATGGTAAACCTGCTGCACGTCTTCCAGGTCTTCCAGCGCATCGATCAATTTCTCGAACTGCGTAAGCGCGTCGCCTTCCAGTGTTACATAGTTTTGCGCCAGCATGGAGAGCTCGGCTACGGTAAATTCGCTGACGCCTGCGTTTTTAAGCGACTCCTGCACGGCATGGAATTGATCCGGCTCGGCGTAAACGATGACCGCTTCGTCTTCTTCCAGCACGTCGCGGACGTCCACGTCGGCTTCAATTAAGATTTCCATCACTTCGTCCGCTGATTTGCCTTCAAGTCCGATAACCGCCGTCGGATCAAACATATAGGAAACCGAGCCGCTGACGCCCATATTGCCGCCGTTTTTGTTAAAAGCGGAACGGACCTCAGGAGCGGTCCGGTTAACGTTGTTGGTCAAAGCGTCCACGATAATCATGGAACCGCTTGGTCCAAAACCCTCGTAACGAAGCTCAACATAGTTCTCGTCTCCGCTACCTTTGGCTTTATCCAATGCGCGGTCAATGATCGCTTTCGGCACGTTGTAGGTTTTGGCGCGCTCCAAGACGACCTTCAGCGCCCGGTTGGATTCCGGATCGGGTTCGCCTTTTTTGGCGGCTACGTAAATTTCAACGCCGAATTTGGCATAAACCCGGCTTGTATTAGCGTCTTTAGAAGCTTTCTTTTCTTTAATATTATTCCACTTACGCCCCATACTAATCCCACTTTCTCGTCTAGAAATGATATTAATCGATGCTCAAAAATACATCATACCTCGTCCATTATATCCTTACTTTGGGTCTTTCAACAAGTCCGCTGCAAAGGAGATCCGGCAGATTGAGAGGGAAAACTTCACCGCGCTGCTAGCGGCTCGACTCCGTATCAAAAAGCTGTACGGTATTGCCGCTCCCCTCTCTTACCTGCTCGCGGTAACGGCCGTCGGTGTAACCGGAAACCGTCGACCGCCAGAAGGCCTGCGCCGGCGTGTTGGAGGACAGCTGAGAAATGAACCAGCGGCCGGGATAACGGTCGAAAAGCGCCCAGGCGGCGCTGCGGCCGATGCCGCGGCGGCGGAATCTTTTTAACACAAAAAATTCAGCCATATAATGCTCCCCGTCAGGATGATTCGGAGGATGATCGATCAAGGCAAACCCGGCAATATCCCCCTCGTAACGAAAGATAAAAGCCTCGTATTGGTTATTGCCGCCCACATATTTATCCAAGCCCGGGTAGGGCTGGTATTTCCCGTTCTCTTCCACCTGGATGTCGAGATACGTGGTAAAGTCATAGAAATAAAACTGCATCAGATTGTGCAATATTCCCGCTTGGCCGGCTGCTGCGGCCTCCAGAACGATATTCATACGCTGCTCCCGACTCTCCTTAAAAGTAGGTTGGTGATTGTGGTAAAATAAAGCCACACAAGCCCCAATTGAAAAGGTGATTTGAACCATGAACATTCAAAAAGAAATCGACCGCGGCAAGCTGGATGAAAAAATCGTCCAGATGCCCTGGTTTGTACAGCAGTTTATCGATTATAAACTTCCGGACCTTTCCCCTTCAACCCTGCTGGAATATGTAAGGGATTATGAGCAGTTTTTTGGCTGGCTCAGAGCCGAAGGCCTCAGCGCGGCCGGAAGCCATAAAGAGGTAACCCTGCAGGAGCTTGAGGTTCTGCATATGGAAAGCATTGTCGGCTACCGCCTCCATCTCGGCACGAGGACACAGGGCACCAACAGCCGGGTTACGGTATCCCGCAAGCTTTCCTCCCTCCGCTCCCTGTTCCATTATCTCAGCCAGATTGCGGAAGACGAAAACTTTTATCCGCTGCTCAAGCGGAATATCATGGCCAAGGTGGAGGTCAAGCGGATCCATAAACCGAAAGACACGGCCGCCAAGCTCAAAGGCAAAATTCTTGAGGATGACGAGCTGAACGAATTTGTCGCTTATATTCACGAGCATTACCGAAAAGACATCGAGAACAATAAACAGGCTTTGTACGCCTTCGAAATGAACCGGGAACGGGACGCCTGCATCGCCAGCCTGATCCTGAATTCCGGCCTGCGGGTTTCCGAGGTGGTTAATTTAAATGTGGACGACCTGGACCTGGCGAACAAAATGCTCCACGTTTACCGGAAAGGCAATAACGAAGAAACGTTCAAAACGCCCGTTTATTTCAGGGAGCAGGCCCGCGACGATCTGATGGAATACATGAACCTCAGGCAATCGCGCTACAAAACTCCAAAGAGGGAAAAAGCCCTGTTCATCGCCCTGCAAAACGGCGCTTCCGAAGGCAAAAGGATGACCAAAAGGGCCATCCAGGCCATGATCATCAAATACGCTAAACGGTTCGGCAAACCGTTTCTGACCGTCCATAAGCTGCGGCATTCCTTCGCCACCGACTACTATTTGCAGAACGATATTTACAAAACGAAGGAGCAGCTTGGGCACGCCTCTACGGAAACTACGGAGATTTATGCCCATCTGACCGACAAAACGATGTCCGAAGCGATTGAACGGCGAACTACTCCGTAATTCCAAGCTCCTGCCTCAGCCACTTGGCTATTGGTTGAAGCTCGCCAAGCCGGAACCGCGGTACATCAGCTGCCAAGCCCGCCAACGCTAACGGTTCCCCGTCTTCGCCGTTCCCTTTTGCAGGATCGTTATCCTCGGGAGAGCGGCCGGGCGTTTGGCCCTGCCAAAACGCCTCCCAGCAAACGACGGCCTTGATCCGGGTGCTTTCCTGAATTAAAACGGCGTCATCCGGCTTGCGCAGCATTACAATTTTGGGGTGATTCTCCCGTTTGAAGCCCTCGACGACAATCAAATCCTTATCGCCCATCCGGGAGATCAGCTCCTCCAGCGTATGGCCCCGCTCCTCAATGAACACCGTTTTCCGGTCCGAGGTAATGGCCACCGCTGCGGCACCGGCCTCTGTCATTCTCCAGGTGTCCGTGCCGGGGCGGTCGATTTCGAACTCGTGCCCATCATGTTTGACGACGCCCACCTTTAACCCTTGTTGCGTAAAATAGCGGACCAGATATTCGGCCAGCGTTGTTTTCCCGCTGTTTTTAAAACCTATAACTTGTATGATATCCGGCATCTGCGGCGAACTCCTTTATCCTAAGGATTATAACGTCTGGGGCAAACGAATGGCCCAAACCTTATCCCCGGCCTTATACCCCGTAGAAGTCGGCGGTATGACGATCAGCACGTCGCTGTCCTTGATCGTAATCATAACGCCGGATTCATCAAGCTTCGCCGGATTTACGTAGACGCTGCCTTCCTTAAAGGCCAGGCTTCCGCGCACAAACCGGGTGAAGTTGTTGATCTTGTCGTAGTCCTGTCCGAGAGTCGCTTCAATTCGCGGTAAAAAAGGCTCTGACGCGCCAAGCATGCCCCGGATCGCAGGTCTGGCAAACAGCTCGAAGCCGACAAAACAGGCCCCCGGGTTGCCGGATAAGGCAAACAGCAGCTTGCCTTTGTAAACCGCCGCCGTTGTCACGCTGCCCGGACGCATTGCCACTTTGTTGAACAGCATGTGGAAGCCGGCTTCCTGCTCCCGCACGAGGTCGGCCATAATATCATAATCGCCCACCGAAACGCCGCCGGTAGTGATGACGATGTCATATTCCTCAAGCGCCTCCAATACTCGCTGTTTGGCCAAAAGAAACTCGTCGGCTACAAACTCCAGTATATAAGGTTCTCCCCCGGCTTCCTGCACCTGGCAGGCCAGGGTATATGTATTGCTGTTCCGGATCCGGCCGTCCTGCAGCGGTTCTCCAACGCCCAGCAGCTCCGAGCCTGTAGAGCAGATGGCGACCCGGGGACGCCGGCGCACCTTGACGTGATGGTAACCGAAAGTGGCCAGCACCGTGGTTTCCCCGGCGGAAATCAACCGGCCCGCTTCCAGCAGCAGGTCACCGGCCTGCAGTTCACGGCCTACCGGGGTAACGTTGGTCCCCGCCGATATTTCTCTTTTTACCGTGATTCCGTTCGCTCCGGTTAGGCCTGCCAGTTCCTGCTTCTCGGTCATTTCCAGCATAATTACGGCGTCGGCTTCATCCGGTACCTTAGCTCCCGTCATAATTCGGGCCGCGGTACCCGGACGAAGCGGAACACTTGGCAAGGAACCTGCCGGCACATTGTCGATCACTTTAAAGGATACCGGATGGTCGGAGGAAGCCCCTCTTGTATCTTCACTGCGCAGCGCATAGCCGTCCATGCCTGAACGGCGGAAATGCGGGTAAGGGTGAGGAGCCGGCACGTCTTCGGCCAGAAAGCGGCCCCGCGCTTCGGTTAAAGGCACCTCTTCGGTGCCCAGTATTTTTACGTAAGGCATAATCAGCTGCTGGGCTTGTTCAGGCTGCACCACGCTGCGTTTAAATTTGGCATTTTGCGTTTGATCCATAAGGCATTTCCTTTCTGTTTCGAGCTTAAGCCCTGTATTCTAGTTTAAACGAGAACCTGACAAAGCTTGTACTCCTATCGTAGGGGGAATAATCTTGAATTGCAATCAAATACCGGCTTTGAGTATAAAATAACCCCACAAAGTGGGGTTAAACGCGAAAGCTCATACCATTCCGACCTTATAAACTAGGAGCGGGCTCATCTTCGGAAAACGAGGTCGCTTCCCGTTTATGTTCAGCAAGGTATTCTTCAACCAGCCGGTCCGTTCGCCTGCTGATCTCCTTGATATCTTCGAGCCCAAGCCCGTCATAGTGAATGCCCATGACCACCACGGCGGTGATGCCAAGCTCTCCTGAAATCCATTGGGCCAGTCGTCCTGTCAGCGTATGCTCTTTATGGCCGGGTACCCCTGAAGTTTGGGTAGCGATGCCGGCATCGGCATCCGGATAAGCCGTGGAAGCCGCCCCGATGTGCGCCTCGCCTCCGCTGATCACGATCAGGCGATCCCTGCCCAGCCAAATGGCGCTTAACTTTAAATCCTCAAACCGTCCCATCGCTAAATCCCTCCCATTAAGATAACCCCTATTTAACGATCCCCCGTATTTCTGCCAAGGACTGGATGCCTTCTTCCCGCATAAATGCCTCCAGGCCCATAGCCAGTTCTTCGCCCGCGCGGAGGTTCACGAAATTGTGGGTCCCGATCTGCACGGTCTCCGCACCGGCCATAATAAATTCCACAACATCCTCCACCGAGCTGATGCCGCCCATTCCCATGACTGGGATGGCAACGGACTGGCACACCTGATGCACCATCCGCAGCGCGATCGGCTTAATCGCAGGTCCGGACAAGCCGGCATACAGATTACGAAAGACACTCGTTCGTTTGCGGATATCAATTTTCATAGCGGAAAAAGTATTGACCAGAGAGAGGCCGTCCGCCCCCTCTTCTTCACACATCGCCGCCATGCCCACCAAGTCCTCCGCATTAGGCGACAGCTTCACCACAAGCGGGAGGTTTGTCGCCCAGCGGACCAGTTTGACCACCTCGCGGGCCGTTTCCGTATGAATGCCGTAAGCCATGCCGCCTTCCTTGACGTTCGGGCAGGAAATGTTGAGTTCTATGAGGTCATAAGCGGCTTCTCCGGGCCCTTGATGGTTCAGGGAATATTCCTCCAGCAAAGCCGCCCCTTCCGCGTAATCCGATAACGTATTCCCGCCCAGATTCACGATCCGCACCGTATCCAGCCCCTGCCAAAAGGGCGCTTCTTCCGCCAAAAAACGCGAAATCCCCGGATTCTCCAGACCAACGCTGTTGAGCATACCGGAAGGCGTTTCCCAAACGCGGAGGCCGCCATTTCCATCCTTAGGATTCAGCGTTAGTCCTTTACCGGAAATGCCCCCAAGCTTGTTCAAATCGTAAAGTCTGGCGTACTCTCTCCCGAAACCAAAAGTGCCGGAGGCCATCACGATCGGATTTTTAAAAACCACATCGGCTATGCGACAAGTTGTATCACTCACCAAAAACCACCTCCTCCACCGGAAAAACAGGTCCATCGGCGCAGGATTTCCTCCGGCCCCCGGCGGTTTTTACGCTGCAGACCAGACAGGCTCCAATGCCGCAGGCCATCCGGTTTTCCAGCGATACATAGACCTTGCCGCTCGTTCCGGCGGCCGCATTTTTAAGCTGCATGGCTTTCATCATCGGCTCCGGGCCGCAGACGAAAATCCGGTCATACCCCGATAGATCAACCTGCTCCGTTATATATCCGCCCACCTCCACCGTCACGCGCGGACTTAGCCGTTTAAATTCTTCAACCAGGTAAGCTTCCCGGCTGAACCCTAAATAAACGTCGGCTTCGGGCAGCTGCCTGAGCGCATAATAAAATGGAGCGATCCCTATGCCGCCCCCCACTAACGCTACTTTCCCCTCCGCAGCGGGAAACCCGTTGCCGAACGGACCTTCAAGTCCGATTTCATCGCCTGCGCGAAGCCGAGAAAGAATTTTTGTCCCTTCTCCCGCAACCTGGTACAAAAATTGAATCCGGTCCTGTCCCGCATCATAGATGCTAATCGGACGAGACAGCAGCGGGGCATTTTTCCAACTCCTCAGCATAAAAAATTGTCCAGGCCTGCCTCCTCGTCCCGAATGCACGGTCATCTGAAAGATATCGGAGCTCACCTGGATGTTGTCCACAATCAACGCCGCTGCCATAAGATAAGTTCCTCCTTAGGTTGTGCTGTTGATTTAACGATGCCTGTTTTATTGGGCTAATTCTGTGAAACTTGTCACACCTGGCCACGGACAGCATAATTTGGACGCAAACTGGGGATAGATAACATCACTAACGAAATTCTAGGAGGAACAGGCCATGCCGTGCCGAAGCCGCTTTGCCGCCGTTATCATCCTGATCCTTTTGTGCGCGCTTGCCGTTCCGGTTTCAGGCGCAGAGCCCGAGCGGGAGAAAAACCGAAAGCAGGATACCCCTTCTTTTCAGCAAAACGAAGTACATACGCTGACCCTGGCCGAGCTAAGGCGCAAATATGCGGATACCTTTAAGTTCAAAGGACCCAGAACCAAACAAATCGCTTTGACGTTTGATGATGTTCCCGATCCCCGGTTTACTCCGCAGGTGCTGAAGATTTTAAAGGAGAAGCAGGTAAAAGCCACTTTTTTCGTAGTGGGGAGCCGCGCGAAAAAACATCCCGGCCTGATTAAATCCATCCAGCAGCAGGGCCATGCCATCGGCAATCACTCTTACGATCATCCGGTGCTCAAAAATTTGGCTTTGGAACCCTTCAAGGAGCAGATCCTGAAAACCGAGCAGACCCTTTACAGGATTACCGGAAAAAAACCGCTGCTGATCCGTCCTCCATACGGCGAAGTGAATGAGGAACAAGTCAAATGGGCGCGGCGGAACGGTTATAAAATCGTGAACTGGAACGTGGATTCGCTGGATTGGAAAGGGATCAACAAAGAAGAAGTGAAACGGAACGTCCTGCAGCATGTCGTACCGGGATCCATTGTGCTCCAGCATGCCGGAGGCGGATACGGCTCGGATTTAAGCGGCACGATTGAAGCATTGCCTGAAATCATCGATGAGCTGAAAGCGAGGGGCTACAAGTTCGTCACCGTTCCCGAGCTGCTGCATACGCCTGAAAGCAAAGCGGTTAAAATGGAGCTTCCGCTTCCCTTCCGGCTGTAAAAAAACAAGGCCCACCGGAAATAACACCGGTTGGACCTTGTTTTGCGTGAAGCGAATCGAATTAGCGATATAATAAAATGGCTAAAGGTTATTTGGCGGAATTCAAGCCGCTATTCCAGCACATAAAGTTTGACATCCTGGATGCCGAACTGGTTGACCATGCTTTTGGATCCCGGAATAAAAATATCGATCCGGTTGCCCTTGATCGCGCCGCCCTGGTCGGAAGCGGTAGCTACAAAAGCATTTTTGGGCAGGCCGTTGAAATCATGCCCGGTTACCAGTACCTTTGTACCCATAGGGATAACGCTAGGGTCCACCGCAATGGTGCCAAGCTCCAGCGGATTGCCGAAATAGTCCACGGCGCCCCATTTGCCGTTCTCGTCCGCAGCTGAAGAGTATGCCGTAGCTTTTACATTAATCGTCTTCGAATAATTAAAGGTTTTGCCCCAAGCCTGCACCACATTGCTGTTGGACATCACTTTCAGCGCGTTTGGATCCGCAGCAGTCACCTTTTTGCTCGCTGCGGCTGCCGAAGCTTTAGCGGTTGTCGACAGCTTGGCTTGTCCGGGAATCGTCAGCTTCAAACCTCCGTAAATGTTAGTGGGTTTCACGGTAGGATTAGCTTTCATCAAAGAAGTAACGGTTGTTCCAAATCGTTGGGAGAGCAGATAAAAAGTATCGCCTTCTTTAGCGGTATAGTTTGCTGCAAAGGCGGCTGGCACAAACTGCATGGATAGCGAGATGCCAAGCACCAGCGCAGCGGTTTTGCCAATCAGGGATTTTTTCTTTCCAGTTAACACAGTTTTAATAGTCACTATGTATTTCCTCCTTAGTCAGTGGCCCATGCGGCCGATTCTGGCCTCGTAAGTAAGACATAGACTAATATATCACAATTTTGTAACCAGTGAGCATGCAATTGTTACCATTTCGAAATAATCCCATCGTATTATTTTACATCACCTTAATTATGTTAACTTTATAACTTAAAAAAATCTCCTGACTGGAACCGTCTTTTTACAATGTCAGCTCTGTTCATAACGCTTAGATTTGGCTTTACATCAGGCTTTTTCCCAAAAGCAAGCACAAAAGCACGCAAAAAAAGGCCCTTTTCAGGGCCCTGGTAGTT
This sequence comes from Paenibacillus mobilis, assembly GCF_058267595.1. Classification (NCBI taxonomy): domain Bacteria; kingdom Bacillati; phylum Bacillota; class Bacilli; order Caryophanales; family Paenibacillaceae; genus Paenibacillus; species Paenibacillus mobilis. The sequence goes on from NZ_JBZCMS010000002.1 coordinate 88,619, forward strand.
GAACTAGATAAAAGTTGAATTCTATTTTACAACTTGTTAACTTTTTGCGGCTGATCTATTGACCTCTTAAGCTAGTGCCGGAAGTTACAGCACTTTGCTTAAAAAATCGCGGGTACGTTCCTGTTTCGGGTGGCCGAACAGCTCCTCGGGTGTCCCCTGCTCCACGATTTTTCCGCCGTCCATAAAGAGAATCCGGTCGCCGACCTCGCGCGCAAATCCCATTTCATGCGTTACGATGACCATCGTCATGCCTTTTTCAGCCAAGTCCTTCATGACCTCCAGCACCTCGCCGACCATTTCGGGATCCAGCGCAGAGGTGGGTTCGTCAAAAAGCATCACATGCGGTTCCATAGCCAGCGCACGGGCAATCGCGATCCGCTGCTTCTGCCCGCCGGACAATTGGGAGGGATAAGCATTCCGTTTCTCTTCAAGGCCAACCGTTTTGAGCAGCTCCATCGCATGACCTTCCGCTTCCGCCGACGTTTTCTTTTTCACTTTGATCGGAGCAAGCGTAATATTTTCGATGACTGATTTATGCGGAAACAAATTAAAATGCTGGAAAACCATGCCCATTTTCTCACGGGACTTGTTAATATCATATTTCTTGTCTGTAATCAGCTGGCCTTCAAACCGGATTTCTCCAGAGGTGGGAATCTCCAATAGGTTGAGGCAGCGCAGGAAGGTGCTTTTCCCCGAGCCGCTTGGGCCGATCAGCACGACGACTTCCCCTTTTTTAATCTCCAAATCAAGGCCTTTCAGAATTTGAAGCTGGCCGAAATTTTTGGTCAATCCCTTAACGTTTATCACGATTGCTCAGCTTCCTTTCAAATTTATTCAAGATCTTGGACAACGTAAACGTCAAGACGAAATACATAAGGGCAGCCACCAAATACGGCGTCATCCCGTCATACGTGATTGTAATAATGGTATTGGTCTGGTACATAATTTCTGCTAACCCGATTACGTATACGATAGAGGACTCTTTGATAATCGTCACAAATTCGTTGCCGATGGCCGGCAGGACGCTTTTTAACGCCTGCGGCAAAATAATATGGCGCATCGTCATTTTGCTGCTCATACCCAAAGAACGGGCGGCTTCCGATTGGCCTTTGTCCACGCCCTGAATGCCGGCCCGGAAAATTTCCGCCAAATAAGCGGAGCTGTTCAGAATCAAGGTGATGCAGCCCGATTCAAAGGGAGTAAATTTAATATCAAAAGCCGTCGCAAAGCCGTAATGGATAATAAGCAGCTGCACGATCATCGGCGTACCGCGGAGGATTTCCACCCATGCCGTTCCAATAAACCGCAGGATCGCCCAGCGCGACATCCGCAGCAGCGAAATCAGGATCCCGACGATAAACCCTCCGATAACCGAAATGGCTGCGAGGAGCAAAGTGAATTCCAGCCCCTTGAGGAAATAGTCGCGGTAATCCCAAAACATTTCAAATATTTTCATTCGTTTCCTTCCTTCCTAACCTTCTTCGATCCTTCAAACTAAGGCCAAGGCTTCTCGCAAAAAAACAGAAAATAGCGCGTTCACGCTATTTTCTGCAGTTATTTGAAAAACAACTTATAAGCGTTAGTTATTTTGCTGATCCGCAAGCTCGTTGGCGTTTGCTACAAACTGGTCGATCTGGTTGGCCTTTTGCAGGCGATCCAGCGTAGCATTCACCTGGTTCAACAGCTCCGTATTGCCTTTTTTCACGCCGATTACATAGCTGTTATCTTCATCATTTACTACCGGTTTAGCCGCCGTAATGGCTAAGCCGTCAACGTTCTTTAAATAAAGCGCCGCTACAGGAGCTTCAATGATGGCGGCATCGACACGTCCCGATTTAAGCTGCATGATGATATCGGAAATTTTCGCCAGAGAGGTCAGTTTGGCCCCTTTAATCTCTTTTGCAATGCCTTCTTGAATGGAACCGGTTTGAACCCCGATTGTTTTGCCTTCGAGTGATTCCATTGTGGCATATTTATCTTTGTCGCCTTCAGGAGCCACTACAGCCTGCTCAGCTTTGTAATAAACATTCGACAAATCAATCTGCTTTTTCCGTTCTTCAGTAGGGCTAAGACCCGCCAGGACGAGATCGACGCGGCCGCTGCTCAGCTCGTTCAGCAAGGAAGAGAACTGCATGTCTTTGATCTCAAGCTCTTTGCCCATGTCCTTGGCGATTTCTTTGGCGATGTCAATGTCAAACCCAACAATTTGGTCGTTCCCGTCCGAACCTTTAATGTGGAATTCGAATGGCGGATAGTCGGCGCTTGTCCCGAGAATCAGCTTCCCGCCGCTGCCGTCGCCAGTTGTGCCTGTGCTTTCGGCCGGTGCCGTGCTGGTATTGCTGCTGCCTGTATCAGCGCTTGCCCCAGCGCCGGAATTATTGTTATTTTGTCCGCATGCTGCAAGCATCATCGTTGACAACAGCAGGCAGATCGTGAGGAATCCCCATTTTTTCTTCATCGTGTCTCTCTCCTAATTGAACAATTGTTATTTACAGAAACATTTTCATTCTGTAACGCAGGACTAATTATAGGACAAACTGTATAGTTATGCAAAGGTTTTTGTGTAAAATGTTTTCACCATATAAAGTCAAATGACATTCTATGGAATTATCCCCGAAGCTAACTTGAAAATTTGTTTCAAAATGCCTCGGAATTGGTTAATAAATGGCTACTACTTGGAGGTGATCAGGTGCAGCTGGAAGCTTATTATCATGTTTCCCGGGACAAATGGGCCTATGCATATGATCCCGAGACGATTCATTTGCGAGTACGTACCAAACGGGACGACGTTGATCGGGTAACGGTTTGGACCGGCGACAAATATAATTGGGACGGCACATTCGAAGAGCTTTCCCTGGAAAAAGCAGCCCATGACGATTTATTCGACTATTGGGAAATCGAGGTCCGCCCCAAATTCAAACGTTTATCTTATTTATTTAAGCTGGTTTCGGGAGATGAAACGGTTTACGCCAACGATAAAGGCATCCACGCCGAACCCCCTTACCCGCCTGGCGGTAATTATGAATTTGCTTATATTCATGAAATTGATGTTTTTAAAGTGCCGGAGTGGGCTAAGGAAGCCGTATTTTACCAAATTATGCCCGAACGTTTTGCCAATGGTGATCCGTCCAATGACCCGGTTAAAACGGCAGATTGGGGGAGCACACCGAAGGTGGATAATTTTTTCGGCGGTGACCTGCAGGGCGTTCTCGATCATCTGGACTACTTAACCGAACTGGGCATTAACGCCATCTACTTTACGCCGCTGTTTACTTCCCCCTCTTATCACAAATACGATACCGTGGACTATAAACAAGTAGATCCTCATTTTGGTGACAACCAGCTGCTGAGAAAGGTCGTCAAGGTCTGTCACGAGCGGGGAATCCGCGTCATTTTAGACGCCGTGTTCAACCACTGCAGCGAACAGTTCCCTCCCTTTCAGGACGTGCTGGAAAAAGGCGAATACTCCCCTTACAAAGACTGGTTCCATGTCAACGAGTTCCCGCTTCGGATCAAAGACGGCTTTCCTACCTACGATACCTTCGGATTTTATGCTAATATGCCCAAATTTAACACCTCCAACCCGGAAGTCAAAAACTACCTGCTGGGGGTGGCCGACTATTGGATCCGGGAAGTCGAGCTGGACGGCTGGCGATTGGATGTCGCCGATGAAATCGATCATCATTTCTGGAGGGATTTCCGGAAGGTCGTAAAAAACGCCAACCCTGAAGCCTATATCGTAGGCGAAGTATGGAGCGATTCCTTGACCTGGCTTCAAGGCGATCAATTTGATTCCGTCATGAACTATCCGTTTTCGGATAAGATTCTGGAGTTTTTTAACGGGGGGATGGACGGTTATGCTTTTGCGAATTCGATGGGCTCTCTGCTCATGCGTTACCCGCAGCAGACCAATGAAGTGATTTTCAACATGCTCTGCAGCCACGATACCCCGCGTCTGCTGACCCGGTTGGGGCTGGACAAAAGAAAACTTAAGCTTTCGGTCGTTTTTCTGTTTACCTATATCGGGACCCCTTGCATTTTTTACGGCGATGAAATCGGATTAACCGGCGACGGGGATCCGGATTGCCGCAAACCGATGCAGTGGGACGAAACCCGGCAGGACCGGGAGTTATTTGATTTTTATCAGCTGATGATCGGGTTGCGCAAGAAATACGACGCTTTACGCAAGGGGCGTTTCCGTTTTCTTCAGGCCGAACCCGATAATCCCTGCCTTATTTATGAGCGGGCGGATCATCACACCCACTTCACCGTTTGGATGAACAATACGCAGGAATATCAGGTCCTCAGTCACCCGATGGAAACTACCGACTGGCGGGACGCCCTCACGGGTGAAGTGGTGGAGCCTAACGATGGCATGATGAATATCGGACTGGATCCGTTTGGTTACCGCATTTTGTACCGTAAAATAAAAGCCTGATGATGTTCTTGCACTGAAAAAGGCCGACCGGGGAATCCGATCGGCCTTTTTCTTGTTATGAATGGTTTAGTTAAATTACGATAATCCGGTGACCCGGCGGTAAATCTCTTCGTATTCCGCGGCGGAAACACTCCAGCTGTAATCCCCGGCGAAAGCGTTTTTAGTGATTTTCTTCCAATGCTCCGGCAGATGGTAAAAATGAACCGCCCGGCGCAGCGTATACAGCAAATCATGGGCGTTATAATGCGTAAACGTGAAGCCGTTCCCTTCGCCCGTAAACTCATTATACGCTTGGACCGTATCGTTAAGGCCGCCCGTTTCCCGTACGATCGGGATGCTCCCGTAGCGAAGCGCCAGCAGCTGGCTGATCCCGCAGGGCTCGAATTTGGACGGCATCAGGAACATATCCGAACCGGCGTAAATCCGGCGCGACAGACCGTCATCAAACAGAATTTGGGTCGAAAGCTTCTGCGGCTGGCGATTGGCGGCTTCACGGAACCACTGCTCATAGGCAGGATCTCCGGTTCCCAGAACCACAACCTGCACGTCATCAAAATAAAGCAGCTCATCGAGTATGCGAAGAACCAGGTCCAGCCCTTTAGGTTCCACCAAGCGGGTTACCATGCCGACCAAAGGGATGTCCGGGGCTGCCGGCAGGCCTAGCTCCTCTTGAAGTTTTATTTTATTTTCGCGTTTCTTGGACAAATTGCTGCGGTAGGTCACCGGCAAAGCTTTGTCCGTCGCCGGATTATACAGCTTGGTGTCTATTCCGTTTACGATCCCCGACAGCCGCCCGCTGATCGAACGAAGCAGCCCGTCCAGCCCGTATCCGTAAAAGGATGTCTGGATTTCCTGGGCGTAGGTCGGACTGACCGTCGTTACATGATCGGCAAAAACAAGACCGGCTTTCATGTAATTCACATTCCCGTAATACTCTACGCCTTCCGGAGTGAAATAGCTGTCCGGCAGGCCCAGTAAATCGCCTAACACCTCATAAGGGAAAATCCCCTGATAAAGCAGGTTATGTACGGTAAAAACCGTCTTGATGTCGGCATAAAAAGGATTATGTCTGTAATGATGGCGAAGCAGCAGCGGAACCGGGCCCGAATGCCAGTCATGGACATGGATGACGTCCGGCTTAAAATCGATCAGCGGCAGCACATCAAGCACCGCACGGCTGAAGTAGGCAAAACGTTCTCCATCGTCTCCATAGCCGTAAATGCCGTCCCGTGCGAAATAATCCTCATTGTCGACAAAATAAACTTTAATCCCTTCAAAGACCAGCATTTCGACCCCGCAATACTTCTCGCGCCAGCCTACATAAACGCTGGTGGTCCCCAAATGAACCATTTCCTGCTTAAAGCGGTCGGGAATCGTTTTGTATTTAGGCATGACGATCCGAATATCGTGTCCTTCCTTCAGCAAAGCCTTGGGCAGCGCCCCGATTACGTCGGCAAGACCGCCCGTTTTCACAAATGGCGTTCCTTCTGCTGCGGCAAACAATAGGTTCATACCACTCTCTCCTTTGAATAAAATCAAGCTGTTTTCGCTGCCCATATTCATTACCGGAAGTGTTATTCAACCCCTGCCGAGGATGTACGGGCACGTTTCTTTGTATCGTTCTTTGTACCGGCAGCTGCAGATTTAGCGGGTTTGGCCGGCTCGGTTTCAGGTTTGGTTTTTCCGTCTGCGGCGGAAGCCGTTTTTTTCCAGATCGTCACGCTTAACGGCGGCAGCTTCAGCTCGATGCTATGGATCTGATCATGCCACTCGACCTTTTCGGCTGTGAGCGGGCTGCCATTGGGCGTTCCGCTGCCCCCGAAGCGGGAATCTTCGCTGCTGAAAATTTCGCGGTAAACACCGGCTTTCGGAACGCCGATCCGGTAACGCTCGCGGTAAACCGGCTGGAAATTGATGACGACTAGCAGCGTATCTCCGCTTTTTTTCCCTTTTCGCAAGAAAGCAATGACGCTTTGTCCGGCATCGTGCGGCGTCAGCCATTGATAGCCGTCCATGCCGTGATCATGCTCCCAAAGCGCGTTTTCCCGCAAATAAAAATGATTTAAGGCTCTTGTATACTCCAGCATCAGCCGGTGGGAATCGTAATCCAGCAGGAACCAGTCCAATTGGTCCTGGTCTTTCCATTCAATAAATTGTCCAAACTCTCCTCCCATAAAAAGCAGTTTTTTGCCCGGAGAAGTCAGCTGGTAAGCAAGAAGCACACGAAGCCCTGCAAATTTCTGTTCATACGTCCCCGGCATTTTGTCGAGCAGCGACTTTTTGCCGTGCACGACCTCGTCATGCGAAAGAGGAAGCGTATAATTTTCGGAATAAGCATAAACGATTGGAAAGGTCAGCAGGTTATGTTTGGAAGGCCTGTCCCAAAAAGGCGTCTCCACATAAGCGAGCGTGTCGTTCATCCAGCCCATATTCCATTTGTAATTAAACCCAAGTCCGCCTTCTTCAACGCTCCGGGTCACCATCGGCCAAGCGCTGGACTCCTCGGCCATCATCAGGGCGTGCGGATAATGGTTAGAGACAGCCAGATTCAGTTCTTTAAGGAAAGCGATTGCCTCCAGATTTTCGGTGCCGCCAAACTCATTGAGCCGGTATTGCCCTTCGCCTTTCTCAAAATCCAGCTTCAGCATGCTGGTCACGGCGTCCACCCGAAGTCCGTCAAAATGATACACGTCCATCCAATAAAGGGCGTTCGAAATCAAAAAAGCGCGAACCTCCGGTTTGCCAAAATCAAAGCTCAGCGTTCCCCAGCCGGGTTTATCCGCCTTTAGCGGGTCGCTGTATTCGAACAGCGGGGTTCCGTCGAACAATCTCAGACCATGATCGTCGCGAGCAAAATGACCCGGGACCCAATCGAGCAAAACGCCAATATCGTTCTGATGGCACATGTCTACAAAATACATCAGGTCTTCCGGCTTGCCATAGCGGCTGGTCGGCGCAAAATAGCCGGTGGCCTGGTAACCCCAGGACAAATCGTAAGGGTGTTCGGTAAGCGGCATAATTTCAATATGGGTATACCCCATTTCCTTGACGTAAGGAATTAATACCTCTGCCATCTCGCGGTACGAATATAATTCGCCGCCTTCTTTTTGCCGCCAGGTCCCGAAATGCACTTCATAAATATTAAGCGGTTTCCGGTACGGAATCCGGTTCTTCCGCCTCCATGTGCCGTCCCCCCAGCGATAACCTTCAATCGAAGCCACAACCGATGCGGTGTTCGGCCTCACTTCGGCATGGAAAGCATAGGGATCAGCTTTCAAAAACACGCGTCCGTCCGGACCCGTAATTTCATACTTGTAAAAAGTTCCTTGGACGATTCCTGGGAAAAAACGACTCCAAAACCCGGATTCGGGTATCTTATATAAGGAGTCGTTCTCTCCCCTCCAACCGTTCCAATCCGAAGCAATCCCGACATGGCTGGCATGCGGTGCCCAAACGGTAAAGCGGACGCCGCTAAGACCATTTTCAACGGTCAGATGAGCTCCGAGCGAACGATAGCTGCGATATAAAGTTCCTTCGTGGAACAAATAAATATCTTGTGGTGAAATCGCTACTGCGTGGTTATCTGCGGCCATGTCCGACACCTCATCACATCCATTCTCCATTAATAAAAAAATGATGATATATGTTCTTTATTACCCCTATTCATAATTATTGAAAAGGAAAAGGAACATGCTGTCATTAATTTTGTAATTTTTCAAATCATTCCAAAGTAAAATGGTTTCAACATCAGTATATCTCGTTTATGTATGTACTACACTGACAAAAACAAATTCGGGAGGGAAACGACATGAGTAATAAACAATGCATTGCCATGCTGCTTGCGGGGGGAGAAGGCCGCAGACTTTCTCCGCTCACGTCCAGCCAAGCAAAACCGGCGGTGCCTTTCGGCAGCCGTTATCGAATTATCGATTTTCCTCTCAGCAACTGCGTCAATTCCGGCATTGATACGATCGGCGTTCTAACGCAATATGAAGCTGATTCATTGCATAATCACATCGGAGACGGAACTGCTTGGGGACTTGGGACCAATGAAAATGGAGGCATCGCGCTGCTTCCCGCCAATCAAAACGGTGCAGACGAATATTTGGGAACCGCTGATGCCATTTATAAAAATTTAGATTATATCGACAGCCAAAATCCGGAGAATGTGCTGATTTTGTCCGGCGATCATATTTACCATATGGATTACCGCGAAATGCTTGAAGCACATATCCAATCGGATGCTCCTGCCACGATTTCCGTAATGCCTGTACCTTGGGAGGAAGCTCACCGTTTCGGAGTTATGGTTACTGACGATGAATATAGAATTAAGGAATTTGCAGAAAAGCCGGAGAAACCGCAGAGCAATCTGGCTTCCATGGGCATTTATTTGTTCAAGTGGAGTTATTTGAAACAGCATTTGATTGAAGACGCCGCAAACGATAAGTCGAGTCATGACTTTGGCAAAGACGTAATTCCTAAAATGCTGGCGGGCGAAGAAACCCTTCAAGCTTATCCGTTTAAAGGATATTGGAGAGACGTGGGTACGGTTGGCAGCCTGTGGGAAGCCCACATGGATCTGCTTTGCGAAGAAAGCGACTGGCAGCTTCATAACGAAGCTTGGCCGATGTATACCAATGAGTGCAGCACCAGCCTGAAATCCTCCAAACACAGCGGAATTCCGGCTAAAAGCTCGATGATTCACGACAACTGTGCATTGGAAGGTTATGCGGAGCGATCCGTTGTCTTCGGCGGCACCTCTATCGGCAGATTTACGAAAGTGAAAGACAGCGTGGTTATGCCAAATGTGCAAATCGGACGCAACGTCCTGGTCGAATGCGCGATTATCGGGGAAGGCGCAACCATTAAAGACGGAGCCATTATCAAAGGCACTCCTGACCAGGTGGTCGTGATCGGCCCCGGTGAAACGGTGCTGGCCAAACCGCCGGTTCGTTCGCAGTCTTCCAGGCTGCTCAAAGAAGTTTATGACAATACGGCGCTGCGCGCTGGAGGAATGTCCTCTTAATCTTCCCTATTTTAACATAAAAAACAGCCGGGCTATAAGTAGCCGGCTGTTTTTTTACATGAAAAAATAAAAGTTCGTTGCACCGTGTCCCTGGGAAATTAGCTTAAACCTGGACTTCGGCGTTCATATAAATTAGCCAGATGGTCTTTCTGCTCCGAGGTTCCCTTAAAAACAAAACCCTGGCTCTGGTAATACCGGTTCAACCCTTCGCTGATGCTTCTGCAGTCGAGCCGGAGCCCTTTTTTGTTCGCTTTAACCGCTTTCCCCATCGCCCATTCCAGGAAAGCCTGGCCGAGACCATATTGACGAAAAGGAACACTAACGGTCAACCTGTGCAAATAATAATAGTCCGGATCGTCCTTCAACTTCCAATAAGACGGGTCGGAATGCTGGAGCGTGAACATCCCGGCCGGCGTTTCGCCATCCAAGGCAATAAACACTTCCCGCTGTTCAAAATAAGTCAGAACCTCGGCTGTCGTAAACTGCTCCGGTTTCCATTGGTTAATCCCTTGTGCCTGCATCCAGGCTGCCGCTTCCGTTAGAAGCGCCCGCACCTGTTCGGCTTCGGCCGGGGTGGCCTGGAGCAGCCTAAAGGTTTTGCCGGAAACGTTTAAAAGCTCTTGCTCTTGCAAACAGCCGCTCCTATGTTTCTCCGAGGACATGATTCGCTCCCCCCGCTTCCCTATTCTTAAATCTCTTTAGCTTCATCCGGATTTTGGACGCCTGCGGGCATTTCCTCATCCTGCTTCATAAGCGGCAACGTAACCTGTACCGTCGTTCCCGTCCCAAGCTCGCTTTCCATAGAAATCGTACCCTTATGAAGCTCCACCAGCTGCTGGGTTATGGCCAGTCCGAGACCGGTCCCCCCGCCCTGATGGTTCACCTGGAAGAAACGATCCTTGACTCTGCGCAGGTTTTCTTCGCTGATGCCGATTCCAGTGTCCTTAACGCTGATCGCAGCTGTCTCTTCCGCTTTGGTTACCCTCAGGTAAATCACTGAATTTTCGTGCGAAAATTTAATGGCGTTATCCACGAGATTAAGGAACACCTGCTTCAGCCGGTTGGCATCCCCAGAAACCAGAACGGGTTCGTCCGTTTCACCTTCCAGCTTCAAATGAATTTGCTTCTGTTCCGCTTTTGCCCAGACGTTCAGCATAATTTCCTGCAGCAGCTCGGTAATATTGACGCTGCCGATCACCAGTTTCATCTCGTTCTGCTGGAGTTTGCTGAAATCCAGCATTTCCTCTACCAGGCCGATGAGCCGGTCGGTTTCTTTGGAGATGATTTTCATGCCGATTTCCGTTTCATCTTTGTCAAAACCGCCCATGGTCAGCGTTTCGCTCCAGCCTTTAATGCCGGTCAGCGGCGTGCGCAGCTCGTGGGAGATCGAGGAGATAAAATCGTCTTTGATCTGATTGCTCCGGACGATTTCCTGTGCCATAAAGTTTAATGTGGCGGCCAGCTCACCAAGTTCGTAAGCATAGTCGCCCTTCACCCTGACGTCGAAATTGCCTTTTGCCATCTGGGAGGAAACGGCCTGGATATTGTTGATCGGCTTCACGATCGAATTAGCCAAACCCATGCTGAACAGCAGGACAACCGCAAGCACGACCAGGCCAATCACGATGGACAAAAGCGTAATGTTCAGCAGCTTCTCATTGACCAGCTCCAGTGAAGTAACGTACCGGATGATAAACTTGTTGGTGCCGTTCTCCTTCAGCGGGCTTGAAACCGCCATGACCAGCTCCCCGGTCCCCGGCTGCCTGCCGATCCATTTGCTGATGTTGCCTGCCTTGGCCTGCAGCACATCGCTGGTCTGCACAGGTTTATCGACCTGGAAGTCGGTGCTGTTGGTCAGCACAACCCCGTCGCCGTTTACGATCTCCACCTCGGTGTTCACAAGCTTGAAGGTCTGGATCATATCCGGCAAATAACTCAAATCGTCCTCTTCGTTTTGTTTCACGTATTTTTGGAAATAGTCCGATGCCCAAGCCGCGTAGTTCTCCAGGTGGGTGCTTATGCTGTTGTAATAATAAGACCGGATCGCAAACATAAAAATAACTTCAACTAACAGCAGCGTAACAAACACCACGATGAAATAATGCATGACGATCTGGCGGCCGATGCCTTTTTTGATCATTTACTATCGCCTTTCCATTTGTAGCCGTGACCCCAAACCGTTTGCAGGTATTCGGGTTCGGACGGATTGCTTTCGATTTTCTGCCGCAGCCGCCGGATATTCACGTCCACGATTTTGGGATCGCCCATATAATCCTTGCCCCAAACATGATCAAGCAGCACGTCCCGGCTTAGCGGCGTATTTTCCTGTTCAAGGAAATATTGTATCAGCGAAAATTCAGTCGGCGTCAGCTCCAGAAGCTGACCGTTTTTCTTGAACTGCTTGGAGATCAGGTCCAGTGAAAAAGGCCCCGACGTAAACGATACCTTAGCGCTGCTTTCCCGGTAAACGTTCACGCGACGCAGCAGCGAATGGATCCGCGCGATCAGCTCGGTAGGGCTGAACGGCTTGCTCACATGATCGTCCGCTCCGACGGACAAGGCGTAAACCTTGTCTTGCTCCTGGACTTTTGCCGTCAGAAAAATAATGCCGATCCGTTCATTCGTCTCCCTGACTCTCCGGCACACTTCAAAGCCGTCGATCCCCGGCACCATAACGTCCAGTAAAGCGATGTCGATATCCGGCACCGTGGTAAGTTTGATCAGAGCTTCATAGCCGTCGGCCGCCTCTAGCACTTCGAAGCCGTTGCGCTTCAGATTGATCACGATAAAACTGCGGATCGATTCTTCATCTTCCAAAATCAAAACTTTGCTCACTGCTGTTAACCTTCCTCTCCGATCTTTATTCTATTGTTCCCCCCAGCCGGTTTTGGAAGCGGTGTTTAAGCCCCGGTATCCGATGACCCGGTCGCTGGTGCGCTCCAGCAGCTTCCAGTCCTGCTTCATGCGGTCCCACTGGGATAAAGTGAAATATTTGACTTCCAGCACCGTATGCCCGTTGTCGGTTCTGATAAATTTGATGTACTGGTCTTTAATCGATTTCGTATCGATGGTCACCTTGCCGATCAAATCCGTCGGAATCGGCAACCCGAGGAACTCCTCCCATACCGGTTTGTCGGCTTTGTCGACCTGATAATAATTATACAGCCAAGGAATGTCTTCAAGGGAAAAACCGTCCCAGCCCGCCGGCTTCTGTAGCAGCCCGTATTCCAGAATGCCGTCTCCGTTGACGTCGCCGCTCGGAATCCGGTCATCCTTGTACGTCTGATCCTGCCCCAGCACCTGAACGAGCTTGCCGTCTTTCATCGTAATCACAAGGGTATACGACGAATTGCCAGCGGCATTCAAAGAAACATCAAGCATGATCCCCTGCTCGCCGTCGGACGTTATTTTTCCGGTCACCATATTATAGTAGCCATTTATGTTCGAATCCAGATCCAGCTTATCGAGCTGCTCAAAGGATTTGCCGTCATATTGGAAGGTCATCACACTGGAAAACTCGTTTTTCTTGAAATAAACGACCGATAGATCCGTTTTACCGTCCGCATTCAAATCGTTAACCACATAATAGCTGTAAGGCAGCTCCACAAGGATTTTCTCCAGCTTGCCGTCAGCAAAAGAATAAACGGACAACCCCTTCTGCACCTGCTGCTCCCCGCTGGAGTAACCGGCGATGATGTCGACCTTGCCGTCGTTCGTCAGATCCGCCAGTCTCAATGATTCCAGCACCTGGCCTTCGCCGTCGATTTTGGCCTGAGGCGACCAGGTTCCGTTTTTGTTGACAAACACGACACCATGGATCGGGACGGGATCATCAGGCGTTTCATAAAAAACCAGCGCTTCGTTATGCCCGTCATTATCCAGATCCACGACCCGGATCAGGCTGGTGGTTCCGTCATCGGTCGGACGTATGAGGGTGCCTCCGCTCGGCAATTGAGCCAGATACTGGTTCACCACACTTTTAAGCGATTCATTATCCGAGGTCAGCTGCGGAGCCTTCATGGACGCTTTCGGATCAAAGTCCAGATCGCAGCCGCTCAGCACCAACATCAATACACCCAGGAGCAAAATGCCAAACCTGTTTCTGCCTTTCAACCGCATCACTCTTTTCATGCTAGATCAGCTTCTTCTCGCTGCCGGTCAGTCTTCTGCCCGCAACGTCAAGCACCAGCTTGCCTTCCGCAATGCCCCAGATCCGGGTGCACCAGCGTTCGGCGAGCTCAATCGGCAGCGCGGCAATGACCGTTTTGCGCTGTTCCTGGCAGATGGTTTTCAGCGTATCCAGCACATTGTCGGCGGAATGGGGATCCAGTCCGACCACCGGCTCGTCCGCCGTAATGACAGAGGCGCCATGCACCAGCGCCATACAGATGGCAGTGCGCTGCTTCTCCCCGCCGCTAAGCTTGCCGGCCGGGACTTTGGCTTTATCCAGCAGTCCGAAACGCTCCAGCTCGTCCATGGCCCCCATATAATCGTCGGAACGGACCATTCCCGTCAGCCGTCGCCACCAAGGCGTCTGGCCGACCTGTCCGATCAGCACGTTTTTATGGGCGGTTTTATTCGGATTCAGCTGGGGGTTTTGTTCGAGATAAGCAAATTTGGATTTATTTTTTATAGAAGCGCCTCCGCTTCCGGAAATAAGGTCCTCTCCCCTGAACGTGTAAGACCCTTTGCTCCAGCGCGTGCGCAGCGCCAGACAGCGCAGCAGCGTACTTTTGCCGCTCCCGCTCGGTCCTACTACGCCAATCATTTCCCCTTCTCCAAATTCCAGAAAAATGTTGTCCAGAACCATTTTACCTTCTGAAGTCATATGTTTTGTCAAGCCAGCTACTTTATACATCGACCAATCTCCTTTTGACTTTTGGCAACCGTAACTCCCTAACCTTTAGTGTAGGGGAAACGGGACATAAAATCCAGCGGGCAAAGCCGTTTAAGGGGTTTCAGGTTTGTTACCTTTAAAAAGGAATCCGGACAAGGCAAACAAAAGGTATCCGGATCCCAGCAGCAGAAACAGCGAGCTTGTTAAACCGGTCTCCATCAGCGCGCCGCTTACATTCGGCCCTACCATGCTGCCCAGATTGAAATGGAAGGAAGCGACCACGTTGGCGGCAGGCAGCAGGCTGCGCGGCAGAATATCCGCCGCAAAAGCGAGTCCCAGCGAGAAAAACGAGCTGACAAGCCCGCCCGCCAGCATGAAAAGGATCAGCAGCGGCCAAAACGCCGTTCCGGTAAGCGGCACGGCAAGAAACAGCAGCCCGCCGAGCAGTCCGGCAGCCATCAGCACCTTTTTCCGACCGATCCGGTCGCTAAGCAAACCCAGCGGCAATTGAAGGATAAGTCCGCCAATTCCGAAAAACGGAAGCAGCGTCGAGATTTCTCCTGAAGTCATCCCTATGCGCAGGCCGTATATCGGGAAAGTCCCGCTCATGCCCGCTTCCATATAGCCGTACAGCAAAGCTGGAATCAGCGCAAACCAGGCCAGGGAATAAACCCTAGCGTATCTGCGGCCGCTCTTCTCTTCATGGGATTCCTGGCGGGCCGGATGAGTATCCTTAAGCCTGAAAATGATAATGAAGACCAGGAGCAGAAAAAAAACCGAAAGGACAGCAAACGGCGTCATACTGCCGAAATGCAGCAGCTTGATGCCAAGCGGTCCAAAGCTGAAGCCTAAGCCGTAAAACATGCCGTAAAGCGAAATGATTTTTCCCCGCTGATTCGGCGGCGTTACCAGCAGCAGCCAAAGCTGGGCCGCGAAATTAATGGCGCTGTCGCCCATGCCGACGATTAGGCGGAGCCCAAACCAAAGCGACAGGTTTGAAGTCAGCGGGAATAACGGAAGCGCGGCCGTAACGGCGATCAAACCGCCGAGCAGCAGTTTTTTGAAACCGGATGCCTTCAGTATCCGCTCTGCGGTGATCGACATCGCAAAGGATCCGATGTAAAGGGCTGCGGCATGAAAGCCGTTAACCGAGGAGGGAATCCCCCTTTTTTCCATAAAAATAGATAATACCGGCAGCAGCAAACCTTGGCTCAAGCCTGCTACGACCACTACTGAAATCAAAATGGCGATCGGACCGTAAGAATCGCCCTTTGAACCGAATCTGGACCTGAAAGCCGTAAACCAAGATGTCATTGTTAATCCTCCGTTTATTGCCATCCGGACCCCGGCAAGCAAATGGCCCGGCAAAAATATTTCAAACCTCAATATTATAGTGGACAAGCAAGAAATGAACAAGCCATAATGGAAATAAATAACCATTCGAATCCTTATCATGCAAAGATGGATAAGGACGGAAGGATTGTTGAACACGAGTTATTTCTCAATTCATCCTGGGAGGTACATGAATCATGGCCTATAAAGTAAGGGTGGACGTATCTTCGATCTATGAATTCCTGAACAGCTTCATTATTTTCACCAATTCCCGCTGGATCAACAACCTGGACCTGGGACATGAATGGGTGGCCGAATCCAGAAAGAAATTGACCCGGCAGGAAAACGATAAATTAGCTGAAGCCGCGAGCTGGCCATTTTTTAATGTAGATCTTCTCTTAGCTTGGGCCATTCAAAGGAAACCGAAGATGCGGATCCCTGATTTTCTGGATCATTTGGAACACGGAGACGCCGGGCCAGTCCATGGCGAAGTTTTAAAACTAATGCCTAATCTAAAGGCCGAAGACATTGATTTTGTCAGGACCCGTTACGTCCCGCTGCTGCGCATCTGGTATGAACGTTATTTTAAAGCTATTGAGCAGGAGCACGAACACTATCTCCGGGAAGACGTGCTGGAGAAGAAAACGCTGGAAAGCAAAATGGATCCTATAGATTTAATAGAGCTGTCTACAAGCGGCATCCTGGTCGGCGACCATCTTCCGATAGATGAGGTTGTGCTTCTTCCCACTCTGCACCTTAGACCTCTAAATACATATTGCTTTTACGAGCGTCTGCTTATGCTGCAATACCCGGTGGAATTTCCCGAACAAGAAGGACAGCCGCCAAACATCCTGCTTCGCCTGACCAAAGCGCTGGCGGAACCGAAACGGCTGAACCTGCTCCGGTTCATTTCCGAAAACGGCCCCCTCTCCATCTCGGAGATGAAAAAAAGTCTCCCGGAAATGGCCGATCATATGACCCACCATCTGATGCTGCTCCGCGTGGCCGGTTTGCTGCACATCCATCTGGAGGTCAATCAGGAGGAAGATCAGCACGAGACCTACAGCCTGCGGGAGGACGGCATTTCGGATCTCCAAATTTTTCTTGAATCCTATATTCAGGTATAATTAGCATCAGTTAACCCAACTTCGGACTAGACGCAGCAGCAAAAGGAGTGCCTACCATGTCAAACAAACCACATTTGCATCAGCACATTATTTTTGATCTCGATGATACATTGATTTATTGCAATAAATATTTCGAAGCGGTGCTGGATGAATTTACGCTTGCGCTTCAGGCCTTGCTGGGCAAGGATAAGCTGACTGCCCAGGAAATCCGGGCCAAGCAGGTGGAAATCGATGTGGCCGGCGTTCACCAGGTGGGCTTTGCCAGCCATCACTTTCCTCAATCGATGGTGGAAACGTACCGCTATTTCGCCTCCCTGCTTGGCCATCCGGCCAATCAAATCGAAGAGGCCCGGATTACAAAGCTGGGGCTCAGCGTATACGATCAGCTCGTCGAACCTTATCCTGGCATGATTGAAACACTCGACGTATTGCAGGCCCAAGGTCATGATCTGTATTTGTATACGGGAGGCGAAACCGCGATCCAGCAGCGAAAAATCGATCAAATGAAGCTGGATACCTATTTTGGAGACCGGATCTATATCCGCCAGCATAAAAACTTCGAAGCGTTGGAGGAGATTATCTCCCTTCACTCGTTTGACCGCAGCCGGACCTGGATGATCGGCAACAGTCTCCGTACGGATATTGAACCCGCCGTCAAAGCCGGCATTAACAGCATTTACCTCAAACAGCCCGATGAATGGGTTTATAACATCATTGAACTGAAACCGGCCAAAGATACAACGCTGTATACAATTTCGTCATTGACGGAAGTTCCCGATGTCATCGCAAAAAATATGACCGCCAAACACAAACGGACCCTTTAAGGGTCCGTTTTTCGAGGTTTCTCCAGTGTATCCATCTTAATCCGCACTCGCTTCCCCCGCTATGTCCCAGCGGCTGCGAAACTTTTCCAGGTTCGGATGCGGTACTTCGGGAGCGGCGGAAACAATCAGCCTGATCCGCTTGATCACTTCTTTAAAAGCATCATAACCGGCCAAACGGTTGGCCATTTCCGGCGTTACATACAGAAAGAGAGGCCCGCCGTATATTTCCTCGAGATGGCGGACCGCCGCCTCGAAAGGCGTATATTTCTTGCGTCTTCCTTCCCAGCTCTCCAGCGTGACCAGCGAGCTGCCAAACTCCTGCTTCCAGCCAATCAGCATCTTCTCCCTTTTGTGGTAAGGAGCAGCCGGGGTTTTGGTCATCCGTCTTAACGTTTCTTCATGCAGCGGGTACAACACCAGCTTCGAGAAGAAGCGCTGCCGGGCCGTTTCCAGGGCCGCCGCCAACTTCTGCTCCAATTCTTCTTCCTCCCCGGAATCAAAGCTGTCGTAAAACACCAGCACGCCTTTAACCGTCCGCACCGGCGCTTCATATCCGAAAGGCACTTGGGCCGTCTCCCTTTTCATAAGGACCTCCTTGCTGCGCTATCTTAATATATAGCTTACCCTTTAATTGGGACGTTACATCCATAAGGAAGGGCCACTTTAAAAAGAATTCCGCTCCGATAATTCTGCCAAGAGAATTCCAACCCGGTCCTATTCCCGTTCCAACTCCAGCTTTCCGGTTGAACGATCCGAGAGAACGATCCGCGCCTTAAATTCCGCGCCTGTCTCCGGTTTAAAAGACAGCAGCTGGGTTCGCCCTTTCTGGAGCAGGGCGTTCAGCATCGCTTTGGATATCGTTTTTCCGCCAAATTCCTTCCAGACGACAAACCCGCAGCCCTGCTTGAAATGCGTACAGCCGTAGCCTTTACGCCCTTCGATGAGCTGGCCACCGCAGCCCTGGCGGGGACATTCGCCGAGCACTTCACGCTCTGCAGGAGCGTTTGCGGCCTGCATTTTGCCGGCTGAAGCGGCACCCGAAGCCACATTTGTCGCAGCAGCAGCATTTCCTGACCGCCGAACGGCCGTCGCCGTCATGCCTGCTCCGCTTTCGCTGTAGCCGGACCGGCTGCCGCCCGCCAGACTCCCGGCCGCAGCGGGAACGGAAGCCGGGACTCCCTCTCCTGCCTCTCCGCCCCCGGTTCCCCGGGAGCTGCGCGTTTTCGCCCCGGCGGAAGACGAAGAAGCGCCGCCGCGGGGACTGCGGACTTTTTTGGCCTGTTTCTGCTGCCCTTCAAACAAAGAAGCATCCGCCTTCTGCTGTACCCGGACTTTGTCCACGATGGAAACGGTGAACCGTTTGACGTTTTCCATAAATTTTTCGGCTTCCGCTTCCCCACGCGAGATCTGGTAAAGACGGCGCTCCCATTGGCCCGTCATTTCCGGCGAGGTCAGCAGCTCGACGCCCGCATGGCGGATCAGCTCGACGGCGGTGCGGCCTTTTTGCGTGACCGTGATTTTTTTCCCCTGCATCACGATGTAACCGACCTTCTTCAACCGTTCGATCGTGGCAGCCCGGGTGGCCGGTGTGCCAAGTCCCGCATCCTTCATGACTTCGCGCAGCTCATCGTTCTCCAGCTGTTTGCCCGCGCTCTCCATCGCCTTCAGCAGCGTGCCTTCCGTGTAGGCTTTGGGCGGTTTGGTCGCCTTTTCTTTGGCGTCGGCTTTTTTGCAGAGGACGTCCTGCTCCGGATCGACGGAAAAAGGTTCGCTTACCAGCTCCTCCTCCTGCTCGTCTTCGTCGTCTTTTTTCTTGCGGCTCCGTGAGCCTGAGCCAGAGCCTGAAGCATTCCCGTCATCCGTTTGGCAAATCTTCCAGCCCAGAGACAGCAGCTCTTTTACATTCGTTTTGAAGGTTTCGTCCCGGACGACCGTCAACACCGTATGCTGCTTGTATTCCGCGGGCGGATAGAAATGCGCCAGAAAACGCCGGATCACCAGATCGTAAATCTGCTGCTCCTCTTTGCTGAGGGCAGACGGGCGTTTCAGCGTCGGCAAAATCGCATGGTGGTCCTCCACCCGCTGCGGGTTGCAGACCGCTTTGTTGTTTTTATTGACCCGGCCGGGCTCAGCGCCATCGGCCAGTTCTTTGTACGGCGACGATTTCAGCATCTGCAGCGTTTTCTGCATGCCGTCGATGTTTTGTTCCGTCACATAGTTGGAGTTCGTACGCGGGTAAGTGATCACCTTGTGACGCTCATACAGCGCCTGCGCGATATCCAGCGTTTTTTTGGCCGAAAAACCGTATTTCGCGTTGGCTTCCCGCTGAAGCAGCGTCAAATCATACAGCCTGTAAGGATATTCTTTCGTGTCCTTCACTTCATATTGGGTGATCCGCCCCTGCTGCTTGCGCACCTTCTCGGCAATCGCCGCCGCTTTCTCGGCATCCGTTAGCCGCTCTCCCTGCCAAGTGCCTGTATAAGAACGTTCTCCTTGCTGAAACACGGCTTTAATTTCGTAAAAAGTCTGCGAGTCAAATTTCTCGATTTCGATCTGCCGGTCATAAATCAGCGCCAGCACCGGCGTTTGTACCCGGCCTACCGACAGCAGCTCGCGGTGTTTGGTCGTAAAAGCTCTCGAGGCATTCATGCCCACCAGCCAGTCCGCTTCGCTCCGCGCTCTCGCGGCCATCGTCAGGTTATCGAATTCATGCCCGTCCCTTAAGCTGCTGAAGCCTTGAGCGATGCTCTCGGATGTCAAATCGGAAATCCACAGCCGTCGCACCGGCTGCCGTAATTTAAGCTGCTGCTGAATCAGCGCAAAAATATACTGCCCCTCCCGCCCGGCATCGCAGGCGTTGACGATACGGTCGCAGCGTTTGGCCAGCTCTGCAATCGTCTTCAGCTGGTCTTTCGTTTTCGGATTCGGCACGATCCTGAACTGCTCCGGCAGAATCGGAAGGTCGTTAAAATTCCAGCGTTTGTATTTCGGGTCATAAGCATCCGGCTCCGCCAGCTCGAGCAGATGGCCGATCGCCCATGTAATGATGTAATTATCGCCCTCCAGATAGACTCGGTTATTTTTGGCGCGGGGTTCTATCACCCTGCCAATTGTCCGTCCCATGTCCGGTTTCTCTGCGATTACGAGCGTCTTCAAACCCATTCCCCTTTCTCTCGCGAAAGAAAGGACCTCCGCCTGCCTAAGAGCAAATCGGCGAAAGTCCTTTTCTACCAATATGGCTATTATACCATAATTTTGGAATGGTTGTCCTGAGAGGCTTGAGTCTGACAAACGAGAGAAACAAAAAAGCCCGCATTCTCGTTCAGAGAACACGGGCTTCGAGCTTCAATGAAAATGAAATAGGCCTCATTTGTTTCAGGCTTATGCAGTGTTTCGAGTTTAAGCCAATGTATCAAACTTAAGCCAACACCGTAGCGCCCATCAGGAATTTATCAACCTCTTTGGCGGCTTCGCGGCCTTCGTTGATTGCCCAAACCACGAGGCTTTGGCCGCGGCGCATATCGCCGGCAGCAAATACTTTTTCATGGTTGGTTACGAACTTGCCGTATTTCGCTTTGATGTTAGTTCTGCGGTCGGTTTCCAAACCAAGCTGCTGGGCCAGCGTTTGCTCCGGTCCGTCAAACCCGATGGCGATCAAAGCAAGCTGAGCCGGGAAAACCCGCTCCGTGCCTGGAACCGGCTGATAGATTTTGCGGCCCGTTTCGTCTACGATCCGTTCGATTTGAATCGTATGCAGCTCTTTCAGGTTGCCGTTTCCGTCGCCAACAAATTTGGTGGTCATAATCGAAAACTCACGCGGATCGTTGCCAAATACCGCTTTGGCTTCCTGGTGTGCATAATCCAAAGTATAAACGTTAGGGAACTGCGGCCAAGGGTTTTGAATCGGGTCGCGCTCCAAAGGTGCTTTCGCATGGGTACCGAACTGGGTTACGCTGCTGCAGCCGTGACGCAAAGCGGTTGCTACGCAGTCAGAGCCAGTGTCGCCGCCGCCAATCACGATCACATCTTTGCCTTCGGCGGACAAATATTGGCCGTCTTCAAGGTTGCTGTCCAGGTAGCTCTTGATCGTGCCGTTCAGGAACGGCATTGCATATTCGACACCTTTCAAATCGCTGCCTTCGATGTTGAACTCGCGGGGTTTCGTCGCTCCGCCGCACAAAACAACGGCATCGTATTCATCCACGAGTTGCTGAGCCGGAATATCTTTGCCGATTTCCGTGTTCGTAATAAACGTGATGCCTTCGGCTTCCAGCAGCTTCACGCGGCGTTCAACCACGCTTTTCTCCAGCTTCATGTTCGGAATGCCGTAAGTAAGGAGCCCTCCGACACGGTCTGCACGCTCGTAAACCGTCACCAGATGACCGGCTTTGTTGAGCTGAGCTGCTGCGGCCAGTCCGGCAGGACCGGAGCCGACAACCGCTACCCGGCGGCCGGTGCGATGTGCAGGAGGCTCGGGAACGACCCAGCCTTCTTCAAACCCTTTTTCGATAATTGCCTCTTCAATCGTTTTGATCGTTACAGGCTGTCCTATCAAACCTACCGTACAGGACCCTTCGCAAGGCGCCGGACAAATACGGCCCGTAAACTCGGGGAAATTGTTGGTTTTGTGCAGACGGTCCAGCGCTTCTCTCCAAAGGCCGCGGTATATAAGATTATTCCACTCCGGAATCAAATTGTGCACCGGGCAGCCGGATGTTCCGCCAAGCATGTCGATTCCCGTATGGCAATATGGCGTTCCGCAGTCCATGCAGCGGGCACCTTGTGTACGAAGTTCTTCTTCAGACATATGTTTGTGGAACTCTTCCCAATCTTTAATCCGCTCCGCAGGACTACGATCACCCGGAAGCTGGCGTTTAAATTCCATAAAACCCGTTGGTGTAGACATAACCATTTCCCCCAGTCTCTTCGTTATCCTTACTCTTGTTCATGTTTCAACTAGTTTATCACCGCATATGTCAGCATTTTAATGGACTTATGAGTGAAAAGTTTGTACTTTTATACACCTCACTACGAACGTTCATAAGTAAGGAATTTGTATTTATACGGATTTTTTTCATCGGTAATGCCCTGGCGTTCTTCTGTCAGCCGAAAAAGACTCCAATCGATCTCGGGCATCACCACGTCTCCTTCGATCTTTTCCTCAATCACCGTAACCAGCAGTTTATCGGCAACCGGCAGGAAAAACCGGAACAGCTCAGCACCGCCGATCACCATCAGCTCCCCTTGCTCTGCTAACCGCTTGGCTTCATCGAAGGTGTGAATCACTTCAGCGCCTTCCGCTTGGAACGCTTTATCGCGGGTAAGCACAACATTTATACGATTTGGCAGAGGTCTGCCGTTCATTGATTCCCAGGTTTTGCGGCCCATCAGCACCGTTTTTCCTGTCGTTTGCGCTTTGAAAAAAGCCATATCCGCGGGCAGCCGCCAAGGCAGCGCGTTATCGCGTCCAATGACGCCGCCCTCTGTCATCGCCCAAATTAACGTCATACTCATCCGTTAGTCCTCCCTTTTAAATCGCCACAGGAGCTTTAATACCTGGATGATGTTGATAGTTGACAAACTCGAAATCCTCAAACTTGTAATCGAAGATAGATTCCGGTTTGCGTTTAATGACAAGCTGAGGCAGCGGGAAAGGTTCCCGGGCCAGCTGCGTCTTCACCTGCTCCATATGGTTGGAATAGATATGCACGTCTCCTCCGGACCAGATAAATTCTCCTGCCTCCAGATCGCACTGCTGGGCAACCATATGGGTTAGCAACGCGTAGCTGGCAATGTTAAACGGCAGTCCCAGGAACGTATCCACTGAACGCATGGTCAGCATGCAGGATAATTTGCCGTTTGCGACGTAAAACTGGAATACAAAATGACAGGGCGGAAGTTTCATGTTATCGATCTCGGCGACGTTCCAGGCGCTAACCAGGTGACGACGGGAGTTAGGGTTCTTTTTGATCCCTTCCACCAAAGCGGCAATCTGGTCGATCGTGCGGCCGTCCGGCGTTTCCCAGGCCCGCCACTGCGAGCCGTACACCGGACCCAATTCGCCGTTTTCGTCGGCCCATTCATCCCAGATCGTGACGCCGTTTTCTTTTAAATAAGATATGTTCGTATCCCCTTTAAGGAACCAGAGCAATTCATGAACAACCGACTTCAAATGAATCCGTTTTGTAGTGACCAGCGGAAATCCTTCGTTTAGATCAAACCGGAGCTGACGGCCAAATACGGAAAGGGTACCGGTACCGGTCCGGTCTCCTTTTGCCACGCCATGATCGAGAATATCTTGTAACAAATCCAAATATGCTTTCATTAAAGTCCTTGCACCTCGTTTATGTTCGGCCTCAAACCTTCAGGCTTGCGGTATATTTAACGTTCATTATATCATTCCGCGTAAGGTTTGGGAGATTCAAATCCTTTATCAGGCTAAAAAACCACTCTTTATGGGTCCACTTGTCCCCAACGTTAAAAAAGGAGCGAGAACGTAATCGTTCTCGCTCCTTGCTAGCCGATATCGCGCTTATTTTTTAGGCGCCAATACGTGGATTGGATGACCTTCAACAAGCTCGGCCGTTTCCATAACCAATTCGCCAAGAGTCGGGTGAGCGTGGATGGTCAAGGAGATATCCTCAAGGGTAGCTCCCATTTCAATAGCCAGACCCAGCTCGGCAATCAGGTTGGAGGCTTCGGTCCCAACAATTTGTGCGCCGATAACCAGTTCAACGCCGTTTTCTTCTTTGGCTACGATCTTCACGAAGCCGTCAGGCTGGTTCAGAGACAAAGCACGGCCGTTGCCCGCAAACGGGAATTTGCCGACTTTGACTTTGTAGCCTTTTTCTTTCGCTTCGGATTCGGTGTAACCTACGCTTGCACATTCCGGATCCGTGAAGCACACGGCCGGAATCGCTTTGTAGTCGACAACGGATGGAAGTCCGGAGATCGCTTCTGCGGCCACTTTACCTTCGTAAGAAGCTTTGTGAGCCAGCGCAGGACCTGGAACCACGTCGCCGATCGCGTAGATTTTAGGGTTGGAAGTACGGCCTTGGTGGTCGACTTTGATCAGACCGCGGTCCGTAACTTCAACGCCTGCCAGTTCAAGACCGAAGTCTCCGTCCGTATTTGGACGACGGCCAACGGTCACGAGCAGGTAATCCGCCGTAATTTCTTTGGCTTCGCCGTTTACGGAATATTTAACCGTTACTTCTTTATCGTTTTGTTCAGCACTTTCCGCTTTTGCGTTCGTGATGATTTCGATATTGGTTTTAGCCATGTTTTTCGCAACGAGGCGAGTCATGTCTTTATCGAAGCCTGGCAGGATGCTGTCCATGCCTTCGATGATGGTTACTTTTGTTCCGAATTTGGAGTACATTTGACCCAATTCGGCACCAATGTAACCGCCGCCGATGAGCACCAGGCTCTTAGGAATTTCAGGCAGGCTCAAGGCTTCCGTCGAAGACAGAATGCGACCGCCGAACGGGAAAGGTTTCAGTTCGATCGGACGGGAACCTGTTGCGATGATACAATGTTTGAAGCGGTAACGAGGAGCTTCGTTGTCGTTAAACAAACGGGCTTCCGTTTCGTTGATAAACATGCATTCGCCTTTGAAGACTTCAACTTGGTTGCCTTTCAGCAGCCCGGAAACACCGCTGGTCAGCTTTTTAACAACGCTGTTTTTGAACTCCTGGGTTTTGCCAAAGTCCACTTTAACATTTTCAGCGGATACCCCAAAAGCGTCGCCGTGTTGGGCATTTTCAAATTGGTGTGCCGCAGAGATCAAAGCTTTGGAAGGGATACAGCCAACGTTCAAGCAAACGCCGCCCACTTCCGCTTTTTCTACGATCAAAACTTTTTGGCCCAGCTGAGCGGCGCGAATAGCCGCTACATAACCGCCGGGACCGGCACCAATGACCAGTGTATCGATATCAAGAGACGCGTCTCCTACTACCATTACTTACACCTCCATAACAAGCAGCTCAGGGTTAGCGAGCAGCTCTTTAATGTAATTCATGAAGTTTTGAGCTGTAGCGCCGTCGATCAGACGATGGTCAAAGCTCAGGGACAAGGCCATAACCGGAGCCACGACGATTTCGCCGTTTTTCACAACCGGTTTCTCAGAGATGCGGCCCGTACCCAGGATCGCCACTTCAGGATAGTTGATGATCGGAGTAAAGAACATGCCGCCGGCAGAACCGATGTTGGTGATGGAGATCGAGCTGCCTCTCATTTCAGCCGGACTCAGTTTGCCGTCGCGGCCGCGGGTAGCCAGGTCGCGGATCGCGTCAGCGATCATCCAGATGCTCTTGCGGTCTGCATCTTTGATAACCGGTACGATCAAGCCGTTATCCGTATCGGTAGCGATACCGATGTTGTAGTATTTTTTATAAACGATCTCGTTGTTCTCTTCGTCGATGGAAGCGTTAAGAGCCGGGAATTTGCGGGAAGCCGCAACCAAAGCTTTGACGATGAACGGAAGATAAGTAACTTTTGTACCTTTCTTCTCGGCGATCGGTTTAATGCGTGTACGGAAAGCAACCAGCTCAGTTACGTCCACTTCGTCCATGATCGTAACGTGCGGAGCGGTGTAAGCCGATTTAACCATCGCATTGGAAATCGCTTTACGGATCCCTTTAAATGGTACACGTTCTTCTTCGCCGTTTGCTGCAGCTGCTGGAGCGGATGCTGCCGCCGCTGCTTTAGGAGCTGCTGCGGATGCCGCTGGCGCAGAAGCTGCAGGAGCCGCGGATGCTGCCGGTGCAGCAGCGGAGCCGCCTTTCTTGAACGCGTCAACGTCTTCGCGGGTGATGCGTCCGCCTTTGCCTGTACCTTTTACTTGGGACAGGTTGACGCCTTGTTCGCGGGCAAATTTGCGCACGCTAGGCGTAGCCAATACTTCCGCATTAGGAGCGGCAGGAGCAGAAGAAGCGCCTGTGTTGGCGCCGCCTTTTGCAGCGTCAGCTTCTTGAGCCGCAGCTTGTACAGGAGCGGACTCATGGCCAGCTTGCTCAGGAAGCTCGCCTTCCGCGTCGATAACGGCAACCACTTGACCTACGCGGAATACAGCGCCGTCTTTACCGAACACTTCAAGCACCGTACCGTTTACCGGACAAGGAACTTCAACAACGGCTTTGTCGTTTTGAACTTCCATAATGATATCTTCGTCGGTTACTTTGTCACCCGGCTTGATGTGCATTTTAATGATTTCGCCTTCATGCAGGCCTTCGCCGAGTTCCGGGAACAAATATTCAAATTTCGAAGATCCCGCGGAAGCAACAGGAGCTGGGGCCGCTGCTGCAGCCGGAGCTGCAGGAGCCGGTTCGCTGTGCGCTTCAGGAGCGCCTTCCTGTTCAGGAATCTCACCTTCAGCTTCAATTACAGCAACGACCTGACCTACGCGGAAAACCGCGCCGTCAGCGCCGAACACTTCCTGTACTACACCGTTCACAGGGCAAGGCACTTCAACTACAGCCTTGTCGTTTTGCACTTCCATAATAATATCTTCGTCGGTTACTTTATCCCCCGGCTTGATATGCATTTTGATGATTTCACCTTCATGCAGACCTTCGCCCAATTCAGGGAAGCGGTATTCAAATTTTGCCACCAGGAAGACCTCCTCTGTAATGATTTAAAAATTAAAATTCGCGAACTTGTTGAACCGCAGCGATGATGCGGGCAGGAGTCGGGAGCCAAGTATCTTCGATTTGCGCAAACGGATAAACGGTATCCGGAGCAGCGACGCGAAGCACTGGAGCTTCCAGGTGAAGAATCGCTTTTTCGTTGATTTGGGCAATAACTTCCGCGGCGATGCCCGCGGATTTTTGAGCTTCCTGAACCACGATAGCGCGGTTGGTTTTCTTAACGGAAGCAATGATAGTGTCGATATCAAGCGGCACCAAGGTGCGCAGGTCGATCACTTCGGCTTTCACGCCGGTTTTTTCCAGTTCGTCAGCTGCTTTGATCGCCGTATGCACCATCATGCCGTAAGCGATAATGGTTACGTCGGAACCTTCACGAACCACTTTTGCTTTGCCAAGCTCAACGGTGTAGTCGCCTTCAGGCACTTCATCGCGGAAAGCATGGTAGAGGTTCAAGTGTTCCATAAAAAATACAGGGTCGTTATCACGAATCGCAGAGATCATCAGACCTTTAGCGTCGTAAGGATTGGAAGGAACAACCAGTTTAATACCTGGAGTTTGTGCGATCAGGCCTTCCAAAGCGTCCGTATGCAGCTCGGCTGCTTTAACGCCGCCGCCAAATGGCGTACGGAAGACGATTGGAGCGTTATAACGTCCGCCGGAACGGTAACGCATACGCGCAGCTTGAACCACAATTTGGTCCAAAGCTTCGAAGATAAAACCTACGAATTGAATTTCGGCAATCGGGCGGAAACCTTGAATACCCAAACCTACTGCCAAACCGCCAATCGCGGATTCAGCCAGCGGAGTATCAAATACGCGCTCTTCACCAAATTGTTTTTGCAAACCTTCAGTCACACGGAAAACGCCGCCGACATGGCCTACGTCTTCCCCGAAGATTACAACGTTCGGGTCGCGTTCCAGCTCGACGCGCATTGCGTCGCGGATCGCTTCTTTCATATTCATTTGTGCCATTGCTATTACTCCTCCTTAACGATTTCCTCATCACGTTCAAAACCTGTATATAAATCGTATATATGGGATCCATCCAAACGTCCTTCACCGGCACCCCTTCTTATTATGTAAAAAGACGCGGGCCGGCGGAGGGCTCAGAGGAACAAAGGTCCGATCTTATTTAAAGTCCGCTTTTTGTTCTTCAAGATGTTTAGGCGTAGTTTCGAACATGCTGTCGATCAAGCCCGGAACCGTCATTTTTTCGGTTTGCTCGGCTTTTTTGATCTGTTCGTTGACTTTCGCTTTAGCTTCTTCTTTCACGCGGGCTGTATCTTCTTCTGTCCAAAGGCCTTTTTTCTCCAGGTATTTGGCAAGACGGTTGATCGGATCTTTTTCGCTCCATTGTCCTTCTTCTTCTTTCGTCCGGTACTTGGAAGTATCGTCGGAAAGGGAATGCGGACGGAAACGGTAAGTGACGGCTTCGATCAAAGTAGCGCCTTCTCCGTTACGGCCGCGTTCAGCAGCTTCTTGAACCGCTTTGATAACGGCGAAAACGTCCATACCGTCGATTTTAACGCCTTTGATACCGGCCGAAACCGCTTTATGCGCGATGGACAATGCGCCAGTTTGTTTAGCGAAAGGAGTTGTGATTGCATAACCGTTGTTTTGTACGAAGAAAATAACCGGCAGCTTAAATGCTCCAGCATAGTTCAAACCTTCGTAGAAGTCGCCTTCGGAAGATCCGCCGTCACCGGTGTAGGTGATTGCGACTTGTTTTTGCTTCTTCAATTTGTAGCCCATTGCGATTCCCATCGCGTGAAGGATTTGTGCGCCGATGATAATTTGCGGCATAAGCACGTTTACGCCTTCAGGAATTTGTCCGCCATGCTGATGGCCGCGGGAGTACAGGAATGCTTGGTAAAGCGGAAGGCCGTGCCAAACGATTTGCGGCATGTCACGGTAACCAGGACATACGAAATCTTCTTTTTGCAGTGCGAATTCACTGCCTACCATTGTTGCTTCTTGACCGGAAACCGGTGCATAGAAACCAAGACGGCCTTGGCGGCCCAGGTTGATGGCGCGTTCATCCCAAGTACGGGTGAATACCATACGGTACATAATTTCTTTCAATTGATCGTCAGTCAGGTCGGGTACTTTATCAGGATTAATAATTTCGCCGTCCGGAGAGAGTACGGACAAAGCTTCCACTTCTTCCGTATATACTTCATAAGGAACCTTGCTCATGTTTTTCACCTCGACAAAATATTTGAATATCATGCTCCGCTGTTATAGAATTATTATACATCTGTTATATCCCTTTCGTCAAAGGATATAAGGAAAAATGTATTAGTATCTAGGTCTTGTATGTATAACAGCGTTTTGGAAATAGTGTAACAGTAGTGAGGATTGTCACAGCGGAAAAAACGAGAAAGCGCGTTCATCCACCAAGGATAATCTTACCTGATCAAGCCTTTAATTGCAAAGCAAAAGGGAGAGTGACAGCTATGACAGATAACCGATATTTAAAACGGACTGTCGTTAAACACGAGCTTCAAAGCCGATTTCTGAACGAAACGCGCAAGCTGCGCATTTACCTTCCACCCGGATATAACGAACTATTGAGCTATCCGGTCGTATACTGCCAGGACGGCGAGGAATTTTTTAACTTTGGACGTATTGCTACCTATGCCAACCAGCTGATTCTGGACGAAGACATCGAACCTTTTATTATTGTAGGAGTCGAAGTAAACGTAAAAGTCAGAACCCAGGAGTACGCCCCTTTCGGCAGCCGTCACGATGCTTATGTCGCCTGTTTTACTGAAGAAATTATTCCCTACGTGGAAAATAATTATCCTGTGCGCCGCACGCCGGAAGAGCGCATTTTGGCCGGGGATTCGCTTGGCGGCTCGGTTTCGCTTCACATCGCCTTGAAACGGAAAGATTTGTTCTCGAAAATCATTACCCTGTCCGGCGCTTTTTACATCCCCAGTCAGGAGATTATCGCTTCGGAAACCGATCTTTCATCGCTGAGCCTTTATATGGTTGTGGGACTGCAGGAACGAGATTATCAGACGGACACCGGAATTTACGATTTTGTGGATCTGAACCGCAGAACCAAAGAACTGCTTGAAAAACGCGGCGCCAAGGTCGTTTATTATGAAAAGGACGGAAAACACCTTTGGGGTTTCTGGCAAAAGGAGCTGCCCGGAGCGCTTCGTTATTTTCTCCAGTAAAAGGACCCGATGAAGGAATACTTCTATAAGCTAAGGAACTTAGGAACTTAGGTACTTAGGTACTTAGGTACTTAGGTACTTAGGAACTACTATAAGCAGAACTTCTAAAAAGAAACAACAAAAGGCCCGTCTTTGCGACGAGGCCTTTTTCTAGGACATAATGCCGATCTAACCGGCAAAAGGTTTGTTTTTAAGCGATCTTCGCGGCAGCCTCCAACGGAAGCGCACGGAAAGCATGCGGGATATAACAACAAGGAGAAACAGCACGATCATCTCCGGCGTGGTCTGGGATAAACCAAACGCTACGGCAAGACCTGCGATCAGCGCCCAAACGGCGTAAATTTCATCGCGGAGGACAAGCGGTTTCCGACCGGCCAGCAGATCACGGATAATCCCCCCGCCCACTCCGGTCAACAAGGCGGCTACGGCCACGGCACTGGCCGGATGATTCATTTTCACCGCATACAAAGCTCCCTGAATGGCGAATGCGCTAAGGCCGATGGCGTCAAACCAGGCCTCCGCCTTCTTCCAATGCCGTATCCATGATACGGGGACCAAAAAAGCGGCGGCGATCGATACGCAGGCTACCAGCATCAGCGGGCCTTGCGTCCAAATCGTCGTTACAGGTACTCCAATCAAAATATTTCTGATGATGCCCCCGCCAAAAGCGGTGGCCAGACCAAGCACAATCACGCCGAGTATATCATATTCCTCTTCCATTGCGACAAGGGCGCCGGAAACGGCAAATGCCACGGTGCCTATAATGCTGAATAATTCAAATAACTCCATCCCCTGCTTCTTCCCTCTCTGCTCTCCGTTATCTCACATATGACGTAAACAATTGTAGCTTTTCCTTCCAAATTGTACAACAAAAAAATCTGTTTTATACTTATTTATACTATAGGAAATACATAGCCTCCCCAAATCGCAGCAAGGAGAGATTAAAAATGACATCTTCAAATCGGGTTCTTGTATTTGCCGGCGGCAATATTATCCCGGATTTCAAACAGCATATTCAGGAGGGAGACTACATTATTGGCGCGGATTTTGGCGCCTACTTCCTCACCCAGCACGGAATCGTGCCGGACATCGCCATCGGGGATTTCGACTCCATCACACCCGAGCAGCTCATTGAGCTACGTAAAGTGTGCCCAGAGGTCCAAGTCGTGGACGCTTTCGACAAGGATCTGACGGATGCCGAGCTGGCGCTTGATATCGCCTTAAACAAACAACCGGATCAAATCATCATGTTCGGCGTCCTTGGCAGCCGCCTGGATCATTCCATGGCCAACATCCAAATGATGCTGCGCGCTCTTCAGCACCAGGTTTCCAGCGCCATCTGGGACGAAAAAAATTACATCACGCTGACAGGATCGACCGCGGTCGTCGAGCAACGTAATTTCGAATATGTCTCGCTTCTGCCATTGACCCCTGAAGTCACGGGAATTACGTTGGACGGATTCCTGTACAAGCTGGAAAACGCCTCCCTCCGGATGGGACAATCCCTGGGAATCAGCAATAAATTGGTCGGAGAGCAGGGAACGATCCAGATCGAAAGCGGCTTGCTGCTGATTATCCAAAGTAAAGATTAATAATTCGGCTTAAAAGCGTTTATAAAAATTACAACTCTGTAAACTTTGTAAACGATCGCTTGCATAGAGAAAAAGAAGGCTCAAACCCTTGTTCGATCAAGGGTTGAGCCTTCTTCTATACCGTCTGAAAAATAAGATTTCTTAATATTTTGTAAATTTTAATCGTTTTTTAATAATCATTGCCAAACCCTTGCCACATCTATCTTTCCCCTATCTTTGGATAATATTAGGAAGTTTCAAACCTGTTATACTTTGAGCAAGCCCGAGAATACAACATCAGGAGGAACAAAACAAATGATCAAAATTCAAGGACTCTCTAAGAAAGTATTAACTGTAGGGATTTGCGCTTCCGTTGGTTTTACCGGAATGCTGCTTGCTGGACAAACCTCGGCTTCTGCAGCCGATCAAACTACAAATACGTCTAATGCCGGTTACACATCCACCTTTAACGTATTGAATGGAGCTTTGGAATCCGGCAGTACCGATGCTTCGGCAACGGCAGCTATTGATGCTGACAGCACTGCAACTTCCAAAGGCCAGCAAATTATTAACTATGGTAAAAAGTTTTTGGGAACACCTTATAAATTCGGCGCTTCTACATCTACTACCAAAAACTTTGACTGCTCTTCTTTCACTAAATACGTATTTAAACACTATGGCGTTACTTTGCCGCGCACATCTAAAGAGCAATCCAAAGTAGGCTCCGCTGTCTCCAAAGCCAACCTGAAAGTCGGTGATTTGGTATTCTTCTCTAGCGGCAGCCGCGCAAACGGTAAAAACGTAACCCACGTAGCCATTTATGCTGGCAACGGTAAAATTTTGCACACTTACGGCAAACCGGGCGTTACTGTTTCCGATCTCAATTCCGGCAACTGGAAGAAAACTTACTTGAAAGCTCGCCGCGTATTGTAGTCCCAAATGTAGTCTCAAGGCAAGGTGTTTCACGACAGGCACAACCTGTTTCGGTGAAAGCTTGCCGACAGGGTCTCTGGTCATTGCAGCATGTAACCTGCTCCTCGCACGGTATGCACCAGCTTTGGCCGGCGGCCCTTATCCATTTTCGTGCGGATATGTTTAATATAAACGTCAACGACGTTTGTTTTCCCAGTGAAATCATATCCCCACACTTCCTGCAGCAGCATTTCGCGGCTGCAAACCTTCTCTTTATGTCTTGCAAGAAACAGCAGCAATTCAAATTCTTTCGGCGTCAGGGGAATCTCCTCCCCGGCCCGAAATACTTTATGACGATCGATTTCAATGCGTAAATCCTCGTGTTCAATGGTTTGGGATTCGCAGGGAACAAAACGTCGAAATAAGCCTGTCATATTAAAGATTCTCGCCATCCATTCTTCGGCTGGCGCCATTTTGCTTACATAATCGTTAGCCCCTGCCGAAAAAGCCCGAAGAAGCCCTTCCGTGGAGGGAAATTTTGCGAAAGCTATTACAGGGTAAGGCAGCGGGGCTTTTTCCCCGTTCCGGGATATAGACCCCATTATGGTTTTAATGCTTAAATCATCAACATCAATTAACAGCAGTTCAGGCGGGGTTTCAATAACAAGGTTATCTAGGTGCTCCGGGCTCTCCAAGCTATCTAGGAATCTTTGGCTTTCATGTCCGACTTGGTCATCCAACCCTTCCTGTCCTTCTGCCCTTTCACTGCTCCTAGCTTCCACAAATCGTTTTATAAGGAATCCAGCTTCCTTAAGCCGGATTCCTAATTGTTCCGCGAACTTCTTATCCCGTCCCTCAATAAATACCGCAAGCTTGCTCATCAGTTTTGATTCACCCCAGGAATTTTCCCCATATTCTGCCGATAGTTTGCGGAGCAAATCTGTTTTCCATACTAAAAATAAGAAAAGGGCTTTATCCGCCGGCTTGGAGACAGCGGGCTTCAAAATAACCTTTAGCCGCCGCATCTCTTTCACTGGCGAAAGTTTCTTCGGTCCGATACACTTCGCCGCATTCAGCCCATCTATAGTAATACTTGATGCCTGTGCGCTCGTCCACGCCTCCTCGAATCGGCTCCCGCTTGAATATCCTTCCGCCTCCAAACGCAAAGTTATTATAATGCTGCTCTCCCACCGGAATCCCCTGAAGGAAAACAAGCATCCCGGCATCGTCAATCGTGTTGTTCCATTCTTCATCCGGAATCCGCGGCAGCGTAAACGTATAGTTTACGCCCGCCTGATCAGCAAGCCTGTTATGCTGATTAATGATCTGCTCCAGATCAGCCTCTACGGAAGAAACAATCGCTGTCCTGCGGGCAGCCTCCATCTGTTGCGAATCGCCTACAAACGGATCCTCCGTCAATTCCATTAGTTCATCCGGTCTGCCTTGTAAAAAACGGCCGCTTTTTTTGTCTAAAATCGAAAGGCGCTCATCCAAAGTAAAAGAGATTACATTTCCCCAAACATCGGTATAAGTATAAGGTTTTTTCGGAAACCATCCGCTAAGGCTCCAATCGGTTCCGTCCGATTGAACAACGTTTTGGGCCCCGTAGATGGAATATCCGTCATACTCCATGACTACAATGGCAGGCACAAAACTCATAAAAGCCCGCTGCCCCACAGGATCGTCCGCAAGACCAAAATTGAGAAACAGCGTACGCAAGAGAGCATGAAGTCCCGCCTCCTTATCTACCCGAAAAAACTTTCCGGAGGTATAACCGGCTTCATAAGCAGGCTGCTCGTTTACATTCAGCCGGCTGGCTCCGTCCTGAACCGCAGCCTTTAAAGCGGCGTTATAACGCTGCTCAAGCCGGAATACCTCCATTCGGTCATCCGCCCTGGCGGATGAAACCCAAAATAAAGGGCCTGTCAGCAGAACAAATACTAGGGCCCACTCAGTAATCTTCATTCAGCACCATTCCCCCATATTCCAGCGGCCCCGATGAAGAAGTAAACCATTCCCCGTACAGTAAACGTCCGAGCACAGAAGAGGCTTGTACGCTTTGATCTCGTACCTGTACGTCAAAATAATCCCCGGCAGAAAGAGTATAGGTTCGGACACCTGCTCCTCCGCCCGGCTCAACAACCTCTGTTCCGCTTGCTTCACCAACCGATAAACCGGAGGGAAACAACCGTTCCAAAATCTCCCCCGTGTAATGGGCTTCCTCATGTACGCTGTACGTTCCCAAGAACGTAGCTGGATCAGCCGCGTTTCCATATTCCGGCACGTATTTCTTATGGCGGTGCTCCAGCTCCAAATCGTAACCATACAGGACTGTACCTATCTGCCTGTTAAACTCGTTATACATCCCCGGCGTAATAACCCCCTTGTTTCGGACCGAATCCACAAATTGGGTGATCATCCGGAATGCATTCAGCTCGGTCATATCCTCTTGGCGTTTTGCGTTCTGCATCATAGGAAAATAGTAAAGAAGCAGTACAGCAAGCAAAGCTGCAGTTATTTTAGACCATACATTGGACAACCCAACTCATTCCCTCCCGGTCATTGTCCCAAAAATTTGATTTCTTCAATCTCGTTTAAATTGTTATATTTATAGGAAGCCATATACACCCCCTCCGTATTAATGCCGCTGACTGGCGGCTCCCATTCCGGATCCGGTTCGAGACCGGGAGAAGGAAGAAGCACTCCGTCCAAAGTGATGCGCAGCCCTTCCCTGGCACTGTTTCTCCACATAAAAATAACCTGTCCGCCCGAATAGGTTTGCAGCCCCCCATTTTGCAGCACTCCACCTGGTATAACAGCCGTTTCCGCCGCCCCTCCTCTCTTTACATAGATGTTGAGAGCTTGATTGGCATAAACGTCTGCGGCCGCCTCCCCGGCCTGATCGGCGGTCTCCGTGCCACGGACAGCCAGCGTTAGCGCAGTTAAAAACAAACTCAAACCAACTGCCGTCCACAGCATGGATTTGACGTTCCCGATTAACATAAAAGGTTACCTGACAGAGGTTTGCGTAAAAATGAGCCCCCGGACAACGTTCGAGCTGTCTTTTACGACTTCGGCTTTAAATTTGCCGCTTGGATTTACATACTCGCCGCTGGCTTCGTTCCACGTGTTGCCGATGCTGGCATTGCTTTCGGACAATACCGAGCCGTAAGTGGAGCTTTCAAGATTGGAAATATCCAGCCTGGAGCCGTACCATTGTCCGACCATGTTTTTGCCGGTCCTTACTTCGATTCCAAATTGCTCTTTCCCCTTATATTTTCTAAGTGCATTCGTAACCTGTGATCCGCTGATCGTCGTTTCGTCATAAACGGTATAAGAGGCCTGAGCAAGCTCGGTTTGAATATCCGAAAAATTGTTTTGCGCCGTTTTGGTTGCTTCCTGCGCGGAAATAAACAAAATAACAACGATCGTAATTAATGCAATAGTGAGAAAAATACCCGCCGCCACCTTAAGAGCGGAAGATGCGTTATTCATATCGCGGAACCTGCCTTTTCTTATAGTTTTTGAATTTGTTCATAATAGACGGTCATTTGACTGAAGCTCATCCAAATCAGCGGAATGACCAAATACATAAAAATTAAAGCGTACATAGGCGCAAAACCGATCATTTTACCGAGATTCGCTTTCAGGTCCAGCGTCTTCTCGTAATCCAGCTTTCGTTGTTCGAAAACATACCCCCGTTCATCATCCACATCGTCGAATGCTTGGTTAATAGATATTCTGCTGACCGATAACAGGAGCTTGTCCGCCAGCCTCTGAAATTCCGAAAATGAAACCTCCCCCTTCATAATTTCCAGCGCTGCCTCCGGTCCATGTTCGAAATGGAGCAGACATTTTTCGATCGGGCTCTTGAAAATGACGGCAAAGGAATTCAGCCATTCCAGTATTTCCTCAACCGACATCCGGTCCATTTCCTTCAATATGAAAATTAGGGTATAAAACTGATAAATCTCATGTTTCATCTCCATCAGGCGGATTCTCCGCTGAAAAAGGAGCAGCCAATAAGGGGCATAATAAGCGCAGTACGCCAGGCCCAAAGCAGCCGCAACTTCCCACCACCGCAAAACCTCCGCTTTCCATTTGGCCAGTTTCCCCGAAATTCTATCGACGTCTTCGTTCAGCTTTACTTTGGAAACGGGCGTTACCGCATGGCTGGAGATCCTTGATGCAATCTCTTCATAAGCGGCGTTGCTCCTCAAGCCAAGTTCTCTCATTATTTCTTTGTCCGTTTCAGCTTCGGCCAACAGTTTGTCCTGGTCTTCTTTATCCGGCGTCCCGAACAGCACCTGTGAAGAATTGGGATTATTCAAAATGTGGGCTCTAACATTGGCATGTAAAAAAAGGAACACGGACAGCGCTACCGCGAAAGCAGCCGAGAACCAAACCAACCTGCGGACATAAAACCATTCCACCCGCATCTTGCTGGCGGTGTCTCTCAGCAAGCAAGCGGTCCGAGCATAATTTTGAGACCCGAAAATCGGCAGGAACGGCCGAATTAAAAATCTGATTGACTTTTGTTCGTAAAGCCGCTTTTCCCAGCGTGAAGAAGCCTTGTATGCGGTAGATTCATCTTCGCTCTTTAACTTCTGCAGCAGTACATAACAAACGAAAATGACCGCATAAATCACCATTTTGGTGAGCATTCCGTATTTTCCCTCATAAAAAACGTCCATCAGCGGAAAATTGCCCCTTGCCCACCTTTCGATCGGTTTGGTGAAAAACAGAGGCGCTATCGCTATTACATGCAATCCCTTAAGCAAATAATCAAGCTTCGAAAGACGAAGCAGCTCAAGATGGATTTCTTTTGCAAGCTCCGATAATGCTTTTAGAAAAAGAGAACCTCCGCTGCCGATTTTATCGCCATATTCCGCCGCCAGATAGGAAACTCCGGCAAAGGTTTTTAGAAACCTTCCGGGCGACGTCTCATAATATTCCTCCAAGCTCCGCTGCGGTTCAGGCGCGTTTAACGCTTCATAAATCCGGTATCCATGTGCGGACACCTCACGTCCCGCTTGCTCCGACGCTTCCAAAAGGGCTTCATCCGCAATGCCATGCCTGTGATAGGCATGCCGGACACCCGTAAACAGATCGGAGGTCTGCTGAAGCAGCTGCCGCTGGAGCCGGTTCGCAAAGGCTTCAAGCAGCAAGCCGTTAATGATGGCGGCCGAAATGAGCAGTGTCAAGAGATACAGAGGATCCGGATTCAGAAGAAAAAGGAGGGAAATCCCGATACCATACAAGCCTAGCAGGCTATAAACAGCCCCTGCGATTTGAAGCCTGGTCCGGTATTCATCCTGCTTCATTCCGAAGTTCAATCGGCTCCTTACCCTAAGCGT
The DNA here is from genome assembly GCF_058267595.1 of Paenibacillus mobilis. Lineage (NCBI taxonomy): Bacteria > Bacillati > Bacillota > Bacilli > Caryophanales > Paenibacillaceae > Paenibacillus > Paenibacillus mobilis. The sequence continues at coordinate 126,875 of NZ_JBZCMS010000002.1, forward strand.
ATAACTGCGAAGAATAGGAATCTTCAAAAACCTCAGATAGGATTGCTGTAAAAAGGAATGCAGCATATCCCTCCAGCGGAATTTCCTTTTATCCGGAGAAGGCAGAGCCTGCCTAAAGCGGAAATCGCTTTTGCGGAAACTTCCCTTCAGCAGGTTAATCCCCATGGTAAGACAGGCAAATCCGGCCATGCTGAGACCCGCCACCCAAAACAAAATAACTTTAAGCTCCAATCCGCTCCCCCCAATTCACACTCAAAAAAGCATCAAAGCGGATCGCGTCTTCTTCAGTCATTTCATTCCTCATTTCCTGCCGAACCGGTAAGGAGATCTCATTCAGAATTTGATAGCCGCCGCTGCGGTAAACAAGGATATCCTTCGCCTCATATGGCTCATTCTTATCGGATTTGTGAAGCGGGACACATTCCGTAATCCTTTCTATGTATCTTTTGCCATCCAGGCCATGACGCAAATGCACGTCAAAATGGATAGCCCTGATCACCTGCTTTTCTGCGGTAGACTCGTCTCTGAACATTCCCGACTTAAGTAATGAATTCCTCAGCGAGAGGATTAAATCGGGAAAGGTTTTGGCATGGTGAGTAAACACGGTAAAAAGGCTGGCCACCTGGGACATTTGAATCATCCAGGCCGCTACTTCGTCCGTCGCCACCTCTCCGAGGATATTGACGGCGCCATCCGTCTTTTTCTGCAGGTCCAACCCCTGCTGACCGGTAACATGATCCGTTTCACGGAAGGTCAAAATATTCCGTTTCGGATACAGTCTCCTGAGATGAAGCTCAAAAGACATTTCTTGAACCCGGAGCGTGTAGGAACCGTAAATGGATTTGATCATCGCCATCAGCAGCGTCGTTTTTCCAGCTCCCTGCGAACCGGTCACGGCGGTCATTCTGCCTCCCTTCATCAGGAATTGAAGCAGTGAAATCACGGTTTCCGCCCCCTCTCCGGTTACCAACTGTTCCAAGCTAGCGTTCCCGGCGTCAAACTTCCGGACAAAAAAAGCCCAGCTTTCGGCAAACGGCGGACGAACGACTACAACCCTCGATCCGTCTTTCATTTCATTCACTTTATAGGCGGAAGCTTCGGAAAGCTGACCCGGCCAATTGTATTTATAGATGTTCTGGCACACTCTTTTCAGCTCCCCTTCAGAACCGAATGAAAGGAAGGACAGACGAATCGACTTGCCTTTATAAAAGATCCAGACGCTGTCAAAACTTCGTTCGCCACCTGGCGTTAAACGAAAATTTCCTTTTGAATCAGTTTCGGTGGACTGCCATCCAGGCTCCCCGTCCCCCGGACGGTCCGATCCGCTAACCCCTCCGCTTACTCCGTCAATCCACTGATCCCTTATTTCATCAACGACCGAGAGCCCCTTGTACATTTGATAAATCCGCTGCACGACCAGTTCCAGCTTCTCCCTGCGGTCAAGCTCGCGGTATTCCATATAAAAAATATGGTCGATATCCTCTTTTTCGATCTCATACCGGATATCCCCCGCTTCCTCCGCAGGTTTAGGTTCATCCAGCGCATAATCCTCTATCATGGCAGAAAGGGCTCTGTGACCATAACGCTGTTTATACAGATAAAGAACAATTTCAAAGCGGTCCTGCACGTTCAGCTTTTCCCGCTTCTCAAACGGAATAATACGGTTGATGCCGCTTTCCTTTATCCGGTAACCGGCTTCCAATACATGCGAAATATAGTTTTTAACGAACAATTTGTCCCTTGGATCCCCGGTAACGCAGCCTTTAAGCGCTTGTCTCAATTCGGCCCGCTGATTCCTCTTTCGTTTGTATTCCTCTTCGCTTAAGCCGTAATCGTCAAGATGATCGCGGCTCATTTCATGGAGCGACTGCTTGACAAAGGCAAGGACACGGGCAGTCTCGTCCGTTTCCTGCCGTTCATAAAATCCGTCTCCCGCTGCCGGCACGCCGCCTGTTTCCGCCTTTCTGCGGAGCAGCCAGACAGCCATCCCCGTCAACAGGACCATGACAAGCATAAACCAGCCTGTGCCCATCATCTTGTCACTTCCTTTGCAGTAAATAGCACCGCTTTGTTTGTCTCTTCATTTAAAAAGGCGCTCAAACGACGTACAGCCTTCATAAACGGGGTGTTCGATTGATTCCTTTTGAACGACTGCCGGTTTCTAAGCATAAAAGACAAAGCTTCTCCGCTGTTCCAGGCATTCATATAGTCCGTGCAGTGGGGAATTCCGGTTACAGGCGCACGGCCGCCAAATATCCGCCTCACGTTTTTAATGTTCAACACGGATTCTTCGTCATAAGGATAAAGGACAATCATTTGCGGGATTTGAACCGGCTGGTCTCGATCTCCATGTGCCAATCGATTGTAGTAACGCTCCAGGACTCCTCTGTTTTGACGGAGCAGCACGACCTGCTTATCTTCAGGCCGAATAACGCTTTGATGAATCATCCATTCCGATCCTTGAACTATAATCCGCCGGTATTTGTAGGAAGCCGAATGCCAGACTTTCCGGTAAAGTTGCGTTTTAAGCGACAGGTTCATCCGTGAAGAATGATCATGTCCCGCAGCCAGATCCAGTTTTCCCTTAAGCAACGGAACGGTATAATCCGGAAGATTATGCCCGTCTAATTTCCCGCTTTCGGCTAAACGAAACAAGGCATCCATTCCTTCTTCCTGGAAAAGCAGCTCCCGGTGCGTATCCGCTTTTCCCGGCGGCCTAAATCCCTGTTCCGCCCCTTCGCCCTTGGCGCCCAGGTGGACAAGCAAACACGGCTCCTCGCCGCTTATGCCATATTCCATTGCAACGGCGGCAGCAATTTCCGGTGCACCAAACGAATGTTCTCCGTCATAAATCAGGAGTTTGCCCATACCCGCCTCCTTGAGCTGCTTCTGAGCAGGCTTCTTGTAGCGGCCATTCCCCTGCCTGACATCCGGTCAGCTAAGGCTGTAATGGTTTTCTTATAGCTTCGGGACAGCGGCTTAATGTGGATCGACCGGTTATGTTCATTTTCCAGCTGCAATCCATAGTCACGTTCGTTCCAAAAAATTTTGACCGCCTCATCGTCCCATTTAATCGGCAGCTGCCGGATGACCGCTCTTATGTAAGACTCCTCAATCAAACTTTCCACGCAGCGTATAAAAACAATGCCGCACGTCATCCCGTCTAAGGCCGGATATTTGGAAAATAACAGCTTGAACCATTCCACGCTGCGCTCAACCGCAAAACGTTCTAAGCCGGTCACCCAAACCACTCCCGCACACGCTTTCCAGTCCGTCTCGTCGCAAAAAGTCAATTTCTCCAGATCGTAAACCACAAAATCGTAATCCTCCAAAGCAGATTCGTTTTCTATCAAATACTGCTTCAGGGACTCCGCCGAAAAAAATCCGCACGCGACGTCAAAACCGCCATATTCCGTGATCGGCAGCGTTTTGTCTGCCTGACCGATGGAATAACGGTAAATCTGACGTTCCGTTCCGTCAACAAGCAGCACCTTGGCTCCGGAAGAAGCAAGCAGCCTGCAAATATAAAGCAGCAGATCATGTTTATCGCTTACCCCCGCATAAATCCAGCTCTTCATTTCCATTCGCTCCTCTCTCTTGTAAAATTATTGGCCGGCGGCGGACTCCGTTTGAGCGGAATTCAAGGACGGCGAGGCTTCCGGTTCCTCCAGCTTTAATGAAGTTGCCGTCGAAGCGGCCGCTTCCGCCTGGCTGCCGGCAAAATTCAGCGCGTTCTGTTCAGACATCGCATTCAGGCTTTTCTCCAGCAGATCTCTGGACGCTTCCGACTTCAGGTAACTTTCGGCCTTAGCCGCTATATTGGGATCCCTGGACAGCAGCTTCATCACCTGCTGATTAGCCGGATAAGTAGGAATAGATTTTTCTTGGATTCCCGGCTCGACATAGGTCAAAGCGTAGATAGAAGCTTTATGCAAATAAGCATCCACAATCGCGCTGGATAACAACAGGATTTCATGTTCGTTTAAAGTTACCGTTAACGTAGGTTTTGAAAGAGCATTGACCTTTTTCTTGGATAAAAGAATATAGTCCTCGCCCGTTGGAAACTGGATCCGGATATCGATAACGTCGCCCTTCTGCAGGGAGACCGGAAGCTGAACAAAACTCATCTCCCTGTTCCTTAGATCGCTGGACATCGCATCTTCCTGATACAGCAGGGACTCCGTAATCAACGTGTTTGGATCAAGCTCAACCTTCGCCATCTTTCCGGCAATGTTGTCTTTGGAATCCACAAAGCTGCCGGGAACCGACGCCAGCGGGAGTTCCACCGGGGCAAGATCAGCGGCCTGTATCTGCTGTCCTGCCGCTATCGGCCGGGTCGGGACCCAGCCTTTCATCCATTTAACCCTAGCCTCCTGTTTGACCTGTTCGACCTCAGCGCTGTACTGCTTTTGAAGTGCTGCTCGCTCCCTGGCCTGGTGCATTTCCTCCCGTACCAGAAGCCCGCCCAGCAGCAGCGCAGGCACACATGCTCCCGCAGCAACGCCATAGATAACGTGACGGGTTTTCTGTCTGATTCTGAGCAATTGTTTATCCCTCCCGACTATTCATTTTTTTAAGCCATCCCGTAAGCCCTTTTTTCTTCCGGATCCTGTTCGGCAGCAGAGGAGCGCATAGCTCTTCAAGCGCCTGTTCCGCCTGTTCGCCGGGTTGAAAAGGGGCCGTTTCCACCGGTATAGCGTATACCTTTTCCCCCTTGAGCAGCCTGCCGACCTGCTCCAATCCATAAGAATCCGCAAATGGCAAAGCGTATACGCGTTTTCTTCCCACATGAGCGGATAATCTCCTTAAACAACTGTTAATTTCATTACGCCTCCAGACGGCTGCCGGAAGGACAATTACCTGCAAATCCGCCCGTGCAAATTCCTCAAGACTGTCTCTGCTCATCTCCACCCCCATATCCATCATGATCAGCCCGTGGCCGGCGCTTAGAATCTGCAGCCATTCCGCACGGGAAGGATGCTTATGGTAAGTTAGCAGCCCCGAATCTATTGCATTTCCGGTCCCTTCGGAAGAACGATCCGGCGGTAACGGCATGCCGTAAGCTGCCGAAGAACGGTCATTCCAGTCCACGAAAGTTATATAAGAAAAAGAACGGGATAAAGAGTGGGCCAGCATCAGCGACAAGTGAGTGGTCCCTATCCCCGCAGCCGCCCCGGCAACGGCAATGACGACCGGCCTGTCCGAAGCGTCGGCTATCCGGTTCCCTGCCGGAAAAGAGAATCTTAAACGGTGCAGCGCCTGTTTAACTTCCAAGGCATTCTGGTACCGCTCTGCGGCATCGTAGCTGAGCAGCTTGCGGATCAGCCTTGCCATATCGGGCGGAATTTTCCCGCGGCCAAACTTTTTATCATCCTTGGGCCACTGGGTGTGTTTCCCCCTCGAAAGGAGATAAAGCATGATCGCGCCTAATGCATACAAATCCGTCCGGGCATCGCTTTGTTTGCCCAAATACTGCTCAGGAGCCGCAAATCCGACCGTCCCTAGCTGAATCGTATCTTCATCCGCTTCCGGTTTATAAGCCCGGGCCGTCCCGAAATCGATAAAGCGGATTTCTCCGCCCCGTTCGATCATCAGATTCGAGGGTTTAAGATCCCTATAAATAATGGGAGGTTCACGGGTATGCAAATAATGAAGGCCGTCGCATATCTGGTCCGCGATCCGCAGCAGTTCGGCTTCAGAAACCCTTTTAACCCCGCTCAAATATTCCTCCAGCGTTGTTCCTTCTATGTAATCCATAACCAGGAACAGGTGGTTTCCCACTCCCTGAAAAAAATCGACGATTCTCGGAAGCCGCGGATGATCCAAAGCGATAAGCATCGCCGCTTCTTCCTCCATGCAATTGTTCTCGCCAGTTTCGGTCACGGTTTGCTTCACTGCCCAAAGCTTGCCTTGCAGCTTCAGATCACCAGCCACATAAACATGACTGCTTCCCCCGCTCCCCGCATAACGGATAATCCGGTACCGATCCCCCAGCAGCGTACCTGTTTCCAGCAGCTCCGGCATCGGAGCCATAAGACATCCTTCCTTTCGGACAACAAAAAAGGGAAAGCCTCCAAACGAAATACCGCAAGCGGTATGGCGTCTGGGATGCTTTCCCTTTACCTGTTGTATAATTTTGGGATTATTATAAAACGCAGTCTGTCTTTTTGTAAACCCTTTTTTTAAAAAAATCGGCTGCTTTCAATATTTAATAGCGTTAATATTTAATCATATAAAGCGTAATTTCATCGCGGTTGTGAAAAAGCTGCTTAGCCTGAATAATCTGCATTCTCGCATCCGTATACATCTCGGTGATTTCTTTGATCAGAGCGAGCGGCTTCTTGCTGAGCAACTTGATGGTCACTACTGCTGTTCCTCCCGTTTTCAAGCTGTACAACAAGTCAATGACCAATCGGGCGGTCAATTTGGGACTCCAGCTCATATCGCAAACCAGCAGATCAAACTGGTTTTGATCAAACGCAACGCTGTCCGCGTTTTTCTTTAAATACGTCAATCGGGGGTTTTGCAGCAGCTCCGGACTCATATCCGCCGGATCCACAGCCGTAACCGAAAGGCCCCTTTCAAGCAAAAAAGAAGTCCATCCGCCCGGAGCGGCCCCGATATCCAGCGCATTTCCGAAACCTGCGAAATCAATCCCGAACGAACGCTCGGCTTCAAGCAGCTTAAATTTGGCTCTGGAGATTTGTCCCTCCTCGCGCTGAAAACGAACGGCTCCGCCATTCCAATCCGACAAATTATCCGCAGGTGAGGATACGCCGGCATATACGGCTTCTTCAGCGGCATAAACGGAGACCACAAGTTCAGCCTCGCGGACCACAAACCGAACCTGATCGGGTTCCGGATTCCAGCGAGTCTCGATTTCGTCCTTTAACTCCAAGGCGGTTCCGCCCCAAAAACTGGTTCCGTTTTTTCGGACTTGAACTGCTACCGGAACAGGTTCGCCGTTTGTTTTCCGGGAAGACTCCATTCCGTAGGAATCCAGTTCGTTCAAGTGCGCTTTGGCAAACTCCACCGTTTTTTGGATCAGCGTCTCCTGCGCATCCCCCGGCTCCAGACGCAGTTCGGCCTGAACCGGAAACATATGTCTTAAGAACATTAGGGGGGAAGCATGCATGTTTAACAAAACCTGTTCTGCGGAAGCCGGCAGGGTAACCAAAATAACTTCGCCCGATTCGAGCACCTGGCTTTTTACAGAGCCGAAGGTTCTGCGGAGTTCCTCTTGGGCATAAGGGGTAAAACCATGGTTGGCAGTGCAAATCCACCGCGAGAACGGCTGCTCTTCCCCTGTCTGCGTGTTTTCGTTAGGCCGGCCTTCCAATTGCTCATTCATAAAAATCGTTTCCTCCTGATTAACGCTTATAGCTGTTGTTATTCTGCTTTAGTCTTCTTGTCATAGTTAAGCGCAATCTCATCCAGTCTTTCAAAAGGCACTGGGCAGCCGTGCAAAATAACATGGTCCGGTTTGTTCGTATAAAGCATTTCATACATGCTGTTCCGGCCATGCAAACTTGACGTGTGCAAAAAGATTTCCCGGGCATACAGGTCTTCGTTCACCATAGCCGCCACCACCTCAGCACCGGTCATTTCCTCCGGTCCCATATCGTAATCCAGCGATAAAATATCAACTTCCACTTCCCGTAAAATCTGCAGACATTCCTGCCCCGTACGCGCAAGCACAAAACCCGTCGGACAACGGCGCAAATCATCCATATATAAATGAATCAAATCCGTTCTTCCTTTCCCAAGTTATTGCCGCCCTGCGGTCAGATGACTGCCCAACCGTTTACAAGGCCAATATCCTCCCGGTAGGTTTGGTCGGCCCCCGCTTCCGTCTCCATGATCAGCGGTATCCCTTCCAGCTCCTTGACATGTGCAAGCTCCGATAACGGCGCTGCTCCGATGAACCCGCGTCCCACCCTGGCGTGGCGGTCTCTCCGGCTGCCTGACGGATAAACCGAATCGTTGAGGTGCACGCAGTCGACAAAGTTCCAGAATCCCTGCTCCTTGGCTTTGTTCCAGAAGGCCCGATCTCCGGAGCCGGTCCATATTCCGGCAGCAAAAGCATGGCAGGTATCCAGGCAAAAGCCGACCAGATCGGGCTGCCGACAAAGGTTTCTGACCTGCAGCAGCTCTTCCATCGTCATCCCCATATCGCCATGATTGCCGGCTTGGTTTTCGATCAGCAGCTTGGCGTTCCCTTCCCAGCCGGAGAGAATACTATCTATACATTGTATAACATTTTTGTAACCTTGTAAGGGGTTACTTTTCTTATATATTCCAAAATGGACAACGATTCCCTTTGAACCGCAAGCTTCTGCGATCTCCAGATCATTCCGCAGCGATGCGACGGTTCTGCCGAACAAATCAGGCTCCTCCTCTGAACTGACCGCCAGATTGCTTGGATAAGGCGTATGGGCGACAGACAGCAGTCCGTGCTGCTCGCAAAAAGCTTTGCAAAGCCCCGCATCTTGGGCATCCCATGTTTTGACGCCCAGACTGCGGGGATTTTTCGGAAAATATTGAAATGCCCGCGCTCCTTGCGCAAACGCGGTTTTCGCCGCTCCCGAGAAACCGTTACGAATGCTGTAATGTGCCCCGGCCCTGATCAGGAAATTATTTGCCATGCTGGCAGTTCGCGCAGTAGAACACTTTGCGTGAAGCTAACTCGGTTTTGACGATCGGTTGTCCGCAGCGAACGCACGGTTCCCCTTCCCGGTCGTACACCTTGCATAAATCGTTAAAACCACCGGTCAGCTTGTCATCCGCGGTCAAAGGCATCTCCATATAACCGCCATGTGCAGCCGCATCCGTCAGCACTTCCCTGACAGCTTTATAAAGGTTGGCCAGGTCCTGCTCCTCCAAATCCTGTACCTTGACGTCAGGACGGATTCCGGCAGCAAACGCGATTTCGTCCGCATAACAGTTGCCGATTCCCGCCATGACATTCTGATTCACCAGCGTCGTTTTCAGCATTCCTTTCCGGCGGGAAAGCAGCTGAATAAAACGTTGTTCGTTCATCCGGCGGTCCAGTAACTCCGGACCCAGGTCGGACAACTCCTCTTCCGTCTGTTTGGCGGTCAGCAGATGCAGATAACCCAATCTTAACCCAATGAAATATAACGTTTTATCGCCGAATTGAATCTCAATTTGCGTATTTCTTTTAGGTTTATCCTCTTCACTGCCGAAGTAAAGCATGCCGCCCAGCATCAGATGCAGCAGCAGCCGGCGCCCGTTATCCAAGTGGAAGATCAGAAATTTGGCTCTGCGTTCCACAAAAATCACTTTCCGGCCCAGCAGTTCCTGTTTAAACGCCTCAGGATCCACGTTTACCGATTTCTCACGGTTGATCGTAACCCCGGTAATTTCTTTATCGAGCAGCAGTCCGGAAAGCAGACTGCGGTAATTTTCCATCTCCGGCCATTCCGGCATGTTTCATCTTTCCTTTCCTTTTAAAACATGAATTAGCTCAAACAAATTCGCATAAATTTCATCAGGCGTAATGCCTGTCAATTCCTTGTAATGGCCCAAATTTTCTTTGGTAGTTACTCCGGTTAACGTTAAAACAGTACCGCAGCCTGCCCGGCTCCCCGCCGAAATGTCCGTCAGCATATTATCTCCAATCACGGCCGTTTCGGCTGCGGATAAACCCAGACGTTCAATAGCCTGCAGCATCAAAATGGACTCGGGTTTGCCGATTGTTACCGGCTTAACTCCCGTCGCGGCTTGAATGGCCGCCGAAAGGGTGCCCGCCCCGGGAGAAAGCCCGTTTTGTCCCGGCAGCATAAGATCAGGATTGGTCAAAATATACGTCGCCCCGCCGGAAATCCACTCCGCTGCCTTACTCAGCTTTTCATAAGTAAAAGCACGGTCGATCCCCTGGACCACATAATCAGGATTGTCCTCCGTTATCGTCAGGCCGGCCTCTTCCAGAGCATTCACCAGACCCGGTTCGCCGATAACTGCCACTCTCGCTCCAGGCGCCGTTTCGGCCAGATAACGGGCCGCTCCTACCGCAGAGGTGCATACATGCTCCGCCTCAGCCGGAATTCCCATTTCCCGCAAGCTTGCGGCTACTTCCCCGGGAGTCCGGGACGAATTATTCGTCACGAACAAATAAGGCAGGCCATGCCGGTTTAGTTCCGCAATCAGTTCATCGGCTCCTGGAACCTTATTCGAGCCATGATACATCGTGCCGTCCAGATCTATCAGGAATCCTTTCCATCCAAATGACACCCGCGTTCACTTCCTTATTACCGAAATAAAATATGTATGTGGAATGCCGCCCAAGCTTCTTTGGCTGCATTCGTTTTATTGTAGTCATAAATTGATTAGAATGGCAAATGACGCCCGCCATTTCCGCCGGATTTGTTCTTTTTCCCGGCCTCGCCTGGCAGAGTTTATCGAAAACGGGTCGAACCCGAACGAATGCTGATGCCGCATAGCAAAAAGGCGAGGCAAAACTTTGCTAAAGCCTGTCATTTCCTGCGCTTTCCCGGAAAATAATCCGGAGCCGGCCTGTCTGCTCAGGCCTTGTCCGGGTATTTTTGAATCGGATAGAGGACATGCTCCACAGCCAGCTTGGAGTTGGGAAAAATCGCCTGCGCTTCCGCCAGTAGCGGAGCCAGCTGTTCTTCATCCTTGTACCTGGAGCTGAAGTGGGTCATGAACATTTCATGAGCGCCTGCCGCTTTAGCTTCTTCTGCCGCCTGCACGGCGGTGCTGTGATGGTATTCATAGGCGGTTTTCTTCAGTTCGTGCAAAAAAGTAGCTTCATGCACCAGCATATCCGCCCCCCGCGCAAGCTCGATCGCATTATGGCAGGGCCGGGTATCGCCCAAAATGGTAACGATCCGCCCTTTTTTCGGCTTGCCGAGCACGTCGCAGGAGCGCACCACCGTCCCCTGTTCGGTTACAATGTTTTCGCCGCGCTTCAGTTGGCCGTATAAGGGGCCGGGTTTAACGCCGTGTTTTTTTAAGCTTTCAAAATCCAGCTTGCCCGGACGGTCCTTCTCGATGATCCGGTAGCCGTAGCTGTCGATCCGGTGCTCCAGAAGGGCTGATTCCACCCGGAACGTATCGTCCTCGAACAGCACTCCGCCTTCATGCTCCTTTACGGTCAGCTCGTAGTTGACTCTCGACTCGCTGATGCCCAGCGTCAAATCGATAAAGGACTTCAATCCTTTTGGCCCGTATACGGTAAGCGGCGTATCTCCGCCTTGATTGGCCCGGCTGGACAGCAGCCCGGGCAGCCCGAATAAATGGTCGCCATGCAGATGGGTTATAAAAACCTTCTCCAGCTTGCTGAGCCGCAGCGGGGAACGCAGCACCTGATGCTGCGTGCCTTCGCCGCAGTCAAACAGCCAGAAAGACCTTCTTTCCTCCAGCATCCGGAGCGCAAGCGAGGTCACGTTTCGTTGCAGGGAAGGAACTCCCGCATTGGTTCCCATAAAATAAAGTTCCATATTCAGCCGCTCCTCTCTTAGTCATAAATCGAATGCCATCTGCCTTCAGCAGCGCCCTTAATTAAAACATGCGCGCATTATCAACAAAAAATCCCCCGCTTTCTCCGGGGGATTTTGCAAGAGGCCAGATTAAGCTTTATCTACATTAAAATATTGCGCTTCAGGATGGCTGAACACCATAGCCGAAACCGAAGCCTCCGGTTCCATCATAAACCCTTCGGTCAGCTCTACGCCAATTTCCCGGGGATTCATCAGATCAAACAAAGGCGCCTGCATCTCGAGATCCGGGCAGGCCGGATACCCGAACGAAACGCGAATGCCCTGATAACGGGCTCCATGCCGCTGCTTCATCGTCATATCCTGCGGGTCCGGGAACCCCCAAGTGTCCCGCATCATGTGATGCAGCCGTTCGGCCATGCCCTCCGCCATTTCCAGGGCGGTGGACTGAAGCACATGGGAGCGCAAATAATCGCCCTGCAGCTTCCATTCCTCGGATTTTTCACGAATGCCTTTCCCGGCCGTTACGACCATAAAGCCGACGTAGTCCATCGTCCCGCTTTCTACCGGCTTCAAATAGTCGGCCAAGCAGAGGAAAGGTTCTACGCGCTGACGCGGGAACGAGAAGGTTTTCAGCACCTTGGACTTATCCTTGGGATCATAAATCAAAATATCGTTGCCACGCGATTGGGCCGGAAAAAACCGGTACATCGCATTGGCCTGGATCATGCCGTCCGTCACCGCTTCATACATGACCTGATCCACTGTTTCCTTCAATTGCAGCGCTTTGGGATCTCCGGAGGAAATCAACTGCTCAACATTGCCTTTCAGACCCAAATGGTGCCCAAGCAACATCTGCATGTTGACATAAGGAATGATGTGCCCCAGCGGGTAATTTTTTAAGATATGCGGCTCCAAGTCCGGCGGAATGTACACCGGCGCATCCACGGAAATTTTGGAGCGAACAGCCCGTGTTAATTCCGGGAGCGGTGCCGATTCGGGTTTTGCGTTCTCATTATCCTTGTCGGACTCCAGCTCCTGCCGCAGCTTCTCGCGTGCATCGGGATTCATCAGCTTGTTGGCTAAATCAAGCCCGTCCATCGCATCCTTGGCGTATACAACCATGCCGTCGTATTCCGGCCGGATCCGGGTTTTGGTGAACTTTCGGGTCAAAGCCGCACCGCCAACCATAATGGGAACATCAATACCGGCATTCCGCAAATCCTGGGCCGTAGTGACCATTTGCTGCGCCGACTTGACGAGCAGGCCGGATAAGCCGATCACATCGACTTTTTCCTTGCGGTAAGCTTCGATAATGCTCTCCGGTGGTACTTTTATACCCAAATTTACGATTTGGTAACCGTTGTTGGCCAAGATGATTTCCACCAGGTTTTTGCCAATGTCATGAACGTCCCCTTTTACGGTAGCCAGCAAAATTTTGCCTTTCACCGAGGATTCGTTTTTCTCCATGAAGTTCTCCAGGTAAGCTACTGAAGCCTTCATTACTTCCGCGCTCTGCAGGACCTCGGCCACGATCAGCTCATTGTTGTTAAACAACCGGCCAACCTCTTCCATGCCTTTCATAAGAGGACCGTTGATAATCTGCAAGGCGGTATAGCGGCCAAGCGCTTCATCCAGATCCGGAAGCAGGCCTTCCTTGGTCCCCTCTACGATATAAGAAGCCAGCCGCTCTTCCAGCGGCAGGTTCATGACCTTTTCTTTCTTCTCTACCTTCTTGTTCCGGAAAGCGGCGACAAACGCAGCCAGCGTTTCATCGTTCGTATTATAAATCAGCTCTTCAGCCAATCGGCGTTCTTCTTCCGGGATGGAGGCATAACGCTCCACTTTCTCCGTATTTACGATCGCGTAATCCAGGCCGGCTTTGGTGCATTCATACAGGAAAACGGAGTTCAGCACTTCCCGCCCCGCCTCAGGCAAACCAAACGAAACGTTGCTGATGCCCAAAATCGTATGGCACTCCGGCAGCGCCTGCTTGATCAGACGGATGCCTTCCACCGTTTCCTTGGCCGAGCCGATGTACTGCTCATCCCCGGTGCCCACCGGGAATACCAAAGGATCAAAAATAAGATCCTCAGCCTTTAGGCCGTATTTATTCACCAGCAGATCGTGGGAGCGTTTGGCAACCTCCAGCTTGTCCTCCCGCGTAATGGCTTGTCCCCGTTCGTCAATCGTGCCCACGACTACGGCAGCCCCATACTTATGAATGAGCGGGGTTACCCGTTCGAATTTCTCCTCGCCGTCCTCAAGGTTAATGGAGTTAATAATTGATTTGCCCTGGCAGTATTGGAGTGCCAAATCGATGACCTCCGCATCCGTGGTATCGATCATGAGCGGAACCTTCACCTTTTTGACCACCAGCTCCAGAAATTCACGCATATCCACCGTTTCATCCCGGTCCGGGTCCTGCACGCAAACGTCGATCACCTGAGCGCCGTTTTTGACCTGGGCCCGGGCCACCTCCGAAGCTTCCTCGTATTTGCCTTCCACAATCAGGCGTTTGAATTTCCGTGAACCCAGAACATTCGTTCTTTCTCCGACCATGTAGGGCCGGTTGTCCGCTTCAATGTACACGGGCTCGATGCCTGAAACCGCCGGCGGATGTTGACCGGCAACCGGACGCGGCTCATAGGCGGCAAGCTCCTCCGAAAGAGCTTTAATGTGGGCCGGAGTCGTGCCGCAGCAGCCCCCCGCAATATTCAGCCAGCCCTGCTCGGCAAAAGCGCCGATTTTTCGGGCCAAAGAGCTCGGGGATTCGTGGTAATGGCCGTTTTCATCCGGCAGACCTGCATTCGGGTAACAGCTGACCGCTGTTTTGGACATTTCGGCCAGCGTGCGGATATGATCCCTCATAAATTCCGGTCCTGTCGCACAGTTCAAACCTACGGAAATCGGCTGCAGGTGCTCCAGTGAGACGTAAAACGATTCGATGTTTTGTCCGGCAAGCGTCGTGCCCATCGGCTCGATCGTTCCGGAAATCATGATCGGCAGCTTGGTTCCCGTCTTTGAAAAAGCTTGTCTAATGCCGATGCTTCCGGCCTTGACGTTCAGCGTGTCTTGCGAAGTCTCCAGCAGCAGAGCGTCGACGCCCGCTTCGATCAGTGCTACGGCTTGTTCTTCATAGCTTTCCACCAGCTCGCCGAAGGTTACGCCTCCGGTGACGGAAAGCGTTTTAGTGGTAGGTCCAAGCGCACCCGCCACATAACGGGGCTGCTGCCCCGTACTGTATTTCTCAGCCGCTTCAACGGCCAGCTTTGCCGCTGCCAGATTGATTTCCCTGGCTTTCTCCGGTATATCATATTCGGCCAATACGACAGAAGTCGCGCCGAACGTATTGGTCTCTATGAGATCCGCTCCCGCTTCGAGGTATTGTTCATGAATCCGGGTGATGACGTCAGGTCTAGTCAGTACCAGCATTTCGTTGCAGCCGTCAAGCTGCTCGCCTCCGAAATCTTCCGGAGTCAGGTTTTCCTGCTGGATCATGGTTCCCATGGCACCGTCAAGAATTAATATTTTCTCTTTTAATCGCGCATCAAGACTGGGTTTATTCAATTCCAATAACCTCCTTTCAGACATTAATCTTTAGTTTAGCAGAAGCCCCTTTGTAAGGAAAGAAAATTCCATGTTTATCCCGTTCATTAAAAATACAAAAGCCGCCTGCAGTCGGCAAAGACCCAAGACGGCTATCATTTATTCAGGTTTATTAAATAGAAGGTTTGCCGTTTACCAGCTCCAACAGCTCGGAAAGATGACGGATTTCATAGTCCGGCACGATTTCGTCGGTTCTTGTTTTTCCGTCGCGGTTGATCCAAACGGAAGGAATACCGGCCGCAAGCGCCCCTTTGATATCAGTCGTAAGCTTGTCGCCCACCATGACCGTTTCCTCAGGCGACGTGCCAAGCAGCTTCAAAGCATGTTCAAAAATCGCAACGTCCGGTTTCCCCCGACCGAAGCTTCCGGAAATGATTACTTCATCAAAATAAGGAACCAGTTCAGGCACGCCATCGAGTTTTTCCTGCTGGAGGGAAGGGCAGCCGTTGGTGAGCAAAAGCAGTTTTACCTTGCCTTTCAGTTCGTTTAAGACCAGAAACGTTTCTTCATAAGTATAAGGCCTGGTTCGCCGTTCCGAGGCAAACATTTCGCCAAGCTCTGCGGCCAATTCAGCATTATCCACACCGCAGGCCCGGAGTGCATTGTACCAGGAATTTTTCCGGTAAGCCGGAACCAGCTCCTGAAGTTTGCGGAATTCAGGCTGATCTCCGCCGTCAAATTTCGCCCACAAACCTTCAAACGGATTAATCCCAATCAGCTTGGTGAAAGGAAAGGTTTCGTAGGATTCATAAAGCGCTCTGGCTTCCCTGCGCACCGCTTCCTCCAGTCTTGCAGCATCTACTCCGGTGATTTCCTCCGCTTTCCGGCAAACCTCTTTAAACGTTTCCTCTACGCTGCGTTCATCCCATAGCAGCGTATCATCAAGGTCAAAACAAACTGCTTTCACTTCAGCCATTCCCCGTTCCCCCCGGTTTCCGTCTAATGTCCAGCTTATTTTTTCTCGAACTCTACCCCATGAGTAGCCGCAAATTCCTGCAAAGCCGCACCGACTTGTTCGGTGTCATAAAAATTGCGGCTGCCTGAAAACGTCCAGTTCGGCTCTTTCGTTTTGGCTACGATCGTGATCGTTTTGCCGCTCCATTTGATTTTGGCGATCGAACCTGCATCCAGACTGCGGTCCCGATTAAATTTGGAAGTAAACAGCTTGTTTTTGTAGATCCGCAGATAAGGTTTTCTTAAGAAAATCACAATACCCAGCACAAAATACAAAGCTACCGTAATAATGTAAAGCGTATTTATGTTTTCGGTCCCGCCAATAAAACCCATAACCGCATACATAGCGCCAAGCACAACAAACAGCAGCGGCAGAAGCACGTTACGCCCTCTGAACGTTACGCCTTCGCCTTTGCTGCCTAAAGTTCCGCCGGGTTTAACCCCTTTCTTCTGCTGATTAATGTTGAATTTCTGACGGTTTTTCTCTACTTTCCGTTCAAACGATCTTGACATTCCCTTGCATCCTCCCTAGACATGGTTGCCGGAGAGCCGGCTATTTTTCGTCAACAATCTCAATGGATTCAAGCTGTTGACGGAAGTTTTTGCGGATATTGCCAAGATATATTTCACGCAGCTCTGCGCGTTCGAGCTTTTCTGCTTCCGTTAATCCTTCCGCTTTGTGTTTGCGGGCCAATTCGTTGATCCGCTGTACCAGGCTATCGATGTCCATAAAGTCCTCCTTCATTAAAGGCATTACTATTTACTTTGACACGTCAAAAAGAGCTTGTCAAGGCGCTGTAAGCCCCCTGCAAGCTCTGCCATTCTTAAGGAAGAAAGGTTCGAAAAAATTTCAATCCATATTCAATCTATAATCAATCTATATTAGGAAGATTTAAAATATCTCCGGCTTGAATGCCGCTGTCATGCAAATGGTTTAATGAGGATAACAAACCGACATATTTACGGGTATCCATGCCGGATGGTTTATGAGCCAACGCGATATTCCACAACGTATCTCCCTGCATCACCACAACGGATTCATACACCGGCTCCTCTCCCGGGGAAACCGAAGCCGCAAAAGCGCTGATAAAACCGGTAAAAGAAAGAAGCAGCACGGCTATCACTACGAAGGTGCGGATAAAAGGTTTGCGGGTACCGGAAGACATTGGGGATTTATGTAAGAATCGCACCGAAGCTGTGGACATCACTGGCGACGGGGTTGTATGGATACTTTTATAAGTACTGTACTTTAACATTTAAAATCACTCCCAAACGTTTGTTCTGTTTTGTCTGAAATCAATATAACACGAACGTTTGTTTTGTTCAATAGTTTTTTAGAACAATTGTTCCCCTGCGTTTCGCCGCCCTATTTCCTAATTTGCAGCCTTCTATAGAAAAAGGTTAGAACTCCTGTTTGTGCGAACGGAGGTTCTATGTTATAATTTTTCCAAACGTTACTAAGATGGGGTTGATAACAAATGTCGAAGGTTTCCAGCCGCCAGCAGGCGATCTTGGAATTTATACGCAGTGAAGTTCGAATGAAAGGTTATCCTCCTTCTGTTCGGGAAATTGGCGAAGCTGTGGGACTGGCCTCCAGTTCGACAGTACATGGTCATCTGGACCGTTTGGAGAAGAAAGGTCTGATTCGCAGAGACCCGACAAAACCGCGGGCGATTGAACTGCTGGGCCAGGAAGAGTCGGAGAATTCCAATATGTTTGCCCATACTGTGGCAAGAATTCCGGTTGTGGGCAAAGTTACGGCCGGCGTTCCGATCACCGCAACCGAGAATATCGAGGATTATTTCCCGCTTCCCAACCATTATGTCGGAGATAAGGAAGTATTTATGCTTGCCGTTGTCGGCGAAAGCATGATCGAAGCCGGAATTCACAACGGAGACTATGTGATCGTCCGTCAGCAGCAAACCGCTGAAAACGGCGATATCGTGGTGGCTATGACGGAAGAGGACGAAGCTACGGTCAAAACTTTTTATAAAGAAAGAGACCACATCCGTTTGCAGCCTGAGAATCCAGCCTTTGAACCGCTTCGTTTGAAACACGTAACCATTTTGGGCAAAGTGATCGGACTGTTCCGGGATTTCCATTAAAGGCTCGCCATTTATTTTTTCGTATGAAGTTCATTTACTGGTAAATAATATAAAGGCAGCTCCTTTCCCTTTGAAAGGATAGCTGCCTTTTTACATTTGATATTCCCATGGAAACCTCGTTAAGCCGGGTTTTAGATCGGCCGCACACACACGATCATGGATAGTGATTTTTTTTATTGTATGCTATATTGATAAAAAAGATAATTGAATCGATAATTTATTTTTATCGCTCGATTCTTTTAAAAACTTTATAAAGGATTGAAACAAATTGAACCTGCAGCAGTCTTCCGAATTCATTAAGAAAAAATCCGCAACGCTTAGACCCGCACAAGAGATAGCCATCATTATCTTCTCTGCTTTTCTTGTCGCTGCCGGCCTGAACCTCTTTTTGATTCCGCATCAGCTGTTATCAGGAGGCATTTCGGGTCTTGCATCGATTATCGGCTATTTAACGGGCTGGAACATTTCCATCGTTTATTTCGTGCTAAATCTTCCCTTGATTATATGGGGCTGGAAAGCCGTTGGCCGGCGTTATATCGTTTTAAGCCTGATTTCCGTTGTAGCGACGACCTGGTTTATGGCCGTGATCCCCGTAGTGGGCGTGACTCATGACCCTACGCTTGGCGCGGTAGCCGGCGGGATTATCTCGGCGATCGGCATCGGATTTTCCTTAAGGGTGGGAGGCTCCACCGGCGGATTCGACATTGTAGGTTCAATTATTACGCGGAAATACGATCTTCCTATCGGCAACATTTTGTTTGTTTTGAACGGACTTGTTTTTATTGCCCTCGGCTTCTATAAAACCTGGGACCTTGCGCTTTATTCTCTGCTTTCCACTTTCGTTAAAGGGAAGGTCGTGGATACCATTCACGTAGGCCATATCAAAGTGACCTGCTTTATCATTACAAAGGAAAGAGACCGCATGCTTGCCGAATTGCGGAAGCTGCACCACGGCATCACTTGCATGGATTCCCAAGGCGGTTACAGCCAGGTGGGCAACTCCACCTTGATGACCGTGACCACCAGATATGAGCTTGCGGCCGTACGAAAAGCGGTGGTGACCACGGATCCCTATGCCTTTATGAACGTTGTCCAATCGACGGAAATCGTCGGGCGTTTTGCGCGGGGACATTCCAAATAAAACAACAACCCCAAGGAACCAGCGGGTCCCCTGGGGTTATTTATTTTTCCGTCAAAATTGGCTTAATCTTCTTCTACCGCAACACCAAGCGCGCGGTTTTTCTCTTTGAAACGGCTGTTATGGGACGAAACGTAAGCTACACGCTCCGCACTAGGATCGATGTACAGCTTGGCGCTGTTCACGGCCAACACCGCATCGGTAAATGTGCCTGCAATCAGGCGAACCTTGCTCTCGTAATTCACGAAATCCCCTGCCGCAAAAATCCCCGGAATATTGGTCTCCAGCTTTCCGTTCACATCGATCCACCACTGCCCCAAGTTAAAGCCCCAATCCCTTACAGGACCGAAATCCGTTCGCATCCCGTGGCTGACGATCACTGCGTCAACATCAAGCAGCTCCGTCGACCCCGTTTCCACATGGGTGATGGTCACCTGTTCAATGTGTTCGCCGCTTCCGCTGTGCAGCCTATCTACGACATAAGGCGTTTTGATCGCGGCAGAGGACTGCTTCATTTTTAATACATTTCGTTCATGTCCGCCAAACTCGTCGCGACGGTGCACGACAGTGACCTGCTCAGCAATCGGGCATAATTCGTTGGCCCAATCCACAGCGGAATCCCCGCCGCCTGAAATCAGAACGTTTTTTCCGCGGAATTCTTCAAGCTCCTGCACGGTATAGTGAAGATTGCTAACTTCATACCGGTCCGCACCTTCAATTTCCAGTTTAGCCAGCTTCCGAATTCCGTAGCCGATGGCCATGATCACCGTTTTGGTCCAATGTTTTTGGCCTGAAGCGGTCGTAAGTAGAATCGTGCCGTCTTCCTGCCGGCTGAAATCGGTCACCTGCTCGTTAAAAACGAACGTCGGTTCAAACGTATTCGCCTGCTTAATCAATTGAGCCGTTAAATCCGCGCATAAAATGGGGCCGACGCCGCCGACATCCCAAATCATTTTCTCCGGATAAATAAGCAGCCGGCCACCCAATTGGTCATTCGCTTCAATCAGTTTGGTTTTCATATCCCGCATGCCGCTGTAAAATGCCGAATACATCCCGGCCGGTCCGCCGCCGATGATGGTCACATCAAATAATTCAAGTGAAGCTTCCGCCATTATGTATGTCTCCCCCAACATGGATTTATGTTTATAGAATGATGATTTATAATTCAATGAATAAGATGAACCTATTATACATTAAATGATAATAATTATCATTATCATAATTGATTTTTACATGGGCCGCCATAAAAAAATCCATAAGAATCGGCGTTCCAAACGCTCGCTCTTATGGATTTTCTATTTATATTCGACTTGGAATTGGATGACCATTTTCATGAAAGCCGGCTGACCCTGCTGATCCATGGAATTGGACGGATTTCGGATCAACCGCAAGGATATTTTCGATTTTAAACGATCGGATCTGCCCCGTCTTCAAACATTTTGCTTTGACAAGTCCGTTTTGAATCAGATAAACCTCGATGCTGCGCTGGGTGATTTCGCCTTTCCGATTCATGTAAATGATTTCAACAATCGAGCCCTTATATTTTTCCGGCATTTACAACCCTCCAATTTAGCGAACATTTGTTTGTTTTCATTATATGCGAATATATGTTCCTTATTCAATGTAAAATAGGCCCAATTAGCTCCTCCACTCCTCCTGCTATGAGCCGCAGATTGATCATAAAAATAACCATGAAAAGTAAACAGGATAAGTTCCCTGCGGCTCTTCATGGTCGTTTTTCAGGAAAGGTCTTGCTTTATGCTTATATCGGCTAATCCTATCAGCGGATTCTACACATTCATATCGTATAAGCCGGGGCCTATGCTCATTAGGCATTTCCGGCAGGACCAACTCCACATGGCTGATTTTCTCAAAAAAGAAAAAACCCCCGAGGCCCTGAACTGTAACCCGAGTTATGGACACGTAATAAAAAGGTCTTAGACTATAAGCAGATGACTTCTGTATTCATCAGGAGTCATCTTTTTTAATCCCCATTGGTAGCGCTCTGTATTGTACTGGAGAATATACTCGTTAACTCTCTGTCGTAGTTCTTGAATAGTTTGACAGTCCTCGTATTCCAATTCATCCTTCATGTGACCAAAGAAGGATTCCATGGGGGCGTTATCCCAGCAATTCCCTTTCCTAGACATAGATTGCTTAAACCCAGCTTTCTTCACCAAGTTTTGAAAGACAGGATGGGTGTAATGCATACCTTGATCAGAATGCAGAATAGCTTCTGGATGAATGGTGTAGTCCATGTTGCTAAGTAGTTCTTCCCATGTTTTCTCCACAATTTGAAGCCCCAGAGAAGTTGAAAGTACATGTGCTGATATTTGGTTTGTTGCCCCGTCTATGCCTGCTGTCCGTTGCCGTATCTCATGTAGGTAATATCCGTCAAAAGCACTTTTCCGGGTTCATCTTGTTTAAATTGCCGCTCTAATAAGTTTGGACAAGTACGATGCTCCTGCGTAGCCTTAGCGATCTTTCGATAGGGATTGGCCTGTCTCACTTTAGCTACCCAGTTGTATTTGCTCATAATTCTGCGTATTTTCTTGTGGTTCATAACCACAGTATCCTTACGTTCGAGATGCATCTTGATGGTTAGAGCCCCTGCTTTACCTTTTAGAGAAGAAAAGTGCATTTGGATCAGTTGATAGTCCGCCTCATCGGTAATTTTACGTTTCTGTCTTACGGGCTCCGCTTTAAGCCAAGCATAATATCCACTGCGGCTAACACCTGCAGCGGCGCATAAATAGGCGTTTAAACCTTTTAGCTGATGTGTACGAATAGTAGTCTCAATGAACTCAAAAGTCTCCGAAGGGGTTAGCGTTTGTGCTTCGCCTGCCTTTCTAGAGCTTCGAGCTTTTTTAGAAATTCATTTTCCACTTCCAAGAACTTAATCTTTGCTTCAGCGCGTTTCAATCTTTCCTCTGTGCTGAGTTCCTGAGATGAAGGTCTTCCCGTGCTGCCTTTGCCTCTGCGATCCACAAGTAATCCCTCCTCTCCAAGCTTGTCGTACGTTGCTCTCCAACGTTTCAATCCTTTCTTAGGTGTTTCTGCTCCGATAACAGCGATGTCAAACCCGGCTTCGAGAAATATTTGCATGGGTTGATGACCTGCTTTATATGACTTAACAGCTTGTAATTTAAACTCAGGTTTGTAGGTTATTGCTTTTTCAGTTACATGAACAACATTAGGATTTGACTCCAGCATTCTCATTTGCATGGATGTGAAAAGACGTTTTGACATGATGTAGTTCCCTCATTCACTGTAGTATTTCTCATTAAAACACAAAAACCCGAAAGACAGGCACTTTTTTTAAGTGTCTATCTTTCGGGTTACAGTTCACCCATGGCCCCAAGGGTTTGTCCAATTAATACAAAGTCAGGTATTGATCACGTTCCCATTGATGCACTTGCGTGCGGAACATGGTCTTGGATTTTAAAATACATCAAAATTTCCTGAAAAGGTTGATAAAATAAGGTTATTTAGAAGCAGATTGTCAAGCCGGATCATAACTTTTCAAAAAACGGGGGGCACACAGGGGGCAAACTGGGGGGCATGTGAAATAAACCAAAAAGACCTTTGAGAATTTAGCTCGTTGAGGTCTTTTTGGCTATTAACATTGTCTGCTCATTGGAGGGGCTTTTGACAATTACCATTGCCGGCAATTCAATATCTTGGCTTTCTAACACGGCCAGGCTGAATAATTCGATGTTTTCCGGATCGATATCATCCCAATTAATTTCAATGATGTGCTTTTTCATCTGCCCAACCCCTGTAAAGTAGAATATAACGAAACTTATGTATCAACCACCACAGATTGAAAGGGGCATGGCAACTTGCGCGTTAATCGCGGAAGTTGCTTACTCCAACACTGGATCGACGAGAAGGGCTGGACTCAAGCTGAGTATGCCCGGAGATCCGGTAGACCCAAGCGTATAATATCCCATTTCTGCAATGATGAAAGAGTCATGAAACCGGAAGATGAATACACGGCTGCTCTTTTATTGGGATGCAGAATGGAAGATTTACACGAATGGATCATCGTCGAAAAAGACAAGGAGTAAGCATGTGCGGTTAAGTCCGCACTTCCCTGCTTCTTTCGGGAGCATTTTGCTCCCAAATCCATTTTATACCTACTTGCGTTTGAAATGTGTCGGTATTTGTCGAAAGAATAAAGGTAAAATATTCCTCATATGAAAGCAATTATAGCTTGAATTAACTTGTTATCCAGATATATAATAAGAACGTATATTCGCATTAAGGAGGAGACATGTATGTCCTTGTTGGACGGTAACGAACGGTGGAAAACGAAGATGATGTTAACTGAGCATGTAGAGGCGCTACAACAGCACCAAATTGACCTTAAGCTGTTGTAGCGTAAGTATTCCCGGCCGATCCTCAGCGACGAGGCATGGCACGAGATCGAGCAGGTTCTCAGCCGGTCTTTGCGCGAGCAGTTGCTGATCAATCTGAAATTATGGGGCGAAACGCAAGGTTATGAATTGCGCGGTGTGGTCAAGTCAATACATACCCACAGCCGGGAGATCAAATTTAAAATGGCCGATGAGACCCGATGGATTAAAATCAATCAGATAGTGTCTGCGTCCGTATAAAGCAAAAAGCCCGCCGACCAGTTAAGGTCAAGCGGGCTTTTAAATTAGGTTTGATCAATCAACATACTACCATCCGAAGCAGTGACAATATAATACATGGTCACCGGGAAGGTGATGCCGCTCAATGCCCCACCTGCCGGTTGTTGAACTGTGCCTTTAAATGACTGCACCAATTCAGCTTTACCTGTGTATACATTTCTTGAATAGGTAGGTGTTGTAAAAGTACATGTCAATACACTGTATGTGTAAGGAACCACTTGTAAGGAATAACTTTTAATATATGTACTCGAATAATTCAATATATTAGCAATAATTGTACCTTTTACGTCTGAAACATGATAATTTCCCAAATAAACTGCCTGATTTATGTTGTAAGTGATATCTTCAGATACTGCTTGTGGTTGTATTAACTTCTTTTCAGCCTGTTGTTTTTGGTATCCGGAAATAACAGTGGTATCGTTAACTCCTTTCGAAATAGATACTTGGTAGCCTTCATTAACTAATTGATCGTATGTTTTTTGTTGATCTGGAGTTAAATTGCTGTACCCCACTTCTTCAGCACTTGCCCCTACAGGTATACACAATACAAAAATCAAACATACAACCGTGAAAATTGAAACTAACTTTCTGGACATTTACTTCACCCTCCCAATCAAAATTTAGTAACAAATATAATATTCTTCATTATATTAAAAATCCCTTCTTTTAAAATAAATTTTACCTATTTCGTAATAATTTTGTAAGTGTTATAATAAAGCTAATTATTCCGAAAGGAGTTACACAACTATATGGAGATCTCAGGATTCGGAAAAGCAATCCTCTTTATCGCTGGACTCGGTGTGGCTTTGTATGTGTATTATTTATATATGAGGGTATTTAATGGAATCCCATCGCCTAAAGAAAAAAAAGAAAAAGACAACACTAAAAATTAACCCTTGCATTTGGACAATTTTGTAAGACGAGAACATTTTTATTATCAAATGAAAAAGCCCATCGACCAGTTTGGTCAAGCCCCCATTTAGTGGACATCGAAAAAACACCTAGGCAGTGAACTGGCGTCGATACTCGATCGGCGTCCGTTTTTTTAGCTTCCGTTGTGGTCGACTTTGGTTATAAAAACGTATATAGGTTTCAATTCGTCTTTGTGACTCTTTCAGATTTCGGATATCATAGGGATAGAGCCCTTCCGTTTTGAGATGCGAGAAGAAGCTCTCCATGGAGGCATTGTCTAGACAGTTACCTCGGCATGACATGCTGATTCGGGCGCCAACCTTTGGCAGCATGTCGTGGTAAGCATGAGACGTGTACTGGAAACCTTGGTCGCTATGAACGACCAATCCGGTCACGTCTTTTTGCTTGGCAAACGCTTTGGCGAAGGTCCGAAGAACCAACTCGTTGTCATTCCGTTCGCTAAGTTGGTAGGCGATAATCTCATTATTGAATAAGTCTTTTATAGCCGAAAGGTAGAGCCATCGCTCACCAACACGGTATTGAGTGATATCCGTGACCCATTTCTGGTTGGGTCTTTCGGCTGTAAAGTTTCGCTGAAGCAGATTCTCCGCCACACGCTCTGCCGTCCGGTAAACGGAGTTCGTGCATCGTTTCCGGCGAATCAGGGCCTGAATGCCAAGCTCTTGCATCAGTCTCAGAACCTTCTTGTGATTCATCCATACCCCGTCATCTTGCCACAAAAATAACTGCAGTTGCCGGTAACCGTATTTTCCCTCGTAGCGTTTGTAAACCGTATAGATGAGCCGTTTAGCTTCCGCATCCCGATCCTTGCCTTTCCGCTTTAGATAAGCGTAGTAACCACTTTTTGAGACACCAAAGAGGCTGCAGAGTTCAGCTACTTCCCCCCGGTTTGCCGCTTGCTCGATAAGGGTAAAGCGTTCCTTTTTCCCTCCCGCATCCAGATTTCCAAGCACTTTTTTAACCGTTCATTCTCCCGCTCAAGCTTCTGAACATACCGATCCTGATCGATATAGGCTTTACGTCGACCTCGTTGATCCAATAATCCAAACTCACCTTGCTCCCGATACTTTCGCATCCATCGCTTCATTCGGTCTTTATCCTGAATACCCAAATGTTCTGTGATTTGCCGATAGGTCCATTTTTCCTCCATATGAAGTTGAATCGCTTTAAGCTTGAGTTCTTCCGGATAACGCTTAAACTTTTGTCCTTTTATAGCCACAAAAATACACCCCCTAGAATTCATCGGAATAACCAGGGGTTTTTCCAATGTCTATTCTAAGGGGTGCACTTCACCATGGCCCCAAGGGTTTGTCCAATTAATACAAAGTCAGGTATTGATCGCGTTCCCATTGATGCACTTGCGTGCGGAACATGTCCCATTCGATTTCTTTTAACTCGTAAAAATGGGTTACGGCATGCTCGCCAAGCGCGCTTACGATCACTTCGCTGCGGATCAGCTCGCTGAGCGCTTCCTTCAAATCGGAAGGCAAGCTTGGGATGCCCTCTTCCAGGCGTTCTTCTTCTGACATCACATAAATGTTGCGGTCGATTGGAGCCGGAAGCGGCAGCTCGTTTTTGATACCGTCGAGGCCGGCTTTCAGCATAGCCGCAAGAGCCAGATAGGGGTTCGCAGCCGGATCCGGGTTGCGAACCTCGATGCGGGTGCTGAGGCCGCGGGATGCCGGAATACGGATCATCGGGCTGCGGTTGCTGGCAGACCATGCCACGTAGCAAGGCGCTTCGTAACCAGGCACCAGACGTTTATAAGAGTTCACTGTAGGGTTTGTAACGGCCGCAAGCGCGCGGGCATGCTTCAGAATTCCCGCCATGTAGAAACGCGCAACGTCGCTCAAGCCCAAATCGTCGCTTTCGTCATAGAAAGCATTTTCATCGCCGCGGAACAAAGATTGGTGGCAGTGCATGCCGGATCCGTTTACACCAAACAGCGGTTTAGGCATAAACGTCGCGTGCAGGCCGTGCTGACGGGCGATCGTTTTAACTACCAGCTTGAAGGTTTGAATCTGGTCGGCTGCCTGAATGGCATTTGCGTATTTAAAGTCGATTTCATGCTGCCCCGGTGCCACTTCATGGTGGGAGGCTTCAATTTCAAAGCCCATTTCCTCCAGGCAGATTACGATTTCTCTGCGACAGTTCTCGCCCAGATCCGTCGGAGCCAGGTCAAAATAGCCGCCCTGGTCGTTCAGCTCAAGCGTAGGATCACCTTTCGCATCCGTTTTGAACAGGAAAAACTCCGGTTCAGGACCTACGTTCATGGAAGTATAGCCCAGCTCTTCGGCTTCCTTCAGAACACGTTTCAGGATGCCCCGAGGATCCCCGGCAAACGGCGTGCCGTCAGGCATATAAACATCACAAATCAGACGGGCTACACGGTCCGTAGTTACCCAAGGGAAAATGACCCAGGTGCTCAGATCCGGGTACAAATACATATCCGACTCTTCAATGCGGACATATCCCTCAATCGAGGAGCCGTCGAACATCATTTTATTGTCCAGTGCTTTCTCAAGCTGGCTGACGGGAATTTCTACGTTTTTAATCGTACCGAGCAGATCGGTAAATTGAAGACGAATGAATCGAACATTCTCTTCTTTGGCAATGCGCAAAATATCCTCTTTAGTGTAACTCACAAAACCCTCTCCCTTTCTGGCTATAATGCTTGGCAGCAGCATGATGTATGTATGACAGATGTTTATAAAGGAAAAATGACATCATGTTGCCCCGGGTTGTCATAAGCGGGAGCAGGAACCCGGTTATGACTTAAAGAAACGGGATAATTCCCCTTGGATCAGAGAAACCTGACCAGGTCTTCTCCCGGTTACCAACTGCTGTTTCAACATTCTGTATAATTGCGAATCCGTCAATTCTTTACGTTTCTCTTCGGTGTCATCGGTAAGAACGGTCGCATCCTGCGATTCTTTTGCAACTGGATTCATAACCTGTTTAATACCTGCGATATTGACACCCTTGTCGATCAGCGCCTTGATTTCGAGCAAACGTTCAACATCGTTAAACGAGAACAACCGCTGGTTCCCGGAGGTCCGGGCAGGTACGATCAGCTGGTGCTGCTCATAATATCGAATTTGGCGGGCCGACAAGTCAGTAAGTTTCATTACAATACCGATTGGGAATAAGGCCATGTTTCTCCGTATTTCGTCACCCATCGCTCCTCAACCTTCCAATAATGTTTTTTCTGATTTCATTTTATGTTACGTTGTCTAACATGTCAAGCTAGAATCAGGTGAACCTTATAGGAGATTGATGTCTTTCATTTTTTCAAGAGAGGACAAAATCGCATATTTGACATGCGAGTAGGTTAATCCTCCTTGCATGTAAGCGATGTACGGCTCGCGGATCGGCGCATCTGCGCTCAGCTCCAGACTTCCTCCTTGGATAAAGGTGCCCGCCGCCATGATGACTGGGTTTTCGTACCCCGGCATATCCCAAGGCTCAGGAACCACATGTCCATCCACCGCGGACGCCTGCTGCACCCCTTGAACAAACGAAATCAGCTGCTCGGCGGACGCAAAGGAAATAGCCTGAATCAAATCCGTACGCGGCTCGTTCCAGCGGGGTTTCGTCACAAAACCTGCCTTTTCATAGACGGCCGCCGCCAATACGCTGCCCTTCACGGCTTGTCCAACAATCGTAGGCGCCATAAATAACCCCTGATAGATGCCTCGGGTCGTACCCAGCATAGCCCCAACCTCTCCGCCGATGCCCGGAGCCGTCAAACGGTAAGCCGCCAGTTCAACATATTCGCTTTTACCGCAAATATATCCTCCCGTTTCCGCCAATCCGCCGCCCGGATTTTTAATCAGCGAACCCGCCATCAGATCGACGCCGACCTGGGTAGGTTCCAGCTCTTCCGTAAACTCGCCGTAACAATTGTCCACGAATATAACCAAATCCGGCTTAATGGACCGCAAACGCGATACCATTTCTCCGATTTCGCTTACGGTAAACGAACTTCTCCAGTCATAACCTCTGGACCGCTGAATGCCGACGACTTTGGTTTTCTCCGTGATTCCGGCTTTAACCGCATCCCAGTCCACCTTTCCCGTCTCCAGCAAGGCCGCTTCCTTGTACCCGATGCCGAAATCGGCCAAAGAGCCTGTGCCGTCGCCGGACTTTCCGATGACTTTGTGCAGGGTGTCATAAGGTCTGCCTGTAATATAAAATAGCTCGTCCCCCGGACGCAAAACGCCGAACAACGCCGTTGAAATGGTATGCGTGCCGGACGCAAAATGAGGCCGCACCAATGCCGCTTCGGCGCCGAACACGTCGGCAAACACCAAATCCAGCACTTCGCGTCCTCTATCATTGTAAGCATAACCGGTAGAGTTGGAGAAATGATAATCGCTTACTTTATGTTTTTGAAAAGCTTCGATGACTTTCCACTGATTGCGGTCCACGATTTTATCGATTTCAGCCATCGCCGGGACCGTTAAAGCTTCCGCTTCCTGAAGCTGTTTTAAGGTTTTTTCTGAAAAAACTGCCATACTGCTTTCTTCTCTCCTCTTTAAATAGGGCCCATCCCGCCGATTTAATGCAGCGGTTATGGACCCTAATGTTACTTGAATGTCATATTTACGTTATTTAACGTATCACTTTACTAAAAAAGGTTCAAGCTTATGTTTCTGTTTCTGGTAATCGCCCTGGTTCAGCAGCACCTTATAAATCACATAATCTTCTTCCGTCTGCTGATCCTCCACCTTGCCGACCCGGTGAATCAAGGCGCCGAGCTCTCCTTGTGCAGCAGGGAGTTTAAAGGTCAAGGTTTCGCCGGTCAAATGCTCTTGAACCGCCGCGATGACTTTCTTTAAATCTTCTTCCTCATAAGCGCTGATCTTCAGCGAAGCCCCGTTCGAAGGCAGCATTTCCAGCTGCTCCGGACGGCACAAGTCCTTTTTATTGTAGAGCACGATTTGCGGTTTGTCCCCGGCGCCCAGTTCGCTCAGGATATCCGCCACTACCCGCATTTGTTCTTCCCGGTTGTCAGCAGAGGCATCCACCACATGTAAAATAAGATCAGCTTCATTAGCTTCTTCCAGAGTGGCCCGGAAGGAGGCGACCAGATCGTGAGGCAAATTTTGAATGAATCCTACCGTATCGGTCAATACGATTTCTTTGCCGCTTGGCAGCACAAAATTCCGGGTCGTCGGGTCCAGCGTGGCAAACAGCTGGTTCTCCACATAAACGTCGGCTTCCGTCAGCTGCTTGAGCAGCGTGGATTTGCCCGCGTTTGTATAACCGACCAGCGCCACCTGCACGATCCCCGTTTCCTTGCGCCGCATCCGGTGCAGCTTGCGGTGCCGGGTTACCTCTTCAAGCTGACGCTTCAGGTCGCTGATCCGCCCCCGGATATGCCGGCGGTCGGTTTCCAGCTTGCTTTCGCCGGGACCTCTTGTCCCGATTCCGCCGCCCAGACGGGAAAGGTTTTTCCCGTGGCCGGATAAACGCGGCAGAAGATAGGACAGCTGCGCCAGCTCCACCTGAATGATGCCCTCCCGGGTTTTGGCGCGCTGGGCAAAAATATCGAGAATAAGCTGGGTACGATCAATAATTTTGACATCCAGCCTTTCCTCCAGATTCCGCACCTGCGCCCCGGAAAGCTCCTGATCAAAGATGGCCGTATTAGCCCCATGCTCTTCAATGAGAGCTCCCAGCTCCTCAACCTTCCCTTTGCCAAGAAAAAAACGGGAATCGGGCGTTTCTTTATTTTGAACCAACTGGCCCATCACCTCGACGCCAGCCGTTTCGGCAAGATTTTTCAGCTCTTCAAGCGAAGAATCCGAATCGCTGCCGCTTCTTTTGATTTCATCGGTAATCAGGCTGACCAGAATAGCTCTGTCCGGAATAAGCTGGTTCGTATTGTAGGTCGTCTGCTTCATCTTGTATAAAACTCCTTTTATCTCCGCCGCCTCATCCTTAATTACGGCATGCCGGGCTTTTTATCCCCTTTTACGTCAACCTTCAAATCTTCAGTCCGGATCGTCATCAGCTCCAGCTTGCCCGGCGAAGATCCCCCGTACTGGTTCAGCAGCCTGACGGCCTGCTGCCGGATGGAACGTTCGATGACGTTGCGAACATACCGGGCGTTGCTGAACGCATGAGCGCTTTCCAATTTCTCGGTCAGCAGATGCTGCTTCAGTTTGAGTATCGCCTGGGGCATCAAAATATAATCACGTTCCTTGGCCATCATTTCGGAAATTTGAATGAGCTGGTCGATGGAATAGTCCGGAAAATCGATCTGAATCGGGAAACGGGACGGCAGCCCCGGGTTCGTATCCAGAAAAAATTCCATTTCGTCCGAATAGCCGGCCAGAATAAGAATGAACTGATTTTTGTGATCCTCCATCGCTTTGACCAGCGTGTCGATCGCTTCCTTGCCAAAGTCTTTCTCCCCGCCGCGGGCCAAGCTGTAGGCTTCGTCAATAAACAGGATGCCGCCCATCGCTTTTTTGACCAAGTCGCGCGTCTTCTGCGCCGTATGTCCGATGTATTCGCCTACAAGATCGGCCCGTTCCGCTTCGATCAGATGCCCTTTGGACAAAACGCCCATCTTCTGAAAAAGCTTCGCCACAATTCGGGCCACCGTTGTTTTGCCCGTCCCCGGATTGCCGCGGAATACCATGTGGAATACCTGGGCTTCCGACAGCAGTCCGGCGTCGGAGCGCAGCCGCGCCACCTGCAGCAGCGCAAAAATTTCATAAACCAGCGACTTGATGTTGTCTAGGCCAACAAGCTGTTCCAGCTCTTTGCGGATTTCCGCAAAAGCGCCCTGCTGCTGCTTTTCCACAGACACTGGAGCGGCGTCCGCATCCGGAACGGCTTGAGAAATGACGGGAGGTTCGGAATTGCGCAAAATGACGTTGATTTGTCTGGACGGTCTATCGTCAGAGCGTCCGCTGCCGGCCATGGCACGCCCTTGCATGAAGGCATCACCTCGTTTAAGAGTAAGGAGTTTGATAGCTACTTTTACACTATATTCTAGCGACCCTTACCTTATTAGAAGTTTTACTTTCGGTTCACGTGATGGCCATGGTGATCTGCTGCAGCTTCCACTTCGTATAAGCTAAGACTTCCCGGGTTTTGTTATAACCCTCGTTGAGAACCTCCGAATGCACCAGCGACAGCTGCGGCCATTTATAATCCAGCGTTCTGGCAATCTCCAGGGAACGCCGACCATGAAAATCATGAGTGATAATGATAGCGGTCTTCATGTCCCGTTCCTTCATGATCCGTTGGCTGAACAGCAGGTTCTCATAAGTGCTTGTGGCTTCGTTTTCCAATAAAATGCGGTCCCGGGGGACGCCATGCTCCTCCAGATATTCCGCCATTCCTTCCGCTTCCGTCAGCTTAGCCTTAGAAGTGTCCAGCCCTCCGGTTACGATAAAATACGGAAATTTGCCATCCTCATAGTCTTGAATCGCCCGCTCCAGCCGTTCTATAAGCCCAGGACTCGGGTAATCGTTCCATAGGGCCGCCCCGAGCACGATGCCGACATCGGCTCTCTCCGCCGGCTCCTTGCTGCGCTCGCTCTCCACCTGCAAAGCGGCGTAGGCCAGCCAGACGGCCAGCAGCAAAAGAAGGAGTCCGGCGCCTTTCGCGAGGGAGCGGAATAACATGGCTTTGCCTTTGATTGTCTTGTCTATTCTCGCTTCGGCATTCCTTGAACTTTTAAGGGATTCACGCCTGCTCATTACACGCCTCCACCGCCAAACTGCAGTTTTTCAAGTTCGAATCCTTGTCTGCAGTGGTCAAGTGACATCAAAAAATAAGGAAATGCATGGGCATCAATCATATGAAGCACCTCTCTGGCCGTTTGTGTAGCAAGCTCGTAATCGCGGGGCGTGATCACCCTCCGTCCCAAAGCGTCATCGAGCTCGTCCTGATCCAGCAGGAATACTTCTCCGTTCCGAAGCACGACAATATCCAAATACAAATCGTCAAACCAAGGGACCCCCTGATCGGTGACGCCTTGATTTTTACATATGTCAATATACCATTCCACTATTTCATTCCGGTCGTCAAACATCGCCGTTATAATATAATGAGCGTCTTTGGGATAATACTGAAGCCAGGAATACCCTTTATCGGCAATACGGAACGTATGTCTCCCGTAAGTTTTCCACAGCGGTTCTCTAAGCGCCTCAATACCGTATAACGTAATGTATCCGGAGAAATAGGGATTTTCTACATACCGCGAAGCAAACCTGCGCTGCGTGACACGCCTCCAGTTCGCACGGTCTCCGAATTTTCGTTTCATGGTCAAGACCCTTTCCAACATAATAAGTTCAGCTTATCATATTTGGAAGCGAGTCACAAAAAGGGATATCACTCTAATGAAAAAAATAAAAAAAGATCAAGCAGAGATCCAGGATCCCTTGCTTGATCTTTTTGTTTTGGAAACCTGACGGTTAGCCGTTAAGGATTGGACGGCGGAGCCGTCTCTCCCGTAACTCCGGCTTCTAAAGCCGGATCCTGAGTAGGCGTCCCTCCAGCTCCTGCCCCGTTTCCTCCCTGGCCCGGTTCAGAGGAAGGATTTCCTTTGCCTCCCCCTCCGCGTCCAGGCGGTTGAGTGCTTGGAGGTTGCTGACCTTGGCCGTTATCGCCGCCAATATTCCCGTTGTTGTCCCCGCCATTATCCGAATCGCCCGGTTCGGACGAGTCCCCAGGCGGCGGGAACATGCCATCGTCAGACGGCTGGTCAGGAGGCGGACTTTCATCCGGCGAGCTTATATCCGGACTTGGCTCTTCGGATGGCTGTTCCTCCACAGGCACATCCACTTCCACCTTGTCGGAAGGCCCGCTCTCTTGATCGCTTTCCTTATCGTAGTAGGTCACGTAATATTGATAAGTCGTGCCCGGAACTACGCTTAAATCCTCTGCATCCGTCGTCAGCACACTCATCAGCAGCGTGAAGTCCTGTTCGTCCGAAGCTTTGCGGTAAATGCGGTATTCTCCGCCGCCATTCGCCTGCTCCGGTGCGTTCCAGCTGAGCTTCACGGTTCCGGTGGAGTGGTCGTACGAACCGCTGAAGCCCGTTATGCCCTGCGGCGCGCTTTCCGATGGAGGAGGCGTCGGCTCCGTCAGATTCGAAGGTTTTTCGAAATCCTTGATCGGAACGCCTTCCAGCGCTTCTTTCATGACCTTGCCGAACAGCTTCGC
Source organism: Paenibacillus mobilis (assembly GCF_058267595.1). Classification (NCBI taxonomy): domain Bacteria; kingdom Bacillati; phylum Bacillota; class Bacilli; order Caryophanales; family Paenibacillaceae; genus Paenibacillus; species Paenibacillus mobilis. The sequence goes on from NZ_JBZCMS010000002.1 coordinate 160,941, forward strand.
GGATTCGCCGCTGCTGCCGCTCAGAAGATGGTTTTTGTCGGGTTTGTCATAACCCATCCAGACGGCTGCCGTCAATTCCGGTGTATAACCAACGAACCATGCGTCCCGGTTTTTGCTGCTTCCGGAAATGCCGCTTTGGGTGGTACCGGTTTTGCCGGCGATCGGACGGTCGCCGAGCTTGGCGTTTTTCCCTGTTCCGTCCGTTACGACGTTTTCCATCATTTCAGTCATATAATAAGCGGTGTCTTCGCTAAGAACCTTCTTCTGCTCAGGGTTTCCGTGCTGATAAATAACGGTTCCGTCCTCATTCACGACTTGTTTGATCGAATAGGGCTCGTTATAACGCCCCTGATTGGCAAAAACGCTGTAGGCGGCCGCCATTTCCTTAACCGTCGTCCCTTTGGTCAGACCCCCGAGCGCAATCGCCAGATTGTTATCGCTCGGATCCAGCTGAATGCCCATCTTCTCGGCGTAAGACACGCCGGTTTTAACGCCGATCTGGTTCAGCAGCCAGACAGCCGGAATATTTTCCGATTTCGTAATCGCTTCGGTCATGCCGATGGTGTTGGAATACCCATGCAGGTTCTTCGGGCAATAATCGTTGAAACACTGCTTCTCGTTGCTGAGCGGAGTATCCACCGTAAATTTCCCGCTTTCGAGCGCCGGCGCATAAGACACGATCGGTTTAAAAGCGGAGCCCGGCTGTCTGCGGCTGTTAATGCGGCTGAAGCCCTTGCGTTCGTAATCGCGTCCGCCAAGCAGCGCCAAAATGCTGCCGTTGTCGTGGTTCATGATGATCATGGACGCCTGGACGGGCTGGTCGTCTACGCTTTTTTCAAAATTATCGTCATCGGCAAAAGCCTTCTCAACGGCCTTCTGAGCCTGAACGTCCATCGTGGTGTAGATTTTGTAGCCGCCGCGAACCAAATCGTCTTCGGTCAGATCCGGCATCACGTCTTCGGCTTCATCCATCACATAGTCGATAAAAGCCAGGTAGCTTTGTTTGGTCGCCGGCGGCTGGTAATCATAGACTACCGCTTTCGCGTGGTCGCGTTGCTCGGCCGTAATATAACCCTGATCGTACATCAGATCCAGAACGACAGACCGGCGAGCGGTCGAGGCCTCCGGATGACGGAGCGGATTATAAGCCGACGGTCCTTTCGGCATCGCAGCAAGCGTCGCAATCTGCCAAACATCCAGCTTGTTGAGGTCGGATATCCCGAAGTATTTTTCCGAAGCCGCCTTAATACCATAAGTAGTACCCCCAAAGTTGATCCGGTTCAGGTACATGGTCAAAATTTCATCTTTCGTATATTGGCGTTCGAGCGCCATGGCGATCGACATTTCCGTCGCTTTCCGGAAAAACGTTTTGTCCCGGGTCAGAAAGATGTTTTTCGCGAGCTGCTGGGTGATGGTACTTCCGCCTTCCACCATGCTGCGGGCTACAATGTCTTTGGCGGCCGCCCGGCCGATCGACCAGAAGTCGACCCCGCTGTGCTCGTAAAAACGTCTGTCCTCCGTGGCCACAAACGCTTCTTTTAACAGCTTAGGAATATCTTCGCTTTCCACCGGATCACTTGTCTCCAGGGATAATTCGCCCATTAATTTGCCGCTGCGGTCAAACACCTGTGTCGGCCCGTTGACCTGCAGCTTATCTTTATTCGCATCCAGAAGCTTTTCGCCGTTTACGGTTATAAACAGATAACCTACGATTCCGCAGATCACGGCTATGGCAATGGTAAAAAACGAAGTCCAAAAAATCATTCTGCCGTTCAGGCGTTTCTTTTTCTTTTTGCCCTTCGGATTTTCCGACATTTTGTCCGGCTTCTTATGGTTGCGTTCCATTCTCGACGGTCTGTCTGTCGGCATAACTTCCATGACTCCCTTCCGTGCAAAACTTGTTTCTGCCCGAAAGAAAAGAACAACCTTGGCAGGTTGCTCTATTCCTAGGCGCTATAATATTAACGTTATGGAAATTAAAAAGTTTCAAAAGCGGTTTAGCCCTCCTGCTCCTGCATCAGCGAAACGTTGCGCTGCGGCTGGAACGTGGAGATCGCGTGTTTGTACACCATTTGCTGACGGCCGTCGCTGTCGATGACGATCGTAAAGTTGTCAAACGCTTTGACCGTGCCACGGATTTGGAAACCGTTAGTCAAAAAGACGGTAACCGGGATGCTCTCTTTGCGCAATTGGTTCAAGAACGTATCTTGGATGTTAATGGATTTGTTCATTACCGTACCCCCAATAGTTCAATTAGTGTTTGTTGTTATATTCAAGAGGAATCCCGAACTTTCCTGCTATTATAGCACGGATCTCTGCCAAATGGTCCGGAAAGTTTTCACCGTGCGTCACGTCGATCCAGTGGATGTCCTTCATGTGACGGAACCAGGAAAGCTGGCGTTTGGCAAAATGCCGGGTATCCCGCTTCAATTTGATAACGGCTTCTTCCAGCGGCAATCCGTCCAGAAGGTGCTCGGCAATCTCCTTATACCCGAGCCCCTGCAGGGACACTAAACTGCGCGAATAGCCTTTGTCAAGCAGCGACCGTACTTCTTTAACCAAGCCTTGCTCAAGCATCAGGTCGATCCGGGCCTCAATTCGGTTATATAGCAATTGACGGTCCATTGTCAAACCGATCATACATAAATTGTAAGGAGAAGTTTTATTCTGGCCCGCAAGCTGGCTGGACAAGGTTTGGCCGGTCAGGTGATGAATTTCCAAAGCCCGGATGACGCGCCTCAGGTCGTTGGCATGCAGCTTTGCCGCAGATTCGGGATCCACCGCGGCCAACCGGGCATGCAGGGCTTCCGTCCCATGCTCTTCGGCATAAAGCTGCTGCTCCTCTCTGAACGCCTGATCGGCCTCCGCTTCGGAAAAGCGGTATTCATAACATACCGATTCCACATACAGCCCGGTGCCGCCCACAATAAAAGGCAGGTTTCCCCGAGTCGTAATCGCCGGGATCAGCTCGGCGCAGGCGGCCTGAAAACGGGCGACGGAAAAAGCGTCGTCCGGCTCCAGCACATTGATCAAATGATGCGGCACGCCTTCCATTTCTTGCTCGCTAATTTTAGCGGTCCCAATATCCATACCACGGTAAACCTGCATTGAATCGCCCGAGATGATCTCGCCGGAAAAAGATTTAGCAAGCTCTATGCTGAGCTTCGTTTTTCCGACCGCCGTCGGACCGACCAGCACAAGCAGATTAGGTTTATGTACGCCTGATTCAGCGGTCAAGATGCATCACTCCGTACGTAATTTTAGTGCGGTTCCGCTCCGGCAAAGCAAACCCAAGACGCTCGAACTCGCCGCTGTCCCTTTTTTCTTTCAGGACAACCGTCTTGCGAGCGACCCGCCTGGCCTCCGCAATCGCCGCGAGCGACAAAGGTTCCCCGTTTGCATAAGCCCTAAGCGGAGAAATCGAAGAGGACTCCAGCGTCGGATCCCGGAACATCGGATCAAAATAAACGACATCCGCGCTGTTGTCCGGCAGGGCCTTAAGCCCCGCCAGATGATCGGTATGGCGGACTTCGATCCGCTTCAAAGCTTCGTTAAACCCCTCAACCTTGGCCCGGTAGGTCCGCAGCCCCTCCTTAAGCAGCATGTAAAGCGGAAAAGAGCTTTCCATCGCAAGGACAGAGCCCGTCTCCCCGGCCCCCACCGCAAACATCATCGAATCCGAACCGAGACCGGCCGTGCAGTCTACAATAACGTCGCCCGGAGCGACACGCGCGGCCTCCAGCATCAGATCCTTTTCGCCTTTTAAAACCCGCTTGGCGCGCACGTAAGACATGCTGGGGTGAAAATCCATCGGGCGTTCCGAGCTGCCGGCCAGCCTGACGCCATTTTCCAAAACGATCAGGACGTCGTTCTCCGCATGACGGGTTCTCAGCTCTTCCAGCGAACGCCCCGCCCTGCGGACATAAACGGCTCCCGCTTCCTGCTCAGCCAACTCCTTGGCGCGCGCCACCGTCTTCGGAGATTCATGTTCTCCGGTTGTAATGATCAAAATATAACCCTCCAGTTACTCGCTCAGTTGCTCAATCGGTTGCCTATCTTGTTACATCACTCTTTTAAACAGCTTCTCCAGATCATAGCCGGAGAAAGAAACCACGATCGGCCGGCCGTGCGGACAGGTGTAGGGCTGACGGCAGGCTGCCAGCCGCTTCAAAAGCGTGATGGCCTCATTTTCCGTCAGCTTCTGATTGGCTTTGATGGAAGCCTTGCATGAGACCATAATAGAAGACTTCTCTCTCAGCTTGGCCAGATCGATCGTCCGCTCGTGCAGCACCCATTCGGCCATTTCTTCCACCAGCGCGGCTTCATCGCCCTGTGGAAACCAGTAAGGCAGCGAAACTACGCGGAAGGTCTGCCCGCCGAAATGTTCCAGCACCACGCCGACCTGCTCAAACCAGTGCAGCCGTTCCTTCAGCTTGGCGCTGTCGGAAGGCGTAAATTCGATCGTTATCGGCAGCAGCAGCTCTTGGGAAGCGTCTGCGGGCGCTCCAAACTTTTCATAATAATATTCGTAATTCACCCGTTCATGGGCAGCATGCTGGTCGATCAAATAAAGCCCTGTATCGTTATTGGCGATCAAGTAGGTGCCGTGATGCTGACCGATGTAGGTCAGCTCCGGGAAAGCCGGAAGAGCGGCCGTTTCCTCGGAGGACGCATACAGCCGGTCGGCGGCTGCCGGCACGGGGACGCTTCTGTTGGCGGGAGCAGTCCGCCCCTGCCCGGGATAAGCAGCGTTCCGGGATGGAACTGCTGCGGTTTGTGCGGATGGATTTGCCGAACGGGCTGGGCTTGTCAAAGGCTGTGCCCCTGCTGACCGCTCACGTTCACGCACCATCTCCCCCTCAAAAGAGGAACCGGACGCCGTATACAAACCGGCTGCAAGCTCCGGCTGGCCCGCCAGGGCCGCTTCACCCGACAGCTCGGGAGAAAGCGGCGGGGTTCCTTCATTCCTTTGGGCCGGGAACCCCGATGTCTCCGATGCTCCTGTGGTCGCCGATGACTTCGCAGTCCCCAAGGTTTCCATGTTCCCCGGGTTCCCCGCTCCCATGCCGCTCCCGGTCTCCCCGTTCTCCTGCGCCGGACGCGCGGAGAAATGAAACTGCTCCTGAATGACCGAACTGCTGCCGCCGCGGCTGATCTTCTGATTCACTACCTGCGGAATCAGCACTTCCTGCGAAAGCGTCTGCTTTACAGCCGCTTCCACAAACGCGGTCAGTTCCGCCTCTTTGCTGAAGCGGACCTCCAGCTTGGCCGGATGCACGTTCACATCGACGAGCGACGGGTGCATTTGCAGCTCCAGCACCAGCAATGGATACCTGCCGATGGGCAGAAGCGTATGGTAAGCCCGCATAATGGCCTGCTGGAGAGCCGAATTGCGGATAAAACGGCCGTTCACGATCGTCGACATGCCCGCCCGGTTGGAGCGGGTCAACTCGGGACGGCCGATATAACCGGCTACTTTGTAATCCGGGTCTTCGGCCGAGATGCTCAGCATGCTTTTTGCCGCGTTATTCCCATAAATCGAAGCAATAACCTGAAGCAGATCCCCGTTGCCCTGAGTCTGCAGAAGCAGGTTGCCGTTATGCCGCAGCACAAATCCGATTTCCGGATGCGCCAGCGCCTGGCGATAAACCACATCGGAAATATGGCCTAGCTCGGTTTGAATTGTCTTCATGTATTTCAGCCTTGCCGGAGTATTGTAAAATAATTCCTTTACCGTAATATCCGTTCCCTGCGGAGCCGGGGCGTCTTCGGCAGACTTCAAGGTTCCGCCTTCGATCACGACCTCCCTGCCGAGTCCGCTGTCGCTGTTTGCCGTAAGCAATTTGACTTTGGAAACAGCCGCGATACTTGGCAATGCTTCCCCCCTGAACCCGAGCGTGCGGATCTGGTAAAGATCCCGGCTGCTGCTCAGCTTGCTGGTCGCATGCCGGTAAAAGGCCGTCTCGCAATCTTCCGGATCTATGCCCGAGCCGTTATCCGTAATCCGGATGCTGTCCAGCCCGCCTTCATCCACAGAGATCTCCACCTTCGTCGATCCCGCGTCTATGGAATTCTCGATCAGCTCTTTAATGACGGATGCAGGCCGCTCGACCACTTCTCCGGCTGCGATCTGGTTCGCGATATGTTCATCCAGCACTTGAATTTTTGCCATAAGAACGTTCACCTCCGGTAGTCATTTCGGGTAGATGCAAAACTTACAGATCTTTGGCCTTCATCTTCAGCTCATTCAGCAGCCCCATCGCCTGCAGCGGCGTCATGTTCATAATATCCGCCTGCTTGAGCTGTTTGACCAGCCCGCGGAGCTTAGCCTCCTCCTTCGAGGAAGGGGCAACCCCCGCTTGCCGCGCTTCCGGCTGATCGTCGCCGAACATGGAGAGCTGCACAATTCCGTTTTCGGCAGCTGCCGCGGCTTCGTTGTCATAGGTTTCATAAGCCGGCTGCGCCGGAGTTTCCTGCACGTCAGCTACATAGGATTCTTTAACCAAGGGATCCTCATAACCGCTTACAGGCTTACTTGCCTGCAGCGTCTGGCTTGCCTCGCTCGCGGATACCAAAACGGCGGCCGTTTCCAGTTCGCCGAGCAGGCTGGACGCCCGGTCCGTAATCGCCGGCGGCAGACCGGCCAGCTTGGCGCAATAGATCCCGTAGCTGGTGCTTGCCGCACCAGGCACGAGCTTGCGCAGAAAATGCACCTTGTCTCCGCTTTCCTGAACCGCCATCGAATAGTTGCGGAGACCGGACAGGCCGGATTCCAAATGGGCCAACTCATGAAAATGCGTGGAAACCAGCGCTTTGCAGCCAATGGCATCATGGACATATTCGATGACGGCCTGGGCGATGGCAATCCCTTCGGTCGTCGAGGTGCCTCGGCCCAGCTCGTCGATAATGATCAGGCTTCGCGCCGTTGCTTTCTCGGTCATCACCTGAATGTCGGCCATTTCGACCATAAAGGTGCTTTGGCCGCCGATCAGGTCGTCCGCCGCGCCGATCCGGGTAAAAATCCGGTCGACCATCGGAATTTCGGCCCGCGCCGCCGGCACGAAGCAGCCGATCTGCGCCATGATCGAAATCAGGGCAACCTGGCGCATGTAGGTGCTTTTTCCGGCCATATTGGGTCCTGTAATCAGCAAAATGCTGGCGTCCCGCTTCAGGCTTGTCCCGTTAGCGATAAAGGCGCTCCCTTCCATCACCGTCTCGACGACCGGATGGCGCCCGTTCTCGACGATAAAATCATAGCCGTCCGTCAGCACCGGTCTGACGAACCCGGATTCTGCGCTCACCGCTGCCAAGGAACGCAGCACGTCGATCTCGGCCACGGCTTCGGCCAGCCGCTGCAGACGCTGAATATTGGCGCTGAGCTGGTCGCGGACCTCGGTAAACAAACCGTATTCCAGATCCAGCATGCGGTCTTCCGCTTCCAAAATGAGCGATTCCCGCTCCTTCAGCTCCGGAGTGACGAAACGTTCGGCATTGGCCAGTGTCTGCTTGCGTTCATACCGTCCTTCCGGCAATGCGGTCAGATTGGATTTCGTAATTTCAATGTAATAGCCAAAAACCTTGTTATAACCGACCTTCAGCGATCTGATGCCAGTCGCCTGCCGTTCGGCCGCTTCGAGATCGGCGATCCAGCGTTTGCCGTTGATAGACGCTTCCCGCAGTTCATCCAGTTTGGCGTTAAAGCCGGGACGGATCAAGCCCCCGTCACGAACGGACACCGGCGGCTCATCGGCAATCGCTTCTTCGATCAGCGAAGCCAGATCGCCGCAGTCATCCAGGCTGCCTGCAATCCGCGACAGCGTGGAAGAGGCGGAACCCGAACAAAGCTCCCTCAGCTCCGGTATTTGGCGCAGCGACAGCTTTAAGGCGTTCAAATCACGCCCGTTCGCCGTTCCAAACGCGATCCGGCCTACCAGCCGCTCCAGATCGTAAATGCCTTTAAGTTTCTCTTTCAAATCCTCACGCAGCATAAACGCGCCGTGCAGCTCCTCGACCGCCTCCAGACGAACTTCAACCTGGCTGCGGGACAGCAAAGGTTTGTCCACCCAGCGTTTGAGCAGCCGTGCGCCCATCGACGTTTCGGTCCGGTCGAGCAGGTGGAGCAGCGAACCTTTTTTGGAGCGGTCTCTCACCGTCTCCACAAGCTCCAGGTTCCGCCGCGTAAACGGATCAAGAATCATAAATTGTTCCGGCTCGTAGGCCGAAATCCGGCTGAGCTGCCCCAGCGAACGTTTCTGGGTTTCACCCAGGTAGGCAACCAGCATCGCTACGCAGGCCCGGCGCTCCGCGTCCAGACGGATCCATGCGGCTTCGCCGAACTGCTTGCGTCCCGCTTCATCCGAAGCTTTGGCGCGCGGCGTGTAAACCACGGGTTTGCCCAGCGGTCCGCTTTGCTCCTTGATCCATTCCAGCAGCTCGGCGTCGCCGATAATTTCGGACGGGGCATAAATGCCGATTTCGTCCCTCAGCCACTCCTTATTGCTTGGCGCAGACGTAACGTGCAGCTCGCCGGTCGAAAGATCGCAGGCCGCGATCGCGATCACCCGGTCCAGCTCGGTCACGGCAACCATGTAATTGTTGCTTTTCTCCGAGACGGCTTTGCCTTCCATCAGCGTCCCCGGCGTAACCACGCGCACGATCTCCCTGCGAACGACACCTTTGGCTTCGGCCGGATCCTCGACCTGCTCGCAGATCGCGACCTTGTAGCCTTTTTCGATCAGTCTTTGTATATAACTTTCGGCCGAATGATAAGGCACCCCGCACATCGGGATTTTCTCATCGCCGCCGCCCGCGCGGCCGGTCAGCGTAATTTCCAGTTCCTTGGCCGCCAGAATCGCATCGTCAAAAAACATTTCATAAAAATCGCCCAAGCGGAAAAACAAAAACGCATCCCGCGCTTCTTCCTTTACGCTCAGGTACTGTTCAATCATCGGCGTATATTTGCCCATTTGACGTACCCCCATGCCCTTTCATAGAACTCTATTATATCAGAAAAATCGAGCTGATGCCCCGTCCGGATATGGGGAGAAATGGAAAACAAACTCGGATCCCGCCGGTCAGGTTTGAAGCCGCCAGGCTTTGCGGATATCCGCGCTTTCGTCCCAGGTGCGGCCCTCGCGGATTGCGGCAAACAGCGGACCGATATAAGCCTTGAACCGGGAAAAAGAACCGAGTGACTCCGCTTCCTCAAGCGCCTGCAGGGCAAACGGGCGGAGGGCTTCCCGATCGCCCCCGTAAAAGGCTTTGAGCGCGGCTGCGGGTTCCGGGGGAACCTCGGGCAGCGTGCCGTTTTTGTACTCGGACGCCACCAGCAGCGCCAGCGCAACCGCCCCTTTGGCCACCACCGGTGACACCAGGAAGCTGGGCAGCGTCCGGTACTCGAAGCCGCCGTGGCTTTGCCGGCGGAAATCGCCGAGGCAGCCGTAGCGCGGGCGTCTGGACGCGCTGCGGCTGTCCTCGAGCATCGCGACCGGGATCGCCAGATAACGATCCAGGGCGCGGAGCAGCGGCGGCGTCAGCAGCACGCCGCTGAAGTGCAGGTGGCCGCCGAGCGGCAGCCCCGGCTGCGGCAGGCCGCCGGCCAGCCAGGCGAGCGGCGCGGAGCCGATCTGCGCCGCAGCCTCGCGCATGGCGACCATAAGCTGGCGCATGGCTTCACGCGGCTCGCCGGCCGGGTCGGGCCGGAGCTCCGCCAGCGGAAAGCGGCGGCGGCCCGCGATCCAGACCGAATCGCAGCCGGCGCGGCCGGCGCGGCCCAGAAATCTGGAGGCCGGCACGATTTTCCCTGCGGCCCGGTCAAACAGCAGAAACTCCGGATCCATGCCAAGCAGCAGTTTGCCATAGGCTTGTGCGGCGGGCAACGGTTTCTGCCCGGAGCTGGGCGGTGGGCCGTCCGCCCCCTCAGCGGCTTGGACGGGCTGGTCAGCTGGGGCTGCCGGATCAAATCGGGCCGCCTGCGCGGCTTCCGCAGCCAGCCGCCAGTCCTCCGCCGTCTGAAGCAGCGCCTCGGCGAACGGGCGCAGGGCATCCATCCGCCCCGGCTCCGGCAGCGCCAGAATGCGGAGCACCTCCAGGCCGGAACAGCCGACCTGGAGCGTGACCTGGCCGAAATCGAGGCCTTGAACGTACAGCGCTTTGGCCGCGGTCTTTTCCAGCCTGCGGAACAGAGGCGTTCCCGGCTCCGGCTGCTCAGGGCGCTGCCCGATATCCTGAATCAGGCTGCAGGCCTCTGCATGCACGGCCCGCAGCCCTAAGACGGTCACCTCGTAGCGGCGGCGGAAAACGTCCGCAGCAGCGCCAGCGAAAACGCGTACAGAAGCAGAAGCGCCTGCGCCTGCGTCAGCCGTCCCGGCCGGCCTACGGGAAACAGCCCCGTCGGCCGGAAGCAGCCCGACCAGGCTGAGCCGGCGCGCCGAGGCCGCCGCAGAACGGGCGGCGAACGAAGCCGCGCCTTCGTTCATGCGAAGCGGCTTCGCTCCGGCGGGCAGCGCTTCGCTGCCTATGGCCAGCCAGGCCCCCGCCTGGGCTGCGGCCGGCATCTGAAGCGGCACAGGCCCTCCGCCGTTTCCAGCGCCTGCGAGCAGCTGGTTCAGGCGGCGGACAAAGAGCTCGCGTTCCTGCCCGTTTCCTACGTAAATTTGAAGCGGCAAATTAGACTGCAGGCGCATCGGAGCATCTCCTTTTCCCGGAAAAAATCTTCAAAAAAAAGAGGGCATTCGCCCTCTCCGCTGCCGTCACAGCTGCATAACATACATCAATTATTAGTGCTTGCGGGGCGCGTTTCGTCTTACAGATCTTCGTCAAGAAGATCAGGGTCCAGATCGTCGTAATCCCCGTCGTCTCCGCCAAAATCGTAGTCTTTGTCCTCGTAGTCATCCCCGCCAGGTATGACGAGCACATTGAGTTTGGTTTCGGCGACAAGCTCTACGGCGAATTCGCGCTCCACGCGGATCAGAACGCTGCCCCCGCCGGACACGGTTGCTTCAACGGTGCTCGGCTCCTGGGTAGCTTCGGCCGTCACTTCCACCGTGGAAGAACGGTGTCTGCCGTCCAGATAGGTCAGCGGAACGTTTTCCACGTAGGATACTTTTTCTTTCGCGACGGCTGTCTGCGAATTTTTGTCATAGGAATACCAGATGTTCACATCGTAAGTACCAATAACTTCAATTCCGTCTCCAGCTGCAACCGCTTCGTATTGGTGGTTGATGATCCAGGCCCCCAGGATACTTGACGGATTTTGTGGCGGAGTCACGGTATGTGTTACGGTAGAGAACTTACGACCTTTGCCGCAGATCGCCTTCGTGATAATCTCTCTACTTTGATATTTCGATGGCATTTTCGAACCTCCTCCATACAATCATTCAATTCATGTGTATGCAGGACAGTCGCCCAGGGTGACAACTATTTTTATTCCTTCGTTATTTTCCTTCCAAAACGGCCTTTTTGCTGCCGGCCCTCACCGGTTTCTTATCCCGCTTCGAAATGTTCAAATATTCGTTCAGCTCGCGGCACAGCTGTAAAATCGCGGCCCGCATTTCAAATTCCTCCCGGGTGGCGGGGAGCTCCATATCCTTAAAGTCGGCCTCCAGCTGACGCAGCCGCTGTTCCGTTTTGCCTGTATAATGAGGTTCCAGAACGTCTGCGCTGAGCTGGTCGAACACGCGCGCGGCAAGCTCGGCCTGGGGCATTTTTTTGTAAACCCGGGAGATCAGCTCCATCATGCTCTCCACCCGGTCCAAATGCTCTCTGCGCATATAAAAATATACGGCCCATGACTCATCCGTATGAATGACCTGGTTTTCCAAACTCCTTTTCGCGAGGGACATGCCGTTCGAAATTTGTTTTTCCGCCAAAATCAGCTCTTCGCCTCCCCATTCGTCCTCCGGGTTGCGCAGCGTTTCGGCCACATGTTTAAAGATCGTGGCAAAAAGCTGGTTCACCTCGCGGCGGATGGAGTCCAGCTTGTTTTCTTCTTTAGGCATATAAACCAGATTGACGAGCATCGCCGAACCCAGTCCAACCACCAGCAGCAGAATCTGCTCGATGAACATGTGGAAGCTGACGTCTCCCCCGCTGTACACCCGGAAGACGCAGACGGAGCTCGTCACGATGCCTTCCTTGAAGTTGAGTCTGGCAATGAGCGGAAATCCGAGCAGAATATAAACAATAAGCGCCCAAATATGAAACCCCACCAGCCGGAATAACACAAAACATAAAACCAGACCCACCACGGATGCGAAAAAACGCGCCGAAACCGACTTCAGGCTCCTTTTCCGGGTCACGTCCACGCCCAGGATGGCGAGCAGACCCGCGGACATCGCGCCCGGAATGCCGGCCGTGTCTGCCACCAGAATGGCAAGCAGTGTCGCAATCGCTGTTTTGATAACTCTAAATCCCATATGATTCTTCCAATCCCTTCCAACTATCCGTTCCGTATACCGGGTAATTTCTACCCTTCTCTATTTATCGGTTTTCTTCATTCTAACTTCCATTATTCCATCCCCGGCTGCCGCTTGTCCATATGACACGGAATGGAATGGCTTTTGGCTGCCCCCGAGCGGACTCGTAAGGAAAAGAAAAAAAGCGAAGAGGATGGATTCAACCTCAACGCTTCTTTATTAGTAAAGATTCCAGATAAACCACCAATTGATACATCAGCGTCGCCACGACCGCAATGATGACCAGGCTTGCAAAAACAAGCGTGAAATTGAACACCTGGAAGCCATAGATAATCAAATAGCCCAATCCGATCTTCGCCACCAGAAATTCGCCGACGATCACGCCGACCCACGACAGGCCCACGTTGACCTTTAAGGTAGACACGATAGCCGGAAAAGAAGCCGGGAGCATCACTTTCATGAATACGTCGCTTTTGCTGCCCCCAAAGGTGCGGACGACCTTAATGTAATTGGGGTCCGTCTCTTTAAAACTGGTATATACGACAAGCGTAGTCGTAATAACCGTGATCGAAAGGGTCGTAGCCACGATAGCTGTAAAGCCGCCTCCAAACAGGACGATAAAAATCGGACCAAGCGCCACTTTCGGCATGCTGTTGAAGACGACCATATAGGGATCAAGCACCCTCGATAAAAAAGGCGACCACCAGATCAGCACCGCAAGCAGGGTTCCGACCAGCGTGCCAAGCAAAAAGCCGATGACGGTCTCCGTTACCGTCATGCCGATATGCGGCCACAATTCTCCGCTCCAGGCGTCTTTGCCGATCTGATGGAACACCTTGGACGGATAGCTGAAGATCAGCACGTCGATCCAGCGCATCCGGCCCGCGAGCTCCCATAAGCCGATTAAAGCCAGCAGGATAAAAAGCTGCACCGCGCGGACCTGTCTCGTGACCCGTTTGCCCTGGCGCCGATAGCGGACAAATTCCGCATTCACCCAGGGGTTCCCCGGGCTGCGGCCATTTTCTCCGGGTCCCATTGCGTTCATGGCTGCACCTCCTCTTTCCCGGCCTCAAGCTCTTTCCATACCTGATGAAAAAGCTCCGCAAATCCTTCCTGGTCCCGCGCATAAAACGGAGCCGTTTCCCGGATTTCCTGTGGAATGTCAAAGGTCGTGCGGATCCGGCCGGGATGGGCGGCCAGCACGATCACCCGGTCGCTCACCGCGATGGCTTCGCTTAAATCATGCGTGACCAGCACAGCCGTTTTTTTCCGCTCGCGCAGCGTATCCACGATCAGATCTTCCAACTGGAGTTTCGTCTGATAATCCAGCGCCGAAAACGGCTCATCGAGCAGCAGCACCTCGGGATCGGTCGCCAGGGTCCGGACGAGCGCCACCCGCTGCCTCATTCCTCCGGACAGCTGGCTCGGATACAAATCCCAGGTGCCGCCGAGCCCCATGCCATCCAGCAGATCCTTCACCTTCCGGATCCTTTCCTCGGTCAATTGCCGAGTCAGCTCCAGGCCGATCAAGGCATTATCCAAAATCGTCCGCCAAGGGAACAAATAATCATGCTGAAGCATGTACCCGGCTTTGTTGCTGCCCCTGCGGAGCGGTTTTCCGTCCTGCAGCACTTCGCCCGCCGAAGGCTTCAGCAATCCGGCCATCACGGAGAGAAGCGTGGTTTTTCCGCATCCGCTTGGCCCTACAAGACTTACGAATTCTCCAGGCTCTACCTTCAGGTCGATCTCCTGCAGGGCCAGCGTCGCCTCCCGGTCGCTGACGTAGACGTGGCTGATGCCCCGCAGCTCAATGACTGGTTTCGTCACTTGCGCACGCTCCTTCCCGGATGCCGCTTATTTGGCTTCTTCCGCCGCTTTTTCCGCAAACGACGGATCCACCAGCGTGTTCATATCCACTTTCTGCTGCAGTTCGCCTGCCGATTCCATCACGTCCTGCAGATTCGTCCACTGCTCTTCGGTAATGGCCGGACTTGCCGCATAAGTGCCTTGTTCTTTGTAACGTTTAACTGAGCTTGCGAGAATGTCCATGTCGGTATCTTTAAAATAAGGGGCGATGGTCTGGGCAATCTCTTCCGGGGAATGCTCCTGCACCCAGGTTTGGGCTTTTTGCAGGGCGTCCGTAAACTTCTGGATCTTCTCCGGATTGTCTTTGATGTAGCTTTGCTTCGCCATAAACACGGTATAAGGCAGCTTCCCGCTTTCCGTTCCGAAGGAGGCGACCACATGACCTCTGCCTTCTTTTTCAAAAATCGACGCCTGCGGCTCAAACAGCTGCACGTATTGGCCCGTGCCTGAAGCAAATGCGGCCGTAATGTTGGCAAAATCGATGTTCTGGATCAGCTCCAGATCGCCGTGGGGATCGATGCCGTGTTTTTTCAGGGTAAATTCTCCAGCCATCTGCGGCATGCCGCCTTTGCGCTGCCCCAGGAATACGCTGCCCTTCAGCTGATTCCAGTCAAAAGCTCCTTTATCTTCGCGGGCCACCAGGAAAGTGCCGTCCGTTTGGGTCAACCCCGCAAAATTGATGACCGGATCCTCCGCGCCCTGCTGATAAACGTAAATCGACGTTTCCGCACCGACCAGCGCCACGTTGATCTGCCCGGCCAGCAAGGCCGTCATCGTTTTATCTCCGCCTGCCGTCGTCTGCAGCTCCACATCCAGCCCTTCATCCTTAAAAAAGCCTTTCTCCAAAGCAACATACTGCGGGGCGTAAAATACCGAACGGGTCACTTCCCCGATGTTGATCTTCCCGTCCTTCGCTCCGCAGCCGCTCAGCAGAAGGACTGCGGCCAGCACCGCTGCCACCGCTGCGGCGATTCGCGGCTTGTTCATGCTCCATCCACCCTTTCACTGTGCAGCTTTCTTTTGGTTTTACCTCACTGTATGCGGAACGTGCCCAAAAGGTTAACCGCCCGGCAGGGCGGGGAACGGCGGGTACCAACCGGACATCTTTTGTTGCAAATCCGAAAGGATGGCAGTTGCGATCCTGATTCCCGATCCATAAAAAAAAGACCTGAACCCAGGCAAAAAGCCGGGTTCAGGTCTTCTCCGGATTCGGTCCCCGCGGATCGAATCCATTCCACAAACGAATAGTTTATAGTTTAATGAAGCGTTCTAACTTAAAGGCCGTAGATCGCTTTGTATTTGTTCTCCAGATAATCCGCCAGGTAATCCGGGTTCAAATCTTCGCCCGTGATGTCTTTGATCAGCTCGGCCGGCTTGCGGCTTTTGCCGTAGCGGTAGATTTTTTCGATCAGCCATTCGCGGATTGGCGCAAATTCCCCTTTGGCGATCAACTCGTCGAAATTCGGGATTTCCTTGCGGATCGTATTCGCGAACTGGGCTGCGTACATGTTGCCAAGCGAATAGGACGGGAAGTAGCCGAAGCTTCCGCCGGACCAGTGCACGTCCTGCAATACGCCTACGCCGTCGTTTGGAGGAACGATGCCCAGGTACTGCTCATATTTTTCGTTCCAGACGCGCGGCAGCTCTTTGACGGACAGATTGTCGTTGAAGAGCATTTTTTCAATTTCGTAACGGATGATGATATGCAGATTGTAGGTCAGTTCATCCGCTTCGATCCGGATCAGGGAATTCTCCACCTTATTGATGGCGCGGTAGAACTGCTCCGGCGTTACGTTATCGAACTGCTGCGGGAAATGCTGCTGCAAATCCTTGAAATAATGTTCCCAGAAGCCGCGGCTTCGGCCGATCATATTTTCCCAGAAACGGGATTGGGATTCATGGATGCCCATCGAGGTTCCGGTCGCAAGCGGCGTGCCTTCCAGCTCCGGATTCAGGTTTTGCTCGTAAAGGGCGTGACCGCCTTCATGCAGGCAACTGAAAATCGAGCTGGTTACGTCGTCCTGAATAAAGTTGGTCGTTACGCGGATATCTCCGGTGTTTAGTCCGATCATAAACGGATGTACACTTTCATCCAGGCGTCCGGCTTCGAAATCGTAGCCGATTTCCTTCAGCAGGAACAAGCCGAACTTCTCCTGTTGTCCTTTATCAAACAATTGGTTCAGGAATTCCGTGTCCGGTTTGTTCGGAGAGGCCTCAATCGCTTCAACCAACGGCACAAGGCGCGCTTTCAGACGGCCGAACACTTCATCCAGCTTCTCGGAGGTCAAATCCGGTTCGTACATATGTAAAAGGGTATCATAACGGGTAGCGCGGGGACCCCAGTAATCGATGAATTCCTGGGTTTTGGCGACAATTTCGGTTAGATTCGGCTCAAAGCCCGCAAAGTCGGAGTTCTTTTTGGCATCCTCCCAAAGCGTTTCCGAATGGGCGGTCAGCACGGTATAGCTTTGGAACTTGTCCGCCGGAATTTTGATGCTGCGGTCGTAGTCCTCCTGGACGTCCAGCACGGTTCTGCGGTCGATGTCGCTAAGCTGCTTCAGAACTTCCGGCTGGTTCAGAGCGGCAAGCAGGCCTGCCATTTCCTCGGAGGTGCCGAGTTTGAAAGCTTCCGTAGACAACATGCCCAGCGCTTCGGCACGGGCCGCCGCTCCTTTGCGGGGAGCTCCTGTCCGCAGGTCCCAGCCCATAAGTCCGCAGGCTTCCACGTAACTTCTGATTTTTTTGTTTAACGCCCGGAATTGCTCAAGCTTCTGCTTCCAATCCTGTTCCATAATCAAGCGTCCCTCCACTGGTAAATTAACTTACTCTATTGATGATACTTTTTAAAAACACTATAATCAACTAATGAACGTGACCTATGTCACATTTATAATGATTTTTTATCAGGCACTCTTCCTTTAGTACCCGATTTATTCCGAGCTTTAACTTTTATGGCATAGTCGTCGTTCGGCAGACCCTGTTTTACACATCAATCGCAGAATAGAACGGAGGAATTCATCTTGAGTAAGATCCAATCCATTTTAGACTTCAACAAAGAATTTGTGGCTAACAAAGAATACGAAGCTTATGTGACCGATAAGTTCCCGCAAAAGAAACTGGCCATCGTGACCTGCATGGACACGCGCCTGATCGAACTGCTGCCAAGGGCGATGAATCTGCGCAACGGCGATGCCAAAATCATTAAAAACGCCGGCGCCATCGTTTCCCACCCTTTCGGGTCGGTGATGCGAAGCGTCCTGGTTGCGATTTACGAGCTTGGCGCCGAAGAAGTGATCGTGGTCGGCCACCTCGGCTGCGGCATGGCCTCTCTGAATGCGGACCGGATGATTAACTCCATGAAGGAACGCGGGATTTCCGATGATGTGCTGAATACGCTGGAGCATTCCGGCATCAAGCTGGAGAACTGGCTGCGCGGTTTTGATTCCGAACGCGAAGGCGTCATCGAAACGGTCGGCATCATCAAAAACCACCCGCTGCTTCCGGCCACCGTACCGGTTCACGGCATGGTCATCGACTCCAAAACCGGCGAGCTGGAGCTTGTCGTAGACGGATCGCTGGAGGAAAAAGCTGCGCTTTAATAGGGCAGACTGTTGAAAAAAAATAAAGCCTGCACCGCTGAGTTTCCTTTGCGGTGCAGGCTTTTTTATCTTCTATCTAAGCTGGGTTTGGCAGCAGTGATCGGAAGCAGGGTTTCCTTCTGTTGGGTGTTGGGAGTTGGTTGCTGTTTGCCTTTTGCCGTTAGCCGCTGGCTTCTGCCGGCCCTTTGACCCCTTGCTTTACCCCCGTTTAGACAGCTGCTCCCGCAGCGCCTCCACACTAGTCACCGGGGCTTCGCAGGCAAAATGACGGCATACATAGGCCGCAGCCTGGCCGTTCACCGGCTGCATGTCGGCCAAATGAGGCAGCAGGCGGCGCAGCTGCTCTCCTTCTGCTCCCGCGTAGTTCACCAGCACAGCCGTTCCCGGCAAATAAAGGCTGTGGACCTCCGCGATCATTTCATGCAACAGCGGATCATCCGCCGCCCCGCTGAGCACGATTTCCATTCCGCCTGCCAAAGCGTTCAGGACGGCCTGCATGTACATCGCATGTCCGGCCGGATAACGTCTAACCGTGCCGGCGAAGGCTTCCAGCAGCTGCCGGGACTTGTCCTGCAGCTCTGCGTCCTGCGTAATGGCTGCCAGCTTCTGCAGCTGCAGCGCGGCGACCGAATTGCCGGACGGCAGCGCGCCGTCGTAAATTTCCTTGCTGCTCAGCAGCAGCCGTTCGCCGTCATGGCCGCTGAACGTGAACCCGCCATGTTCCTCGTCCCAGAAGAGGTCGAACATTTTCTTGTTTAGTTCCATCGCCCGTTCCAGGTAAACGGCTTTGCTGGTCGCTTCGTACAGCTCAAGCTGTCCCCACAGCAGGAACGCGTAATCGTCAATGTACGCTTCAAACGCCGACTCTCCGTCCCGGTAGCGGGCCAGCAGACGGCCGTCCTCTCGGCGCAGCCTGGACCAGACAAACGCTTCCGCTTTGGCCGCTTCCTGCGCCAGCGTGCTGCGTTTCAGCACCTTGGCGCCGCGGGCGAGCGCGGCGATCATCAGGCCGTTCCAGGCCGTAAGCACCTTGTCGTCTTTATGCGGATGCACTCTTTGTTCGCGGTACCGGAACAGCTTCTCCCGGCTTTCTTCCAGCCTGGTCTTCAGGCCAAGCGGATTTAACCCTCGAACCTGAGCGATCTCCTCAGGAGTCCCTTTGATCAGGTTTGGGATGTTGGAGCCTTCAAAGTTCCCTTCCGGGGTAATGTCGTAGACGTGGCAGAACGTATGCATATCGTCCAGTTCCTGGCCGAGCGCCTCCGCCACTTCGTCCCGGGTAAAGAGATAAAATTTCCCTTCCTCCCCTTCCGAATCCGCGTCCTCTGCGCTGTAGAAAGCCCCTTCCGGCGACGTCATGTCCCGCAGTATATAAGTAAAAATCCGCTCCGCCACCTCGGCAAACCGCTGTTCGCCGGTGGCCTGGTAACCGTCCAAATACGCAAGCGCCAAAAGGGCGTTGTCGTAGAGCATTTTTTCAAAATGGGGTACGAGCCACTGATCATCCGTCGAATAACGGGCAAACCCAAAGCCGATATGGTCGTACAAGCCGCCGCGGTACATCGAATCCAGCGTGGTACGGACCATCGCTTCCGCTTCGATGGCGCGGTAACGTTTGCTGTATGCCAGCAGGAACGACAGGTTATGAGGGGACGGGAACTTCGGCGCATCGCCGAACCCGCCGAAATCCGGATCGAACAGCGAACCAAACTGCTTAACCGTCTGATGCAGCAGATCTTCGTCCAGATTGCCTTTCTGAGAGCTTTTGGCGCGTTTATTCAGCTCTTTCAGCAATTCGTCGCTGAACGCCGTCAGCTCATCCGGATTGCTTGTCCATCTGGCCTGAATCTGCTCCAGCAGATCCATCAGCCCGATCCGGCCCAGCATGCTCCGCCGCGGAAAATACGTACCCGCATAAAAAGGTTTCTTCTCCGGCGTCAGCAGCACCGTCAGCGGCCACCCCCCTTGCCCGGTCATCGCCTGGCACACCGCCATATACAAATTGTCGATATCCGGCCGCTCTTCGCGGTCCACTTTGATCGCTATGTAATGCTTGTTGAGTAAAGCAGCCACTTCTTCATGTTCGAAGCTTTCACGCTCCATCACGTGGCACCAATGGCAGGTCGGTATACTGTTACCTTACTACGAATACCCAATAGATAAAAAGACAGGTTTCTTTTCCTGTTTCGCTTTGTTAAAAGCTTCTTCCGACCAAGGGAACCAGTCAACCGGATTGTATGCATGCTGAAGCAAATACGGCGACTTTTCCTTGGCTAATCTATTGGGCACTTTGTGAGTTGTCATGGGGCATCACCTCGTTTCGGTTTAAATTTGGGCTAGAATAGGGCTTAGGATTAGTTTACCCAAAAATCCTTGGATCTCGTATACAAATTGCATCAGGATGAACGAATTGCATATCTGGTTGTTTCTGCTGTAATAAAAAACAGCTTGATTGTAATTTTAAATCATAAGAATGAATAAATTATAAAAAAATGGTTACAGACATGTATAACTAACTTTTTAAGGAGTGGTAATAATGAAACAACCAAAAATAAAGATTTTCGGACAAATACATAAAGTAATTCAAATTGAATTTGATAAAACTGGTCTAATTAAAAAAATTGTTTATCAAGTAAATGAACGGCAAAACAAAACTGTATTTAAAGGTATAGAAATGACAAATAAATCTTTAATCTCAAAAAGTCTTATACAAGAACCAACTTGTCATCCATACCATAATTATGCTTATGCACCTGATTTGGAATCTTTACTTATAGAAATCGACTAATAAAAAAGTAATATAATACTCAGGGGAAACCGTTTCATACGAAGGGATATATTTCACCAAATATTTCCATAATTCCACTTTCAAAATTGGTTACGTCGTCAATATATATAATTCGTAAATTCTTAATTGCTCTAGAGCAAGAAACGTATAATAAATTTTTAACTTTTTCAAAATTTTGTTTATCTTTACCATCTAACTTATCGAAATCTCTGAGATTTTCAAAAAAGAAATTAAAGTAGTTTCTATTTTTACCAAATGAATTTTCTATAATAATAATAACATTATCAAACTCTCGCCCTTTTGTACCATGATAAGTATGGTAAATAACATTTTTCTCTTGTTTATCAATGATAAATTTATACCACAAATCATATTCATTAATATCAATATCTAATAGCTTCTGTATAGTTATGTTTGCATGCTCAATATTATCATCAGATATATTAGGAAATAACTTCTCTAAAAGATAATCTTTAAAAATTTCAGATGTGATATTTTCGAAACCAAACATCCAATTAATTACATCTTTGTATTTTTCATCATCATTTTTGGAATAAACATTTGATATGGAGTTAATATATTCGCCTAGTGTGTTTCCTTTACTTTCCTTTAAATAACTGATTAATCTCCTTAAATCTTTAAAATTCATCTCCTCAAACAAGCTATCTTTAGATGAAATCTCATTAACTGAAGTTTCAATATCCATAACATTATTGCGTAATTTTACAATATTAAAAAGTAACTTAGAAACCTCTCCTAGTTTAGATAAGTCATGACTTAATAGTTCAGTATTAAGCTGATTATAGTTCATACCTATATATTTCTCTGCATCTCCAAAAGTTTCGTATATGTTTAAAAAGCCACTATACTCTGCAACAATTTTATTGGTTAAAACAAGACAATGTAGTGGATTATCCAAAGTCACCTTCCATTCGTGAACATACTTATCTATAAAACTTTTAACATTGTTGGGAGTGCCCTTATAAAACTCTACACTTCCGCCTTCGCAATCATCATAGATCGATATTTGTTCAATATTATCTTTGCGGATTTTATTTATGACATCAATGACTTCTTTTGTAGATCTTCTATTGAATTCTTTATTTATCGGTTTTAAACTTGAGTGAGTTTCTGTTATTCTATTACCTACTCCGTCATCATAAATATTTTGCGCTCCATCACCAAAATATCCAATAAAAATATTATGTCCTATTTTTTTGGAGTATTTCTCCAAAATGCTCATTATCAATACAATTTTTTCATTAGTATCCTGGTACTCATCAATAAATATATAGGGATATTTATCAATGATAATCTGTTTTAGCAAATCATATTTCCCAATTATTTTTAAACCATAATCTAACAAGGAATCATGGCTTATCCGCATTTTGTGAAGTTGGTCGTTATTAAATATAGAATTGTATTCAACTGTTTTGTATCCTTGTTTCTTCATTTCAATGCATTCACGACACTTTCTATAATTATCCTTTTTATATAATAAATTTACTATTTTTTTAAAATTACCAACATTTCTCAGTATATCAGAAAATCCATTTAAAATCGGTTGAAAAGTTGCCTTGAAATCTGCTGCTTTAGCATTAATTTTTTGATAATATAATTCCTTTTTCTCAACCATAATCTTTTGAAAATGTTCTTTTTGTTCTCCATTTAATTCATAATACTTTTCATATTCCCCATCGAATTTCAATTTCTGTTCTAATTTTGAGATTTCTTCATCCAACTTCTCTTTATGAATCTCAACTAATTCTTTTCGGTAGTCTTTAATAAGTGCCCAAATTCTTTCATGAATTGTAGATACTAATACCAGATCCGTATTCCCTAGCCTTTCTTTTACTTCCTTAGTCGCCACATTCGTATATGTAATACAAATGATGCGCTGATTATGTTTCTTTAAGTTCTTCTCATAATTTCTAATTACGTATTTTAAACATTCAATCAGAGCATAAGTTTTTCCAGCACCAGCTCCAGAATTAAAAATGACACTTTCTTTTTTATTAATAGATTGAAAGATTTCATTTAGTGAAGCAAATTCTCTTTCTCTGTTAGATGGAGATATTTTTGATAAACTCATTTATTTCTCCCCTTCTAATTTTATAGTTAACCATGAAAGCCCATTTGCAATATATTCGGGCAGGCTTGGAATCTTTGTTTCTTCAATTTCAGTAATAAATTTGTAAAGTAACTCATTTGCAAAATCACTTTTGTTATCTGATAATTTATTTTGAAGTTTATATGAATTTTCTTTGATATTATTTATGTTATTTTCTTTACCCATAATGTTTTGACAGATTTTTGGTTTAATTTTTTTTAATACGCTAACTAATAAGTTGTTTTCAAAGTTACTTAAAATAAATGCCTCTTCAAAACTTGTAGCAAAATACCCATTTATTTCCCCCTGGTATGTAATATACATATTCCCAATTTCTAACTTCTCATGCTTTAAATCCTTTAATTTATTTGAGTTGTCATTAAACTTCATAATTGTTTTATTAGTTGTTAATCTACAACTTAAATCAGAAATTTGTTTGAAGTTTTCTTTTTCTTCGTCGCTTCTTTTTATATCGAGATCCGTAATTATTAATGCTGGCACTTTAAGTAGCTTGATGAGTTCGTGGTAAACAAGTCCATGAGCTCCATCAATATTAAAAATAGATATGTAGTATTTATTTAACTTTTCATTTTTATCTATATAATATTTAAGAAGTGTCTCTTCCGTTACTCCTTCAACAAATATAATAGCATCCGAAAAAAACAATTCAGAAACTTTATATTTAATATGTTTTTTTAGAAATTTAAGGTCATTCTCTTTATTAGGATCATTAGTATCATTCTTAGGGACAATTACATCATCATACAGATTCACCACACTAGTATGATTATTTTCAATAGTGATGTAATTTATATTATTAAAAGTATTGCCACTGTGTATTTTACTATTCAATATATGTGATGAATGAGTTGTTATTATTAACTGGCTATTTACATTTTTATTTTTATTTTTCAATAGAGAGGCAATTGTCTCATTTATATTTTTTATAAATAACTCTTGCATTTGGGGATGCATAAATGTTTCAGGTTCTTCAATTGCAATTAAATTAATCTTGCTGTTAAAAGAGTTCTCTGGATATTTTTCCATATAATCAATTAGGTCGGCTATTATCAACATCAAATTGGTATAACCTAAACCGAATTGATTTTCCGGTATATTTAAATCACGTTCAACATATTCGTATTTGATTAAATTATGCATCAATTTTTGAAAGGATAAATCTGCACTCAACAGTACTTTAAGTCTATCTTTAGATTCAACTTCTTCTAATGACTCATTGATATTATTTGTATGTCTTTCACTGATCAACTCAGTAAGTTCTTCATTTATATCATCGATTTTTTTGTTGAGTTCATTCCCTTCTTCAGTTAAGAATGACTTGTAACGATATTCAATTATTTTACTAAAAGCTTTAGACAAGCAATTGTCACCTTCAATATTATTAGCCTTAATAGGCCGTAATTCCATTAGATTTTTTATCTTAAAATTATCTATGTAATCATTATCTATATTGTAATAATTGATGTTAAATTTCGACTCATCTACCAAGTCCAAAAACTTTCTGAAGAGAACACTTTTAGTTCCGGTCTGTTTCTCCTGTAACAGTTTTTTTACATCCCTGATAAATACTTCATCATTATCTATTTCCACTTTTATAACGATTTCTAATTCTGAATTATCAACATCAATTAGTCTCATAAATGGCACAAGATTAGTTATTAAATCAGTACTATTGTCTTCAATTCCAATGCCAATATTAAATTGTAGGAAGGGGGTTTCTAATTTCATATTTGAATCATCTTTTAGCTTCGCAAGTTGGAATTCATATTGTTCTAGTATTTTTTTTAGATAGAACAAATTAAAATCATTTGCCTTGAATGAGTCTTTATAATTTATAAGATTATCAAGGGCTTTTACAACAGTGCTTTTTCCACCATTATTCTTACCTACTATTAAAGTTGTTGTATGTGCAATATTTATCTCTTTTAGATCTTTTT
This sequence comes from Paenibacillus mobilis, assembly GCF_058267595.1. Classification (NCBI taxonomy): domain Bacteria; kingdom Bacillati; phylum Bacillota; class Bacilli; order Caryophanales; family Paenibacillaceae; genus Paenibacillus; species Paenibacillus mobilis. The sequence goes on from NZ_JBZCMS010000002.1 coordinate 185,678, forward strand.
GTTCTCGATAACTTTTTGCATCAACAAATTCAATCTTGTTGTTATCATCACCAAATTTTCTGAAATTTGTTATTTTTAAACTTTTTAAATACATAACGTATCCTCCTAGTCTTAGCAACTCAAAAAATAATACAATTCAAAACTATAGCCAATACAAAACAGTAGGACGTAATGCAATTTTTAAGTTCTGAACTCAGTTACCACGAAACGTATTATCGATACAAAAAGCTCTCTTGTTCTATAACAATTTTGTCTTCTACAATTTTTTCAATCAGTGGCTGCAACAACGGTTCTTTCACCATCTTTAATTTCTCCCATACAGAAATTTCTATCTTCTCACCCATGAGTAGATATGCTTCATATTGAGCCACGTTCATTAAATAAGGGCGTAATTGTGGGAAGATATGAGTACGAATGTATTGAAAAATTTTAATCCCACCATAATCCAAATCACCTGTATGAAAATAAACAACTTCTTGTTCACTCAAGATTTGCTCTAATTTTCTCAAGAAATCCCTCTCTTTTGGAGAAAAATATCCGTGGGAAAATATGATTAAAGTGCCCGACTCATATTCCATCGACATGTAATTGGCTTTATTTTCTACTGTTATGATTTTGTGAATATTTTGTTGCGCAGCAATAATGGCATATTTCAACATTTCACTATTGAGAACGGCCCATATATAGACATCTCGATTTTTCGATCGAAATAGGTCCCAAAAAATATCCGGTATTTCTTTCATTAGTTTCATAGGGCTTCCTCATTTGCTTAACGTTTTGGTATATTTCAGTTATAAGAGTTTAATTTTTTCAAAAAAATATATCAATATCAGATCTTTGACCAAACCACATTACCTAAGTTCCTCTTGTGCAAAATCCTTGTTTAATGAAAATGAAGAGATATTCCATGGTCGCTTGTAGAATTCAAAGAAATACCGCAAAGGATATATCTAGTAAAGTTCTTTCTTAAAAGATTCGACGTAGTTCTCAATCCCCCTTCCAAAAGAACTAAAATTCTCCATATAAAAAACCTCCAGAAATTTTCCAGAGGCTGCGTTGTTAGCTATAATTCATTTATGATTACCTATAACAAACCGTCAACTCCACCCGATCCCCTTCCCGATTATACACAATTCGCTCCACCAGCTTCTTCAACGCCCGATTCTTCTCTTCACTCGTCACCGCAACGCTCCACAACTCCCTAAACTCACCTATCCGCTCATATATCTACCCCACAGTCGGATAATCCCCTTCATCTAATACAACCTTCCGCAAATCCTTCAACTCTTCCTCCAGCTTCTGTATCTGATAAGATCAAACGCGGCTTTATTTCCGGAGAACTGCGCAAGTTTGAAGATTTTGCACCGGATGATGTTCGGCGGATTTCCCCGCGTTTTCAAGGAGATAACTTTCAGAAAAACCTCGACGTCGTGGACGAAATTAAAAAGCTTGCTGCAGCCAAAAACATCACGCCTTCCCAGCTGGCGCTGGCCTGGACCTTATCTAAGGGAGCACTGCCGATTCCCGGAACAAAACGTCTTAAAGGGAGTCAATTTATAAGTTGCTAATTGGCTATTTTGATATTTGAAACGAAGTAATTCATCCATAGGCTATTGAGAAACCTGGTTGGATACAGGAGCTCAGTAGCCTATTTATAATACTCAAATTCATGAACTTGAATTTCTTTATGTATAGGTTTTCCCTTTCTCGCTCAATACTTCAATTAACAAGGCAGCCCCCATTTTAAATCCATGGCTGTAAGCGGAAGCGGACGTAATGGAACTTAGACTATCTTGTAGGTCTGATAGCTCTTCGATCACTCTATATTCTTCATTAGTCAGCTTCAATTTAAGGATTTCCATAACAACTGATATTTGTTTAGTAACCTGTATGTATTCAGGGTCGTCTATTCGGATTTGTTCACTCGGATAACATTTACCGTAATATAAATCCTCCAATATGCTCACGTCCTTAGCTCCTCTCTAAGATTGGACTTACATGCCAATCCTAGCGAATTTATCGCTAAAAATCAATAGCGAATAATTCGCTAGGATATTCTTGTTTTTGGAGGTGGATAAAATGTATCAACGAATCCGTAATTTACGCGAGGATAAAGACTTAACTCAAACCCAAATGGCCGAATATTTAAAATGCAGCCAGAGGATATACAGCAATTACGAACGAGGCGATGTAGATATTCCAACGGCAATTTTGATTAAATTAGCTGATTTTCATCATACGAGTACGGATTATTTATTGAATAGAACAAATCAGAAAGAGCCCTATCCGGCCGGATAGGGCTAGCGTTAAACTAACGGACAGATTGGTTCTGCTTGAAAAATTGCTTGCGGTAACTCCGCGGAGTCAACCCTAACTCTTTATGGAACACATAGGAAAAATAGCTTGAACTTTGAAATCCACAAGACATAGCTATCTCATTGATCGTTCTATCCGTATCTTGCAGCATCTCGCAGCTTTTTTGGATTCGATACCGCGTCAGATAGGAATTCGGCGTTTGACCCAAGTAACTGCCAAACAGGTCGCAGCATTTGCTTCTGCAGACAGAACCAGCGGCCGCGATCTCCTCCAGCGTGATTTTATTTTCATAATGCTGATGAATAAAATCGGTCATTTTCCAAGCCACCGCCCAAAACGGATCGTCTGTTATACGTCCTGAACCTGAAGATAGATGATCTCCCATAGAGGCACATAGAGACATAGCCTGCGATAATAAGCGGATGGGATTAGGTGCCGGACTGTGCATCTCGTTATAGATCTGAGTCAGTGAGAACAGAATTTCCTGCTGCCAGTTGATTGTATCCGTTAAACATACATAATCATCCGAATTTGAACCGAATTTCTCCTCCCAATACTCCTTTCCGGCCCAGGACTCCTTGCCAAGCAATGAAGGATGAATGGCGACCACAATATAAGAACAGTCCTTCATCTCGGATGAGAACCCATAATGTAATCTTTTGCTGTTAATAAATAGTCCGTTCCCTTGTTCTAAATACACCGTCTTTCCGTTTACAAAAAATTCGATTGTCCCTTGAAGAACGAATATAAATTCTAAATCCGGATGCCAATGACATGCGGCAGCATACTTGTCAAACTGGCGTAAGGTGCCTTGGCGAACATACAACTGGAAATTGGGCAAATTGTAGTTCAAACGTTCTGACAGGTCAGAAAACACTTCAAGTTGATTCGGCATCCTAACACACCCTCAATAAAATACGATTTTGATAATAGTATCATCAATTCTGATGGAATTCTATGAATCGATATACTATTTTTATTTTATGTATATTACAAAGGGAAGGAGAAACTCGTGCAAACCAAGCTGCATTTAGATTTGCCTAAGAGTCGCGATTTCAATCGTCAATTGGCTGGCCTGGTGATTCCCATTGCCCTGCAGAACTTGATCTCATCGTCCGTTATTATGGTAGACGTCTTGATGCTCGGTTCCGTTAGTCAATCGGCTATGTCGGCTGTATCCTTGGCAGGGCAAGTCACTTTCGTATTAACTCTGTTCTACATGGGCCTGGCAACAGGGGTAGGAATTCTAACGGCTCAATATTGGGGGAAAAAGGATACCGCAGCAATCCAGCGTGTGCTTACTATTGCTTTGATGTTTTCATTAGGGATATCCCTTGTTTTTTTCCTCCTATCCCTATGTTTTCCGGACATACTGATGCGGATTTTTACAGATGATCCCGAATTAATCGCTTATGGTTCACATTTTCTGCGTGTGGTTTCATTTTCTTATCTTGCAATGGGGCTTTCGCAGATGTACCTGAGTGTGATGAAGAGTACGGAGCGGGTACGCATAAGTGCCACGATTAGCGCAAGCTGCCTAATCTTAAACATAGCTCTCAATGCGCTGTGCCTATTCGTATTATTTCCTGGTATGCCCGAAAAAGCGATTGCTGGCGTTGCGGCAGCAACGGTGTTCTCGCGTTTAATCGAGCTCGGATGCTGCGTTGTTTATTCCATAAAACGTGGACCTGTTCATTTCCGCCTGCCTCTGCGTGATGAAGCCGAACGTTTCTTGCGTAAAGATTTTATCAAGTATACCCTTCCCGTCCAGGCAAACTACATTATTTGGGGAGGCGCATTAACGGCGACAACCGCCATTATGGGGCATGTAAGCGCTGATCTGGTTGCTGCTAACTCTATTGCAGCAGTAGTCAAAGACCTGGCCATTGTGCTGTGCGGTGGTATTTCTAGCGGCGGAGCCGTGCTGGTTGGTAAATATTTGGGAAGTGGCAATAATAGGATGGCCATAAAGGCCGGGAATAGGATCATCGTTTATGCACTCCTATTTGGAATGCTGGCTGGAATCGTCATTCTGCTTATAAAGCCGGCTGTATTTCATTTAGTGAATTTGAATGATACGGCACAAAGCTATCTTCATGGAATGCTTTATATATGCGCCTATTATTGCATTGGAAAGTCGTTAAATTCAGCCATTATCGGCGGGATATTCCCGGCTGGAGGCGATTCTAAGTATGGATTCTGGTGCGATTTGGTTGTGATGTGGGGAGTCATTTTACCCTTAAGCTGTTTGAGCGCCTTTGTATGGCACGTCTCCCCTATCTTTCTATTTGCAATCATTAGTTTAGACGAGATGATCAAGATCCCAATCGCTGTTATAAGATATCGCCAATTCAGGTGGTTAAACAACCTTACACGGAATTTTAATTAAGAAAGGTGAACTGAGTTATGACAATGAGAGAAAGAATTGCAACCGGTAAACTCTTTACAGATTATTGCGAGGGTCTGCCAGAAGACAGAGCCCATGCAAAAAGAAAAATGATTGCATTTAACGCGACAGGACCGGATACGTTGGAAGAACGTTCCAGACTTATAAACGAAATCTTCGGTAAAGAAACAAAGGCATGGATCGAGCCGCCGTTTTACTTCTGTTATGGAACGAATATTGAAATGGGTGACGGTTGTTACATTAACTTTAATTGTAATTTTGTAGACGATACTAAAATCATTATCGGGAAAAAGGTTATGTTTGGCCCTGCTGTGACGATCGCAACTGTTGGCCATCCCATAAATCCAGCATATAGAGAGTATATGTACGCAGATCCAGTAAAAATTGAGGATAACTGTTGGATTGGTGCCGGAAGTGTCATTTGTCCCGGAGTTACTATTGGAGAAAACAGCGTCATAGGAGCCGGAAGTGTGGTGACGAAAGATATTCCAGCTAATTCTGTGGCTGTGGGCAATCCTTGCAGAGTGTTACGGACCATTAATGAACACGACATGAAATACTATTATAAGGATAGAGAGATTACTCAAGCAGATTTAGATGAGGAAGCGAACTTGAGATAAGCTGGAGATAAGTTAAGATAGGAACGTAAAATGGGTTCGCGAAATTGAATGACAACAGCGGCAGTTTAGGACTTATTTTCTAGTCTTGGTCTGCCGCCGTTTCTTTTTATGGATCAGACTAATCCTTATTTTCACAAAAAAACTCATAATAATCCCTAATTACCTCATCCACTTCATTCATTTCCTCAAAATATTCCCGGTCGTTTGTATGAACAACGGCGATAATTTTGCCGATGCCCGCTGCCTTTGCCGATCTGATTCCGGAAACCGCGTCTTCAACAACGATGCAGTCCCGAGGATCTGTCCGGATGGCCCGGGCTGCTTTGATATAAATATCCGGGGCCGGTTTTCCGGGAATGGAGCCGTCGTTATAGATGATTTGCTCAGGGGCAAACCATTGCTCCAAGCCGAACTTCTGCATGTAAAAGTCCACGTTTGTTTTTCCGGATGCCGTTGCGATTGCCCGAGGAATGTTTTTCTTCTTTAAATGATCCAGCAACTCCACGGCGCCGGGAGCCAATTCAAAGGAAAGCTGCTCCACACACAGCCGCCGGTAAAGCTCCTCTTTGCGCTCGGCTAACTCGAACAGCTTGTCTTGCGGCAATGGCTGGCCAAACAGGTATTCAAAAATAAACGCATTACTGCGGCCATGTACGTATTCCTGAAATTCCTTGTTGGAAATTCCTCTGCCCAGAATCTCTTGCGCAAAGGTTATCCAGGCAAGCTCATGCTGGGCCGAATCCCAAAACAACGTACCGTTAAAGTCAAAAATAACGCCTTGCATCCCAAGCCCTCCTTCCTTGCGGCTTACTCCCATACATCCAGTTTTTTGTTTTTGAAAAAATATTGTCTGTCCTTCTCCCCGATTTCACGAACCACCCGGCAGGGCGTGCCTACCGCGACCACGTTGGAAGGAATATCATTCGTCACGACGCTTCCCGCCCCGATGACCGAATGGTCGCCTATTGTGACTCCCGGAAGAATTTGAACGCCGGAGCCGATCCAGACATTGTTACCGATATGGACAGGAAAATTATAGACGTAATTGTGTTCCCTCAAGATCGGCAGTATGGGATGGCCCGAAGTAGCAATCACGACATTCGGCGCAATCATGCAATCATCCCCCACGTAAATATCCGCGTCATCTACAAAGGTTACATTAAAATTGCAATATATGCCGCTTCCAAAATGGACATTATGGCAACCCCAGTTGGCATGCAGCGGAGGTTCGATATGGCAGCCCTCGCCGATTTCGGCAAACATCTCTTTCAGCAGCTGCTGCCGCTTCTGCTGTTCCGAAGGTCTGGTTCTATTATAATCGTAAAGTTTCTCCATATAACTAAGCTGTTCTCCCATAATTTCAGGATCATCATAACGGTAGACCAGCCCGTTCTCTTTTCTTTCTTTATTGTTCATACCGGCATTCCTCCTACTTATGCTATGATCAAAATTGTATTTCACTCTGCTTGAAGCATCTACTAAAATCGTTTGTATCCCTATCAAAATCGTATTTAAGTTAAAGGAGGGTTAAACGTGTCCGCACCCTTGGAGGTCTTTTCTGACCAGTCAGAAAGGCTGCATTATAATCTGTCCGGATTTCCTCTTTACGTTCACAAAGACCAGTTGATTCGGTACGGATACGCCGCCGCTTGCCACTGGCACCCCGATCTGGAGTTTATTTTAGTGCTTGACGGGGCTATGGATTTTTTCGTGAACGGAACAACGGTACGTATCGAAGCGAATCAGGGGCTTTTCGTTAACAGCAAACGGCTGCATTACGGCTTTTCAACCGAGAAAAACAACTGTACCTTCATTGCTGTCGTCATTCATCCTCTGCTGCTGTCCGAAAATTCGCAGGCTGTCAAAGGATATTTGGATCAGAAATTCGGGCTGGATACCGACGATTATATAAGGCTTAGTGCGCAAGTAGATTGGCAGCGGGAGGTTTTGCTGTTGGTCCGTCAAATCTATGAGGAGATGCACAGCGAGACGCGCAATCCGTTACGTTTGCTGTCGCAGGCCGTGTCCCTATGCGCCCAATTGGGGGACCATGTTCAGCAGAACCCGTCGGATCGCGCAGAAGAACGGTTTCGGACAACACTGTGGAAAATGACGGGGTTCATCCAGCAGCATTACGACACAAAAATCACGCTGGAGGATGTGGCAGCCTCCGGGGCCGTGTGCCGAAGCAAATGCTGCGAATTGTTCAATAAATACATCGGGCAAACTCCGAACACCTATTTAATGAGGTACCGGATCGCCAAAAGCCGTGAGATGCTGGTGGAGAGCACTCGAACCATCTGCGAGATCGCCATGACCTGCGGTTTTCAAAGCCCCAGCTATTTTGCCTATGTTTTTCGCAAGGAAACGGGGTTAACGCCTCAGGAATACCGCAAACAAAACGCGGTGCCGGTGTCCCTTTGATGAAAACAGCTTGGTAACGGCCCTGCCCTGAGCTAGGAAACCAGTTTCCCGGATCAGTTAAAGAATAAATAAAGTAAAAAAACGGAGAGTCCAGTAAAAGGCCTCTCCGTTCCGCAATTGTTTATTGACAATTTTTAAATCTAAAAATAAGCATCTTGCCGTCCTCTTCGGTTTCGGCAATTTCCTCTTTAAAATTTCCATCCGTATAATTCTGAATCGTTTTCCGCCAAAAGGTTTGTGCTCTCAGGTTTGTTTCCTGCGGATTGGTTTGCAGTTCCCATGTGCCGCGGTGACTGTTAAAAACTTGAATGGACGCATTTTTCGCTGTATCCGTCCCCCGGAATGACCGCAAAATAAAAAACTCGTTCATATAAAAATCACTGCCATGCGGGGCATGCGGAGGCGAAGCCACAAAAGCAAATCCTGCCGGAATCCCGTCAACCTTTATAAGGTAGGGAAACAGGATGGACGGTTTGGACCACCAAATATCAAAAGCTTTATTCTGCTCGCTCAAAGTGAGGGTTTCATCTTCTTCAAAAACGCCATATCGATTGGGTTTTCTGTCCCAGATCTCGGCTAAATCGTGCAGGTAAAGCGGGTATAAATTGTTGATTATAAATTTAGTGTCTGCAGCTGTAAGGCCGATAGTGATTTGCATAGACTGTTCTCCATCCTCCCTCGCATGAATAATAGATTAGGCGGCCTCCCTCGCTACCCCATCGCTACCGCGAGCCGTATGTTCTCAAACACCTGCCGCGTCTGGGCGGCAAGATCACCTTCTCCGACGAGCTGTCCCTCTTTGTCCAGCGCAATTTGGCCGGAGATATATAACATTCTCGCATTTTTGACTTCTACAATATGGGAGTAGCCGAAAGTCGGCGGCATGGTTTCGGGTCTTGCGAAGCGGATCGATTTGTTGTTTTCCATTAGTAATCTCCTTATGTACGAATCGCTGAATTAAACTTATCTAATTCTACTATAAAATGGAACGGCTAATCTATCCAGGGATTTTCCGATACGCTAGAGGATTAGCAGCCAGATAGCATGACAATGCTGCGGGTCGAAATGCATTTCTAGCCGCAGATGGAGACCAAAATCGTGAACGAGGGGATGGGCTTCGTATGGCAAAGGTGCTTAATATTGGCAACAGAAAAAAACCGATTCCCTGGGAATCGGCTTTATCGTATTAGGCTTCTAAGTTAAACAGCTTGCCCAGCGATATTTGAAAATCTTTGAACACAATCGACCGCACGTTATCCTGCTCCGTGTATAAGTCGCGCACCTGATACACGCCATCCTGCAGAGCATACACATGAACCGTGCGATTGCCGGGGTCGACGATCCAATATTCTTGGACACCATTTTTCTGATACAGATTGAACTTCTCATTAAAGTCTTTCAGTGCCGTTGATGGCGACAACACTTCGATAATCATTGTCGGCGCGCCGTGACAGCCGTTTTTGGAGATTTGACTCTTGGAGCACACCACCGACAAATCCGGCTGTGTCACATGATCAGGCGTATCGTATTGATCGCTCTCGCTGAAGAACACGTCAAACGGTGCAACAAACACATAGCAGTTCAGGTTCTGCAAAAACGTTCGAAGCGCGAAATGCAGTTCACCTACAACAAACTGGTGAAGGGCTGTTGGAGCCGGGGACATGTTATATGCCTTGCCATTAATTAATTCCCATGTTCCATCCCATGTCAACCAATCTTGATACGTGTGATGCTTCTTCTCATCCGGATTCGACATTTGGATCTACCTCCTTCGGATTATTCGATCATAGGATATATGTCTGGATCAGAATTAAGTCTATGAATGACCCTTCTTAACGCGCTCGGATTATCATCCAATGCCGCAAACTCCTTCGATATACTTGTGAAAATCTGGTTGCGTGTCCCTAAATTATAACACATATCGCTACGATTTCTCAGCGTTGAGTTGTTACCCTCAACTACGACTGGAGGAGTACAATATGCCATCTACGGTTATTAAACAACTGGGATATGCTATCGATGAAATTACGGAGATTGCAACGGGGCTTGGACTTGATTTCTACCCCCTTTATCCAGCAAAACGTTTGTTGCAATTAACTTCTCACGAAGTTTGCGATAACCCTAAGGCTATGAATTTTGTACTTGTTTCAAACATTCAGAATTCTCTAGAGCTGCAAACCCATCTTCGGTTTCAAGGAGAACTGCCTCTGCATCTCAATTTTATTCCATCCCAAATATGTTTATCTATTCCATTATAGAATTTGAAGCTTCTCTACTGGTTTAAAAACCGTAGTTTTACCAAACTTCATGTTGTGTTCAAAATTTACCTGGTACAAGATATTTCGATTCATTTTCACCGATACAATAGTGACACGCTCCATGTGCCCGGTACTTGAATTCAGCATATTGTCCGTGGCATGGATGTAAGATTGATCGCTTCTGAATTCTAATTTAAATTTGGACAAAAAAACTGCACCCGATTGGTAGATGATCTCCCACAATTGCGGTGCAGTTCAGTTTGCTGCCTAGGTGTTTTTTCTGAATCCACTAAAATGGATTCTGACCGTTTTGACCCCAAGCAGGGATACCTCTAGCTATCTTTTTCCATCTGCAGCGGCTCCTGCACTGGCTCCGCCAGCTTCTCGCAGATCGCTTCCGTTAACAAATAAGAAATGACTGCTTCCGCCCCGCAGTTCACGTTCGGGCCATGCTCCTGAAGGCCGTCGTAGCAGCTGTCGTCCTGTTCGTTGACCATGGCTGCGCCCAGGTCGTTATCGCCGTAGAACCAGGCCCGGCACTTGCGGACCGTCTCTTCATAGGCCTGCTCCCCGGTCAGCTCGTACGCTTTGGCCGCCGCAAGCGCCAGCTTCATGACGTCGATTGGCTGCTGGTCCCATACGGCCCGGAAGCCGGGCCGGCACCAGCCGTTGCTGCCGACCGGCCTGATTTGCCCGGCTTCATTCCGCGAAATACCGATCAGAAAATCAAGGCTGCTTCTGGCTATGTCCAGCAGTTCAGGCTGCTCCAGCATTTCATAAGCCCAGAGCAGACCCCATGGCAGCACGCCGTTGCTGTAAGTCAGCTCCTGCTCAAACCAGGACCAGTCCGGGGTGGAATGGTTACGGTACAGAGCGGTCAAACGGCCGGAGAGCGTGCCAGCCAGTCCAATCATCTTCTCATCTGCCAAGCCAGCACGTTTGAGCAGGCCAATAGCGGCAAGCGAATAAGCCCAGCCGCGCGGATAACGTTGGTTCCAGGCCTGCCCCAGCGCCTTAAAGAAAATACTTTCAGCCGCAAGGCCAATCGAAGCAGAAGGACGCCGGGTCATGGCCAGCGCGCAGGCCCACAGACAGCGGCCGAGGCAGTCGTCCGAAGGCTGCTCGGGTTCCCGGCTGCGGTCATAAGCAAAATTGTTATAGAACCGCCCATCCTCCTCCTGTGCCCATAGGAGAAAGGCCAGATATTTCTCAGCGAGCGATAAAAGCTGTTTATCGGTCTGTTCCCCGCAGCGGCCCAGCCATTCCAGGCATACCCAGAGGGCCCGGGCCTGATCGTCTGTGCTGTAGCCTTCTTTTCTGCGGGGTAAGGAGCCAAGACCATGCTCCAAAATGCCGGTATCGTCCGTCATTTTGATCAAATGATCAAACCGAATGTTCGGCTGCTCCATGTTTGCTCACCTCTTCGAATAAACGAAGATATTGCTGACCGACGTTTGGCCATTGCATTTCCTGGCCCAGCCGCTTCATTTTCCGGACAACCTCCTGCATCAGCACCTCGTTGGTCAGCAGCTGCACAATCCGCTCCTCCCACTGCTTCTCGTCATCCGCCGGAATCAGCAGTTCCGGGTCGCTCGCCAGCAGATCCTGGGCATAGCAATAAGGCGTCGACAGCACCGGTCTTCCAAGGCCGACGGCATAAGCCAATGTACCGCTGGTAATCTGCTCAAGGCCCGGATACGGCGTCACGTATACGTCGCAGGCCGTAATATGGCGCACCAGGTCCTGCTCCTCCATGTACTGGTCGATCATGACCACGTTCTGCTCGATGCCGCTCTGCTTGATCATCGCCTTCAGCTCTTCGCGGTACTGCTCGCCCTCCCGTTTCTTAACCTCCGGATGAGTCTGCCCGACGATCGCATAAAGCACGTTAGGCACCTGCTTGGCGATTTCCGGCAGGGTTTTCAGAATCAGCTCAATCCCTTTACCCCGGCCCAGCAGACCAAACGTCATCAGCACTTTGCGGTCTGCCCAGCCTAACTTTCTCCGGAAGGACGGTCTGCTCTCAAGCCCATGTTCCGGCGTACCGTGCGGAATGAAGACGATTTTGTCTTCAGGAATGCCAAAAGCCTGGTGCAAATAGCCAATGGCCTTGCGGTTCATTACTACAATCCGGGCGCTTCGTTCGGCGATTTCCCGCTGAATGGAGGCGTATGGCTCGCGCGGATGCTCAAACACGGTATGGAACGTGGTAACAAGCGGTTTGTTCAGGTGGCGGATCAGGTTCAAAATATAGCTGCCCGCCTCCCCTCCAAAGATGCCGAATTCATGCTGCAAGGAGACCACTTCTACGTCCGAAGCATTGATCTTATGCGCCATCTTCTCATAATCGTGTTCGGAATCGCGGCGCAGTACCCACAGCAGCGGGTCTCCGGGTCCATCCACCGGGCCATCGTGCAGCACAATTACCGGATCTTTGGCCCGCCAATCTTTGGCGGAGTTAACAGCTTGCCGCAGATGGAAAGTAAAGGTGGCAAGTCCGCATTTCTTAGGCACATAGGTACTGATATAAGCGATGGAAGTCATGCCTGCATCACTCCTGTCCGATTCATCACCGCTTCATGCAAAATATGTCTGGAGCCCAGCTCCAGGCCGTAACCGAAGATGCAATTGCTTAAATGAGCGCCTTCATGCACCCGGCATTTGTTCCATAAAATGCTGTCCGACAGACGGACGTTCGGCCCGATCTCGCATTGATCGCCAAGCACGACATTGGGTCCAATAACGGATCGTGCGCCTATCCGGACGTGATCGCCGATCAGTACGGGCGGGACAAGCAGCACGCCGGGGCCGATTTTGCACCCTTTGCCGATACGGATGCCTTCTCCGTCATCCTGTCCAGGAACCGGAAGCCGGCTGACGCCTCTCAGCAGATCCCAATGGATTTTTCGGTAGCGATCCTTCGTTCCCATATCCGCCCAGTAACCTTCGATCTGGTGGCCGTATACGCCCGCGTCTCCTTCGATCAGGGCAGGGAAAGTTTCACGTTCAATGGAGACCTCCCGATGGGCCGGAATGGCTGCCAGCACACTTTTGTCCATCACATAAATGCCGGCATTAATAAGTCTTGAAGGAGCTTCCTCCAGACGGGGTTTCTCCACAAAACGCAAGATTCGGCCAGTCTCGTTAAGCTCAACCACGCCGAACTGCGTAGGATCCTCTACCTCTTTAAGCGCGATGGTTACCTTGCCGCCATGGCGCTTGTGCGCCTCCAGCAGCGGCTTCAGCTCCGTATCGTGAACAACATCAGCGTTAATCACCACAAACTGGTCATCCAGTAAAGGTTCGGCATTTTTGATCGCTCCAGCCGTGCCGAGCAGCTCGCGTTCGACCGCATATTGGATCGATACGCCCCACTTGCGCCCGTCGCCAAAGTAGGTTTTGATTTTTTCGGGATGGTGCTTCAGGGCGATAACGAATCGGTCAACGCCTTGTTCCTTCAAATGAAGAATAAGATGCTCCAGCCAAGGGCGATTCATCACCAAAGCCATCGGCTTCGGCATATGTTCCGTCAAAGGTCTAAGCCGGGTTCCCAATCCTCCTGCCAGCAACAATACATTCATTTCAAGATCTCCTCCTGTCCGAAAAAATAGAAATGTTTAGGTCACACAGCCCTATTTCATTCAAACGGAAGCAGCGGGTGCTAATACGCCATGATGATTCCTCCTCCGGCTCCTTATGATTAGCACTCCACTTAATAGAGTGCTGATAATATACAATTTTATGGAAACTTGCTTTTTTCGATCAAGTCGCGATAACGGGAAATATTAGTTTTTGATCCTTTCTATTTTCTTGTATTCTTCTATTCCCTTTTCTTTTCTCTATTTTTCTTTGATTTACTCTTGAATGGAGGATGTCCACTCTCCTCCTAGCCGCCAGCACGCTTGCAGAATTCCAAACCCTACACCACTGGCTGCCCCGGTAATGTAGGTTACTCCAAAGTAACCAGGAAAGAAAAAGGTAACTACTTCTCAAAACCGCGGTTCAACTCCATAATTACGTTTGAGGTCACCAATATACAAGTGTCTGAGCCCGAAGAGCTGAGTCTTAAGATAGGAGCTGAGGACTTGAATTTGAAGGAAAAGGTTCTTTCTGCCCGTGATCATCTGTCCGGAAAGGAGGCTCAGGCCAGGAACACAGGCGGTTGCAGGAAGGAGGCAAAAAGAACCGGTGCAGGAGGGTTGCCGCGCATCGTGCGATATCTGACATCCAACAAAAAAACTGCCTCCTCCAACGGAAGCAGCCTGGCAACGCTCAGATGAGACAGCCTTTGATTTTATTCCGATTCCGTCTATGATCCTGGAACGGCCTTCTCTTTGGTTGGTTCTTTGGATTTCATGTATTCAACATGTTGACTCCCCCATTCGTTAACCACTTCTAATACGGGGGCCAATGATTTGCCGTATTCGGTAATCGAATATTCCACTTTGGGAGGGACCGCCGGGTAGACCACGCGTTGAATAATGTCATGTTCCTCCAATTCCCTTAGTTGGGTGGTGAGCACTTTCTTCGTAATTTGCGGAATGCCCTTCTGCAGCTCGCTGAATCGTTTGGTTCCATGAAACAGCAAAAATAAAATCGAAATCTTCCAACGACCAACGACTACTTCGAGGGCCTGTTCTATCCGGCAGGAATCCATGTCATGCTCCATCGGCTCCGCACCTCCTGTCTGTATGCCCGGATGTTGACCAGGCATGCTAGTTTTTTTCAAATCGGCAAGGATCCTTTCGAGGTTATCACTTACAAAATTACTATGAGGGGGATAAGATGTCTACACTTTCTATCATTTTACAAGGATTACTGGCCTTAATATTTCTTTTGACCGGGGGCAGCATGTTCGCCGGTGTTAAAGCTCAAATAGAGGCTTTTAAACAGCTAGGGCTGCCTCAGTGGTTCCGAATAGTAACGGCAATTGTGCAATACATTGGCGCAGCAGGTCTGATCGTCGGTTTCTGGATGCCGGGCATCGCGGGCTGGAGCGGCGTTTGGCTCGGCATAACGATGCTTGCCGCTGTCCTCTTCCATATACGGGTTAAAGAACCCTTCAGCAAAGCCGTACCGGCTTTGGTTCTTACCCTTCTTCCCGTGGTCTTAATTTTGTTAAATATCAGCTCTATGAGGCATCCTTTCTGAAAAACAAAATCAAACACTTGCCGCTGACGACCAAGTTCGCTTCAGCAGCTAAAGAGGACATCCGGTGAATCCGGTGTCCTCTTTGTTCGTTAAACCTCGCCTTCTTGCTGCATCCACTACAGCCCAAAAAACAACCAAAAAACCCCATTATCGTGTCAAGAGTGTGACACTATTAATTTAGTGGCTTTTCGATCAAACCGGATTCAAAAAACTTACGTTTACTCTAGTAGGATAATTTATACGCATTTGCCGGGGAAATGGAGGGAATGAAAGGCTTCGGACAGGTCCGGCAGAGCTGTGCCCCTAATTCTAGACCAACTTCAAAACTTAAAACAAAGAAGGGATTTCACTTGAATTTAAAATTAAAGTCACTTAGCATTCTACTCGCGCTGCTCGTTCTCACCAGCGTTTGCAGCTTTGGTGTTTTGGTATATAAAATGCATCAGGAGGTTTACGATAACACGGTGCTCAATTTGCGTGAGCAAACGGACCAGCTGGCCCAGGGAGCCGACAACTGGATGAACGGCGTGCTTAAATCAGGGCAGCTGTTTGCCGATCAATACGGCGGAGCTGCCGACGACTCGGATCAAGCCTTTTTGCAGCAATCATACATAAAGGAGAACCAGGATATTAAGAAAATCGAAATTCAAGAGGGCGGCTCCGGCGTTTCGGACAAACCGGCGTTTGGCAGCATCTTTGTCAACGAGGCTACCCAGTATCCGGCGGTGCCCCTCACTTTTCCCATTCACGACAGGAACGGAAAAATCATAGGAGCCGTCCGTGAGGAGGTCGACTTGTCCTATATGCAAACCCAGGTGGCCCAAACCAAAATCGGGCAAACCGGGCTCGCGGCCATCGTTGCCCCAAGCGGGAAGCTGATCGCCCATCAGGACATCGATTTTGTGAAGCAGGGCAAATCCGTTCCGGATGCCCTTATTCGGCTGATTCAAGCCCAATCCGGCAAGGTCATTACCTTTACCAGCATCGCCGGTGTGAAAAGCTTTGGTGCGATCAGTCCGATCGGCTCTACCGGCTGGTTCGCGCAAACATCCGCTCCGGTGAAGGAACTGGAAACCGTTTTTTATGACAGCCTTCTGTTTGGCCTTATCGCTTTGATTGCAGCGCTGGTTGTCGGCGGCGCTGTCGCCGTTTATCTGTATGGACGGCTGTTCAAATCGCTTCCGCTGCTGAAGAACAGAGCCGAAAAAATCGCCATGAAGGATCTCAGCGAAGCCCGGATTACGGTAAACAGCCGCGACGAAATCGGCGCGCTTGCCACTTCCTTCAACCATATGACTGAAAATCTAAGGGACATCATTATGAATTTGCGCTCCAGCTCGGGAGAACTTACAGCCTATTCCCAGCAGCTGTACGGCATTGCCGAGTTAACAAGCGTTTCCTCCGGGGAAGCGGTCACCATCATTAAACGCATCGCCGCCAACGCCGAGCAGCAGCGGCTGATGGTCGAAAACAGCATGAACGCCATTGAAGAGGTTGGGGCGGCTATCGTCCAGATAACCTCGACCGTTTCTTATTCGGGTGAGGTTTCCGAAAAAGCAACCGATGCCGCAAACGTCGGCTTCGGGGCCATGCAGCGGCTGGTCGAACAAATGGAAGCCATTCGTCAGCAAATCGCGGATCTTTCCGGCGTAATCGGACGGCTGGAGCAGCGCTCCGGGGAAATCGGACGAATCGTCGATTACATGACGGCCATCTCTTCGCAGACTAAAATTTTGGCGCTTAATGCAACTATAGAATCGGCCAGAGCCGGCGAAAGCGGAAAAGGATTTGCCGTTGTCGCTTCCGAAGTCCGAAAGCTGGCGAGCGATTCCTATGAAGCCGCCGAGCAGATTACGAAGCTGATCCAAAGCGTACAGACGGAAACGCTGCAGGCTTCCGCGATGATGAAGGACACCCATGCCGGAGTCAGCGACGGCCTTGAGGCGGTCAACTTTGCCGACGGATCTTTCCAGCAGCTGTTCAGCTTTGTAGGCCAGGTCAACGAAAAAGTGCTGGAGATGACCGATGCTGCCAAACAAATCGCAGCCTCCAATGAATCCGTCGTACAGTCGGTCCGTTTTATTTCCGACAACACGGCCGAAACCGTGACCGGGGTAACGCAAATTGCAGCAACGGCCAAGGAACAATCGAGTTCCTCGGAAAAAGTGCTGGCCGCCGCCAAATATTTGTCCGATACCAGCGCCGAGCTGCATGCTATTTTGGAAGAATTCAGAGGTTAATCCGGAGAATCAATGACAACAACCCGCCAACAGCTACAACTTATAGCTTTGGCGGGTTGTTTCATTTTTTCGTACAAGTTTTTTCGTACAAGATTTTGTATGACTCTATTACTCTATTACTGGTTTATGGCAAATACACCTACCTGCTCGCCAAACTGTCCCATCCACAACGCCCCGTTTCCAATACTAACCCCTTTCCAATTCACAACCACTTTATCGACTTTTTGGGCCAATAATGCCTTCTTCACTTTAGCCGTCATGATTTTATCGTATTTGGCAATAAAGTCTTTGGCGGTTTTGATTTCCGTGGTTTTTCCGTTGCTGTTCACTTTCAGCGGGTACACCATCAATTGGGCTGCTTCGGATTTTTTGCCTTCCTTAACCCACTTCTGGAGCAAAGCGAGGTTATGCTCAAATACGAATGGGTTTTGAATGCCTGCGGCTTCGTAAGGATTATTAATAACATTGACCGCAATAACCCCGAGTTTATGGTTTCGTTCACCGATCCACAAATCTCCGTCCCCTACCCGAACGCCTTGGTAGTTCACAAACAGCTTGTCGACTTTTTGGGCCAGCAGATTTTCGCGTACATGGGAAGTGAAGATGCGGTCGTATTTCTGAATCAACTCTTTTTTGCTATAGATCACATAGTTTTTATTGTCTTTGTTCAGGTTCATCGGATAGGTGATCAAATCCGCCACTTGCTCCGGTTTGTTATCCTTGACGGCTTTCTGCAATTTGGCAAAATAAGCCGTAAATGCTGCCGGATCGGTAATGCCGGCAACCTCATAAGGATTTTTGCCTACCGATTTCGTAACGGAAACAGAAACAGCTTTTTTAGTCCCCTGCTCCGCCCAGGCCTGCCCGGAAAAGGCAGCTAAAATAACGGCAAAACTCAATATCATGGCGGCTTTTTTCTTGGTGTTGTTTGTCATCGTGGTTCCCTCCAATTGATTTTATACTCCGAGTATATAAGGAAGATGTGTCCGACAGGTGTACATCGCATAACTATTTAAACTTTTTTTGAATCGTGCTGCCGGAACAACCGCAAAACGAAAAAAAGCTGCCCTTGAGGGGCAGCCCGGTTGCAGCTCTTTTATTCCGTTATTTCTTAAAACACTTTTGTAGTCCACGATTCGCAGTTCCATGTTTCCGTCACTACATCGCGGTAAAATTCAGGTTCATGGGAGATCAGCAATATGCTGCCTTTATAGGCTTTAAGCGCCCGCTTCAGTTCATCCTTTGCATCCACGTCGAGATGGTTGGTCGGTTCGTCAAGCACAAGCAGATTCGTTTCACGGTTGATCAGCTTGCAGAGCCGGACCTTGGCTTTCTCTCCGCCGCTCAGCACGGCTACCTTGCTTTCGATGTGTTTCGTAGTCAGGCCGCATTTGGCAAGGGCCGCCCGCACTTCGAACTGGGTAAAGGACGGGAACTCGTTCCAGATCTCTTCAATACAGGTATTGTAGTTGGCTTCTTTCATTTCCTGCTCAAAATACCCGATATCCAGCAGGTCGCCAAGTTGAGCGGAACCGGAAACGGCCGGGATCTGACCAAGAATGCTGCGCAGCAGCGTCGTTTTCCCGATGCCGTTTGCACCGACAAGCGCGATTTTCTGCCCCCGCTCCATGCGCAGGTTCAGCGGCCTCGACAGCGGCGAATCGTATCCGATCACGAGATCTTTGGTTTCAAAAATCACCTTGCCGGAAGTGCGTCCTTCCTTAAAGTTGAACTGGGGTTTCGGTTTCTCCTTCGCGAGCTCGATAACCTCCATCTTGTCCAGCTTTTTCTGCCGGGACATCGCCATGTTCCGAGTAGCCACACTGGCCTTGTTGCGCGCCACGAAGTCCTTCAGGTCGGCAATTTCCTGCTGCTGGCGTTTGTAAGCCGATTCAAGCTGCTGCTTTTTCGCCTCGTACACCTGCTGGAAATAATCATAATCGCCGACATAACGCGTCAATGCCTGATTTTCCATATGGTAGATAAGGTTGATTACGCTGTTCAGGAACGGAATGTCGTGCGAAATCAGGATAAAAGCATTTTCATACTCCTGCAAATACCGCTTCAGCCATTCAATATGCTGCTCGTCGAGATAGTTCGTAGGTTCGTCAAGCAGCAAAATATCCGGTTTCTCCAGCAGCAGCTTGGCGAGCAGCACTTTCGTCCGCTGACCGCCGCTAAGGTCATGGACATCCTTGTCCAGGCCGATATCCGTCAGGCCCAGCCCGCGGGCGGTTTCATCCACTTTAGCGTCGATCATGTAAAAATCCTGGCTCGTTAACGTATCCTGGATCGTTCCGACATCCTCAAGCAGCTGCTCCAGTTCCTCGGCGGATACCTCGCCCATTTTGCCGTACATGTCGTTCATTTCCTGTTCCATATCAAACAAATATTGAAAAGCTCCGCGCAAAACGTCGCGGATCGATTGCCCCTGCGTCAGCACCGCGTGCTGATCCAGATAACCGACCCGGGTGCGTTTGGCCCATTCCACCTTGCCTTCGTCAGGCTGCAGCTTGCCTGTGATAATGTTCATGAAGGTGGACTTTCCTTCGCCGTTGGCGCCGATCAGGCCGATATGCTCGCCCTTCAGCAGCCGAAAAGATACGTCGCTGAAGATCGCGCGGTCTCCAAAACCGTGACTCAGCCGTTCTACGTTTAATATGCTCATGAATGTTAACACCTTTTCCTTTATACAGTATACTCGTCATATTATAAAGGCTAAAGCGTCACAACTCCATACAGGTTTAAAAAAAGACTCTTGCGGACGCTCCCGCATCCGTTCATTTCCGCAGATAGATCGGTGCTCCATACGGCGAAGAGGTTGCGCCGCCGTCCACAACAATTTCGGCTCCCTGCACGAAGGAGGCGTCGTCGGAGGCCAGGAACAAAGCGGCGCTCGCAATTTCATCGGGGTCAGCCAGCCGATTGAGCGGGATGCCGAGCGCAAGTCTCGCTTCCAGCTGCTGCATGTCTTCCGGCGTAGATTGGCCCCAAATCGGCGTACGGGTTGCTCCGGGGTGCAAAGTATTCACGCGGATTCCGCGGGGCGACAATTCGGACACCATAACTTTGGCCATACTTTCGACCGCGCCCTTGCTTGCCGCATAAGCTGACCGGGTGGCTGCACCCAGCTTGGAAATGTTAGACCCGATCAAAATGACCGAAGCTCCGGCCTTCAGGTGAGGCAGCGCCGCTTGAACCGTTGAGAAGGTCCCTACTACATTCGTTTGTAAAACCTGTTCAAATACGGACAGCTCTGTCCCGCCTACAGGCGTAACCGCGGCCGTTCCGGCATTGGCGACTACAATATCAAGACTGCCAAACCGCTCCACCGCAGCGGCAGCCGCTTGTTCAAGGCTGACCGGGTCCGTAACGTCCGCCTGGATCGCCAAACCGCCGTTGCCAAGCTCTTTAGCGGCTGTCTCCAGACTGCCCGGATTACGGCCCGTAATCACGACTTTTGCCCCTTCGGCCGCAAACCTTTTAGCTGTAGCCAAACCTATTCCGCTGTTGCCGCCGGTAATCAAAGCCACTTTTCCGTCCAATTTTCCCATGCTGAATCTCTCCCTTGTTTTTACTTTTTTTGCGATTTTTTTTAAATATGTTTAATATTTTTTTGAGACCAATCGTTCTCAAAAAGTCAAAAAAATTAACCGCCGTTACCGCGGCTAAAAATCCTTGGGCTGTAATACCGTCATCGTCGTTTCGATAATCCGATTCATCTTCTCCGTATCGTTTGTCGTCTTCACCATCACCCGCAAACCGTTCATTACATTATTCAAATAGGAGGCGAGGTCCTCCGCGGAAAGCGAATCGGAAAATTCTCCCGACTGCTGTCCAGCTTCGATCAGCTGGCGCAAACGCCGTTCTGCGGCTTCGCGGTTCTGGAACACCAAAGCATTGGAATCGGCATCATGAGCTGCCAGCTCGACAGCGGTGTTCACCATAAGGCAGCCTTTAGGCGTTTCTTCCTCACGATGGACAATCAGGTCAAACAACAGCCGGATAGCTTCTTTTGCCGATCCCGCATGCTCCAGCCGACGGTCGATCTGCTGACTGATTTTATCATGATAACGTTTCAGTGCCTTCAAATATAAAGTATGTTTATCGCCGAAAGTGTCGTACATGCTTCGCTTATGGACGCCCATATGTTGGACCAGATCCTGCATGGACGTTTTCTCATAACCCTGTTCCCAGAACAGCTGCATCGCTTTTAGCAAGACGGCATCTTCGTCAAATTCCTTGGTTCTGGCCATTTCCTCTCCCCCTTTCCATGTAAGTGTAGCATAATGAGAACGATCGGTAAATAATGATTGCTTACCAAGCATTCTCAAAAGATGAACTTAGGATCAGTCCGGATATTTGGCAAAATAATGGTCAAATAAAATATCGATTTGCTGATCCACGGATAGTGGAGCGGGGGCGGACGATAAATTTTTGATGCGCTGGGCCATTAAAATAGGAAAATAAGAAGCAGAGTGAATATGCATCGTCATGGCGCTTAAAATTTCCGGATCGGTTACCCCCGTAATTTCGGACAACGCCACCGAAACTTTGTTCATGCCAAGCTTTTTCATATAGCTGATGTATTCATAATGGGATTCAAAGGACAGATTCCCTTTGCCCAAAATCTCTTTCAGCAGTTCCGGAAATTCCGCCAAGGAAGTGGCATAACGTTTCATGAATAGATTGAGCCTTTGCTTTGGAGGGATGGACAGATCATCTAAAATCAGAAAATGTTCATGAAACTCCGCAAGCATAAATTTCAAGGCTTCGTTAATCAGCTTATCCTTGGAGCCGAAATAATAGTTAATAAGCGCCAGATTGACATCGGCGCAGGATGCGATTTTACGCAGGGTTACGTTGTCAAACCCTTCCGCTCTGATCAGTTTCAATGCGGTGTTCAAAATATGATCTTTGGTTGTCACATCTTTCCCGGTTTCATTGAACATGAGTTACTCCCCTATCGCAATTCTTCATTCACCATAATACTCCCTCCAGCACCGTGTCAAGTCGGAGGCCTTGCTTGCACGGAAATTGAACCGCCATGATTCCCGCCCAATCTATTCCTTGTTGACAAACGTCCCCGTAAGGACTATCGTATTAAACGACGTATTAAACAATGTTTAAAACGGCGATTAAACCTTTCTATATCTTACAGATTCTAGCAGGAGGTGAGTTCCTTTCGCTGACCTAACGCCGACATACACCCGAATAAATAATAAAATAAATACTTAAAAAGAAAACGGAGTGAGAAACCTTGTCTAACTCAGCTAAAGAGAACAAAGCTGTCGATTCCAACGAGTTCTCGATCAGAACGATCATTGGACCTCTTCTTGCGATTATTGTCGGCATGATTATGGTTATTTTGGATACGACGGTCGTGAATGTAGCGATTCCGAAACTGGTTGATTTCTTCCATACCGATTTAAAAACGATCCAATGGACGGTCACCGGTTATACGCTGGCTTTGTCGGCAGTCATTCCGCTGGCCGGATGGATGACCGACAAATTTGGATCCAAACGGATCTTCCTGATTACGATCGCCTTGTTTACGATCGGCTCCGCGCTTTGCGCGCTGGCTCAGACGCCGACCCAGCTGATCATTTTCCGCATCCTCCAGGGCATCGGCGGCGGCATGGTGTCTCCGATCGGGATGGCTATGGTCTTCAGATTGGCTCCTCCTGAAAAAAGAGGCTCTATCATGGGCGTGCTCGGCGTTCCGATGCTGATGGCTCCGGCTCTGGGGCCGGTATTGTCGGGCTGGCTGGTTGAATACGTCAGCTGGCACTGGATTTTCCTGATCAACCTGCCGATCGGCATCGTTGCCATGTTCATCGGAATCCGCTTCCTGCCTCAATTCGAACGCCATCAGGCTCCGCATTTGGATGTCATTGGCATGATCCTGGCTCCGATCGCCTTCGCGATGCTGACCTACGGGGTCAGCGAAGGAGGAACAAGCTGGACTTCCAGCACCGCTCTTACCGGCCTTATCGTAGGCGGTGTCGCGCTTGTTCTCTTCATTATTGCAGAACTTCGGCATAAGCAGCCGCTGCTGGAACTGCGCGTATTCCGATCTTCCGATTTTACGCGGGGGATCCTGCTGCTCTGGATCGCCCAGGTCGCCCTGTTCGGTTCAATGATTCTGATGCCTTTGTATTTGCAGCAAATAAAAGGGTACACGCCGCTGCAAACCGGACTTATCCTGCTTCCGCAGGCTTTGGCTTCCGCCTGCTTTATGCCGATTGGCGGACGGCTGTTTGACCGATTGGGCGCCCGGCCGCTGGCATTTGTCGGTCTGGCCATCATCTCCACCGCCTTGTTCCTGTTCGCGCATATCTCGGCCGATACCCATCTGATCGTCATCCTTTTATCCCTGGCCTTGATGGGCAGCGGCATGGGCATGACGATGATGCCGCTCAATACGCACGTTCTAAACGCTGCTCCGTCCAAATTGGTCAGCCGCGTAACGCCTTTGACCACGGCAGCGCAGCAGGTTGTCGTTTCCTTTGCCATTGCCGGCCTGACAGGCTACCTGACTTCGCATATTAATGCCCGTATGGCTGAGCTTGGCAAGGATCATACGCCTTTGCAGGCTTTGCATGCCGCATCCGGCGGATTTAATGAAACTTACTTTTTGGCAGCCTGCCTGGCTGTGGTCGGCTGGGTCATGACCTTCCTTTTGCGCAAGCCGAAAAAGCAGCCGGACGAAGGAAAAAAAGAACCTGTCGCAGCCGTCCACGTGGACTTCTAAAAGGGCTGTTTGATGTTTTAATTAAAAAGGCGGCCTTCCGAAACTTGACGTTTTGGAAGGCCGCTTGTTGTTGTGCTTGTTATATATTTCGCGTATATACAAGGTTGGACTTATCTAACCGTTCGTTACCAGCCCAGATTGGCATGTTTGATCTCCCGTCCCCAAAGAGCCTGGAGCTGTTTGACCTGTTCAGCCGGCATCGCCTCATCGCTGGCGGACACGTTTTCCATCAGCTGAGCGCTGCTGCGCACGCCGGGAATTACCGTGGCGACCTCCGGATAAGCCAAAATAAAACGCAAGGCGGCAACGGAAAGATTTTGCGCCGTGCCTGTAATCTCCTTGACCTGCTCAACCAGCTTGGCCCGTTTGCGGATGATTTCCGGAGACCATCGGCTTCTGACGCCGGTGAACGTGCTGTCCGCGTTGTATTTGCCGGAAAGCCAGCCGGAATCCAGCGGTATTTTGATAATCAGTGCGATATTGCGGTCCCGGGCCAGCTTAAACGCCTCGGCGGTTTCCTGATAAAGAATGTTAAACATGACCTCCATGGCGCCAATCTTCGTGTTGCCTATCAGCTCAAGCATTTCCCTGCTGGAATCCACGGAAGCCCCATAGGCCAAAATCTTTCCTTCCTGCTTCAGCTCCTCTAGAATATCGAAGTGGCCGTATTTGCCGTCCAGATAATCAAACGGCGGATTGTGAAGCAAGATGGAATCGAGATAGTCGGTCCTCAGCCGCTTTAAGCTTTGTTCCACCGATTCCCTGATTTTATCCGCCGAATAGTCGGTGCGTCCGTCGGGGCCATGCCCGAATTTAGTATTGATCACAGCTTGTCCGCGTCTGCCCTGCAGGGCTTCGCCCAGCAGCAGCTCGCTGCGGCCGCCGCCGTAATTAGGGGCCGTATCAAAAAAGTTTACGCCCTTATCCAAAGCCTCATGAACCAGCGCGACCGCATCCGCATCGTCCATCGCTTCCCAATCTTGGCGGTTGCCCAGCTGCCAGGCTCCGAAACCGATTTCAGAAACCTGCTTGCCCGTACTGCCGAATGTTCTGTTTTTCAATATGCTAACCTCCCGTTTGGCCGCTGCAACAGCACTGCCGGCTCCTGATAGGATTTGTCGAAAAGCCAAAAAGCCCCATCCCCCAAACTTTAGCACTGCGGCAGGCAAGCCGTCAATGAAAGCCGGACGGATCTAAACGCCTCCAGCTAAGGAATTCTTTTTTGCGTACAAACCGTCCAAATACAGCTCCATCGCATCCAGCGAACGGGCTTTGAAATCAATCCGGAAAACGTCAAGCTTATGCTCTTCGATCGCTTTCAGCATCACTTCGGGCAAGCTGGCCATATTCGCGAATCCGACAAGCAGTGCATTTTGGGCGAGCAGCAGATCAAAGCAGTCTGCTTCCGTCAAAAATTCGGCACGCTCCGTAATCAGGCTGACGATATTCATTAACGAGCCATGCAGCATAACGCTGTCTTTTTGTGCCGTCTGCTCGTCGATATTTTTTTCGAGAATCGTGTTTTTGATCGCACTTAAACGGACCAACACCGAATCCGGGTCAAGCAGCTGTTCCATTTCGCCAAGGAAAAAGGCTTTAAATTCCTCGCGGTTCATTTTCTCGTACGCAAGCAGCAGCTCCGTAAAATGCCCGAAACGCTGCCCATACTCCCGGAACAGCATTTCCATAAACAAAATTTCTTTCGTCCTGTAATAGTAAAATAACGTGCCGTTAGAGACATTCGCCGCTCTGGCTACATCGTTCATTTTAATCTCGTCAAACGTGCTGTTTTGGAACATTTCATAAGCCGTGTCCAAAATCAGCTTCGCTTTCTCCGCTTTTGCGCTTTCCGTCATGGCTCTTTTCATTTCCGCATGCCCCTTCAATCTTAACCTGTCTATGTTAACTTGGAGCCAATCGTAAGGAATAGATGCCAAAATGTCAAGCCAAAAGCCAATTCCTTGATTCCGGTTGCACCGGGACAAGAGCCGAATCAGGCATTTTTATGAAAAAGAATGGACGGCCCATCCGGCCATTCCTTATTTGACCTGGCTCATGATCACCCGGTCAAAGCCCCGGTCTCCTAATATTTTTCTCAGCATGATCAAAGGTTTGGCCATTTTGCCGACGGCATATCGGGTTTTTGGGCGTTCTGCCGCAACCGCCTTATAAACGGCCTCCGCCACGACAGCGGGTGAAGAGCCGCCGCCGGACTGGTAAGAATCGTTGCTGACCTTTTCCACCGATTTTGCCATGCTCCCGTAAGGACCGCTTCCCGAATTCCGGACTAAAGATCCCCCCATTGCGTCACCGAACGAAGTGGCAATAATGCCCGGTTCAATGACAACAACGTCGATGCCGAACGGCTTCAGCTCGATCCGCAGGCAGTCGGACCATCCTTCAAGCGCGTGTTTGGTGGCATGATACCAGGCACCCAAAGGCGTATAAATTTTGCCGCCGACCGAAGAGGTGTTGATGATTTTTCCGCTTTTCTGCGCTCTCATATGCGGTACGATAAGCTGTGTCAGACGGCCCAAGCCAAACAGATTCACCTCGAACTGATTTCTTGCGTCCGCGATGCTCACTTCCTCCACGCTTCCGTAAAGCCCGAAGCCGGCATTATTGAACAACACATCTATTCTGCCCTGCTTGAGGATTATCTGCTTCACACAGGCCTCTATTTGTTCTTCTTGGGAGATATCCAGCTGGACGAGCTCGGCCCCCAATGCTTTAAGGTCACGCATAGCCTCCACCCTTCTTGCGGCCGCATAAACGATATGGCCTGCCGACAACAGCCTTTTGGCGCTTTCCTTTCCGATGCCCGATGATGCTCCGGTAATTAATACGACTTTTTTCCCCATTCCTTATTCCTCCGCTCTTTAAGTTCAGTTCCCAGCTTTATCATCTCTCAATCGACTTAAAGTCAATTATAGTTGACTCGAAATCGATTATAGTTGACTTAGAGTCAATTGTAAAGCCTGGATAATGAACTCGTTTGGACGCATAAGAAAAAGGCCTGCAGGCAGCCGCCTACAAGCCCTTATTTTTATAACTCTTCCAATCCTCAGGTTCTCCGCATATAAGCCCTTACCGTAATCGGGGCAAAAATCGCGACCACAGCCGCAGCGCCGATCAGCGAAAACAACAAATCGCTGCCGTAAGTGCCCGAGTTGACCAAATCCCTGACCGCCGTTACCAGATGCGAAATCGGATTCGCCTTGACAAACCATTGCAGCCAGTTGGGCATGGTGTCCACCGGAACAAAAGCGTTCGACAAAAAGGTCAGCGGGAACAAAACGATCATGGATATTCCCTGAACGCTTGAAGCCGTCCGCGCGATGACTCCAAAGAAAGCAAAAATCCAGCTGATCGCCCAAGAGCAGGCAATGACAAGGATTCCCGCCACAACGACGTTGCCAAAGCCGCCCTCCGGCCGCAGGCCCATAATATATCCCATACCAAAAGTCAGCACGGTGGCAATCGTATAACGGATGGTATCCGCCAATAAAGCTCCGGCCAGCGGGGCGATACGTGCGATCGGCAGCGATTTGAAGCGGTCAAAGACCCCTTTTTCCATATCCTCGCGCAGCTGGACCCCGGTTACGATCGAAGTCGTGATCACGGTTTGGACCAGAATACCCGGAATAATGACTGGCAGGTAGCTTTGGATATCGCCCGAAATGGCTCCGCCGAAGATGTAAGTAAACATTAATGTGAAAATAATAGGCTGAAGCGTCACGTCAAACAACTGCTCGGGGGTACGGCGTATCTTCAGCAGCCCGCGGTAAGCCATCGTCAGCGAGTTGCGCAGCGACTGGCCGAAGCTGGTCCTTTTTCTCAATTGCCGCGCGGTTCCCGGCGTTTGCGGACCGGCATTAAAAGCATTCGTCCCGTTGGTTTGGCTCATCCTCTTGCTCCCTCCAATACTTTCGATGGATCCGGCGCCCCAGATTTATTGTCTTTCGCTCCGCTGCCCGTAATCGTCAAAAAGACCTCATCCAGCGTTGGCTTCTGCACGCTCATTTCAGCCAGCCGGATACCGGCTTCCCTTAGCTCAACCAGCAGATCGGTCACCAGGTCGGCTTCGGCCATCGGCGCCGTTATTTTAGCCGCTTCCGCAGAAACGCCTGCCTGGACCCGCAGAACCCGTTCTACCGTCAGCCGCGCCGCTTCCAGCTCTTCCGGATCCAGGATCCGCAAATGCAGCGAAGACGTGCCGATTGAGGCTTTCAGCTCATCCACCGTTCCTTCGGCAACGACATGCCCCCTGTCGATGACCGCGATCCGGTCAGCCAGCTGGTCGGCTTCCTCCAAATATTGCGTTGTCAGCAAAACCGTTGAACCCGATTGCACCAGCCGCCGGATCGTATCCCACATCTGCGTGCGGGTACGCGGGTCCAGCCCTGTAGTAGGTTCGTCCAGAAAAATAAGCGGCGGCTGTGCGATCAGGCTCGCGGCCAGGTCCAATCGGCGGCGCATGCCGCCCGAGAAATGCTTAAGCGGACGTTTGGCCGCTTCCGTCAGCCCGAATTCCTCGAGCAGGTCTGCCGCTTTGCGCCGCGCCTCGGCGCGCCCCAGTCCAAGCAGCCTGGAAAATATAACGAGATTTTCGGTTGCGCTGAGCGCCTCGTCCACGGATGCATATTGACCCGTCACGCCGATAAGCTGACGAACAATATGCGGTTCAGAGGTCACATCATGCCCAAAGATCCGGGCCGTCCCTGCATCCGGCCGCAGCAGGGTGGACAACATGCGGATCGTAGTAGTTTTTCCGGCGCCGTTAGGACCCAGCACGCCATAGATACAACCGGAACGGACCTGAAGGTTGACGCCGTCTACCGCCTGGTTGTCGCCAAACGTTTTGACAAGCCCTGCCGCTTCGATCGCCAGGTCGCCTGGGGCGGACAAGCCGCTTTTTCTGTAGGTTGGATTCATTTTGGATTCTCCTCCTGATAACGTTTTACTGCCTGAATCATCGTTTATAGTAGGAGACTACCGGATCTTTATGAACTGAATATGAACAGGAAGAAAACCCATAAAGCAAAAAAACGCGGCTCCCTGGCTGAGACTCGCGGTTTTTTCGCGTGTCAGGCTTCTTTTTCAATATGCATCATCTGCTCTGCCTCTTCCCAAGGCACGGAAAATCCGGCCCCTTTGGCGCAAAAAATCGAGGACGACGTATACATCGGGTCCGCATTTTTATCATAACCCCTGCGCGCAATAACCTCTTCGGCATTGTGGCAGACGTCATAACCGCCGAAGGTTAAGCGGAGCGATCCTTTGCCATGGGTAAGGGCCGCAAATTCGGTCGGGTAATCCAGGAAGGTTGCTACGGGAACGCGCCCCTCCAGCAGGACGTGACCTTCCGCCATTGCAGGAGGCTCGAACGTGCCATAGGCCAGCTGGATGTCGGACAGCACCCGCCCCATTTCGTCCAGGCCGACGCGCAGCCTGAAGTCATAATAAGGCTCCAACAGTACGTTGTGCGCCTTCTCCAGCCCTTGTCTTAGCGCCCGGTAAGCCGCTTCCCGGAAATCCCCGCCATGCGTGTGTTTATTATGCGCCCGTCCGGTCAGCAGCGTGATCCGCACATCGGTCAGCGGCGAACCGGTCAGCAGACCGTGATGCTCGCGCTCAAACAGATGGTGCCGGATCAAATTCTGGTTGCCTGCCGTCAAGTCTTCGACGTGACAGACATTCACGAAGGTGATGCCGCTCCCCCGCTCCCCCGGCTCCAGCTTCAAATGCACCTCCGCATAGTGGCGAAGCGGTTCGAAATGGCCGTAACCCCGCACCGGTTCCGCGATCGTTTCTTTGTATAAAATCTCCGGTTGGCCGAAGGAAATGTCCATGCCGAAACGTTCTTTGGCGAGCTGCTCAAGCACCTCCAGCTGAATGACGCCCATCACGTGAATATGGATTTCCTGCAGCTGCTCCTCCCACAGCGCTTTCAGCGTCGGATCTTCCGCTTCCAGCAGACGGAAGGCCCGCAGGACGTCTTTGACGGCAAGGGCCTGATCGTGAAACACTTTGGCAGTCAGGGCTGGCACCATATCGTAGTTTTTCCGGTCCCGCAGGGTTCCCAGCCCCTGACCGGCAGCCGCTTCCGAAAGGCCGGCAACGGCGATCAATTGGCCCGCAGCCGCCTCGTCCACTATCTTGAATTTATGCCCGGAGACGAGGCGGATTTGCGTGATTTTTTCATAAACCGTTTGGGGGGCTGGTGTTTCAGATTCTGTTGTTTCTGGCTCGGCTGTTAGAGGTTCGGTTGTCTGGAGAACCGCCGAACTGTCGTAAGCCACCTCGTCGCGAACCCGCAGCCGGCCGCTTAAAATTTTTATATAAGTAGTCCTTACGCCATTGTCGTCATGACGGATTTTGTAAACCCTGCCGGCAAACGTTTCACTCCCCAGAGCCGCATAATCCGGGCAAAGCAGCCGGTCCGCCCATTCCAGCAGCTCCTGGACGCCTTCATCCTGAAGGGCGCTTCCGCTTAAAACCGGGAACAGCCGGCCGCTGCCGACCAATTCCCTCAAGGCAGACATCCACGCCTCTGAAGTAAAGGCGCCGTTTAAATAAGCCTCCAGATAACCCTCATCCCGTTCCGCCGCAAACTCCTCTAACTGGGGATCGGATCCCGCCAAAAGAAACGGCGAATCGGTACAATCATAAGCGTCGCCCGTTAGCTGCCGGCGGATTTCCTCCAGCACGCGGGTTTTGTCCGCGCCCGTGCGGTCCATTTTATTGACGAACAGAAAAGTGGGCACGTTATGTTTGCGCAGCAGCTGCCAGACGGTTTCCGTATGGCCCTGGACCCCTTCGACCGCGCTGAGGATCACGACGGCACCGTCCAGCACCTGAATCGCCCGCTCCATCTCCGGGGAGAAATCGACGTGTCCCGGCGTATCGATCACCTGCAGTACGGACTGTTTGTACGGCAGGATCGCCTGGTCGGCAAATACCGTTATGCCCCTGGCTTTTTCGATCTCGTGGTTGTCCAGATAAGCGTCGCGGTGATCGACCCGTCCGCGCTGTTTGATGGTCCCTGTATGAAAAAGAAGCTGCTCGGCCAATGTCGTCTTGCCCGCATCGACATGGGCAAACAGCCCGATCGTTTTGTACATGCTGTCCCGCTCCTTTGGTCATGCTATCGCCTACTTGCCAGCAACTCTCATGATAGCAGATTTTAGGGGAACGGGATAAGGGGGCTTGCCATTTCTTTTCTTTTCTTAATTAAGGGTTCTCAAACCCTACCCTCAAGGCTGTACCGTAGGTCTCAAAATGATCTCGTTAACGCCCACCTCTTCCGGCTCATTGATGGCAAAAGCGACCGCTCTTACTATCGCCTCAGGGGACATGGCGAGTTGTCTGAACTGTCCCGTCATGGCCTGTATCTCCGGACTGGTGACGGTGCCGAACAGCTCCGAGTCCGTAATTCCCGGTGAAATGACGGTGGACCGGATCCGGGAAGAAGGCGATTCCTCCTGCCGCAGCCCTTCCGCAATGGCTCTTACCGCAAATTTGGTGGCACTGTATACCGATGAGGTCGGGCTGACCTCATGTCCCGCTACCGAAGCCACGTTGATGATATGACCTGCCTGCCGTTCCTTCATCGCTGGAAGAACGGCTGCAATGCCGTACAGCACCCCTTTTATATTGACATCGATCATCCGCTCCCAATCCGATACCCGCAGCTCGCTAAGCCTTGAGACCGGCATAATTCCGGCATTGTTGACCAGCACATCGATCCGTCCATACTGCTCAAGGGCAAACTCCGCCAGCTCCTCCATATCCGTCCGGGAGATTACGTCTGTTTTGCGAAAAACAGCTTCTCCTCCAGCCTGCCGAATTTCGGAGGTCAAGGCCTGCAGACGTTCTTCCCGCCTTGCCGCCAAGACCACTTTGCCCCCGTGCTGGGCCAGCCCTTTGGCCGTCGCTTCCCCGATCCCGCTGGACGCTCCTGTAATGACAATAACTTTTCCCTGAATTTGATTCCTCATTTGATTCATCCTTTTTTTTCCTCTCCTCATTTTATCAATTCAACACGTGTTGATTATTTAACGTCCGTTGATTAGTATTATAGAGAAACGACGGCGGCTTACAATCGTTAATCTTTGCGGTTTTGTCCCGTATTGAACAGAAGCGGGAAAGCTGTTGAATAACTTAAAAAGACGGATCGTAATTTTTCAGAGGGAGGCAGGCAAAACGGGGATGAGCAGCGGTAAAGTTAACGGTACGGGGAACGGTATGGGCAGCGACACGGGCAGAAATGGGGCCGCAGGCGTTAAAACGGATCTGCGCGTCATCAAAACGAAAACCGCCATTAACCGGGCCTTTCTGGAGTTGTTTGCTGAGAAAGGGCTTGAACAAATCACAATTAACGATATCGCCGCCAAGGCCAACGTAAACCGTGGAACCGTTTATTTGCATTACAGTGATAAGTACGATCTGCTGGATAAAAGCATCGAAGACCATCTGGACCAGCTGATTGCCTTCTGCAATCATGATCCGGAAGCGGGCGGGCAAATTTCGCTGATCAGCGAGCTTGTACCCGTATTTGTTTTTCTGCAGCAGAACTATCTCTTTTTCTCCGCCATGCTCGCCAATCAGCGGAGCTCTTTATTCCGGGAACGTTTGCTGCAGTTTGTTTCAGACAACATCAAAATGAAGCTGGATCACCAAAAAGGGCAATCCGGAATCGACCCCGAATTAAACGCCCAATTCATGGCTGCTTCCTTTGTTGGCATCGTGGAATGGTGGATCAAACATCAAATGCCCCATCCCCCTGCTTATATGGCGGATCAGCTTTGGAGGCTGCTGGAGAAAAACGAAGTGATTTCAGGCGACAGCCGGTAATCATCGGCTAATCAAAAGGAATCTCAAAATAAAGAAGCCGATCTGTGATTTACGGACCGGCTTCTTTATTTTTATTTTTACGCGGGCAGGCTCGTCTATTAAGAACTCTGTCCGTCCACCAAAACAACGGCATCTCCCCGGCGGATTTCGCCCGTTCGGATCACGGAAGCGTAAACGCCAAAGTGCAGCCCAAAATCTTCGTTGACCTTTCTCAGCAAGGTCGGGTCCTTCTGCTGGCTGTCGGGATCAATCGTTATGAAGACGCAGCGCTCGCAGAAGCTGTCCACCTTAAGGCGGACTTCGCCGATTTCCAGCTCCCGCCCGATCCAGTCCCCTTCAAACAGGGAATCGTCGTTCAGGGCAATCACGAAATTCCCGCGGAAACGCCGCTGGTCCACCGGTTTGCCCCACAGAGCCTCCAGTTTGCGCAGACTCGCATCCGTTACCAGCAGCAGGCTTGCCCCATCCACCGATAACAGCCGGGAATGCTGGAGTTCCGGATGAGGCTCCATCATGCGGGACATGGAAATCGGCTTTTTAACGAGCACCTGAATTTCCTGGAGCAGGTCGTCCTCCCAGCCAAAAATCCGCCCGCCCGGAGTGAGGACACGAATGCCGTCTTCATCGCTGTACCGGGCCTGATAAGTGAGCATTGAAGGCGTGTTACGCGCTGTCACGTATTTCCACCAGTCCTGCTTGGATTCATCGCGGAAGGAACACATCCGGTCCCCTCGCATGCCGTAGGTCTCGATCGTACAAGCCTCCAAAGCTTCTCCGCCCATGGACTTAACCGGATACCGGTTGATTTCGCGGATGTTTCCCACTGTCTTGTACACCAGAATGCCTCCAGTCTCCGATTTCGGAGTCCGATTTCAAGCTTTGCAGCTTATCAGCTTATTCTACAACAACCCGCCAGCCGAACGGATCTTCGGCTTTGCCGGTTTGAATCTCCGTGATGGTCTCGTAAATGCGGGCCGATAATTCTCCGGTTTCTCCTTCGCCGATGATGAGTTTTTCGCCCTTCCAGTACAGCGAGCCGACCGGGGAAATCACAGCCGCCGTGCCGGTGCCGAACATCTCCTTCAGACTGCCGTCCTTCTGGGCTTGAACCAGCTCGTCGATCGAGATAAGGCGTTCTTCGACCTCTACGCCCCAATGCTTCAGCAACTGGAGAACGGAATCCCGCGTGATGCCCGGGAGCAAACCGCCTGTCAGAGCCGGCGTTACAACTTTATCGTTAATGCGGAAAAACACGTTCATGCTGCCGACTTCTTCCACATATTTACGGTGCACGCCGTCCAGCCAAAGAACCTGCGAATAACCGAGGGCCGTCGCGCCTTCCTGTGCTTTCAGTCCTGCCGCATAGTTGCCTGCGGTTTTGACATGGCCTACTCCGCCTACCACGGAACGGGCATAATCGGACTCGACGTAGATGGAAACCGGCTTGATTCCTTCCGCGTAATAGGTTCCAACCGGAGAAAGGATGATCATAAATTTATAAGTTTTCGCGGGCGAAACGCCCAAAGCCGGCTCCGTTGCGATGACAAACGGTCTCACATAAAGAGAGGTCTCGGGAGCATCCGGAATCCAGTCCTGATCAAGCTTGATCAGCTGGCGGAGCGCTTCAAGCCCCAACTGTTCATCAACGGCCGGAATGCTCATGCGGTCGTTCGAGCGGTTCAATCGTTTCATGTTCATGTCCGGACGGAAAAGCACGACCTCGCCCGCTTCGGTTCTGTACGCCTTCAACCCTTCAAAAATCGTTTGGCCATAATGGAAAACTTTGGCCGCAGGATCCATAGCAATCGGCTGGTAAGGTACGATCCGCGCATTGTGCCAGCCCTTGCCCTCCTCATAGTCGAGAATGAACATATGATCCGTAAAATATTTTCCGAATCCTAATTCGCTCGCCGCAGGTTTCGGTTTGGGAGTGGTTGTGCGTTCGATCTGGATTGGTTGTGTCATCTCATGTCACCCTTTATAGATAAGATTATTCATTAATCGTAACTCATCTGAGGCCATATTGGAAATATCTATTTTATCGACGACTTATAGTTATAAGGTATTGGACAAAGCTATCCCTGTGCCTTTGGAAGTTTTAAAAAGGAATACGTGCTTTTTTAATGCGGCCAGACATGGCTTCCTCCCCGCTGGCATAAATAAAGGAGTAGAAGGGGGGAGGCTAATGACCGACAGCAGCATTCATCGCCAGCGGGCTATATTCCTGGCCGCCGTCTGTTCGCAAACCTATGCCCAATTTGATCATCCGGACGGTTTATTTGTCGTTCCATCCCCTTATACCGTCTGCCATGTTATTAAAGCCAAGTCCCTCACCCGCCGCCGGGAAACGTTTGGTTTCATCCTGGAAGCCCCTGATGAGCTGATCCTAGCGTTCCGCGGAACCAGTTCCGCTCCTAACTGGATCTCCGATCTGCTCGCCACGCAGCAAACCTTTAAATACATTCCGGAAAAGCCCCAGACGCACCTTGGTTTTACCTCCATTT
This sequence comes from Paenibacillus mobilis, assembly GCF_058267595.1. NCBI lineage: Bacteria > Bacillati > Bacillota > Bacilli > Caryophanales > Paenibacillaceae > Paenibacillus > Paenibacillus mobilis. Next base: position 221,208 of record NZ_JBZCMS010000002.1, read on the forward strand.
ATGCTTCGGCCCGCAAGGAACTGGTGGGCGCATTATCCAAACTTCCGCCAGAAAAATCCTTATTCATTACCGGACATAGCCTGGGCGCCGCCCTGGCTACCTTGTGTGCAGCCGATGTTGCCGCCAACACCGCTTTCCGAAATCCTTACCTGTATACCTTTGGCTCGCCGCGCGTCGGCGACCCTGATTTTGCCGCAGCGTTTGCAAAATATGTGCCCAACGCCTGGCGTTTTGCAAACTTGTTCGACGTTGTGACTATGGCGCCTCCTTCGGTTTACAAACTGCCGAATCGGGAGAAAAGGTATTACTATAGTCATGTCCGGACCCTCTCCCAGATGACCTTTCTCAACGGAGCGTTTGGCCCTAATCATGTTATTGGCAGTTATTTCGGGGAATTGTCCAAACTTGACCCTGAATTTGCACACCGGTTGACCGCAATGTACCCCGGATTTTGTCCCATTGAAGCGGATAGCGGGTTGTAGGACATTGAGAGAGCGCTGAAAAAGCGCTGTTAATCCATGGCGCCTTCAACTTTATAATTTTCCACTTCAATATCCAATTGAAGGCCAAGAGCCAATTTCGCCAGCTGCAGCCCCACATACGGGCCCATCGTCAGTCCGGATGCCCCGAGACCGTTGGCCATATAAATTTTTTCCCAGCCGGGCAGCGGACCTATGACCGGCAGAAATCCGGGCGTGAAAGGACGGAAGCCGACCCTGGCCTCCAGAAAAGCTCCCTCATTCAGCCCCGGTGCGTGCTCAAGCCCCTTGTTCAGCACTTCCTGAAGACCGCCGGCCGTCACCCGGGTATCGTAGCCTCGCGGATGGTTTTCATGGGTGGCGCCAAGGACAAGCCTCTGGCCGGGAAAAGCCAGAATATACTGGTCGCCGGGCGGCATGACCACCGGCCATCCGTCCGTATCGGCTCCATGCAACGCCAGATGCACGATTTGAGCCTTCTGGTAAGTTACGTTGAATTTAACGCCCAGCGGTTCCAGCAACGGCCCGGCCCAAGCTCCGGCACAAACGAGCACGGCATCGGCTTCCAGCCTCCGGCCGTCCATCACGATTCCTTTGGCCGCACTCCCCTCGAAACTTAACTCCGCTTCACCACTCAGCAGTTCGGCACCATGCCTTGCCGCCGACCGGAGCAGGGCATTCCGCAGTGCCCGCCCGTCCACTCGGGCGGCTCCTCCCACATAAAGAGCGCTGTATTTTTCATCCAGCAGAGGAAACAGCTGCCGAACCTCTTCCGGGGAAAGCAGCGAGAGTTCCCCCATTTCCGGAGCTTCGTTTTTCCTTTTCAAGGCAATCTGCCGCAGCTCCTCGAGCTTGGCGATCTCTTCCTCCAGCCGCAAAGCGCCTACTTGGGCATAGCCGGTGTTGGTCTCGCCTTCATTCTCCAGTTCCCTGATCAAAGAAGGATAAAATTTTGCTCCTTCCCTTGCCAGCTTGTACCAAACTTTGTTGCGCCTTTTGGAAATCCACGGACAAATAATGCCCGCTGCCGCGTCCGTTGCCTGGCCTGATTCCTGCCGGTCCACGATGGTTACATCGGCGCCGCGGCGGGCCAGCTGATACGCCGCAGACGCGCCTAAAATCCCGGCCCCGATTACGATATATTTTTGCATGTTTTAGCTTCCTTTTTTTGAATGTCTTTGTTTGGAAAAAGAGCGGTCAAGTTATGTAAGGATGATCTTCTCCTTCCTTTTACTGCTGACGAATCCAATGAATGCAAGGATTTGAACGGCTAACGCTCACAAAGGCCAGCAGCAGCATAAATCCGAAGAAAAACGATATATAGGCCGCCGGATTTCTAAGCACAGCTGCAATCGCAGATTCTACTCCTGCATATAAATCCATTTGTTTTTGCAATAGAGTTAGCTTGGAGCGGTTGCTCTCATCCAGCATAGATTTAAACTCTTTATACAGCCAAAAACCCCCTCATCTTTTTATTCTTCATTCGCCTCGCTATTTGGGTTGTTTTTTACGGGGACTCCTAAATACATGATGCCGGATACCCGATACCTGCTCCGGTATTCGCCGGGAGTCATCAAAATCAACCGTTTGAACAAACGGGTGAAATAATTGGGATCCGGGATGCCGCACAGCTCGCCGACCCGTATGAGCGGGTGGTCCGAATGCGCAAGCAGCCGTTTGGCTTTTTCCATCTGCAGGTGATGCCTGTAGGTTAGCGGGCTCATGCCTGTATGCTTTTTCAAGCAGCGAGCCAGATAGTCGAAATGGTAGTGCAAATCGCTCTCCATTTGCGCCGAACTAAACGGGGTTTCCAGCCTTTCCGCCAAATAAGCGGCTGTTAGTTCGCTGAGCCGGTAAGAAAGAGGCAGCGGTCCGCTGCTCCTCAGCCCGTTTTGAAGCGCGAGCAGCAGCCTGCCGAAAGTGATCTGCAGTTCATAGGAACGCGAAAAGGTCAAGGTCCCGTGCAGTTCCAGCAGCTCGTCGAGCAGCGGGAGGACCGTCTGCCTGTCCATGTCCGCAAACTTGGGAAGATCGACGGCGCCAGGCGGAGGTTCGACCTCCTGATCCGTCCGCCCAAGCAGAGTTTGCCCCGGGAGGTTATCCGCGTCGGCCTCGCTTGCATGATCCTGCGGATAACGGAAATGGATCCAGTACACCTCCGTTTCGGTTTCAGACGGGCGGTAACCGCGATGGCGTTTCCCCGGCTCCAGAATCAGCAGTTTGCCTTGCGTAACCGGATATTTCACGCCCTCTTCCTCCATATACAAAACACCCCTAGCGCAAAATATGAGGTCATACGCCTCAAACCGGCGCTCGCCATGAATGATTCCGGGCTGCCAAACCGTATGCCCTACGGCGGCCAGAAGCGGAAACGGGGGAATCCGCAGCTGCAAAATCCGCATCCCAACACCCCCTCCAAAGATGTAGAAATTGTACTATATAAAGTAGAAATTGTCAGCTTTATCAAGGCAATAAATCAAGTAAAGTGGTAGATATCATCTGATTCCAAAATTTAATATTAAGGAGATATAACCTATGCGATTTCGTCAGGTTCATCTGGATTTTCACACTTCCGAAGCAATCAGCGAAATTGGCCGCGACTTCTCCAAACAGCAGTTTCAGGACATGCTGAGGCTTGGCCGCGTCGATTCCATCACCGTGTTCGCCAAATGCCATCATGGCTGGGCCTATCACCCGTCTACCGCTAATGAAATACACCCGCATTTGTCGTTTGACCTGCTGGGCGCGCAAATTGAGGCGGCGCACGAAATCGGCGTCAAAACGCCGGTCTATCTGTCCGCCGGACTTGATGAGAAGCTGGCTCGCAGGCATCCCGAGTGGCTGATCCGCGATCAACAGGAGCGGATCAGCTGGGTCGCCGACTTTATGACGCCCGGTTATCATCAGTTTTGCATGAATACGCCTTACCTGGACCTTCTTGCTGAACAGGTGCATGAGGTGGTGACGCACTATGAGGCGGACGGCATTTTTCTGGATATCGTGGGCGTGAGGGAGTGCTACTGCCAGTTCTGCGTAGCCGAAATCCGCAGGCGCGGCTCGGACCCACGCAACAAAGAGGATATGAAAACCTTATGGGAGGAAACGTATTTCAGCTATACCCGACGGATGAACGATACCGTGCATGCGGTGAAACCCGGGCTGCCTGTTTTTCACAATGGGAGCCACGTCACCCGGGGACGGCGGGATCTGGCTTATGTGAACACCCACCTAGAGCTTGAATCGCTGCCTACGGGCGGCTGGGGCTACGATCATTTTCCGTTATCGGCCAGATATGCCCAAGGGTTAGGCGTTGAATTCCTTGGCATGACGGGTAAATTCCACCTGTCGTGGGGAGAATTCGGCGGCTTCAAGCATCCTAACGCGCTCCGTTATGAAACGGCGCTCAGTCTGGCCAACGGCGCCCGCTGCTCCATCGGCGACCAGCTGCACCCTTCAGGGTTTATGGACCCGGCTACCTATGCGTTAATCGGCGAAGCCTACAAGGAGGTCGAAGCCAAAGAAGCTTGGTGCCGCGGTACCTCTTCAATCGCGGATATCGGACTGCTGTCGGTCGAAGCCGCCGGCCACTCTTTTGGCCGCCAGCAGGTTGAACTGGGCCACGGGGATACCGGCGCTGTGCGCATCCTGCTCGAAGGCCACTATCTGTTTGATGTCGTGGACACGGAGAGCGACTGGAGCCGATACAAGGTTTTGGTCCTGCCGGACTCCATCGGCATCACTAAACCACTGAAAGCGAAGCTTGCCGCCTTTCTTGAAAAAGGCGGCAAACTTCTGGCCACCGGCCGGTCCGGATTATCTCCCGAAGGATCAGGTTTCGAGTTCAACCTGGGCGCTGTTTGGCAGGGAGACTCATCTTTTAAACCTTCCTACTGCCGGCCGGAATTCGAGCTTTCTTCCCTTCTCAGCGCTTCGTTCGTCATGTACTCGGAAGGCCAGGACGTGACGCTCGCGCCGGACGGCGTTAAGCTAGCCAAACGGGAAAATCCTTATTTCAACCGCGACCTGTTCACCTTCTCCTCCCATCAGCATACCCCTTCCAATCTGCAGGAAGCGGGGCCAGGCATGACGGAAGGGCCGGACGGCATTTATATCGCCTGGAGCCTGTTTGAGGATTATGCGCTTAAAGGAAGTTTGCCTGTCAAAGAAATCGTAAAATTTGCGCTGGATCGTCTGCTGGCCTCCACTTCTGGCAAGCCTGACCGCTCAAACGATTCGGGAACTAAAACGATCGACGTTCATCTTCCGGCACAAGGCATCGTTACGCTGCAGAAGCAGGATGACGAAAACCGCTGGATTATTCACTTGCTTTACGGGCCTCCTGTTAAAAGGGGACAAAACGTAGAGGTGATTGAAGATCTGCCGGCGCTGGCCGATACCCGTTTTACCGCAGCCGTTCCTGAAGAAGTGAAAAATGTCTATTTGGCTCCGCAAGGAGTGCCCCTCCCCTTCCGGCAGGAGTATGGAAGGGTTACCAGCGAAATTCCGGCCTGGTCCTGTCATCAAATGGTGGTGCTGCAGTTTTAGGCGCCTTCTGGATTCATTACATACAATAGCCAGGCAGGCAAACCAAAGCCACCATGAGGTGGCTTTGGTTTTCATAACCCTTTCATTTTGATCAATATTTAATAACTCTGTATAGCCAGCCGGTCACAATTTTGCGAGTCCCCACGCTTAAATCAGCTAACTTTTCGCCGAACGTCTGACAGGAACCCAAATTTCGCTCTTAAACCGAGGCGACGAGACGTCCTTGCTTTCATTCCATAATATTTCCGGGCCTTCCGCCGACTCATAACCCGAGGAAGGGAACCACTCGGCATAAATTTGCCCCCACACCTCCTGCAGCGTTTGAGGAAAAGGACCCACTGCCGTAAATACGGCCCACGTCCCGGCTTGAACCTCAAGGCTGTCCAAGTCCTCCGGACAAACTTGCGTGGTCGCCGCCCCGATATAATGATCCAGCTCGCCTTTTTCCTCCATGCGTCCTTCAGAAAAATTTGCAGATGCGCTGATCAGTCCGTGCGGCTCTCTGTCGGATAACGCTTTGATCCGGTTGATTTTGGCCTCATCCAGACTTGCCCACATGGACGCAATGTCCGGATTGACGCCCTCAAACTGGATTGGCACCCTTTTCTTCAGGCCGACGATCCGGTAAGCCTCCTGTTCAACGATACGGTAATTCATTTCGTGTCCTCCCTCGATCGTTAATTGAAACGTCATGCGGGGAAAGGACTTTAGCGGATGTCCTTGGGTGCTGCTTCTGGCTTCCGAAGGCGTAATCCCATGAAAAAGCTGAAAAGCTTTTGTAAAAGCATCCGGCGACTGGTATCCATAGGCTAATGCAATATCAATGATTCGGGTTGCCGTTTGCTGTACATCGAAAGCCGCCAAGGTTAATCTTCTGCGCCGGATATATTCCGATAAGGGAACCCCTGACAGGAAAGAAAACATCCGTTTAAAGTGATATTCCGAACATAAAGCCAGCCGGGCTATTTCTTTATAATCGATTTCACCGCCCAGATGATCTTCGATATAAGCCATAGCCTTGTTCATCGGCTCCAAAGGATTCATCTCAGCTTCCCTCCTTTCCTCATGAACAGCTTAACAAACAAAGTAGACGCGCATCCGACAGTTCGTGCACCAAAATCGCGGCAGGAACCAAATGGCAAGCCGATTTAGTTTTATAAGGGAACTATAACATGAAGAAACGAACGGACAAACCTCTCCTCCCCCTAAAAAAAGCCCGCAAGCCCGCCGCTGTTCAAGCGGTAGGCCCACAGGCCGCCGGCGGATGGCCGGTCCGGAAACTCCGGGAGTGTCCGTTTCCTTATTCTTTTACTTCGTTAGCACCGGTTACCTTGCCGTCAAGAACAGCCGTTCCTTGAAGATCAGCGCTCTTGAAGTACAGGTTGCCGTCGATCGTAGCCGTTTTGTCGAGCGTAAAACCGTTTGCCTCAACATAAACGTCTCCTTTTACGGTACCGCCCTGGATCTTGAAGTTTTCGCTTTGCACGGTCAGCTTAGGTACTGTCAGCGTGAAAGAGGCTGTAATGTTATGGTTGTCATCCTGGGAATACAAAGCGAGTTTGCGGTAGATCGCATTTTCGGCTTTGCCTTTGTCATGGAACTCACCGGACACCGTCACGTCTTTATCAACGGTAAGGTCGTTCAGGATCGCTACGATCCAGTTCCCTTTATCGCTCACCGCAGAGATGAAAGGATCCGCCTGATTGACGATCGAAGCAGTGGTAACGGCATCCGTTTGCTCCGCCGCTGTGCTTGCAGACGTGTTTGCCGCATTGTTGTTGTTGGAACCGCAACCGGCCAGTACGGCTGCCGCTATTCCCATGACTACCAAACCTTTGACTACTTTCATGGTTCATTTCCCCCTTAATGATGTTTCTGAGAGAATTATAAATAGAACTGGCCGTTTAAGTATGTGATTCATTTCACAATAGGTGCAAAAAAAGGCTCACAGGCTTTCGGCCCGTGAACATTATTCCGGGAAAATACCTCTCCCTTAAGTTCATTTGCTTAGCAGGTCTTGTTTGCCGCTGTTCAGCGGTTTGTACGCCTTCACGTAAACCCAAAGCGCGTTGAGCAGCAGCAGCCCGCTTGTCGTGAAAAAGACGGCGCGGAAGCCGAACCATCCGGCAATTTGTCCGCCGCATACAGATCCGGCAAACGCGCCTAAATACGTAGCCGAATTGTTTAACCCGAAGATCCGGCCGGTCAGGGTATCCGGCGTGATTTTTTTGAGCAGCGTATTTACAGAAGGGTTCAGCCCCGCCGCAGCCAGCCCTACCAGGAAGCGCAGCCCGGCAAGCTGCCAAGGATCGCTGACAAATGCCTGCGGGATGAAGAAAATACCGGCCGCGATCAGCGCGATAAGGATAACCTTATGGGCCCCCGTTCTATCCGACAGTTTCCCTAGTCTTGGAGCCGCTAGGATATTCGCGAGCCCTGACGCTGAAAACGTGATGCCGGCAATGACCGCCGCATGTTTTTCAGTTCCGGAAAGCTGGGTGATGTATACGGTAAGAATGGGTTCGATCGAATACATGGCCACCGTAATGACGAAAGCGGTGATAAACAGCGTAAACGTCAATCCTTTTTCAGGAACCCCGCTCCACACCTCTTTCATCCGGAGGACGTGTTTATCCTGACGGGTAAACGTTTCTTTAACGAACAGAAGGGTCGTTAGGAAAGCGACCAGCATCAGCCCGCCGGTTAAGAAAAAGGAATTTTGCAGACCAAAATGCTCGGAAATAAATCCGCCGATGGTCGGCCCCAGCAGGGAGCCGGAAATATTCGCGGTGGAAAGCAGTCCAAGCGCCCAGCCCGAATGCTCTTTATCGGTCTGGGTAGCGATCAGGGTTGTACAGGCCGTGCTGTAACCCGTGATAATTCCTTGGAGCAAGCGGAGTCCGATCAGGATATATACGTTATGCGCAAACCCCATGCAGCCGATTACGATCGCCATGCCAAGACTGGCCCGGAGCAGCATCGGCTTGCGTCCGTATTTGTCCGCCGCCATCCCCCAAATCGGCGAAAATATCGCCGAAACGATAAAAGTAATGCCAAAAGCGACTCCCGTATATTGAGTAATCAAACTTGAGTCCTGTATGCCGAGCTGTTTGATGTAGAGCGGCAGGATCGGAGCGATCTGGCTCATACCGATCCCCGTTACAAACATGCCGAACCAGCAGACGAACAGGTTTCTTTTCCAAATGGGCATATCCAAAGCCTTCTTTCTGGCAGTGCGAGTAACGCGGCCGCAGGTTCGCACTTTACAATCACATTCTCATCTTATCAAGTAAAATGGCTTTGGAACATGCAAGATCCTAAACTCCATGGACATTTATGCTGTAATATTCGGAAGGGCTGACTCCTTCGGTTTTTTTGAACAGCCGGCTGAAATAAAATTCGTCCGCATATCCCAGCATGCCCGCCACCTCTTTGATTTTGTAAGGACCTTCCGTCAGCAGCTCTTTAGCTTTATCCATTTTCAGCTTGTTATAAAACTCGATGACCGAATAACCGGTGTACTCCTTAAAGGTCCGGGACAAATAAGCCGGCGAAAGCTGGACCAGCTTGGACAGCTCCTCAATCGTCACTTTTGAGCCAATCCGTTCATGCATATAATCGATGATTTTTTCGACCTTCAGGGAAGCTGCATAGTTGGGCGTTTCTTTTCTCAGATGCTGGTAAATCAAAATCAGCAATTGCTGCAGATAGGTTTTGGCCGTAAATTCATAACCGGGAAGTTTGGCCTGCCATCTTCCGCACAATTTTTTGAAGGTGTCTTCGATCTGGTAATAGTCCCGCAGTTCCTGAAACGGCTGAAGCGGCAGCAGATCCGGCTCCTCCCGGAGCCGCCATCCTCCATCGTCCAAATTAACGCGGGCATAGCTGAAATGAACGGTCAAACAGCCCACCGGGACGCCAGCATCCGTATCCAGCTCATGCGGTTTATCGGGTGCAATATACAGCAGCGAGCCATCTTTAAGCTCATGTTTCTTTTTATCTATCTTAAAATGCCCTTGGGCTTGAGTAATCAGGATTAACTCATGATGGTTTAATGTTCTGTGGATTCTAAGCGGTTTGATATCAGGTTCATGAATCTGCCGGAAATTGCAGTAATGAATATGAAAAAATAAATTTTTAAACTTCATGACGGTTCCCCTTAGCGTGGATTAAACGGAAGTTCCCATTTTCTTACGGTTTAGTCGTCAAACCTCCAGCAATTCTCCCTGTTTCATTACCAATTTACCGTCGAGATAAACATCCGGCCGGCTGGTCACGCAGTCCAAATGCACTCCCGCCGCCACTCCCCCGCCAAAGGTGTTGTTGCTGCCAAAAGCAACATGTATCGTGCCGTAAACCTTCTCATCCTCCAGGACACCCCCCGTTATCCGGGCTTTATTGTTGGTGCCGATCCCGAATTCTCCCAGCAGGCGCCCGTCGCCATCCCCAAGCAGCTGCAAAAGCTTTTCGCCCTCTTCACCGCCTTCGGCTTTTACCAGCCGGCCTTGCTCAACGGTTAACAGCAGAGGTTGATTAAGCTTGCCGATACCGGCTATGGAGCCGTCTATCCGGATCTGACCGGCCAACTCCTTGCGCGTGTCGTCCGTTACGACCAGGAAACTTTCGCCTCGCTTTAATCCAAGGCAGTTTACGAGCAGCTTTCGGCTGATTTCGATCAGTTTGTCGTTCATCTCAATTACTTCCTTTCATGTTCTTCCTTGTTCACCCATTTTACCAGTCCCGTTAAGGTTACGGCAAAACCGTTCAAGCTTTCAAGACCATAAAGGAGGACGGCGTATATTTAAAAAGGGCTTGAAGGCAAACTAAAACTTAGGCGTATCGCTTCAGATTTTACTTCATCAAAGCTTATCGATTGGCGAGCAGCAAACGGGGTAAATCTTATTTACGCGGCTTGACTGAAAGCCGGCTGTTTTCGATCCGCCTTCGCGGATGGTATGATACCTTTTGCAGGCCATCCCGCTTGTTTGCAAGGCTTAGACTAATAATTAGAACTACATAACCTCACAAGGAAGGATCCTCATGAACCTAACGAAGCTGTCAGCCGCCATCGCGCCGGTGAATTTGAGAAGCTGTTTGATCCAGCAGCGCGGCGAGCTGATTTTTGAGCATTATAGAAGACCGCAAATAGCCCGTGAAATCGCCAAAATTAATTCCTGCACCAAAAGCGTTCTCTCGCTGCTGTTCTGTATCGCGATGGATCAAGGACTGCTGCCGGAGCTGTCGACGCCGGCCGCGGAATTTTTCCCGGAGCTTGCTGCCGGCGGTGACCCGCGCAAACGCGAGATCACGCTGGAACATTTGCTGACCATGACGGCGGGATTTGACTGGACCGAATTCGGCGGCAAAAATTCATTCCCCCATATGACCCGTACGCCGGATTGGATCGCGTATGTATGGGACCAGCCCTTATCGGATCAGCCGGGAACCCGGATGGAATACAACTCCGGGGTATCGCAGATGCTTTCGCACATTTTGGTGAAGGTCACCGGAATGCCGGCTGCCGCTTTTGCCGAAAAAAAGGTATTCGGACCGCTTGGCATCACCGCCTACGAATGGGAAAAAGACCCTCAGGGCGTGCACACCGGAGGTTTCGGCTTAAAGCTGCGCCCCGCCGATTTGATGAAATTCGGCCAGCTTATCCTAAATGCCGGCCGTTGGGAAGGCCGGCAGCTGATTTCAAGCCAAACCCTCGAGCGGGCCGTCAAGCCGGCCATCGCCGTAAACGAGCCTTGGCGAGGGCATTACTGCTGGCATTGGTGGGCGGACTCCTTTTCCGCTGCGGATCAGGTGGCCCCTTATCCCAATCAAGGCCCGGACATTCCGGAGCCGCTCGATTATTTCTACGCCCGCGGATTCGGCGGTCAGTTTGTCCATGTGATTCCAAAGCTGGAGATGGTCGTGGTGCTCACCCATGACAACCGGAAAAACACCAAACATCCGGATGTTTTCCGGGAGTTTATCGCTCCTTTACTGGTTGAAGAAGAGCGGCGCTCCATGGTTTCATCCGATTCCTAATCAACAGCCCTTGCCCAAGGGAATCCCTTAGGCAAGGGCTGTTGTTGGCTGAATCCTTTTATTTGAATTCCGCCGCGAACTCGTCTTTTTGTGGATATTTCACAGGCGAATAATAATTGAAACGGTCAAGATACGGCGAGTAGGTGCGAACAAACATCGTCCGATGTTTTACATCGAATTGCAGCAGTCTTATAAAACCCTCCCCGCCTTTGCTTCCATCCTGATAATCGGCTAAAATTTGATACACTTTCCGGTCCTTGTGTCCGTCCATATTATCGTCAACTTCGTCCACTTTAAGTTGGGCGTTGTGGTAGTGACCGCAAAGCACCGCAAAAACGTTCCGGTTCGGAACGACAACCCGTTTAAAAATCTGCTCCGCACCCGGTGAACGGCTGCCGTCCGCAAGCAAATATTCGTGGAAAGCCAAAATGGCTTTCCGGTCGGGATATTGGGAAAGCACCTTATTCATCCACTCGATTTCCCGGCTGCCGATCCCCCAGCCCATATAAACGACTACAAATTTGGTATCGCCTTCCGAAATGAGATCAAAATGGCCGTGGTTATTTTCATAAGAACGTCCGTAAACGGGACTTTTCTTGAACCGGCCCGCTCCGAACCATTTACGGAAATTGGACGTATTTTTCCCGGAATCCCCTACATCATGATTTCCCGGCAATATACCGTATGGAATTTCCCCCGTTTCCAGCACCTGCATCGCCAAGTCCGCTTTCTCCCATTGCGTGCCCTCCGACCAGTGATTTACAATATCCCCGGTATGAATGACATATTTGATATTCTGGTCCTCCTGGTGCAGGGCGGTCCAATTGACGATCGAATTATAGATTTCGGGATAACTTTCCGAATAATACTGGGTATCCGACATCCAGACGAACGAAAAATCAAACGGTTTCTCCGCCTTTGCCTGCGCTTCTCCCCCCATCTGAAAATTAAAAGCGACGGCCAGGCCCAAACAGGCTGCGGCTATTTTTAAAATACGTTTGTTTCGCATTCCTTTCATTTCCTTGTTCCCCTTCCCTGAATTTAAACAGACGGCTTTTCTTTGTTACTTTTCCAAAATCACCATAAAATAACCGTCTTCCTTACAAGGCATAAAAAGGGATTTCAAAGTCCATACTAAGTTAACCCCTCAAAGGGATCTCACTAAAGGAGTGGGTTATGGAATGGCTTGGGCGCTAATCGGGGTAACCATAATCATCATCTGGCCGATCGTTTTCCTAATGAAAAAAAAGCTGCCTTGGGACGTGCTTTACACCAACGTAATGTTTGCTTTGCTTGCCCAAAACCTGGCGGACAGCTTCGCTTCGTTTCGTTACAGAGCATGGGGATTTTTTGGGGTCACGAAAGTCGAATACTCTTCCTTGCTTGTCATTTTAGGCATTTATCCCGCTTTTGCCATGATGCTCGTCAATTGGTTTCCCTTTAAAAGCAGCTGGAAAATGAAAGTCCTTTATTTACTGGGGTGGGCAGTCTTCTCTACCTTATATGAAGGGATCGCTCTCCGGTCGGGTATCATCTGGCATATTCATTGGAATTTGATCTGTTCTTTTTTCCTGTATCCGGCCATCTATTACATGCTGATTCTTCAGATTCGTCTGCATCTTTGGATTAAGCGCTTGCCGGACGGCAAAAGAGAAAGAGGTTATTAATCATGATTTATATCGAGCTGGTTATTGTGGCCCTCTCCATCGCTGTTATATACAAAACAAACCTTTATAGCTTCAGGACGCTCCTTACCGCCTGGCTATGGGGGGGTGTGATGATGGAATTGTTTGTCGTGGTTTCCAACCATTTTGTCATTAAAACGCCCTATTCCTGGCTGACTTTCTGGTTCTTCATCATCTATATGGATTTAATGAATCCGCTGCTTCTGCTGATTACGGCGATTTTAATCCTCAGACAAGCGGGCTTCAGCCGGAAAGCGGGGGTTGCTCTCCTGGCAAGTCTTCTCCTTACGGCAGGAATCTTTTTGCTAAGCCCGATTCAAATGCTGAATACCGAGCGCGTTCAGCCGCTTCTGGCGGTTGTCCTCTGGCTGTTTGCCATCGCCGGCATGACCGGAATGCTCCAATATATCAGACAAACCTCTAAGAGGTGGTACTAATGTTCATAACTCCCGTCCATTTTGATGAAAATGAGTGGGTCGTGCTGGTAACGATGCTTGTGCTGCCGCCCCTCCTATATGTAGCTCCAAAAAGGTTTTCCGCCAGTGCCGCTATAACGATCATGCTGTACAATGTAGCCTTCAGCCTGACCACCGACTGTGCTTTCGGCTCCACATTTCCTTGGAATCTGTATGACACGATGGATACCAACCGTTATGACCTGTTTGACTTCTTTATTTACACGATTCATTATCCGATTTACGGCTACTTCTTTGCCTGGTTTTTAAGCTTTTGGAAGGATCAGACCGGAAAAACCATTTTATTTACTTTGATCTGGGTATTGGTGACTACAATGCTGGAATGGGTTGCAGCCCAGTTCCACATTTATACTTACCTGAAGGGTTGGAATATCTATCATTCCGCTTTGTTTTACCTCTTCTATTTCATGCTGGAGGCCAAATTTGTTCAATGGCTGCTGGCCAAGGACCCCCAGGCTTCGCCGGCCAATCAGCAGTAGGGGCGGGCAGTTTAATAAATTCAGCAAAAAAAGCTGTTTTCCCGGGGGTTACCCCGTGGAAAACAGCTTTTTAGCGGAACCATCTATATAAAATGGACCGGATGATCCATGGATCTTTTTAATAAAAAATGTCCAGGAAAGTCCAGCGGAACAACTTTTAGCTGTTCACCCAGTTTTTTAACTGTTCTTTGGATTGAACGCCGATGACCTGATGAACAGGCACCCCATCTTTAAAGCGGACGATGGTCGGAATGCTCATAATGCCGAATTTACCGGCCGTTTCGGGATTTTCATCCACATTCACTTTTACCACTTTCACTTCTCCGGCCATTTCACTTTCAAACTCATCCAAAATAGGAGACATCACCTTGCAGGGACCGCACCAAGGCGCCCAGAAATCAACAAGCACTGTACCTGATTGACCGGTTACTTCCGTTTCAAAGGTTTGATCTGTTACATGAGATACCATTGTAAATTCCTCCTTAAAATGTTTGAGCAATCGCCAAATAATAGCGTTCGATTAAATGTTTGAAAATCATATTGTAAGAAATATATATGTTTAAAAAATTTTTACCGGCTAAGGCACGATCCGGACAACGTATGAACCGGCTTGGTTGTTCAAGCCCTTCCCTATACGTTGTCGCGTTGTCGACCCCACTTTGCCTTTAAATCTTCTTAATTCGTGCTGTAATGATTGACCTGCTCCGAAAGCCGTTTAATGGTTTCATTCAATTCCTGCAGCTGGTTCAGATCCATGGAGCTGGCCGAAAGAAAAGACAAAGGAATACATGTCGCCTCTTGCTTTAATGCCTCTCCGTTCTCCGTCAGCTTGATCATGACGACACGCTCATCCTGCTTCAAACGCTCGCGTTTAATCAGCTCGTTGGCTTCCATCCGTTTAAGCAACGGTGTTAAAGTACCCGTATCCAGATCCAGCGCTTCGCCAAGTTCCTTCACCGAGGACTCCCCTTGCTCCCACAATACCATTAAAACGAGATACTGGGGGTACGTGATGCCAAGCTTCTCCATCAGCGGCCGATACATCCGCGAAATAGCCCGGGAGCAGGAATACAGCGAGAAACATAAATGATCCTTAAGCTTAAGCTCCTCCAACCTTAATCCCTCCTCGCGTGTATCTCTTCAATTCCCTCTTTTGTAATTCCATTGTGCACGATGTAAATATAACGTATTGTGATTATATTGTCAACAACTTATTTGGCAAATCGTTACTTGAGGCAACAAACAATCTTACATTAAGTTCTAGCCGCACGGCTATAGTATGGTCGTACGCTTAAGTCTTTATGCCAGCGAGATCGGAAATAAAGACTTTATGCATACTTTTCCTCTTGAAGGAAGATAATGGGGTTAAACAGCTTGCGGGAGGCTTCTATGCAAGATTTTAAAGAAAGGCTGACAAGCCGCTTTCAGCACGATGCTGATTTTATATTTATCCCCACCTTTTATCTGGGCGCTGTCCCTGTGTCGCTGGCGGGTTATTCCACGCTGATCAACCTTCCCGATATGCTCCGGCTGCTGAGCATTCAAGCCCAGCACCTGACCACAATCACAGATGAAGAGGCCATAATGCCTTTTCTCCGCGGACTGGGGGATGTCCTTCAAGGAGAAGACATGGGCCATAAAGCAGCCGAAGCCATTATTAGAGGTTCGCTTGTTCTTTTTCATGAGCCTTCGGGGATTTGTATCGACATTCAATCCGTAATTCCCAATGTGCTCAGCCGCTCAATAGAAGGGCCTTCTACGGAAAATGTACTCCGCGGAGCCATCAGCTCCTTCAACGAAGATTTGGATATCAATATCGGCATGATCCGCAAGCATCTCACAAACGAAGAGCTGCAAATGCATTCGTATCTTTGCGGGAAACGAAAAGCCAGCCGGCTTGTAGTTCTCTATCTGAAGGATATCGTCGATGTCAAATTTCTCAAAAGCATTTTAAAACAAATCGAAGCCAACTTGGACGGAGACATTGGGGATATCGAGCAATTAAGACATATTTTCGGATTTCCGAAATGGGAGTTTATCACCCGATTCAACTCTACCGAAATGCCTCAAAATACGGCTGCTTCTCTTTACAAAGGTAAGGTTGTGATCCTGCTTGACCGTTTCCCGTTTGCGCTCATTCTGCCCAATCAGATTTCGGATATGTTTGCGCTCGAAGACGACAATAATTTTCCTTACCCCTTTGTTCTTTTCCTGCGCTTTATCCGCATCACGGGCATTCTGGTTACCTTGTTGTTTCCCGGCCTTTATGTGGCGCTCGTTTCCGTGAATCCTGAAGTCCTGCGGATTGAACTGGCGTTATCTATCGCCAAAAGCCGGGTGGATGTTCCTTATCCGGCATTGATAGAAACGCTGCTTCTGCTCATCATTCTTGAACTGATCCTTGAGGCAAGCATCCGCCTGCCGAAAAGCATCGGCCCAACATTAACCATGGTAGGCGGGATTATTTTAGGGGAAGCCGTGGTGTCTGCCAAACTGGTGAGCAATTTGCTGATCATCATTTTGGCCGCAACTACGATTGCCTGCTCCACGGTGGTCGGCTACCAAAATTCCATCTCCTTGCGGATTCTGAAATTCGGCGTTTTGCTCCTTTGTTCCTTATTCGGTGTATTAGGACTTGTTGCCGGACTGGTGATCATTATCACCTATATTGCTGGAATAGAGACCTTTGGCGTTCCGTATTTTCAATTAAAACCTTCAAAGGATGATAAAAGTGGATAAAAGTTTTCCGGTCGCCGTGATGTATATTCTCACACATCTGTCCTTGATCTTTTTTATGTACCCTACCAATATTGTCAGTTCAACCACAAGCGGGCACTGGATGCCCATCGTCACGGGTTATCTCGCGCATGTTTTAGTCATCGGCATCTATATGAAAGGGCTTAGTTATTTTAAAAATCAAGATATCGTGGAAATTTTGACGGCCAACAAAGTTGCCGCGATTTTTATTCTTTTTCCCGTCACTGTCTATTTAATCGTACTGGCCATTGTGTCCACCAGGGCAATCTCCGAAATCATCACGATCGTCTATTTGTCCAGGACCCCCATGTGGAGCGTGATGAGCTTATTTCTGCTTATAGCCGGATACATCGCTTATTCAGGCCTCAAATCCTTGTTTCGGACGGCTGTTTTCCTGGGGCTGATCTTTATTCCCGTTATCTTTCTGGCCTTGGTTACTTCTTTTCAAAATGTGGATTGGCGTTATGTATTTCCTATATTCAGCAAAGAGATGCTTAATTTCTCATACCTGCACAACGAATCCTTTTACCAAGGAGGGTTTGCCTTTACAGGCGCTTTTGTTTATTTAGGATTAATCACCAAACAATATCCTTATAAAGCTAAAAAAATATTGCTCTCCAGCTTAATTCTCCTGCCGCTTTTTCTGCTTGCCGTTTATGTCCCGGTCATGATTTTCGGGGAAGCTACGGCCTCCCAGTTTCAATTTCCATATATCACCAGCTTGGATACGGTGGAAATTAACTGGCTCATGTTTGACCGGGTTACGATCTTTTTCCTTCAAAGCCTGATCGCTTTCGTCATGCTGTTTATCGGGCTGGTCATGTGGGAAGCCGTTACGATCATGAACAAGACCATTATCAAAATAAAACATGGGTACATTTTGGGATCCCTTATAGTAGTGGTTTTTGTCATCGCGCTGCTGATTCCGGACTGGGCGGACGTCGAAAAATTATTTTTCTTGAACACCTTGCTCCGCACGTACATTATCATCGTTCTGCCGTTTTCCATATTAATCATGGGGTTGATTCGCAAGAAAAAGTACATCTGATCAGAAAGGATGAAACCGGATGCCGTTCCCTCGTCTCTTTCCCATTTGTAAAATCGCACTCTTGTTATTCAGCCTTTTGCTCCTGGGCGGATGCTGGGATAACAAAGATATCAACCACCGTTCTCTCCCTATTATTATGGGGGTAGCCATGAACGGCAACAAATTTGATTTATACCTGGACATCCCCTCCATAGAAGAAGAAGACGGGGAAATGAAGCTGGTTAAGAGCAGCGGCAGCACGCTTAGCCAAATCATCGATAATATCAGTGCGGATATGGAAAGCCAAGTAGACCTGCTGCACTTAAAGATTATCGTGGTAGATGAAAAATACGCCAAAAAAGGGCTGAAGGACAGCATTTATGCGTTTATTAGATCGAGAGAAATTTCCGCTAAAACGGTGTTGATCGTTTCCGAGGAAAACCTGGACAGTTTTTTCAAAAACATAAATGATTACTCCAAAAACGAAGAAACCACCTTGTATAATTATTTTCAAAAAAATGCAGGCTGGAGTCCGCAAACGACGGATACACGCGTATGGCAAATTTTTCGAAGCATCAATTCCTATACACATGATACGATTGCCCCTCTGGTTAGATCGGGAGATACGACTGCAGTAAATGTCAAAGGCTCGGCGATCATCAAAAACGGCAAAATGGTGGGCAAGATTTCCCCGGAGGATACTCTGCTGATCAATTCTTTTAACGGGGTCAGCACGGAAGGGAAAATCGAAGTGATGAATCATGCGACGGTGCAAATCACCAGCAGCAGCATATCCCATAAGGCTTCCTTAAAAGACGGCGTTCCCTATTTGCGCTCCAAAATGAAGCTGAAGGTGACCGTCCTGGAAACAAGAGGTAATCCATCCGTCGAGGAAATCAAAAATGAAGTGCAGGACCTCCTGAGCACCAGGGTCAAAAAGCTGATAGCCAAAACCCAGCTGCATAAAGCTGATATTTTAGGTTTAGGGCAGCTGTACCGCAACAAACTGACAAGGGCCCAGCTTGCCCACTGGAGGGAAGAGTATTATCCGCACATGCAGCTTAACTTTTCAGTCCATACGGATATTCAGAACCTGGGCAATTTGCGCAACACGGATTAGCGGCAAGCCGTTTATAGGTCGTTTTTCTAAAGCTTTTTAAAGCTTGTAATGCAAAATGAACTGCAAACCAGACCGGCCTGTATTCCGGTGACCCTGGTCTTCATAACCGCACCGGCTGTACAACTGCCGTCCCGTTGTATTACGTTCATTAACTGCCAGCACCATTTCATCCTGTTCCGGAAAAAGCCGCTTTACAAACCGTGGAAGCTCCTGCATGGCCTGTTTGGCATAACCCTTGCCTTGATGTTTGTAATTCATGCACAACGCCCGCAGGAGCACCGCCTTCGGATTGCCTACCCGTGCGGCCAGCTCCGAATGGAGGTGCAGTACAAAAAAGCCGACCGCCTCGTTCGCATGCAGAATAACAACGGGGTAGCGGATCTATAAAAATTTCATCACGTAAAAATCCAGCTCCCCGGACTCTATCCGGCTTGTGAACTTTTCTCCCCTGATAAATCCCGCGCGCTCATAAACCTTTATCGCCCGCTCGTTAAAAACCGCTACCACCAGCCTAAATCTTGAAGCTCCGAACCGGGTTTGGCAAAAGGCCATACAGGCCTTTAAAAAAAGGAAGCCCTGGCCTTTTCCGGTCAAGTCCGGCTTTAACCCGAGGCCTAAATCCAGATAGCCGTCCTCGTCATAAATCCCCTGCGCATAACCGCCCGGAACTCTTGCCGACTCGCCGGTGCACATAAAACCTGAAAGCTCCTTGCCTATTCCCTCACCTTCAGCGGTTGCGGCCCAGAACGCTCCGCTCATCAGCTCGGCGACGTTTTCTTCACTGCCGTCCCAGCTGTACAAGGCATACGGTGGTTCATAACTCCAAGTGGAGATATCTCGGGCAAAGTCCTCCTTCATCGGATGAAACTGAAAAGCTGTCGTCATAAAAAGCCCCTTTCTCCTTTTTTTGGAAAATAAAGCAAACCTTTTAACCCTATCTCCTGCTGGTCTTGGTCATTGCCGCTTTGATCGGCGGTTCAGGGGAACGCGGATTTCAGCTTTGCTGTTCAAATAAAAGACAGCAGCACCTGATCAATCCGCCTGCTTCCTTGATGTTTAACCCTGCTTTCCTCCGGCAAACCGTTCTTGAATTTCCTTATACGCCTCGTGTGTGCCAATATCGTAAATCTCCCCGTTTCCGAAAAAAGCCCGGACCTCCTGCTGACCGACCAGCCATTCGGGAAACCGGGTCGGAGAGTCCGGATCATGCCCTTCCTCCAAATAACGCCGGACCAGCTTTAAGGTGTCTTTCTTATAGAGGTACAAGGCGAATACACCGATATTCGAGCGGGGTTCGGCCGGTTTTTCCACCAGTCCGGTTACTCTTCCTTCCGCGTCAAGCTCGGCCACTCCGATTCGGCGCAGCTCCCGGAGATCATCCGTTTGCTGTACAAGCAGGCAGTCCTTGCCTACGGTGTAGAAATAATCGACGTAAGCCTGAAGGTCAAACGTAAAAATATTGTCCCCTGCCAAAACCAGCAGATCATCCTGCAGGTTCTCGCTTTGGATCGCATACTGCATGTCGCCGACCGCGCCAAGTCTGTCTTCCAGCGACGAAGTTCCGTCATCAAGGATGCGGATCTCCTTGGCGGAACGCCGTCCTTGGAGCCAGGCATCGAACGCTCTTACATATTTATGATTGGTTACAATCAAAATTTGATTGACCAGCTCAAGCTTCTCCAGCTTGTCCATTATAAGATCCATAACACAGGCTTCATCCGTAATCGGCAGCAGGCCTTTAGGCCTGTTTTCAGTCAGAGGGTATAAGCGGGTCGCATAACCTGCGGCTAGGATCAAGGCTTTCATCGGGTCCTCCTTTAGTGGATTAAGCAGCGGGAACCCTCCCTTCCGCTCTTTCCCGTCATTTCTTTTATACTTTATAATTTTCGACATCCAATGAATAATGCCTTCCTCACGCCCTGCGGAGGTCCCTCTACCAGCCCCCCAATAAAAAAGGGTTCCCCGAAAACTCCTTCCGGGAACCCCGTTTCATTTTTTGATTTTTTTCCTTCAGCTTTGCCTTATCAAACCTCGCAGCAAACGGACGCCTGCGTATCCAGCACGCTGCCGATGAACTTGGCCACGTCCAGATGCACGGGGTGGGCCAGGTATTTTTCCATATCGGCCATGGATTCAAACTTCGTTATCAGAATCAAATCATGGGCAGACGGACCCGGGCGCACATTGGCTTCTGCCCGGATGTCGATCAGGACGTTGATCTTCCCTTTCATGCCCAGCAGAACCGCCCGGGTATGTTCAATTTGCTCCGGGGAGCGGTCCTTAAGTTTAAGCAGCAAATGGTTGATGATCATGATCCTCGTAACCACCCTTCCTTTTTCTTATTTAATTGTTAATTTTGCGATCTTTCCGCCCTGAATCTCAAAATGGAAGGTTAACAGCAGAGGATCGGGAAGCCCTGTTTTGTCATAATCGCCGTCGATCTTGCAGAGAACCGCTATTTTCTCGCCGTTTTGCATGAAACTGCGCGGTTCCAGCGTCACATTAGGTTCAAAATGGTGTTTGTCGCTCCACTTTTTAATAGCTGCTTTGCCCAGCCAATCTTTGCCTTCGTCCACGACCAGCGCCTCTTCCGAAAAACAATCGACATAAGCCTCCGGATCGGGTTTATTGGCCGCAGACATAAAATCTTTAATGATTTGCGGCAGTTGTTCAAGCTCCATGTTTATCTGCTCCTTTATTTCGGTGGGTTAAACGGTCCGGATCGTTCCGCCGTCGATTGCGTATTCGCAGCCCGTAATGTAAGAAGACCTGCCTGAAGCCAGGAATGCCGCCAGCTCGGCGACTTCTTCCGGCCTGGCCGGACGGCCCAAAGGAATGCCCCCGAGCGCATCCATCAACTGCTGGCGGGCGGTAGGGTAGTCGGTTCCGGTATTTTCGGCCATTCGTTCGATTAAACGTTCTGCCGCTTCCGTTTCCGTAAATCCGGGTGCCAGCGCATTGATCCGGATCCCGTCAGGGCCAAATTGGGTCGCGAGATTTTTGCTGTAGTTCACCAGCGCCGCCTTGGCCGCCGAATACGGCATGGTCATGTTGCCCGGCAGCCTGCGCTGAATCGACGAGATATGGACGATTACTCCGCTGTGCTGTTTAACCATGTGAGGCAGAAATCCGCGGTCCAGCCAAACCGAAGAAAATAAATTGGCGTTAAACGTGGTCAGCCAATCCTTGTCCGTCAAAGCAAGCGCACCGGCGGTGCTTGTAGAAGATCCCCCGACATTGTTGATCAAAATATCCAGGCCGCCGGCTCTCTCCAGCGTCTCCCGAATCAGCTTGTCCGTTCCGGCCGGGCTGCTGACATCCGCCTGAATGAAATGGACGCCTTCAGGCAGATCATCCGTATGCGAACGCGCGGTAGCTATAACCTCTGCCCCTGCCGCATGCAGCCGCTGGACGATCGCTTTGCCGATGCCCTTGGTCCCGCCGGTGACAAGCGCACGTTGGCCTGCAAATTCTTTGCTCATATCCGTTAAAAAGTGACTGTTATCCATAGGTTTGCTGAACGCCTCCTTGAAGTTGGGTTACACGGCTAGTTTAGCGAACAAAACCTGACAACAGGATGTCCAGTTCTCTTAAAACAGTCCTAAAAATATTTTCCAGCCATCTTCTTGATGAGGGCAATCAGCTCCGATCGGATCAATTCAGGCTCGGCGACCTCCACCAGCGGCCCGAATGAAAGCAGATAATAAAAAAGCCATTCGCCTGCAGGCATGTTGGTTGTGACCAGAAAAGAACCGTTTTCAAGTCTGGAGACCTCTTCTTCCGGAAACTCATCCATCACCCGGTAGGCCGCTGCGGCATCGAATTTTAAACGCAGAGTAATCTTGTTCTCCACCGTCTCCCTCTTTTCCGGCATCGGCAGCTTTTCCCGGTCCTGTTCACCGGCAAGCCGGACGTCCGACATTCGGGTAATTTTGAAGGTTCTCATAGCTATATGCTCCAGACAATACCCCTGGAAATACCATGCCCTGTTCTTAAAAAGCAGCTTCACCGGAGCCGCGCTGCGGTCTCTTTTTTCACCTGAGGCGCTATAGTAAGTAAAAGAAATAACCTTCCTTCCCAAAATGGCGTTTTTCAGCAGGCTGAAAATTTCTTTCTGCTTCCGCTCGTTCCCCCAGGAAGAAAAGTCTACTTCAATCCAGCTCGCGTTATTTTTCTTAAACAGGCTGCTCAGCTTGGCCAGCACGTCGTCATAGCCCGGATGCTGCGCGGCCGACAAGCTTTGCAGAGCAAACAGAATTTCATCCTGTTCCTTGTCGGAAAGCAGGGATTTGTTCAGAATAAACCGGTCGGAAAGGGAAATCCCCCCTCCTTTGCCTTGGCTCGTATAGATAGGGATTCCTGCCTGGCTTAACGCTTCCACGTCCCTGTAAATGGTCCGAACCGAAACCTCGAACCGTTCAGCAAGTTCGTTTGCGGTTACGGTTCCTTTTTCAAGCAAAATATAGATGACCTGGAACAGCCGGCTGATCTGCATTTTTCTCACCTCTACGGTTCAGTATACCCCTTTAAACTTGACAATAAGATGTCAGGTTAACCTCAAAAAGCCCCTCCCGCAAACCGGAAGGAGCAAACGGCTTTTTTAGTTCAATCAGTCTCCTAAGCAAAAAAAAGATAGCGCAAGCGCAGCGCTTAAATCGCTTTTTCCGCTTCATATTCCATCAGCCAGCAGTCTCTGTATTCCCCTTCGTGCCATTCATGCTGCGGCAGAAGCTGCTTTTTCACAAATCCGCATTTCTCGTAAACCCTTATCGCCCTTGCATTCCAGGCCTGAGGATCCATCACGATTCGGGATGCCTGATGCGCTTCGACCAGATGGGCAACCATCGCATCGACCAATTCTGTGCCGAGTCCCCGGCTCCAGCAATCCGGTTCTCCGATAAACTGATCCATGCCATAGATGACTTCCTGAAGATCCGCGTATCCATAAAGCTTGCGCTCCGCTTCCTCGATTTCATAGACCTGCATGTAGCCGATGTCCCGCCCGTAATGCCGGATGATGCAGGCTGTAATCCCTTCCCTGTCTTGATAAAAATGCTCCCTCACCAAAGCTACATCATGCGGCCGGTCCCGGCCTTCATAATATTCCAGTACCGCCGGATCACTGAGCCACCTGCTGAGAAGAAGATCGTCTTGTTCCTCCAGGCTTCTGATTACGAGATTTTTTGAACGGGTGATCATCACAGTCCTCATCTCCTTATATCGTTTAAGATATTCTTATGCGGCTGACTAATCAGAAATCAAATGCAAAACCATCCATTCCTCATCCATGTACCGCTCCCCGGCCTTTAGCGCCCGCCGCTCCACGCCGAAAACCTGAAAGCCGGCGGACAAATACATCCGTTTGGCGGCATCATTGCCTGCCACGACGGTCAACTGCAGCTGCTCCAGTCCGGAAAGCCGGGAGGTTTGGTCAATGAGCGCCAGCAGAAGTTTTTGGCCGATTCCTTTCCCCCGGGCTTCGGCAGCTACACACATCCCAAAAATATGTCCTTTATGAGCGGTTTTGAGGCCCGTTCCCCTTATAAAGGTGACGATTCCAGCCAGCTCCTGCTCCGCGTCCTGTACCGTTTCCTTCTCCAGAAAAGCGCCCAGCACAAATTTGTCCGGGGTTGGCGTAACCCGTTCAATGAACTGATCCAAGGAGAAAGCCACCTCCCGTTCATACGTTGAACCAAACGCATCCGGGCTGTTCAGCAGCCCCTCCAGGCGCAGCTTCCTGTAAGCGGCGGCATCTTCTTTTTGCAAAATTTTTATAAGCATGATTAACCTCCCGCCTGATCCAGAACCATCCAAAGCAAAAAAACAACGGCGGTCAAAACAAGATGAGCAACCGGAATAAGGGAGGTCAGAGAATTTTTATTTTTCCTGACCAGGAAAACGATCAGACTGACCAGGTACGTTATTATGTAGGTGATGCTCAGGAAAATAAACAGATAAACAACCGCCAGGATAAAAGTAAGGGGTTCGCCGGCTCCGGCCGCAAGCTGCATCAGATTGGCAACCAATAAAAAGGGGTAAGCCAGCAGCGGCAGGCCGCCTGCTATAAATAAAAGGATATTGATGGCTTTTTTGCTCATGTTCGCCTCCCTCTCGTGTAGTTCGGGTAGTTATAGCAACAACGTTTCAAAAAAGGTTAATCCCACCGCTCATCCAGTTTGTCCGCATAAAAAAGGATGGCTTTCTTGTAAGCCTGAATGCCCGGATCGGCGCTGGTTTCGGCGAGCAGCTTCAGCAGCAGCTCCATTCCCTCGCTATAGGCTTTGAGATTGTATTTCACCATCGCCCGAAAGACTTGAAATTCCTTGTTCTCCGGGTATTCCAGGATTGCTTGTGCAAAAAGCTTTTCGGCCTCATCATATAATCCTAACGTCCGGTAAGTACTGCCAAGGCCGAGCAGCGCCCCTTCTCTTTCTTCCCCGTGTAAGCCCAGCTCTAAAGCTTTCTCGTAAAAAGGCACCGCCTCTTTCTCCAGCCCCATTCCATCATGGGTCCAGGCGCACTGGTACCACACTGAGGCATTTAGGGGTTCCAGCCCCAGCAGCTGCTCCAGCAGCGTTTTGGCCTCTGCGGGATTTCCGGACTGCCGGAGCCCGATCGCCTTTTCCAGATTCTCATTTATATTCATCGCTGCATTCACCCTCTATTCTTGATACACCCTCTATTAGGAACGTTTCTTCATCGTGTTCATAACCCCATCTTTATACTTTATAGTTTCTAGCTAAAAAGGTTGAAATCCTTTATTCTCGCCTGCTTCAGGACAACTGACGGCTCAAGCTCGATGAAAAACGGCCCGCGCCCTTTAGGGGACGCAGACCGTTTACACGATACAAATATTGAAATTATCGCACTACCTGGAATTCGGCGGAAAGCGTTTCGGTTTGGCTGCCGCCTACCCTGACTTCGATCCGGCACGGTTCAGCCGCAAATGTCATTTGCCGGTTCCATACGGCCAGCTCTTCAAACCCAAGCTCCAGCTGGACAAGCTGCTCTTCGCCAGGAAGCAGGCTGATCTTGCGGAATCCCTTCAGCTCCGCATACCGGCGGGTGATGCCCGATTCGCTTGCCTGAATGTACAGCTGTACAGTTTCCGCGCCGCTGACGGAGCCGGTGTTTTTCACTTTGACGCCGATCTTGACCGTTCCGCCCTCCGCCAGCTCAGCCGAAGTAATGGCCGTTTGCGATAGAGTCAGGTCGCTGTAGGCAAAACTTGTATAGCTGAGCCCGTAACCGAACGGATACAGCGGCGCCGAAGGCTGATCCACGTAGTTGCGGAGCCGGTGGGCCGCTTTCTGGTTGTAGTAAACCGGCAGCTGCGCGGCGGAGCGCGGCAGCGAAGCCGGCAGTTTGCCGCTCGGGTTCACCTGGCCGAACAGGATTTCCCCGATGGCGAGCCCGCCTTCCATGCCGGGATACCAGGCACAAAGCAGGGCGTCCGCAAGCGGCTCCAGGTCGGTCAGCTCCAGCGGGCGGCCTTGGATCAGGACCGCGACGACCGGCGTCCCGGTCGCGGCCACCGCTTCCGCGAGCTGCTGCTGGAGGCCGCCCGGACGCAGGTCGGCAAGGTCAACGCCTTCGCCGCAGTCCATTTCCGATGGACTGCCTTCGGAAATGACGGCTTCCCCGTTGCCGTCAAAGTCGCCGCCGAACTGGCGGGCGCTGCTGCCGCCCAGCACCAGCACGGCGACGTCCGCTCCCGCGGCGAGCTCCGCCGCCGCGGCCAGGCCGGCATCCGACGTATCGCGGATGCCGCAGCCCGTCGCGTGCTCGACCACCACGCCGGCGGGTGCCGCCTGGCGGATGCCCTCGAGCACGGTGCAGCCGCGGCCCTTGCGCTGCACGCTCGTATAATCGCCAAGCTGATTATACAGCCGGTCCGCATTGGGACCGATGACCGCGATGCGCCGCTGCTTATCCGCCTTCAGAGGCAGGATGGCTTCCTCGTTCTTCAGCAGGACGGCCGATTCCCGGGCCACCTGCAGGTTGAGGCCGCGCATGTCGTCGCTGCCGACCACGGAAGCCGGACGCTGCTCGTCGGCATAAGGGCTGTCGAACAAGCCCAGCCTGAATTTGAGCGTCAGCACGCGGGCAACCGCCCGGTCTATGTACGCCTCGGAGACCAGCCCTTGAACGACCGCTTTCTCCAGCGTCGTAAACGCCTTGTCCCAAAGGCTCAAATCCACGCCGGACGACAAAGCCAGCGCTCCGGCCCCTTCGTGGCTGCCGGTTAAGGCCAGCAGGCGGTCAACCGCCTGGCCGTCCGCCATGACGACGCCGTCAAAACCCCATTCTTCCCGCAAAATGCCGGTCAGCAGCTTGTCGTTCGCATGGCAAGGCACGCCGTCGATTTCGTTATAAGCGGCCATAAATCCGGCCGCTCCAGCTGCGGCGCCCGCTTTGGCCGCCGGCAGATGGATTTCGCGCAGCTCGCGTTCGCCAATCTCCGCCGGCCCGGCGTTTCGGCCGCCCTGACCCGCTCCCTGCGCGCACAGATGCTTCAGCACGACCGCAATCTGGTCCGGTCCTGCCAGTTCCTCCGCGGGTCCGCCCTGCATGCCGCGTACCACCGCCGCCGCAAAGGCGGCCGCCAAATAAGGGTCCTCGCTGTAGCATTCCTCGGAACGCCCCCAGCGCGGGTCGTGGAGAATATCCAGCGCGGACACAAGCCCGATATGCGCGCCGCGGCTGCGGATCTCGGCCGCTACGCCGCCGTACGCCCGTTCGAGCAGCTCCGGGTTCCAGGTCGAGCCCGCTCCGAGATTCACCGGCAGCATCGTGCCGTCCAGCGCCTGATGGCCGTGCGGGCATTCCTCGGTCAGCAGCACGGGAATACCCAAGCGCGAATGCTCGATCACGTAACGCTGGATTTGATTGGCCGCCGCCGCGCTTTTCTCCGCGGTAATGCCGTTTGAATAATCCACCCCGGACCATGGGTCGCTGCGGAACAGGCCATATAATGCGCCCATGCCGCCATAAGCCGCCACTTCTTGTTCAAAAGCCTCCGTGATCCTGAATTCCCCATCCTCGATCTTGTAAGCATCCCAGCCGTACATTCGCTGGTTCAGCTGTCCGACCTTTTCCTTTAACGTCATCCGGGGCAGCAGGTCCTGAACCCGCTCCGAGGCCGGAAGCCCGGCCAGTTTATATTTCTCCACCTTCCGCTTCACTCCTTATCGGTTTTACTTGCCCGAAGGCCCCTGTATTCCTTCGGCGTCATGCCTGTAAACGACTTGAAGACCGAAACAAAATATTTGTATTCCTTGTAGCCGACCTGATCGGCAATCTCGAACACTTTATCATGGGTGGTTGCCAGCAGCGTTTTCGCCTGCTCGATGCGCAGCTCGTTCATATACTCCGTAAACCCTTTGCCCGTGCTCTGCTTAAAAATATAACTGAAATAACTCGGCGTAATCTTCAGCCAGGCCGCTACCTCCGAAGCCTTCAGATCGCTCCGGTATTGCTCCTCGATATATCGTTTGGCTTTCTCGATGATCCAGTAGGAACGGTCTATGCCGCTCCGGTCAATCAGCGCCAGCAGCTCCGACAGATCCCGATTTACCGCTTCCTCCAGCGCCAGGTAGGAATTATATAGGTTCAAATCCGGCAGGGGGCGGCTGCTTTCAAGCCCGGTCATGCCGCTTTTTCTGAGCCGCTGGCGGAGCAGCGCAAACAGCTCCTCGCAGGAGGCGAGGACTTCCTGCAGCAGGTATGCTTCCTGCTTAAAGAAGCGGAACAGCTGCGCCACCTCCGTCTTTAGTTCCTGTTCGTCCTGCTTGAACAAAGCGGCAACCAGGTTTTGCACGCTTGCCGATACATCGAGGGCTTCGGGCCGCCGCTTATTCCGCCATTTCGCTTCGTAGGAGGCGTTTAATACGGGCTCCTGTTCCAGCACGTAATATTTCAGCCTGGACGCCGCCTCCGCACAACGCTCGGCTGTTTCTTCCAGAATCCTATAGGGCTCCGAAACCCCGCAGTAGAACTGGGGCTGCCCGGAAGGCAGCAAAACGCCATGCCGCAGCAGGCGCACCCAATCTTCCTCCTCCATCAGCCGGTCCGAAACGGCCAGGGTAATCAGCAAATTTTCATGGTCGAAGATGGAAAAAGGACGCAGCCCGGGCGATTCCAGCCGGCGGTGCAGCGTCTGTACCCACTGCTCCTGGATCCGTTCATACTGATCGGGCGGCATATCCTCATACAGCTCATGAAAGCAGGCCAATTGGCTGGACAGGATCCGGAATTGGGCGCCGTGCAGGGGAGGAGGCGCCATTTTGCCGTAAGCGATTCCATTCCGGGCCATATTCGCCAGCCACAGCTTGACCTCCCGGGTTCCGTCTTCCTTTTCGCTGCGCCGGATATCTTCTACTACCTTCTGCACGACCTTGGTCAATTCCTCTACTTCCACGGGTTTTAGCAGGTAATCATTGACGCCAAGACGCATGGCTTGACGGGCATAGCCAAAATCCTCGTACCCGCTGATAATGACCATTTTTGTTTCCGGATAAAGCTGTTTAAGCCGGTCGGCCAGCTCCAAGCCGTCCATGCCGTCCATCCGGATGTCCGACAGCAGGAAATCGGCCGGCTGCTCTTCCATTTTGCGGAGCGCCTCTTCCCCGTCATAGGCTTCACCGATAACTTCGACGCCCAGCTCCTCCCAATCGATCGTACAGCGCAGCCCTTTGCAAATGATTGGCTCGTCGTCCACGATCAGCATTTTGATCCGCCGCTGCTCCGCAGCTTCCTCTCTGCCCATGAGATGCCCCCCTAACCTTCCAGCTCCGGCCCGGGAAGCCTTAAACGAATTCCGGTGCCTTCAGCCGAATTATGAATGATCTCCAAACCGTATTGCTGTCCAAAAAAGATCGTCACCCGCTCATGGATATTCAGCAGCGCTCCCATCCGGCCCGCGGAACGATTCAGACGCCTGCTGGATAATGCCTCGCTGATTTCACGCTCTCGCTCGGCAGGCATGCCTTTTCCGTTATCCGTCACATCGATCCAAACTTCGCCTCCCGATCTGTAACCGATCACTTCGATCATGCAGACCGGTTTCTTCCTGTCCATGCCATGTTTGATGAAATTCTCCACCAGCGGCTGAATCGAAGCCTTCAAAGCGGGTGTCTCTTCAATGCCCGGCTCCAAATACAGCTTGTACATCAGCTTATCGCCCAAACGATACTGCTGAAGATACAAATAAGCCTGGGCAAACTCTATTTCTTTGGCTAGCGTGGTCTGGTAGTTTTTATTGCCGGCGCTGGAACGGAAAAACTTGGACAGCATCTCGATCAGCCGGCTAGACTTATCCGCATTCTCCAGCCTGGCCGTCCAGCGGATCATGTCTAGCGTATTATAGAGAAAATGCGGATCCATCTGGTTCTGCATCAGCTTGAGCTCGGTTTCCCTCTCCCTCAGCTCCAGCTTGTATTTATGCTCGATCAGCTCTTCTATGGTCATAACCATTTCGTTAAATTTACGGTTGAGTTCGGCAATTTCATCCTGCGAATCCACGGGAACCCTGGCGCTGAAATCGCCGCCGGCCACCCGTCCCGTTTCTTTCTTAAGACGCAGGATCGGCCGGATGATCGTCAGATTAAAACCGAACAAAGCGATTAAAGCAAGCAGCAGGATCGCCGTCAAAATGAACAGCATAATAGCCTGAACCCCGCGCAGCTGCTCGGAAATGTTCGTCTCGGAAATCATTACGATAATTTTCCAATCCGTATTTTCCATCTGGTTATACAAGGTCAGATAACGGTTGCCCTGCACCTTGTAGCTAAGAAAATCGTTTTTGCTGGCTGCGAGCTTCTTCAGCAGCGATTCATCCGGAACGTAACCCCCGGGCATTTTAACCTTGGACGATAAAATCAGATTGCCTTCCGGCCCTACGATAAACACGCCACCCGCTTCGGCTTCGAGCACCCCTTTCTCCAGCTGGGAAACGATGCTGGCCTCGTCGAGATGGATCGTCAGCTGCCCGAGCGGCTCCGTAATCTTGATAAAAGAATTTAAGATGCGGATCATGGAAAGCACCCGCACCTGACCGTTCCAGGAGCTTTCCAGGGTATGGCCTTCACTCCAGAGAATGCCGCCCTTCCGCTGCCTGGCTTCCTCCTCCCAACGGCTTTCGTCCCCGGTAAACGGTTCGCCCATCCGGATCTCGTTCCCGTTGTACCCCGTAATTTCGATAGAACGGATATAACTTTTGGACATCAGCTGGAAGGTCAGAAAGTTTTCGATATTATTTTTGAGATCGCTTTTTAGGTCATTGCCAAGCGGAGGACTGCTCCTTAAGTAACTCCGCATATCCGGACTTAAAATGAGATAGTCGGCGATGTCCTCGACCATCTTCGTTTGCTCCGACAGCTGGCTGGTCACATTGTCCAGATTTCGGCGCGTGGAATTGATAAACTGCTCGCGCAGCACCTGATTGTATTTGTACTGCACAACGACGCCTACCCCGATCGTCGGCAAAATGACGAACAGCAAAAAGATGACGAGCGCCTTGCGTTTCAAGCTTAAACTCCCCAGGCGTCTGATATAGCTTGTCTTCATGCCATCTCTCCTTTGCTGTCGGGGTAGGCCTGCCGGAGCCGGATCAGCCTTTCACCGCACCTGCCGTCATACCGGTAACCAGCTGCTTTTGCAGCAGCAGATAGAAAATAATAATAGGAATCAGCGCGATGGTCAGCGCGGACATCTGCAGCGTATAGCTGGCCGTTTCAATGCCGACGAAGTTGGCCAGGCCAAGCGGCAGCGTCTTCAGCGCGTTGGATGTAATCAGAACAAGCGCGAACAAATATTCATTCCAATTGTAAATAAAATTGAGAATAACTACGGTGGCCATGGCCGGACGGGTGATCGGCAGGATGATGGACCAGAAGATCCGGAAAATGCCGGCCCCGTCCATGATGCCCGATTCCTCCAGGTCTTTCGGGAAGCCCCGCATGAAACCTTCCAGAATAAACACCGTCAAAGACAGGTGGAACGCCGTATAAGGTAAAATGAGCGACAGATACGTATCGATCAGGCTCAGCTTTTGCATAATCAGAAAGATCGGAATCAGCGTGGCATGAATCGGTACCAACATGCCGAGCAGAAACAAGCTGTAAGTCAGTCCGCGCAGCTTAAAGGAGAAGCGGGCCAGAAAATAAGCGGCCAGCGATCCGAGCAGCACGGTAACGATCAGCGAGGTAAAGGTAATCAAAAGGCTGTTCAGAAAATAAACGTTCATGTTGGCAATTTTCCACGCTTCCGCGTAATTTGAAAATTGCAGGGTAGTCGGCAGCGAAAACGGATCCGCCGCATACTCTTGCTCCGACTTAAACGAATTGATAACCATCCAAAAAATCGGGATTATATTCATGATAGCGAACAGGCTCAAAAATGTGTATGCGAATATCTGGAATACCGGAGATTTTTTCTTCATATGCGTATTCCTCCTCCCCTCTTAATCTTTCTCCCTGGCGATCCGGTTCACAATAGATATGACGATAAGGCTGAACAGCAAAATCAGGATGGAAGCCGCGCTTCCGTAGCCGTAACGAAGATTCATAAAAGCGCTGTTGTACATGTAAATCGTCATGACTTCCGTCTGGTGTGCCGGGCCGCCGCCGGTCAGCACCTGGATGAGGTCAAATACCCGGAACGAGTTGCTTATGCTGTATACGATGGTGACCATCAAAGTGCTGCGGAGCATCGGAATCGTGATAAACCGCGTCTTTTTAAATCCGGTCGCCCCGTCCAGTTCGGCGGCTTCGTTCACCTCATCCGGAATGTTCTGCAAAGCGGCCAGGAACATGACCATGTATAAACCGCAGTTCTGCCAGATATAAGCGACGCTGATGGACAACATGGACCATTTGGAATCGCCCAGCCAGTTCTGCTGCCAGCTTCCAAGCCCGAAAATGCCCAGCAGGTTGTTAAGCAGACCGTATTCGGTATTGTAGACCATGCCAAAAATCAGGGATACCATAACCGATGAAATGACGACCGGCATAAATCCGACTGTCCGGAAAAAGCCCGAGCCTTTCAGGCCGCGGTTCAGCAGCAGCGCCATCAGCAGGCCCAGCGGGATTTGGCCGATCAGGCCGGTGACCATGATGATGACGTTGTTTTTGACCGAAAGCCAAAACGTGTCGTCCTGCAGCATCTGGACGTAATTGTCCAGTCCGATAAATTTCATGGAACCAATGCCGTTCCAGTTCATGAGCGAATAATAAAGCGAGATGCCGATCGGCACGATCGCTATGCCTAGATAGATCACCAGTGCGGGGAACAAGCCGATAAAGATGGCGAATCTGCTTCGTTTCAAGGTTTGCATGAGCCGTTCTCCTTTCGTTCAGCCCTTGGCTTTGATACAAAGAAAACCCGGCAGCCGGGTTTTCTTTGTATCGTTTAAGCCTGTTCAACTGAGCCTTAACTTAATTAGTGATGTTGTCCATTGCTTTCTGCGCATCCGCCGCGACTTCTTCCGGTGTACCGTGTCCTACAGTCAAGGCCTGAAGGCCGTTTTGGATAACGTCCACCACCTGGGTTGGAATAATGCTGTCGAAGACAGGAGCCGTTCCGTTGCCGGTCAGCTCAAGCATCTCTTTCAGGTAAGGGCTGGCGTCTTCTGGAATGTCCACTTTGGCCGGAACCACTACGCCGTTGCTGATCAAGGCTTTATACAAATCTTCGCTTACGAAATATTTGAGGAATTCCTCGGCAGCGGCTTTCTTTTTCTCGTCGAGACCACTCTTGATCGCGATACCATATTGCACGACGCCAGCGCTTTTCTTCGGATCCCCTTTGCCGCCGTTCACGCTTGGGAACAGGGCAATGCCGAACTTGTCGCCGTTTTCGTTGTTGATCCGGATACGGGCGTCAACCGTCGAAGAGGAAATGTGCATGGCGGCTTTCCCTTGAATCAGGTAATCCTGTCCTTGTACGGAATCCATGTTGTTTGCATCCACGTTAAACGCGCCCAGCTTCGACAATTCGTCGATGACACCGAGAGCTTTCACGAATTCGGGATCGGTGAATTTTGCTTCTTTATTTATGACCTTCTGCAGGAAATCGCTGCCCGTAAAGCGGTCGCCGATGATCGACAGGTAGGAGGACTGCAGCGGCCACTGCTCTTTGTTGCCGAGGGCGATCGGCGTAATGTTTGCCGCTTTCAGCTTTTTGATCAGATCGATGAATTCATCGTAGGTTTTAGGAAACTCGGTATAGCCGACTTGGGCAAGAAGCTCCTTATTGTAATAAACAATGTCTACAAAGGTTTGTTTGGTCGGTACGGCGTATTGCTTGCCGTTCACGTTGAAGCCTTCCAGCGCGGCTTCCGGCAGAATCGATTTCCAGTTGTCCATCAGGCTGTCGATCGGCTCAAGCAGGTTGCCGTCGATGAGCGGATCCATTTCCGCTCCCGGCCAAACGACGTTGATGTCCGCCAGATTGTTGGCTGCGGCCAGCGTACGGATTTTCGTTTTGTACTGAGCGGATGGCACTTCGTCCGTTTTGATGATGATATTCGGATGATCCTTCTCAAAATCGGCGATCCGTGCTTTATACACGTCATTGTCGATATTCGGCGTCGTCCACGGATGCATCATGGTCAACGTGACTTTATCACCGTCACCCGATGCTCCATTTCCGCTTCCCGAACTGTTATTTCCGCAAGCCGCGGTGAACAAGGCAAGCAGGCCAACCAGACTTAAAAGAGCTACTTTTTTGCTTATCTTTCTGTTTTTCATTGTGCAACCCTCTTTCTCTAAAGTTTTATCGTTGCTTTTCCCTATGCCCAGATCTCTTGGGTGTTTGGTTTCATGCTTTCGATCTGTTGGTTCAATTATAGATGGTAAGCCCGCCAGGCTATATCCCATAAATGTTAGATTATATCCGGAATTCTTCAGCTGATTTGCGAAAACGGCTCTTTTTTTAAAGGAAAACAAACTTTTAAGTGATTAATCATAACATACAATGTAATAAATTTAGTATTTAAAATATAGTAAGCGGTTGCATTATTTGTTATTTAATAACCGCTTGTTGCAAGCGGTTATTAAATATAACATCGATGCTTAGGGAAGGAGGTTTGACTATGCTTAGCTTAGCTAAGCCTGTCCTTTCCTATCTTTTTCAGATGCTCCATAATATAGGTTTTCAATATCAGGACTGTCTTTATGCTTTCTTCTCTATGCCTTCTGCTCCAGCAGATGGTTAAGCATGTCTTCGAGCGGAACGGTCGCCAAAGCGATCGCCGTATCGGTAACCCCGTAATAAATGTGCAGAATGCCTTCGTCCAATACACAGCCAGTCGGGAAAATGACATTTGGAATTTGGTAGCCGAATTTCTCGTAATAGGTTTCTGGCTCCATAATGAAGTTGGAAGTTCTAGCCAGCACTTTATTCGGGTTCTCCAGATCCAGCAGCATGGCCCCTACGCGGTAAACGGTATTCTGATCCACCCCATGATACAGCAGCAGCCAGCCATGTTCGGTGCGAATTGGCGGCGTAGAGCTGCCGATTTTTTTGCCTTCCCATTCATTCTCCGCCTTAGCCAGCAGAACAGGTTCATCCCAGTTGATCAGATCATCGGAATAAGTAATCCAGATTGCCGCCTGGTCAGTGCCGAACGCTTCGCCGATGTATTCTTCCGGTCTGCGGAGCAGGACGTATTTGCCGTTGATCTTCTCCGGAAACAATACATTGTTGCGGTCGTTGATCTCAAGCGGAGTAGTAGTCGTGACATATTCCCAGTCGATCAGATTGCGGGAGGACATCAGCACGGAGCGGGTCAGCCAGTGCCCTTCCTCTTCGCCCCAGCCATCCGGATAAGTCGGAATCGAACGTTCCGGAATACCAGTACCCGTAGGGTAATAGTTCATGGCGCAAGGACGGACCGCAATGGTCATGTAGAATGTGTCTTCGATTTTGACCATCCGGGGATCCTGTACGCTTCCGTACGGAAAACCGAGCATATCCGGAGTTACAACCGGTTGATCGGTAACATGCTTGAAATGCACGCCGTCTTCGCTTTCCAGCAAACCGAGGAAGTTTTTGCACGGTGTCAGCGAACCCGCGGTCCGTTCGATCATGTAATATTTGCCGTTATCCTTCACCACGGCCGGGTTAAACACAGTCGCAAGCCGCCATTCATATTCGCCGGGGACGACGATCGGGTTTTCAGGATGTCTAGTAATTTTCATGAATTCCGCCTCCTTGTTCCAGTACATAGAATTAAAGCCATTATAGCCCCGCCTTCCGGCTGCTCATATCCCAGAAAGTTTCGAAATCATCCGAAATCTAGCGATGGGTTTGGAACACCTTCTCAGAAAAAGGGGCGAAACACCGAAAGAGCAACCCTCTTCCATTTGATCCCCTCTTCACCACCCCTAATAAAGTATAACGTTATAATGTTTAATGTTGTTTTTTTGTTTATCCTCTTCGGATTAATTCTATAATAAACCGGCCCGCGATTTGAAAACATCCCGTAAAATTGCGATTCTATCCGTTAATTTTATGTAGTTTAAAGGCTGCTTTCGCTTCTAATGTTCTAGTTAGCCAGAAGAAAACCGCCATGAAGGCGGTTCATTGAGAGCTGTCTTTGTCTCAGCGGTGGACTCGATTTTCCACAATGCCAACTGCCGAATAAGGATAATCGATCTGTTTCTTCACTACAGCTGCCGCTTCCGGCCCGGCAAGCAGCCCAACGACATACAATCCGAGGTCGATAGAGGTGGCCACGCCTCCGGCCGTGATGATTTTTCCGTCCATGACGATCCGTGCCTTGATTACCTCTTCACAGTAAGGTTCCAAGAGCTCATAGACATTGGGATGGGTGGTAGCCTGCTTCTCTTTCAAGAAACCCGCCGCTCCCCATATTAATGATCCCGTACATACAGAGACTTTATACTCGGCAGGCTCGGCCGTACGAATCCAATCGATGAAATCAGGATCATCCTTCAGCCTCCTGGTCCCCATTCCTCCCGGAATAAAAACAAGATCGTAACCCGATAAATCCGGTTTTACGGCATCCACCTTCACCCGCATTCCCAGCTCATCCTCAACCTCCTCCGACATGGCGCAGAGTTCCCACGTCGTACTGTCAGTCCGTTCAAATTG
The DNA here is from genome assembly GCF_058267595.1 of Paenibacillus mobilis. Taxonomy (NCBI): domain Bacteria; kingdom Bacillati; phylum Bacillota; class Bacilli; order Caryophanales; family Paenibacillaceae; genus Paenibacillus; species Paenibacillus mobilis. The sequence goes on from NZ_JBZCMS010000002.1 coordinate 257,929, forward strand.
GCGGAGCCGGTTGACAACATCGTAGAACCCGACAAAATCAAGAAAAGTAACTCCATTAAACAAAACGAAAGCGATTTTCATCTGATCCGTCCTTTCCATTTGGCGAAGAATAATTGAATGACTTTATCTTTATGCCGATCCAGAGAGTCCTGAACAATAGCATCAAGCTCATACCAGGGAATGTCCAATTGTTTGGATAACTGTTTCACCAAGGTAGTTTTGCCGCTGACCACAATTCCGATAATCAGAATCTTTGTCACAAAGTCACCTGCCTCTAATCTTTAGCAAGGGGCAAAAATAAACTGATAGCAGATCATCGTCTGTTCGTCTCCCGAACCGTTTGACTTTGTCCCCCTGCCAACTTCCCTGAACCCGATTTTCTCCAGCATGCTTCTGGATCTCAGGTTGGTTTCCTCCGCTTCTGCCAGGAAAAGACTAAGCCCCAGCTCACGCGAAGCATACGCCATCAGGTGCTGGGCTGCCCGGGTTCCAATGCCATTCCCCCACAATGAAGAATCCCCAATCGCAACGCCCAGTTCAGCCGAATTCCCCTGAATAAAAGCCAAATCCGCATAGCCGATCAGCTTGCCTTCGTATTCAATTCCCATCCGCAAAAAGTACTCCGTCTGACCGCTTACACAGCGGCTCCACCACTCCTTCATCTCGTCCGTTGTTCTGTCGGGCTCCCATCCGTTAGCCGAACAAAAAAGCTCGTCTTGGCTCCAGGCCATAACGGCATCCAAATCGTCTATAGTGATAGGTCTGAGAACTAGATTTTCCGGTTCAGGTTTATTGTTCATTCGTTTGACTCTCTCCGCTTAGAAACTTTATTTCACAAACGTATTTCTCACTCTTTGCGACCTGATGAAATAAGGAATCCAAATCGCGCATGTCACGGCGCTGCGGACTATACCTCCCAAGGTATTAGCATTTTCATCCCCAAGGACAGAGGCTGCTCCAGAAGGTCGGATTTAGTTGAATTGGATTTCATACCTTCACCTTCCTTGTTCCTTAAATTAAAATTGAAATCGCCCTCTAATCATTTCCGCTGCTTCGTCCGGGCCAAGCTTCGTATTATTGATTCTCAGATAATTGTCCCTCGTTATTTCTCCCGGCAAAGAGTTCAGTCGGTATTTCTCATGAGTTCTGATCAAATTGGCTTCCGATTTCTCTATTTGACGTTTGGTTGGCTTATGCTCAAGCCGGTTTGGCGTTTTGTTGCGGTAGATCCGTTCTTCGAGCTCCGCCTCAAGTTCCACCCAATAAACCGTCCAGCCTCTGGACTCAAACAAATTCGTGATTCCTTCGACAAACTCCCAGTCTTGCTGCAGGTCAAATGCCCAAACGTACGTGAAGATAAAGCCATCCATACCGCTTTGCGAAACTTCCTCAAAAATCCCCTGCCTGATCAAGCTCACCAACCGATTACCGGAAGGCGTTCCATATTCAAAAAATGGCGTCACAAATTCAATCGACATATGATTGTGAAACAGCTTGAAATCGGTTTTGGCTGCCAAACTTTGCCCTACCGTCATTTTTCCTACCGCTTGCGGCCCAAAAAGAATCACGAAATGCATTCGGTTCCTCCTCCCTAATTTGTATTTTTAAACCAAATATAACTTTCCTGATTATACCATTTGTGCTTTCTTGTTGTCCTGATCCAAAAAAAGATCCGGGCAGATTCAATTCTGTCATCCGGATCTTTTTTTCTTTAGATTTTAATAGTTGCTGAATCCCCGCTAGAAACCAAACGACAGCTGCTCCACGGGCAGCTCTCCGGCAATTTCCTCCAGGGCCATTGCTTTGGACAATAAGGCTCCGCCGCCATCGGCAGTTGACTTCTCCCTCTTAGGCATAGAGGTTTCATCTTCCGTTAAAGCATATTTCAGCTGCAGCTCGTCGGTTATCCGCCGGATGCGTTCGCGGTAACTTTCGTCCGTGTAGGCCCCTCCTTGATATAAATCCCTGTAAACCTGCAGCTTCTCCGGAAAATGTTCGCGTAACGTCTTGTAATACCAGCCCTTGACATCGGGAGATAACCTCAGCAGCGAAGTCATCACAAAATCTGCTCCGCCCTTTCGGGCTGCTGCAAAGATGGCCTCCAGCCCCTCCTTGTCATCCGTCAGCAAAGGCAGGATCGGTGCAATAAATACGCCCGTCCTTATACCGCTTCCGCTTAACGCTTCCAGCGCCTCAAGCCGTTTGAAAGGCAAAGGAGCCCCGGGCTCCAGCAAGCGGATCAGCTTTGCGTCCAGCGAACCCATGCTGATATTGACCAAAATATCGTCCATCGCCTGCAGCAGATCAAGATCCCGCAGCACAAGCGGGGAACGTGTCGTGATCGACGTACGAATCCGGTATTTAGCCAGCACCTTCAGGCATTCGCGGGTAATCCGGGTTTTGCCCTCGACCGGCTGGTAAGGATCGGTGACCGTTCCGATCGCCACACGTCCGATATGACGGCGAACCGCCTCCAAATCGTGAGCGTACCGGACGGCAAGCTTGGACAGCTGCGCTTCCAGCGCTTCAGCTGCGTTTATTTTCAGCATAATATGGTTCTGGAATTCGTCATTGGCTTGTCTATCAATAAACCCCTGAAAACCGCGGGCATAACAAAAGCTGCAGCCGTGTGCGCAGCCTCTGTACGGATTAATGGACCATTCAAAGGGCATTCGTTCTTCTTTAACTTTGGTCAACGTCTGTTTCGCAAAAATCGTCTCGTACGTTTTAGCCATGATTTCCGCCCTCCAAATAGGAACATTTGTTCCTATTATAACACAACAATCCGCTTTTATCCGTTTCGGCAGCATGAAAATTTATGGAAGGGGACTCGAATGACGTTCCAAGAACCGTCGGCACGGAGCCCACGGTCTCTTGCAAACCCCCTATAATCCGATAGAGATGACTGCTCCGGATTGGAATCCCTGCCCGGCTGTCCGGTTAGTCCGAACAGAGATTCCGTCTCCCTGCTGGCCCGGCAGATCACGATGATAACGATTGGGCTTAGCGCTCGTCGGTTACGAATCTCCTGCTTTTACTTCCTTAATAGGAATGATGATAGTGCTTGTGAACTCTGCAATGCTTGGAGTGCTTGCAGTGTTTGGGCACATGGTGGCAGGGAACCTTTTTGCAGCCTACGAAAATTTTCTTTTTACAAGTTTTTTCAATAACCGGATCGTAACGGACCGTGATATACTTTTTGACAACGAATTTCTTAACATAGCATTTTCTGATAGGGTCCTTGTCAATGCAGTGATCTTTCCACTTTCTCCTCATTTCTCCATTACCTCCCATATTTCAAATACAAGATAGTATACGTTTTAATCAAGGCTTTGAACTAGTTCGGCAGCCTATCTTTAGGAAATTAGGCCATTCTCTCTTTTTCGACATATTCGGATATGATAGTGGTATTTTGCTCATTTTAGCCAAAAAAAGCGCTCTTCCTTGAAGGAATAAAGCTTATTTATAATAAATATGGAGAATCTCCTTGAACAAATAATCCACCCCTTTCATGAGTCCGGGCTTGAGGATCCCCAAAACTTGCAGCAGGCTCATCACAAACCCGATCAGCAGAAAAGAAAAAAAGGCGGCCAGCTCCTTCCAATACGTTCCTCTTAAAAGACTGGGTACTTCATAAATCACGATTCCAGCGAAGACCACTAACAACATAATGATCATGCCCGATCACCTCCCTGCTGCTTGGGAAATCTTCTAAGGACAGCGATCAGCCAGGTCAGAAACGGAAGCAGGAACTGGAACGGAAAGCTGTAAAACGGATAAATCGTCGCCCCGTCAAAGGCATGCTCCATGCTGGAAGGATAAAGCAAAACGGAAAGGCTGATCGTAATAATGCCTATTGGGGTCACGAGCGGCACGTAAGAGCGCAGCTTCAACAGCTGGGCAAGCCCTAATACCGTTGCGTAATAATATAAGCTTACCCGCAGAAACAAAGTGACCAGCAGCACGATCGCTACCAGCACGTCCAGCCGGGTCAGAATATCCGCGATGTTGATCAGCCGCGTGGATTCAAAGGAAGGCGAAACCATGATGGAGCCCACCACCCCCAAAACGGCCGTGTCCTGCACAACTATGATCAGCAGCTGCAGGCCGCCTATAAAAAATCCCAGCAGCATGGCCTTTTTGGCCTGCTTGATTTTGTTCATGTACGGCATCACCATCAGAAATACGACGGTTTGCGTAAAAGGAAGCGTGGCCACGATATGCGTTCCCTGTATGAATTTGGACAAAGGCAGTTCAAAAACGGGCAGGAAATTGGAAAAATCCATCTCGCTGAATAGCAGCATAAAACCGGACAAAATCAGCACCGCCGCCACAGCAATCAAAATGAAGCTGCTGCGGGCGATGGTCTCGATCCCGTTTCTTACCGCCCAGGCACATATAAACATGAACATAATCAGGAAAACCGCCATCGGCGTTTCCGGCATGATGTAGGTACCGAAGAAGTTATAGACGGTTCGCAGATTCAGGGAGGCCAGCAGCAGGAAAAAAGCTACATACAACACGGAAATCGCTTTTCCCAGAAAAGGACCGTAAATCGCATCGTGCATTTCCATCAGATTTTTACCCGGAAAACGCTGCGCCAGAGAGACATAAATCAGGACAAAAGGCAAACTGATCGCCATGGCCGCCAAAACGGTCAGCCAGGTATCATGTTTGGTGATCGCCGCCGAAAAAGCCAGCAGCAAATGCGCCCCCTGTATGAATCCGATATTCAAATATGTCAGCTGTGAGCTTGAAATTTGACCTCTTTCGATTTTCATCCAACCGCTCCTATTCCGAATTGGCGGGTTTATTGATTTTGCCTGACAAATGCAGCTTGGCCTCCACCTGCACCTCTACCGTAACTTTCGGAAGCTCCTGATCCCAATTTTTTTTAAGCTGCTTCCACTGTTTCGGGTAATGCCGGTGCAGCTGCTCTCCAAAGCCGAATAGATCCGCTTGATACCGTTTTGCTTTTTCCCAGGCAGCCATGACTTCCTTTCGGATAGCCGCCGCCTCTTCCTTTTGCAAAGACGCAATAGCCTGAGGCAGAGTCAAATTATCCATGCAGGATTGATCGCTCAAATTGCCCTGTTCCTTGATTTTTATCAGCATTTGGATTTGCTGTCCTTTGATCTTCGGAATCATTTTGGTTTTGGAGCCCGTAATTTCCATGCTGACCTTTCCGTCGCCGTTCGGGCATTTGACCACGAGGATCCCGCTTTTCACCTCGTCGATCGCCCATAAAAGTCCCCGGGTTTCGGTTTTGTTCAATTCCCCGGCCAGCTTGTCTTTTTTAAAGAACGCGGTTCCCGAGATAGACAGCGTCTTCTCCCCGTTATCTTCATTCACCTCGATCAAAGGGGCGATCGGCGCCGTGGATTTGCTCATCAAGCGGGCTAAAAAATCCTTCAGGTTCACCATGCTGGACTGGGATGTCGCCCCCTGGTCGCTGACAAGCGATGCGATGTTTTGCGACGGCGTCGGTTCCAGCTCCGGTTCGATCTCAAAAATTTCGCTGGCTTTATCCCGGGCGACCAGGGTCCACACATTAAGCCGGTTTTCGTGGTCGCGCACAAAAAAATCGATATATTTCTGTACGCCCTGCTTGGCGATGTCACGGCTGAAGATCAAAACCTGATTATGCTGAAAAAAAAGCTTCCGGCTGGACTCGTGCGTAAACCCGCGGACCGCTTCAAACACGGTTCTGCCTTGGCTCTGCGTATTCCAGTAGGCTTTTTCCCCCGTGGTTCCCGTACCGCTTTCCGGATCCTTAAGCGTCTCCGCCTTGATAATTTGGGCCGTCAATTGCACCTCGCCGGCTTTCTCGGGTTTGTCGACGCCCACTCCCATAATGATCGCCAGCGTATCCAGCTCATGACGGTTCCAGCAGCCGGGCAGGCCCAGCAGCAACAAGATGCATACAACAAATTTTAAAAGCCGGCTTCTCACAAACTTCACCTCGTCAGGTTTCTTTAGTAGGGGGTTCGGAAGGGTTTGCCGGAGGCGCCGGCATCACGACGTCCTGACGCTGCGAATCCTCCCAGGTGAGGACTTTGGGACGGGTGACCATCAGCCAGAGAGGCACTCTGATCAGCACATCCTTCAGGCCTCCCGGACTTAAGGGGGCCAGCGGAGAAAGGTACGGCGCGCCAAACGATCTTAAAGTAACCAGATGGATCAGCATGCCCAGCAGGCCGATGGCAATGCCGAAGCCGCCGGCAAAACCGGCCAGCACCAGCATGATGAGCCTCAAAATCGCGCCAGAGTCGGTTTGAGCGGGCACGACAAAGCTGGATACGGCGGTTACCGCCACCACCACGACCATCGGCGCGCCGATCAGGCCCGCGGACACGGCCGATTCCCCGATCACCAGCGCCCCGACGATACTGACGGCCTGGCCAACCGGCCTCGGCAGCCTGACCCCGGCCTCACGGAGAATTTCAAAGGTTACGATCATCAGCCCTGCTTCCGCAAAGGAGGAAAAAGGAACTCCTTCATGAGCGGCCGTCATCGTGAGCAAAAGATCCGTCGGGATCAGCTCCTGATGAAAAGTCGTTAAGGCTACGTAAACGGAAGGCGCCAAAATGCTGATCATAAACGAGATAAACCTCAGCATCCTTACAAAGGTCGTAAAATAAGGCCGTGAGTAATAATCTTCGGATACTTGGAAGTTTTCGATAAACAATAAGGGGACCGTCAGCACAAAAGGGGTTCCGTCTACCAGAATAGCCACGCGGCCCTCCAGTATTTTTGCCGCAACGGTATCCGGCTTCTCGCTGTTGCCGATGGTGGAAAAAATGGAAAGGGGCGAGTCTTCGATAAATTGCTCGACATAACCGGATTCCAGAATCGCGTCCGTGTCGATTTTGAGCAGCCGCCCCCGCACCTCGTCGACCAACTGCGGATTCACGAGATTTTTCAGATAAGCGATGCTGACATTCGTCCGCGTTCTCCGGCCGATTTTTAACGTTTCCAGCGTCAAATCCGGACTTTTGACGATCCGGCGCAGCAGGGCCGTATTGGTTCTCAGCGTTTCCGAAAAACCTTCGCGCGGGCCGCGAACGACCGATTCGGTTTTTGCTTCCTCTACCCCCCGCGTCTCCCAGCCGCGCGCGCAGATGATCAGCGCCTCGGGAGAACCGTCTATCAAAAACAGCGTATCTCCGGACAAACAATGGTCTACGGCTTCCCCGACCGAGAAAGTCTGCTCCACATTGCCAACCGAAAGCATGGCGCTGCGGATCATGTCCATGCTGCTTCCCTGCGCAAACCCTTCGCTCGACTTGGCGTCATACATTAAAGGTCTGATGATGCTGTCATTGACCATGGTTACGTCGGTAAGCCCGTCTACAAAGATAAGCGCGGCTTTTATTTGCCCCTGGTTCCCCAGCGTAATCTGGCGGATCACGATGTCGTCGCTTGTGCCCATTATTTTTCTGAGCGTCATTAGGTTCCGGTTGAGCTCGTGTGAAAAAGACGAGGGAGATTCCTTGGCTGCGACCTGCTGCTCTTGAATATGCTTCAACAGCACATGCCCGAAACGCAGCTTTTTATATAAGTAACGGAGCATACCCATTTCCTCCTGATTTAGGAAAATATCCCTCTTATCATCCCCAGCCCGCCCAATCCTATTCCGTTTTTTCTCCTGCTTCCTTTTGCCGCCAACAAAACCGTACATTTTCCTTCAACTTTCACCACTATGTTCGCTTTCCGGTTGCATATTTCTGAAGAAATCGCTTATTTTTCTTGCTTGTTCGCCAAATAGCTTGTATAATAACAAACGTTACAAGAAGGCGAACTAATCAGGCAGGTGGATTATGACGCTGCTGGACAGCAATGAAAGCAAGAAAAGAATGTGCCAGATTTACAACGAAATTTCGAAAGAACTGTTTGGTTTCGGAACAACCCTGCTGAGAGCTAACGTGGAAGGCAACATCATCAGTTTTTACGCCAAACATCGTCGTTCTCCCCGTTCTGCAGCTCTGGAAGATGAAGCGCCCGGCTTGAAGCTGGAAGTGGACTTCCGCATGTCGCAGCTGTATAAACGGAAGTTTCGCGAGAAATTGGAAGAGCAGCTCGGACTGGAAATTGAGACACTCCTTCGCGATTACGACGCTGCAACCCAATGGGCGGTCACCAATGTCATCGTAAGAGAACCATCATAACTTTATAGGACGGATTTTTCTTTTTGATCTATTCTTAAGGAAAGACCTCCCTTCTATTAGCGGGTTCCGCTTGACTTTGTTTACAAAGGAAAAGTGTTCTTGTCTCTACAAGAATGCTTTTCTTTTTTTATTTTCCAAATATAGGTTATTTCATGCTTGGACAAGGTTTTGAATTTCGTTTAGGGGGTGCATGGACAGCTGGATCGGAGTTAAACGGAACCGGAACCAAACTGCAGACAGACAGAAGCAGCCGGGACCAACGTCTTGTTACAAAAATGACTATATTGATGGAGGGTTATCACAAATGAAAAAATGGATGGGCGGACTTGTCTCCGCAGCACTCGTATCTGTACTTCTCGCCGGCTGCGGCTCGAACAACGCCGCTAACACGGGCAGCAGCACTGCCGCAGAAGGCTCGGCTAACGCCAGCGCAAGCGGCGAACCAACGAAGCTGGTCATTTCTACCTGGGGATTCTCCGAGGATTTCTTCGATAAAGAGGTTTATGCACCATTTGAGAAAGAACACAATGTAAAAATCGTCGTCGAAACCGGAAACAACGCCGAACGCCTGAACAAAATCCGCCAAGGCAGCTCCGATGTGGACGTTATGTACCTGTCCGACTACTATGCGCAGCAGGCGATTAATGAAGGTTTGTTCGAGAAGATCGACCGCAGCAAAATCCCTAACCTTGAAAATATCTTCGGCATCGCGCAGGCGCCGCTCGGCCAAGACTACGGTCCGGCTTACACCGTCGGCCGCTTGGGCATCGTTTATAACCCGTCGATGGTTAAAAAAGAAGTTACGTCCTGGAGCGACCTGTGGGGTCCTGATTTCAAAAATAACCTGGCCCTCCCGAACATCACGGCAACTGCCGGTCCTATGATTCTTGACGCGGCTTCCAACGTCGCCCTGCAAACCTCTTTCAACGAAGACGCCGCTTTTGAGAAACTGAAAGAGCTGAACCCCAGCGTAGTGAAATACTACACGCAAACCTCCGATTTCGTGAACATGTTCTCCCAGGAGGAAATTGCCGGCGGGCCGATCATGGAGTCCTATTTCAAAGATTTGAAAGCCGCGATTCCTGATGCTAAATTCGTATCTCCTAAAGAAGGCGCTTATGCCATCATGAACACCGTCAACGTTGTAAAAGGCAGCAAAAACAAAGATCTGGCCGAGGAGTTCATCAACTGGCATCTGAGCAAAGAAGTTCAGGAAGCTTCGGCCAAAGCCAAAGTGGATTCCCCGGTGAATTCGCAGGTTCAGCTGAGCGACTCCGAAACCGAAGGCATCACTTACGGCGCGGATGTGATCAACGGTCTGGTCAAACTGGACATGAAGTTCGTTAATGACAACATCAAGGAATGGACAGACCGCTGGAACCGCGAACTGGCCCAATAAGCGATAAGCGATAAGACGGTACTAAATAACAAATATAGCTTTAATGGAATATAGCCTTAATAGAATCTAAGTGGAACAGCAGTTCCAGCAGTTCCAGCAGTTCCAAAAGTTCTTTAGCTTGATCAGCCTTTTTAGCTGCTTTACCAGCCATTCAAAAAGTTCTATAGCTATCTCTTCCCCTGCATCCGTCAATGGCGGATGCAGGTTCTATTATCGCTGACAGGAGAACAACGTTATGACCAGACGATTGATTATGGATGTCGATACCGGCATCGACGATGCGCTGGGCATCATGCTCGCCGTCAAAAGCGGCGAATTCCGGATCGAAGGCATCACGACCGTAAACGGCAACGTTTCGCTGGAACAGGCTACGCTGAACACCTGCAAAATCACGGAATTCCTCGGGGCCTCCGGCATCCCGGTCATCCCGGGTGCTGACCGTCCTCTGATCCGCAAACCCGTGTTTGAGCACCGGGTCCACGGCAATGACGGGCTTGGCGGCGCCCTGTCCGACATGCAGCCGTCGAAACGCCCCGCAGCGGGCTTTGGACCGGATTTTATCGTGGAGACCGTGCTACGCCATCCGGGTGAAGTCACGCTGGTTATGACCGCCCCACTGACGAATCTGGCGCTTGCGCTCCACAAATGCCCGGAACTGGTGGACAAGGTAGCGGAAGTAATCTTCATGGGCGGCGTGGCCGGCGGCTTCGGCAACGTGACCCCTACGGCGGAATACAACATTTATGTGGATCCGGAGGCAGCCCGTACGGTGCTGCAGGCCGGTTTCCCGAAGCTGACGATGGTCGGCCTTGATGTCACGCGGCGGGCGCTGCTGCGGGCCGAAGATATCGCCAAACTTACCGACCCCCGCATCCGGAATTACGTCACGGACAGCACCTCGGCTTATTTCGACCGTTATGAAGAACGCAACGGCGTGCGCGCCTGCGCCATGCATGATCCGCTGGCTGTAGCCGCGGCCATTGATCCCGGGCTGGTTACCGCCAAAGCCTACTACGTCGATGTAGAAACGCGCAGCGAGCTTTGCGACGGCCAGACGGTCTGCGATTTCCAGAACCGGCTCATGCGACCCGCCAATTTGCAAGTATGTATGGACCTTAACGAGCAGGCTTTCATTCAGCTGCTTGTCGATACCTTAAACCGTCCCTGACACAAAAATGACGGGAACAGGAGTTGGATATGAAGAAAACGTACCTTTACTGGCTGCTGCTGCCAGGCTTATTGTTTTTGTCCGTGTTTATGATTATCCCGATCGTGCTGACGATCGGCTCGACCTTTTTTCAAGCCGGCCGCTTCACCTTTAGCGGTTACTGGGACTATTTCAAAGATCCCTATTTCTTAAAAATCCTGCTGACCACGCTTGAAGTCAGCGTGGCCGCCACCCTGCTTAGCGTCCTGTTCGGCCTGCCGGTCGCTTATTACATCTCGCAGAAAGCGCCGCGCCGGAAAGGCATTTTGCTGGCGCTGGCCATTTTCCCGCTGCTGACCAGCCCGGTCGTCCGGTCGTTCAGCTGGATGGTCATTTTGGGACGCAAAGGTTTGATCAACAATTTGCTGGTCGATATCGGGCTGATTGACAAACCTTTGACGATTTTGTACACGCCTGTGGCGATGATGATCGGCATGCTGCATCTGTTCCTGCCGATGATGATCATTTCGCTCGTCGGCGTGCTGGAGAACATTGACGGCGATCTGGTGACCGCCGCGCAAAGCCTAGGCGCCTCCCGCGCCAAAGCCTTTTTCAAGGTGGTCTTCCCGCTCGCCATGCCTGGACTGATCATCGGCGGCATTCTCGTTTTTGTCGGCAGCTTAACCGCGTATACGACGCCCGCCCTGCTCGGCGGCAAACAGCGGGTCATCTCCACGTTCCTGTACCAGAACGCCATGACGCTGAACGACTGGTATTCGGCTTCCATTATCGCAACCATCATGATCGTCATCACTTTTGTGGTAGTCGGCCTGATGAACAAATGGGCTAACAAATTAAATCCGAAGGGGTAAATAGCGATGCGGAATAAACAGTGGGGACTTGGTCTAATCAGTCTGCTGGTCTATCTTTTTCTGCTGGGCCCGCTTCTGATTATTTCAATCACCTCCTTTGAACCCGGAACCGTGCTTAAGTTTCCGCCGGACGGCTTCTCTTTGCACTGGTACCGGCACATTTTTGAAGTGGAAATGTTCCCGAAAACCTTTAGAACATCCATCATCATCTCGCTGCTCGGCAATTTGCTGGCGCTGCTGCTCGGCATCCCGGCCGCTTATGCGCTGAGCCGGTTCAGCTTCAGGGGCAAAGACGCGCTGAACGCGGCGTTCCTCTCCCCCGTGCTGATTCCGGGCATCGTGCTCGGCTTCACCATGCTGAAATATCTGCTTGTCGCGTATCACCTGCCTCTTTATGCGGGTTTGCTTGTTGGACATACCGTCATCATGCTGCCGTTTATCATCCGGGTCGTAGGTTCCAGCTTGTCCAGCTTCGACTTCGCGATTGAAGAAGCAGCGCTCAGTCTGGGCGCGGGACCTCTTAAAACCTTTTTCAAAGTGGTCCTGCCCAACATCCGTTCCGGCATTATCGCCGCCGTGCTGATCGCTTTTCTGGAGTCGTTCAACAACGTCGACATCTCCCTCTTTATGACGGGACCGGGCGTAAGCACGCTGCCGATTCAAATGCTGACCTATGTGGAAAATTATTTCGATCCGACGATCGCGGCCATTTCCGTGCTGCTGATGGTGCTGACCGGCATATTGATGTTCGGCATCGAAAGACTGATGGGCTTGTCCTATTTTACAAAACGCTAATGGAGGCGATAAATGATGTCGCTCTTAAGTTTGGAGCATATATCGGTTGCGTATAACAACCAGCTTGTATTAAAGGATTTTAACCTGACTATCGAAAAAGGGCAGCTCGTTTCCCTGCTCGGCCCCAGCGGCTGCGGCAAAACAACCACTCTGCGCCTGATCGCGGGTTTCTTGGATTCCAAAGACGGCAAATTCATGTTCGGAGGCAAGGATTATACCCGGGTGCCCGTGAACAAACGCAATTTCGGCTTTGTATTTCAAAGCTATGCCCTGTTCCCACACCTGACGGTATATGAAAATGTCGCTTTCGGCCTGCGCATGCGCAAAGTGAAAGATGCGGAAGTGAAGCAGCGGGTTCTGCGCATTCTTGAAGTGGTCAGCCTCGGCGGCTTTGAAGAGCGTTATCCTCGCGAGCTGTCCGGCGGGCAGCGCCAGCGGGTAGCCATTGCGCGGGCGCTCGTCATTGAACCCGAGCTGCTGCTGTTCGACGAACCGCTCAGCAATCTGGACGCCAATCTGCGGGTCAATATGCGGGTGGAGATCCGCCGCATCCAGCAGGAGCTGGGCATCACCACCGTATACGTATCCCACGATCAAGAGGAATGTTTTTCGATCTCTGACCGGGTGGCCATCATGAACAAAGGCAATATCGAGCAGCTCGACGCCCCGGCAAAAATATTCCGTTATCCGGCCAGCGATTACGTGGCCCGCTTTATCGGGTTCCAGAATTTCCTGGACTTTTCGGAACGCCGCCAGGTAAACGGCGAGATTTGGCTGACGCTCGGCAGCCGGCAGTTCAAGGCTTCCGTCAATCCCGGCACGGCTGAACCGGCAGCGCTGCGAGGCGCTTTCCGTCCCGACGATCTGCTGCTCCTGCCGCAAAATGCCGCTTCGGAAGAAGTCGGCAACGTTTTGCCGGGCATCATCAAAGTCAGCACCTATCTCGGCCGCAGCTATCAATACGTCGTGGATACCGAATTCGGCGAGTTTACGGTCAATCAGGAAATGGATTCCCCTTATTTCAGCGGACAAAGAATAAACCTTGCATTCCCACAAGACAGAATGGTGCTCGTGGATTAAGGTAGGCAGGAGTAAAATCATGAACGTACAGCAGCTCATTGTAAACGCGAGGGTTTACAACAGTTATTACAAGAGGTTCGAAGCGGCCAACGTCGCTCTACAGGACGGAAAATTCCTTTATATCGGCGGCCGCGGCACCGAAACGTTTAAGGCCGAAGAAATTATCGATGCTGAGGGGCGCTGGATGCTCCCGGGCCTGGTCGATATTCATCTGCATATTGAAAGCTCGATGGTTACGCCTGCTTCCTTCTCCCATGGCCTGATTCAAAACGGCGTCACCACTATCGTTCCCGAGCCGCATGAAATGGCCAACGTGTTTGGCCTTGAAGGCGTCAAACAAATGATGGCCGCCAGCAAAGACTGCACGGCCGACATGATTTATGCCATTCCGAGCTCCGTTCCGGCAACGCCGATGGAAACGACAGGCGGTTCGATCGAAATCGAAGACATGGACGAGCTTCTCCGGACGGAAACGATCGCCTGCCTGGGAGAAATCATGAATTACGTCGACGTCATCCGCGATCCGGAATGCAAAACGAACCAGATCCTGCGCCATATTCGCTCTCATTATCCCGATCTGATCATCGAAGGCCATACGCCGAAGCTGCTGGATCTGGATTTGCATCAGCTGATCGCGGCAGGTATCGATTCCGACCATACGCACCAAAGCATCGAAGGCATGGAAGCCCGCATCGCGGCAGGCATGTTCATCGAAATCCAGGAGAAATCGATGACCCGTGAGGTCATGGATTACCTGATTGACCATGACGTGGCCGAACACTTCTGTTTCGTGACCGACGACGTGATGACCGACGCTTTTATCGAAGACGGCCACTTGAACCATATCGTCCGTAAAGCGATTGCCATGGGCATGAAGCCGGAAGACGCCATCTATGCCTCCACATATACGCCGACCCGGCGGATGAAGCTGCATGACCGCGGCAGCATCGCGCCGAATAAAATCGCCGACTTTCTGCTTGTCTCGGACCTCGAGAAACTGGTCATCGACGAGGTTTATAAAAACGGGGCCTTGGTATATGACCGGCAGAAAAATTACGGGCAAACCGCCCTCTCCGGCCAGTTTCCGGCGCATTTCTATGCCAGCGTCCGCCTTAACCCGTTGACTGAAGACGATTTCGTCGTGAGGCTCGATGCCGGGGACGGGGAACATACGGCCCGGATGATGATCGTAAAGGACGGTTCGACTTTTACCGAAGAACGCCATGTTCCGGTGACGGTAGCCGAAGGCGTTTTGGATTGGCAGGCCAGCGGGCATGGCCTGATCGCTACGTTTGAACGTTACGGCAAAAACGGCAACCGTGCTTACGGCCTCATTGACGGCGATACGATCCAGCGCGGCGCGATTGCCACGACCTATTCGCATGACAATCATAATCTGCTGGTCGTCGGCCGCAATCCCCATGACATGAAGATCGCTGCGAACGCGGTTATCCAAAGCCAGGGCGGCTTCTGCGTCGTAGAGAACGGCGAGGTTCTGTCGATGATGGAGCTGCCGGTCGGCGGCATTTTGACCGAGGAGCCGCTGGAAACGGCCGGCCTGAAGGTGCAGAAGCTGCGGGCGGCGATGAAATCGCTCGGCTACAAGCATTACAATCCGATCATGTCGATCAGCACGCATTCGCTGGCCGTCAGCCCGGCGCTTAAGATCACCGACTGGGGTCTGATTGATGTAAACAAAGGACAAGTGGTTCCGCTGCTGGTGGATTCGGAGTCCGGTTCGGAATCGGAATCGAAGCCGAAATCGGCAAAATAACTTCATACTAAAAAACCGCGCTCAAGCAGCTAAGCTTAAGCGCGGTTTTTTTAACTTTTTCGGGATGAACCCGTTAGTTCACTGCTTCCGCTGATTGATTCCTCTCTTGGCTTACGGAAGCCCAGAACGACCGGATTACCTGGCGAAGCTGGTCTTCCCCGGTCGGGAGATAACCTTGAAGCTGGCCTTTAATCAAATAAACCATGGAACCGTAATGCATCTGCACCATCATCTCCGGATCGAGGCCGATAAACAGCCCCTGCTCCACCGCTTCCTGGTAAAGTCCGGCCAAAGGCGTGCACCAGCCCGTTTGATAAGCTTCCTGTTTGGTTGCTTCCGTAATGTACGGGGAAAAAGAATACTGTTCGATGAACCGAAACCCTTCCGAATAGTTCAGGCAAAGCTCGGCCACATGGTGCCAGGCCCGCTCGAAACGGGTTTGAATGGGTTCGTCCGTCATCAGGTTCCGGGTGACAAACTCCCCGTTGAATTTGACGATGCCTTTGTACAGCTCGTTTATGATTTCTTCCTTGCTCGAAAAATAATGATAAATATTGCCGGTCGAAACGCCGGATTCCTTGGCGATCAGCGACATCGAAGTAGCCTGAAGCTCCTTCTCGATGATCAACCGGAGCGTCGTTTCAAGCACAGCCTGTTCCACTTTGTTGTATTGGTTAAACACCTGCATTCCTCCATCATCTATCCATGCCGGCATAGAACGTTCATTCTATGCACAGAATAAACCGGCTTTATCGATTTGTCAACTTGGACTGAACCGGTGAATCCCGAAAAGCTTGACGGTCGAAACCGGCAGCGCGTCCCTAAGCGGACGCAGATCGGGGGTAAACCTGACATCGATAGACATCTCCATCAGCCTTTGGAGCGGATTCCGGATCACATCCATTTGCTTGGGAACAACCGTCTCTTTGGAGATGTAATATCCGGCGGTTTCATCAAAGCTTTCGAACGTATCCCGCGGAAGTTCATATCTGTACAATACGGCTTCTGCCAGCCGGCTGTACCAGCCGGTTTCAAATACAAGCACCGCAGAGCTTGCCGTATCCCCGAAAAACCGCTGCTCGTCGGCAGAAGAAATCCCGGGACTCCTTCTGTAAGCGATGCTTCATAGTCCTCCCCTTCCGCTCGATGGATTGGGGTTTAGCTTTTCCCCTGGTCCCCGTATGCCTTCTGCATGTCGGCGAGTTGCCGCCGGATGGACGACACCAGCTCTTTCGGCCCGCTCACCTTCGCGTCCATTCCCAGTCCCATGAAATAGTTCGTAAAAAAGGGAATATCCGTCTTCAAAATCCGGCTGTCGATCCATCCGCTCCCGTCCTCTCTTTTATCGATTTTCAGCAGCGGCCACAGCTCCGATTCGCATCTGCGGCAGCCTTCGCGGCTAAGCTCCACGTAAACCTCTATAAACTCGGAATGTTCATGCTGGACCGTTCTCCAATTCTCCAGATGGATCTGCTCCAAGGCCGGAGGTTTTATACGCTGTTCCGATACTTCGATAATCTCGGCCGCCTTGATCCGGTCGCAGCGGAACAGGCGGTAATCCTGCCTGCCGAAACAGTAAGCCGGGCAATACCATAATCCGCCGCTGGCATAAATCCCTACCGGTAAAATCTCCCGTCTTTCCCGTTCATTTCGGCCTTCATATTCGGCGCGGACCACCTTCCGCTCGATAGCCGCCTTCAGCAGCAGGCTCAAATGAGGCGACTCCTGCTGTCTCGGGGGCACCTGAAAATCGACCCGGTTTCGCATGCCGTCGATTTTATCGCGGACCTCCTGCGGCATATGCAGATAAAACTTGCTCAGGGCCGAAGAAATCTCCGTCTGAAAGGGAATATTCCGGTAGTGCCTCAAGGCATGGCTTGCAAAAAAAACCGCAACCGCCTCTTCCTCGCTGAACGCGATCGGCGGAAGCATCCGTTCATTCAACAGCCGGTAGCCGCCGTGCGGCCCGACCTCGGAATAAAGCGGCACTCCCAGTTCGCCAAGCTCCTGCAAATCCCGCAGCATCGTGCGGGATGAAACGCCGAATTCCTCCGCAAGCTCTTTTACGGTAAAAGAACGCTTGCGGTGAACCGCAAGCATCAGCTCCATCAGCCGTTTGGATTTGGACATAGTTGTGCTCCTCATCTTTTCCTTGCATTCATGACAATACTTGTCACCATTATAATTTATAATGGGTATTAAGCCCAGCCGCTTTTCCGCTCCGCTGGACACCCATCTGAAATGGAGTGATGTTATGACCGCCGTACAGGAAATGAAACAAATGCTTTTTGAAGAGCTCCAGCTAATTGTCCGGACAACCGCAGGCCTGATCGCTAAAATCAAACCGGAGGACGGGTCTTTCCGTCCCCGTGAGAACATGAGAACCTTAAAAGAGTTGGCCGAGCATCTTGCCGCTGTTCCTGCAGTGGACCTGCTCATTCTCCAGGAGCATCCGGAAGCCGATATCCGGCGGCTGGAAGGACAATTTGCCGAAGCCGCCCTACCTTCGTTGGGAACCTTAATGGCGGAAGGGCTGGAGGAACTGAAAAAGTACATGGAGGCTTTGTCCGACGAAGATTTTTTGCATAAGGAAACAAAACCCTTCTACATGGACCACGGTGCCTCGCAGGCCAAATGGCTGATCGAAATTACGACCCATGCCCAGCACCACCGCGGACAGCTCTTTACTTACCTGAAAATGAAAGGTTACGAAGTCAACATGTTTGACTTGTACTAGAGGTGAATATGCCCACTTTCAATTCGAATGGAGCCGCTCTTTATTACGAAGACCACGGTCGCGGACAACCACTCGTGATCCTGCATGGCCTTCACGGCAGCAGCGTCACGGCTGAACGCGAGATCAACGAGCTCAAAAACCGGTTCTGGGTCATCGCTTTGGATGCGCGCGGCCACGGATTATCCGATAAACCTGCCCATTACACGCTGGACGAGCATATCCGGGACGTGATCGGTCTGCTGGACCATTTGGAGCTTGATTCCGCCTGCTTGATGGGGACTTCCATGGGGAGCTATATCGCGCAAGGGGTAGCGATTGCAATTCCGCAGCGGATTAAGAAATTGATCCTCGTCGTGCCGAAAAGCAGCGGCAAAACCTCGTCGATGCAGGAGCTGTTCGACCGCCATGCCGATGAGCTGGCTGGATTGTCTTATGAAGCGAAATTCAAGCAGGCTGCTAAATACACGTTCCACAACCAGGAGAAGGTCAACAAAGCCTTTAACGGTTTCTACAAAAGAAAGGGAATACTGACGGATCCCAGGGAGCAGGAGGCCGCGATGAAAGCGCTGGAGGGATTTGATTTCAGGGAACACCTTTATAAAATTACAGCCTCCACGCTGGTGATCAGCGGCAAACACGACGGAATGAACCCGCCCGAAAAAGGGCAGGAAATCGCTTCTTTGATTCCGGACGCCGCTTTTGTGGAATTCGGTTTTTCCGGCCATGCGCCAAATCTTGAAGAACCTGAACGATTTCTGGAAGTGGTGACACAGTTTCTGTCTTAACTGCTAATTGGCTTAACTGGCGACGGAAACCTCCCATTCGCAAAACAAAGCCTGTCCGGCATGCGGACAGGCTTTGGCTATTTAGGAGCAGAACAGTTCCTTTCACCTGGTACCGTTACAAATTCAAACCGCCCAAGGCCAGCCTTTGCGGAATAAAAAAGCTCTCCTCCACGTCTTTGGCCGACAAAGGTTTGCTGTAATAATAACCTTGAACCTCCCTGCAGTCATTGTCCTTAATGATCTCAAGCTGCTCTTTCGTTTCGATTCCTTCCGCAATAACGTTCATCTCCAGGTGACGGGCCATCGAAATAATCGTGGACACGATAGCCTGATCGCTTTTGCTGGCCACGATATCACGGACAAAGGAACGATCGATTTTCAGCTTATGAATCGGAAACAGCTTTAAATAGCTGAGCGAGCTGTAGCCGGTTCCGAAATCGTCCAGGCTGATCCGGATGCCGAGCCTGCTAAGCTCCTGCAAAATCGTAATGGAGGTGGACGGATCCATCATCATGCTTTCCGTAATTTCAAGCTCCAGATATTTCGCTTCAAGCCCGGTTTCAGCCAGCACCTCCGAAATAAAGCTGACCAGATTCGTCTGCTGAAACTGGTGAGAGGATAAATTCACCGCAACGGAAATCAGCGGCCCCCCGCTTTCGTGCCATTCCTTCAGCTGCCGGCAGGCCTCCCGCAGCACCCAGTTCCCGAGCTCGATAATCAGTCCGATCTCTTCGGCCAGCGGAATAAATTGATCCGGGTTTATAATCCCTTTCCTCGGATGGTTCCACCGTACTAAAGCTTCAACGCCGATCATCCGGTGATCCTCCGCCTGAATCTGAGGCTGGTAATAAAGCATGAACTCCTTCTGGTGCAGCGCCTTGCGGAGATCCGCTTCCAGCTCCCTCTTTTGCTGAAGTTTCCCGTCCAGCTCGTCCGTGAAGAAACAATAGCCGTTTTTGCCGTTATTCTTTATCTCATACATCGCTGCATCGGCATGTTTCACCAACGACCGCTCATCCTGCCCATGGTCGGGATACATCGCAATGCCTATGCTTGCGGTGACATAAAAATCGTTATCCTTTAACCGGAACGGTTTTTGGATCACATGAATAAGCTTTTCGGCCAGCGTGGCGGCCATTCCTTCATCACAATTTTCGAACAGAACCGTGATTTCATCCCCTCCGATTCTGGCCAGGCTGATTTTACAGTCTTCGGTAACCTCCTGGATCCGCTGGCTCATCTCCCGCAGGAACAAATCGCCGTACAAATGGCCCAGCGAATCGTTAATCATCTTGAAACGGTCCAAGTCCATCACCATCATGGCAAATCTGCTGCCGGTCCTGCTGTGGCTTTCGATCATTTCGATCAGCCGCTGGTTAAACTTATGCCGATTGTCCAGACCCGTCAATTCGTCGTGAAAAGCGAGGTAGCTGATCTGCCTTTTGGCCTGCTTCTCCGCGGTGATGTCTCGGACGATCAAATAATGGCCCACCAGGCTTCCGTCGACTTCAAGCGGAACGGTCATCAGATGCAAATCGATTTCTTTGCTGCCGGCCAGGCTAAACGTCAATTCAAAGCTGGCGGATTCGGGGCCCAGACTGCCGGCTATACAGCGCAGATTGTCGGCATTAACGGGTTCCGTCATTAAAGCCGCCAGCGGCTCATAATGATACCGGTTATCTTCAATCCCAAAAATGTCCGCCGCTGCCGAATTGATGCCGATAATCCGCTGCTGCAGATCAAGGGTCAGGATGCCGTCCTGGTTGTTCTCATAAAGAGAACGGAACATTTTTTCGTTTTCGGTCAATAAATAACGCTGCCGTTCAAATCTTCTGGCTACGACCATGCCAAGCAGCGACAATCCGAGGGTCAGCACCGTGCCGATGCCGATCAAATAGGCCAGCCAATGATAGCTGAGCACAATCCCGTTTGAGGCAGGTTCAATCCTTTCCTTTAAGGAAGCTCCCCACATCCCGGTGTAATGCATACCCGCTATGGCGGCTCCCAAAATCAATGCCCCGGCCAGCTTGCCCCTGAATCCCCGGCCCCTGCCTTCTTTCCGGAACGTAAAGGACAACCCGAATAACGAAGCGGCAACGGCAAATACGGCAGAAAACACCACCATTCTATAATCGTAGGAAATATCGAGATTCATCGCCGACATGCCTATATAATGCATGGCTATGATTCCTGAAGCAAGCAGCAGGCCTCCTCCCAGCCAATGCCCTCTTGACACGCGTGTCCGGCCAACCAGATGAAGAGCTGCGCCGGAGGAAACAATCGCTGCCAGAACCGAATGCATTATCGTCCTCAGGTCATATTCGACCTCCATCGGGAGCGACATGGCCAGCATGCCCACAAAATGCATCGACCAGATGCCGATCCCCATGACCACCGCCCCGAAAAAAAGCCGCAGAAGACGATTCCGGCCCTTGGAGTGACTCAGTCTGTCCACCAGATCCAAAACGGTATAGGAAGCCAGCACTGCCAAGCCATATGAAAATAAAACCAGCTCCGGTTCAAAGGAGCCGTGTACATCATTCATGAGCCAACCTTCTTTCCCTGTTGATCGCCCTGAGGTTGGATTTAAAAAACACAAAAAAATCCGGTAAAAAATTTCACCAGAAATGAAAACCCTGATTAAAGTCTACTCCCCCATTGCCATTAGTCTAAAAGATGAACAAAGGGTTTGTAAAGATAATGTTTCGCATAAGGAAAGGAGGCTGAAGGATCCGGCAAGGCTTCCCGAATCCCTGTAACAGGATCAGGAAACCTTGTGAAATCCTTGAAAAAATATTTAAACGAAAGTACGGGTATCATTGTTGCGGCTGAACCGGTAAACGGCTATGCAGGTGAAGGCGGCCGCAAACGCCAGCAGAATGAGCAGATTCAGATATAGACCTCCAAGAGCGGTCCCGTTCTGCAGATCATCTACCGTCTTCAGCAGCCAGCGCTGCGGGAGAAACGTCGCGATTTTTCGGATGCTGTCCGGCATGATGTCCACGGGGAAGTAGCAGCCTGCCAGCAGACAGGTCGGGGTCACAATCAGGTTCTGAAGCGCACCCGCCATGTTGGAATTTTTGGCAAAAGCGACGATCACAAGCGACAACCCGATCGCAGCCAAACCGTACACGAACAGCGCCAAAATCAGGTCGGCAGCGGGAACGCCGGAGTCGACGCCAAGCACCGCCTTCAGCATAAATAACGTCAGCGCGATTTGCAGCATAAGCAGCAATATGTTTACAGCCACGTTGGAAAGCACGTACATTCTGGCCGAGACGGGTGAAGTCAGCAGCCGCAGAAACGTCCGGTTTTCCTTCTCTTTGAGGATCAGATCGGTCAGATTGCAGGCCGAAAACATCATAAAGGCGATCAGAAACCCGAGAGACTGGTAGGTCATATTTTTGGCTTTGGAAGTATCTTCAACGGTAGACGCATCCAGTCTGAAATGTTTTTGGCTGTATTCCTGATAGATTTGATTGAACAACTTTTGATCATCAGGAGTCGCGGCTCCGATCGAGGCCATATTGGCCACATAGTTTTGCAGCAAGGACTTTACGTAGGCCGTCACCTGCGCCCCTTTGACCGAGACGAGGGTCAGCCCCTCGGGATTCCCGCTCCGGACATTTTCCGCAAAACCGCTTTCCAGCACAACCCCGGCATCCAGCGATCCGGAAGCGATTTCGGCTTTCATCGTCCCCTCGTCAGTTACCTTGACCTCCGCCTGATTGATGGCTTGGAGAAAAGCAACGGTGTTCTGCGCGATCGGGTTATCCCCGTCCTGGTTGACGATCCCTATCCGGAGCACACTGCTGGTGCCGCCGCCATAAATCATCATGCTGACCAATACGCCTGCCACAGGCAGAATAATCAGCATAATCCAGCTTGATTTCTTGCGGAAGGTGGCCGAAATCATTCTTCGCGCAAGCCAGATCAGGTCTTTCATTTAGATGGCCTCCTGTCTTCGCATAAATA
Source organism: Paenibacillus mobilis (assembly GCF_058267595.1). Taxonomy (NCBI): domain Bacteria; kingdom Bacillati; phylum Bacillota; class Bacilli; order Caryophanales; family Paenibacillaceae; genus Paenibacillus; species Paenibacillus mobilis. The sequence goes on from NZ_JBZCMS010000002.1 coordinate 280,661, forward strand.
GTCCGGAAAGGATCAGAAAAACCGCAACCAGCGCCACGTTAAGCGCCGCAACCGGAAGGGCGGCCGAGGCATGATCCGCATAAACGATATCCGTCAAAGCCTGATTCGCCCAGCGGAGCGGGGAAAGCAAAACGACTTTTCCCATCAAACCCGAAGTTTCGCCGAGCGGAAAATAAGCCCCGCCGATAAACGAAACGACCTGAATAACGATGACGATAAAAGTCCGGCTGGTTCCGCCTTTGAACAAATAACCGCAGAGCAGCCCGAAACTGACCGCCAGGGCAACCAAAGTGAATAAAACAAGAACCACTGCGCCGTAATGGGAACCCCAGTCCGCCTTGAAAACCAGGCCGCTGAAAAGCACGACCGCCATAACGCATACAAAATTTATCAGCGTTGCGCCGATAACCTTGCCGGCAAAAATTTCACTTTTCTTCGCCGGCGAGGCGCTTAGCCGGATAGAGGTTTTTCTGGCTTGCTCCCATTGAATCAGCCCGGTTGAGGACATGCTTGCATACAAAGCGATCATGGTCGACATCGCGATTGCATAATAACCGATAGAGCTGGGCTGCTTATCTTTCGCAAGCGAGGTTTCTTTAATGAAATCGCCGAACGAATCCACTCCGGTGACAATCGGCTGTACGGAAGCCGGGTTGGCCTTCAGGGCGGCTGCCGCAAGATTATACCGGTCGGCATAAACCGAAAGCATCCCTTGAACGATGTTGTTTTCCACAAGATGCTGCGAGGTGCCGTAATAGCGGATCCCGTTATCGTCCAGTTCGGCATATCCCGTATAATGGTCATCCCGGATCTCCTGCTGACCGTCCATATCGGCGCTCCAAACGGTCAACTGCACTCCCTCCTGCTTTAGCACTTGCGAAAAATCAGTCCAGGAAGCGTTGAGCTGCTCGTTTTGAATGTTATCCCGGTATAGCAGCTTCATTGAATCAACGGTGGTACCGGCGGAAAAAGCGTTTGTGAGCGCCGTCCCCAAAATCAGGATAAGCACGATCGGAAAAGCGATCATAAATAAAAAGGTCTGTTTGTTCCGGAGCTGAATAAGCAGCTCTTTGCGGACAATTCGTAAGGTGTTCACGGCAGTCCCTCCTAATCCCGCAGGTTTCTGCCGGTCAAGGTCAGAAAGACGGTTTCCAGGTTAGGAGCTTTTTCGTCGACCGAACGGATTTCGATGCCGTTTTGGATAAGCTGCTGGAGGATCGTGTTTAGGTTGTTGACCTCCGTTTTGGAATTCACCCGCAGCATCTGCTCCTGCTCATCGTCCAGCACCCGGGTGACGCCCGGTATTTGTCTGATGCGCTCGACATCCGGCTTCTGTTCCGACTTGTAGCCGATCCAAATGTCTTTGGTGTCCGTAATGCTCGATTCGAGCTGCTCTTTCGTCCCCTCGGCAATCACCTTGCCGTGGTCCACAATAGCGATGCGGGTGCAGAGCTCCTCGACCTCTTCCATGTAATGGCTCGTATAAATAATGGTGCTGCCCATTTGGTTCAGCTTGCGTACCGAATTAAGAATATAATTGCGCGATTGCGGATCGATTCCGACGGTCGGCTCATCCATGATGATCAGCTTCGGTTTATGCGCGATGGCGCAGGCAATGTTCAGGCGGCGTTTCATGCCGCCGGAGAAATTTTTCGGCAGATCCCTCGCCTTGTCGGCCAGACCGACAAACTCCAGCGCCTCCATCGTCCGTTCCTTAAGCTCGTTCCCGCGAAGTCCGTATAACCCCGCAAAAAAGTGAATATTCTCATATGCGGTCATCTCCTCATAAATCGCCAGATCCTGCGGAACGATGCCGATGTTCATTTTGGCGAATCTGTTATGTTTGGTGATGTCTTTCCCGAGCAGCAAAATTTCTCCTCTTGTAATGCGCAGCAGGGAAGAAATCATGTTAATCGTAGTGCTTTTCCCGGCCCCGTTCGCACCGAGGAATCCAAAGATTTCGCCTTCCCGGACTTTCAGGTTCATGTTGTCCACGGCGACGAAATCGCCGAATTTACGGGTCAGGTCCCGAATTTCAAGCACGTTCATTCCCAAATCACTCCTGTTTTTGTTATGCACTAATCATAAAGAAAAAGGACGCCCTTACGACAGTGCATAAGTTCATCCTTTGCTTATGAGAATTTTCACGACCTGGCTTCATGAGAAACTTCCCGGCCGCTCTCCAAAGGCAGCAGCGTGATGACGCTGAAGCCCTCCGAGCCGTCGATGATCACCGTTCCGCCCAGCGATGCGGCCCTTTCTTCCATGCCGATCATGCCCAGCCCTTTAACGATTTTGTCCGCCCCGATGCCGTCATCGGCAATCTGGACTTTAATCAGCCGGTTCAGCACCTGAATATGGATATGAACCTGGTCTGCTCCTGCGTATTTGATCGTATTGGTCACCGCTTCGGTGGCGTTGTCCTGGATCGCCTTCCACTGGATTGGCGAGATCAGGTCGAGATTCCCCTCGTGGGTCAGGGAAGCCGTCAGCGCCTGCTTGGCGGTCAGCTCGTCCACAAAAAGCCGGAGCCGGTTAAGGCCCAGCTCCTCGGATCTTGGCTTCATGTCTTTTAAGGTCAGACGGATCTGCTCCAACCCTTCCTTGGAAATGGTGATCGCATTCCCCAGCAGCTCGGCCGCCTTCCCGGGGTCGGCCGCAAGCAGCCGTTTGGCGGCCTCCATCTGAATTAGCGCCCCGGCCATCGAATGCCCGATTTCATCATGGATCCGCTGGGAAAGCCGGTTCCGCTCTTCCAGCTTGATGGTGTATTCCGACTGCCGGGCATATTCCCGGTTCTCGCTTAACGCCCGGGTCAGCCGCTGCAGGTCCGCGCTCAGCTCCTCATTCCGGCTGTTCTGCCGGCCGAGCTTTTCCCCGCCATGCCGGATCAGGCTGTAGGCGGTCCAGCTTACTCCTGCTGTAAGAATATACAAGGGCAGCAGCTCGTGCGGCATGAACCAGGCGGCAAGCAGGATCGGCACCAGCGAGATCCCCCTCGGACGGAAAGATTCCGCCGCTTCCGTCAGGCTTGCAGGAATCAGCAGCCCGAGCAGCGGCAGATCGAGCAGCCAGGCGCTAAGCGCAAGATAACAAACGGTAAGCAGCGCCGCAAGCTGTCTGTTTCTGTTGTTCCTGAACACGAGCACTCCAAAGATGGAGCAAACATAAAGCAAATAAGTTAACACCGGCCAACTGCCGGTCCGGTTTTGCAGGAAATACGACTCCCATATGACATAAACGAGCAGCAGCAGCTTGCTGACGATGCTCCAGACTTCCAGCATCATTTTATGGCTATTCATCTTGGTTCAACACTTCTCCGGTCAGAAAATAGATGGCGATTTGCGTCCGGTGCGCAAGTCCCGTTTTGTTTAAAATCGACGTAATATGATTGGCGACGGTTCCTTCGGACAGAAAAAGCTTTTTGGCGATGCCTTTATTGGACAGCCCTTTGGCGATCTGGGTCATTACCTCGATTTCCCGTTCGGTGAAGGGGCTGAGGTCCAGACTCCCGTGCAGGGCCGAATCAGCGCTTGGACCGTCCTGAACCCCCGCAGCACCCCCGCTGCCTTCCGTTCGGCCTCCCTGTTCTGCTTCGGTCCGGCTGCTCTCGCTCCCCGTTTCCGAGCCCGTCCGGCCCGGTTCCTGAAGCCCGGTTTTGAGCCTGTCGAGGACAACGCCCTGCAGCACGTGGTGATTGTGGTAAACGCTTTTAATCGCGTCGCGGATTTGCTCCGGATCGTTGTTTTTGAGCAGATAACCGCGGGCGCCGGCCTGAATGGCATCGACGATAAACTCGTCGTCGTCAAACGTCGTTAAGATCAAAGGTTTGGCTGTCCCTTCGGACGTAATGATCCGGGTGGCCTCCACCCCGGTCATATTCGGCATGCGGATATCCAGCAGCGCGACGTCGACCTCGTGCTCCCGGCAAAATGCTACGGCTTCCGCCCCGTCCTGCACGGTGCCCGTCACTTCAAATTCCTCGAAGCTGGACAGGATGATTTTCATCCCTTCCCGGATAAAAGAATTGTCGTCCGCAATCATGACCTTAATTTTCATTCCCAGAACTCCTTATGCAGAAATAACGTCCCTTATGTAAAACCTCTCCAGCATGCTTATGTGGAATCTATTATAAGCTTTAAATCGTCAGCTTTGCTACGTTCTTCCTGTTGCAAACAGCAAAAAAGCCTAACCCTCACCTGAGTCAGGCTTACATCAGCCAATACGGGACTTTGTCCCGGCGCGCCGTTTTTCACACAATGCTGCTGCGGCTCTCGCCGATTCTCGGCTCATTGGGTCTGTTTTTGGCGAGCCGCAAAATCGCTTCGTATTGGGCTTTGGCGATTTTTCTTTTTCCTGCCGGCACGTTCAGGTTGTTCACGATGTCGGCCAGCTTTTCCAGTTCCTGATATTCATGGGCGGTCACACTGATTTTTTTGGCCAAGAAAATCCCTCCTTTTGCTATATCATATGGAAAGTGCACCTGATGGTGCATCACGATAAAGCTGTAAACCGCCCAAGTACAAACCCGTGCCGGGCTCCCCCGTGCATCCTCCGGCCGCGTCAATTCCCCGGCGGGTTTCCCGGCGGCTTCTCACTGGCAGACTCAGGGCCGGAAGACTTTGCTGCAGGGCCGGGCTGCGCGGATTGGGAGACTTCGGTTTGGGGCCGCGCGGTTTGGGGTGGCTCCGTCTGCGGCTGCTCCGTTTGAGGCTGCTCCGTCTGAGGTCGTGAGGCTTGGGGCTGAACCGGCTCCACCATGACGCTTGGATCCAGCGTCTGATCCATGCCCAAATCCTTGCGCTGGCGTTCCCGTATGTAAGACAGGCCTGCAAACCCGGCAATAAAGGCGGCGCTGACTTCGGCAAACAAATTGTGGCTGCCGGCCATCTCCACCGCCGTTTTGGCAAGGACGCCGGTGCCGATGCCGATCAGAATATCGCCCATTAAACCAAGCTCCAGGTAAACCCGTTTGCTTCCATACTGCTCTTCCCGCAAACCCAAAATGAACAAGAGGAGGTCAACGGGACCTAACAGCACATAAACCAATATTCTTTTAGGAAGGTTTCCCCACTTCAGCTGATATTCCAGACAGTTCGAGAACCAGCTGCTCCGTTCATAGGGAATGACAAACAAAGGAAACTGAATAACTCCGTTTTTGGAATAGTGACCGATAAGCGCACCAAGCAGACTGATTAGGATTGATAACCGGAATGTGTTCCAAAATTCCGACCAACTGACGGCTGCATCCATTTGGCTTCGGCTCCTTGCTTTAGACTGGCGACAGAAAAACTGTACGTTAACCAGCATATTCCCCCAGGACCTGAAAAAGAATCGGGCAAAAAGGAAATAGAAAAAAAGGCTGCCGGTTCTCCGGAGCCTTTATGCCCATTTACCAAATACCATGACGTAAGGCCGTCTTCAGACGGAATCTATCTACAATTATGCTGATCTATGTAAAGCTATGCTCATTTTTTGCTTGTGAATCTAGTATGGATCCCCGAAACGACCGCCGGAATTTCTTCAGCCGGAACCGGTCTGCTCAGCAAATATCCCTGGGCCTGGTGACATCCGAAATCCCTGAGCATTTCAAGCTGCCCCGTTTCCTCGATCCCCTCGGCCACCACCGTCATATCCAGATTTTGCCCCATGTTGATGATCGTCTTCAGCAGGATTGCATCCTGCTCATTTTCTGTGCAGTTGCGGATAAAGGAGCTGTCCACCTTCAGGATATCGAGAGGCAGCGACTTCAGATAAGTCAAAGAGCTGTACCCTTTGCCGAAATCGTCCAGCGAGGTATGAACGCCGAGATCTTTCAGCTGATTCAGCGTGTCCGCCGCATATTTCATCTCCAGCATCATGCTTTCCGTAATTTCAAGCTCCAGATATTCGGCGGCAAGCCCGGATTTGGCAAGCGCCTGCTCCACAGTCTGGACGATGCCCCCATGTTTGAACTGGCGCGGCGAAAGATTGACCGACATTTTAAAAGGTTTTTCACCCGCCAGCTGCCAAGCCTTGTTTTGATGGCAGGCCGTTTCCAGCACCCATTCCCCGATAGGCACGATCAGTCCGCTTTCTTCCGCAAGCGGGATAAACTGGCTCGGCGGAATAAGCCCGCAATCGGGATGATTCCAGCGCAGCAGCGCCTCGACGCCGGTCACTTCGCCGGAATCGATGTCTACTTTGGGCTGGTAATGCAGCACAAATTCGTTTCGCTCTAGCGCTTTCCGCAGCTCCTGCTCCAGCAGCAGCGAAACCCCGTTGTCCATTTTACGGCTGTAAAACCGGTAGCTGTTTTTCCCGTCCTCCTTGGCATAATAAGTTGCCGTGGAAGCATTGTTCAGGAGCTTGTCCACGTCTTCCCCGTCCTCGGGACTAAGTGTGATCCCAATGCTCGGCGTAATGGAAATCTCCATCTGCTTGACGACAAAAGGAAGCTGGAACTGCTCCAGAATCCGTTCCGCGATCTGCCGGACCTGCTGTTTGTTCACGTCCTGCAGCAGAATCAGAAACCGGTCGCCCGTCCAGCGGAAGACCGGATCCTCCTGTCGAATAATGGAAGTCAGACGCTGGGAAACGGCTACGAGAAAATCATCCCCGCGGTCGTAACCGGCATAATGATTGACGATGCCGAAACGGTCCAAATCCAGCAGCACAATGGCGATGGAGCTGCCGTTGGAAGGCATCCCCTGCAAACCGCTCCAAACTTCCTTAAATTTCGTCAGGTTCGGGAGGCCGGTAAGGCTGTCGTAATAGGTAAGCTGGCGGATCTGGCGCATGAGCGCCTCTTCATGAATCCGTTCCGGCGTGGAAGGCCGGCCCATCGCCAAAATGCCGATCCGCTGCCCGTCATGATCCACCGGAGCGATCGTCATCTCCAATCCCAGCTCCCTGCCGTGGAGATTCCGGAGGTAGACGTTTGTCCTTTTCAGCTGATGCAGCATCTGTACCCCAAAAAACCGGCCGAACGGTCGGCCGATAAAATAATCCTCCGGATAACCGGAGAGCGCAAGCAGCGTATCGTTTACCTTCGCAATTACGCCGTCGTTGTCCATCCAGATCACGGCATCCGTTGAATATTTGGCCAGAGTGTTTAATATTTCCGCTTCCGCAGAATGATTCCTACTGCATGGCGTCATGGAATGTCCCCCTATTCGTTAATTAAATGAAGCCCGCAAAGATAACCGTCCTCCTTATCCCCGCGGATCCAGGAAATACGCCCTTGTATAAAGGAGTCCATTTCGAGGGCCGGCAAATCAAACGAGATGATTTCACCCTGATGGAATGGAACGGATGTCCAAAAACGCATTCCTTCTTCACTTACTTCTTCGATAATGATCTTGACTTTCTCATAAATGCCGTTTTCACCCTCCATACGATCGATTTCAATCGCAAGCGGCGGTATTTTCGAGCGTTCAAATTTTCTTCTTTCCTCCATGCTGCGCCTCTTTCCTTTATCCCTGCTATCCCGTAAATCCTTCTATTTAGTTGCAAAAAGCAGCTGCCCGCATTAAATGCCTATACTAAAGAAATCGGCATTTTATAGGACTTTTGTAACACTTTATTAAAACTCCTTTCATGAAAAAGTTCTTTTTACCAAATTCTGAAACCCTCTAGTTCGGGAGACCCGGGAGCAAGAAAAAAATCCAGCCCGCATGAGGACTGGATATCCCTGTTTCCCCGCCTGAACAGGCGGCTTAAAACAAAATCAGCGTTTGGACAGCCAAGCCCGATCATGGCTCCAGGAAACCCCGACAGGCAGCTCAAAAAATTCGGACAACACCTCGCTGCTCATCATGTCCCGGGTGAGCCCCTGCCCGTAGACCTGCCCTCTTCGCAGGAGGAGCGTGTGGCTGAAGGCCGGCAAGATTTCTTCCGTATGATGGGTGACGAACATCAGATGTGGCGCATCCGGGCCCTGAGCCAGCTGCTCGATGCTTTCCAGCAGTCCTTCTTTGGAAATGAAGTCCAGCCCGTTGCAGGCTTCGTCCAGAATGAGCAGTTTAGGCGAAGCCATGAGCGCCCGGGCGATCAACAGCTTCTGTTTTTCCCCCTGGGAGCAGGTCTGGTAAGTCCGGTCCAGCAAATGACCGCAGCGCAGCTGCTCCATCAGTTTTTTCGCTCGCTCATAATCCTCTTCCGACGTCTTCTCATAAAGTCCAAACGATGCATATTTCCCGCTGACCACCAGGTCCTGGGCTTTCTCCGTGCCGTAAACCTTCTCCTCGAGCGAGGAGCTTACCCAGCCGATCGAGCGGCGCAGCTCCCGGACATCGATTTCCCCCAGCTTATGGCCCAGAACATGCACTTCGCCTTCCGAAGGCCAGAGGTAGCCGCTGAGCATGTTCAGAATGGTTGTTTTTCCGGAACCGTTCAGGCCAAATACCGCCCAGTTTTCGCCTTCCTTAACGGTCCAATTGATATCGTCCAGAACGGTTTTGCCGTCACGGCGCCAGGATACATGTTTGAGTTCGATGATATTGCCCATGCTTCTCCTCCTTAACATCCTTTGGTGTTGTTCAGTGCCGCCGCTTCACTGTAAACCAGCAAGCTGCCATGCACACTAATAGTAACAAACTTACGCCCGCTCAGGCGGGCTTGTCAAGAATGAGGATAAGGAAGAGGGTTGAGTAAATCGTTTTGCTGTATTCCAGCGTCTCCTCCTGCTGCCCCTAGCGGGTTTCCGTCTTCCCGTAAAATCCGTGGAAATCCATTCACCCGGTTTCAAGCAGGCCGTTTTCCGTGGCCGTTTCCTTGGCTCCGATCTCCTCTTCCCCCCGCTGTAAAGCGGTGTTTGACTTCAATGCCCTCCGATTAATTTTTCGACCGCGATGCGGCACCCTTCATGACGCTGCTCGAGCAGCGGTTCGCATAAAGCGGATATTGGGGCGGCACCCGGCTCGACATAGTAACCCAGAATATGAACCCTGCGGCCGCGGTCAAAATCGAAGGCTGAAATTTCTATGCCCGGAATGACCTCCAATCCCCTCGTTTTTCCCTGCTCCATCATTTGGTCCAGACCAAAGGTAGTATCGTGATTCGTAACGGCCAGATAGCGCACCTGTTCCCGAAGCGCCAGCTCCGCCGTTTCTTCAAATGCCATGTAATTTTCTTGTAAAACTTGATTAATCCCGGAAAAACAAAACGACCGCTTCTTAATCGAAGCAGCCATTAAAATTTATAAAAAGCTCTGTTCCGGGCCGTCAACTGACCCGCGGCTCTATGAAAAAACGCTTTAAAGCATGCTTTCCCTGTTCCGGCCGGACATTTCCCTTTAAACTTAAGAGATTGAAAAACGAGGGGAGGCTGTAAGCATAAACATGTTAACTTCTGAAGACTGGGAGCAGGTTAAAACGCTGCAAAAGGAAGTGGAGCAGGCGGACGGCATTTCGCTCAAGCTGAACTGGGAGATGCTGCGCGCCCGCAAAGCGGAGGATCCTTACGATTTCGTTTACCGCGAGAATGGAAAAATAACCGCTTTTCTCGGCTTGTACGACTTTGCCTCCAAACTGGAGCTTTGCGGCATGGTCGCCCCGTCCTGCCGGCGAAAAGGCCTCTTCCGCTCGCTGCTGGCGGAGGCGCTCCCGCCGGAACGCGCGGCAGGGTACAAGGAAATTCTGCTTAATATTCCGGCCGCTTCTGCCTCCGGAAAGGGATTTGCGGAACGGCTTGGCCTTAAGGTTGCTTTGACCGAATATCAAATGAGGTTTAACCCGGAGGTGATCGGCCGTTTGGCGCCGCCCCCTCTCGCGGTTTCGCTCCGAAAAGCGCAGTTGTCCGACAGCGGCTACCTGAACCGGCTCGACATGCAGGGATTTGGCCTGACGGAGGAGGAAGCAGGCCAGCTGAACGACGAATCCTTAAAGCAAAACGAAGCAGACGACGCGGACGCCGTTATGTATGTCATTGAGCATGACGGGCACGATGCGGGAAAAATCCGCGTCCATGACGGCCCGCAAGAATGCTGGATATACGGATTTGTCATAGACCCCGCCTATCGCGGGCAAGGGATCGGGCGCTCCGTGCTGATGAAAATGGTGCATGAAGCGCAGGCCAAAGGCAGCGGTTTATTCCTGGAGGTGGCGCTGGAAAATGAACGGGCCCTGCAGCTCTATCAGTCCTGCGGCTTTGAACAAATCCAGGTTCAGGACTATTACAGCTGGCGGCCATGATTTAACCCTTAATACGAGCACGGTTGAAAAATAGAACGGGATCTTCTGGCATCAAGCCCTTGAAATGAGGTACAATATAAGGTAATTGATCAAACCATCGGCTCCGCTGCATACGCAGGCGGAGCCGATGGTTTGTAGCTGGAAGGATGGAATGAAAAACATGTACATGGCAACAGACTGGAAAGATTACGAACTGATCGATACGGGAGCCGGGGACAAGCTCGAGCGCTGGGGAGACGTTATCCTCCGCAGACCCGATCCGCAAATCATATGGCCGATCGAGAACGAAACCGGCGAGTGGAAAAACCTGCACGGTCACTACCACCGCAGCTCTTCCGGCGGCGGCAGCTGGGATATGAAGAAACCGCTCCCGGACAAATGGACAATTTCCTATAATCATCTCAAGTTTTATATTAAACCGACCAGCTTTAAACATACGGGACTGTTCCCTGAGCAGGCCGCCAACTGGTCCTGGATGATGGATAAAATCAAAGGGGCGGGACGTCCAATCTCCGTACTGAACCTGTTCGCTTATACCGGCGGGGCATCCGTTGCCGCGGCATCTGCCGGCGCTTCGGTCGTACACGTCGACGCCGCAAAAGGCATGGTGCAGTGGGCGAAAGAAAACCTGCAGCTGTCCGGCCTTAGCGACCGGCCCGTCCGGTTCATTACCGACGACGTGTTCAAATTCGTGCAGCGCGAGCAGCGCAGAGGCAACAAATACGACGCGATCATCATGGACCCGCCTTCTTACGGCAGAGGACCCGGCGGCGAGATGTGGAAGCTGGAGCAAAGCTTGTACCCGTTCCTGGAATCCTGCCTCAGCATCTTGTCGGACAAGCCGCTTTTCTTCCTGATTAACTCGTACACGACCGGGATTTCCCCTACCGTGCTGCACAACATGCTGTCCATGACCGTTCAGCGCCGCTACGGCGGGCGCATCTCGGCCGGCGAGCTTGGCCTGCCGATCACCCGTTCCGGCCTCACCCTGCCCTGCGGCATTTTGGGACGCTGGGAGGAATAAACATGTCCGAACCGCTAGCCCGCACATGGAGCACGCCTTCCATGACGATTCTATTTGAGGATAATCACCTGCTCGGCGTCGAGAAACCGGTGAACGTGCCGGTGCAGGAGGATGCCAGCGGCGATCCGGATATGCTGACTTTGCTGAAGGAAGACTTGAAGGAGCGCTACAACAAACCCGGCAACGTTTATTTGGGGCTGGTTCACCGGCTGGACCGCCCGGTCGGCGGGGCCATGATTTTCGCCAAAACGTCCAAAGCCGCTTCGCGTCTGTCGGAAGCGGTGCGCAGCCGCCAATTTGAGAAGACTTACCTTGCCGTTGTTCACGGCGTGCCTTCCGTCCGGTCAGGACGGCTGACGCATTATTTGCTGAAGGACGAACGGACCAACACCGTTTCCGTCGTTCCCAAAGGCACAAATGGTTCCAAAGAAGCGATTCTGGAATACAGCGTGATTGGCAATCCGGTGGACGGCTTATCCCTGGTGAGAGTGGAACTGCACACCGGCCGGCCTCATCAGATCCGCGTCCAGTTCAGCCATACGGGCACTCCGCTGTACGGGGACCAGAAATACGGGGCCCGCGTCAACAAAGCGGGGCAGCAGATTGCTTTGTGGTCTGCGTTTGCGGGTTTTCCGCATCCCGTGACCAAAGAGCTGGTCAAGCTTGTGTCCACTCCGCCGGAGCAGCAGCCTTGGTCCCATTGGACCCGGGAAATCGGGCAGCTCCGTTTCTAACAGCTTGCTGTTCCTCTTTAATTAAAAAGGGCTGATTCGCCGAGGCATCCTGCAATGCCGTCCTGCGAATCAGCCCTTTTTGGGTTACGGATCCGATTTGAAATGGGATCGCTATATTTATTAAATCGTATTATACGGCCGTGATTTTCCCCAGAAGAAACAACAGCAGCTGCTGGTTATGCGTCGAAATCCGGTCCAGCATATGGCCCAGAAATTCAGTGCGCACCTCGCGTCCCCGTTCGGCCTGTTCTTTTCCTTTTTCCGTAATGGAAATCCATACGATTCTGCGGTCGTTTTCATCCCGCTCGCGGGAAATCAGCCCGCTTTTCTCCATCCGGTCAAGCAGCATCGTTACCGCGGCAGGTGTGGTAGCCAAAAACGGAATCATATCCGAAGGTTTCATTTTCGGCTGGTCTCCCAGCAGCTCCAGAACGGTTAACTGCGATTCCGTCAGGGATGGCGACAGCTCGTTTTCCATATGGGACTGATAGTCTTTGGACAATTTCGACCAAAGCTTGGCAAATTCTTCTGTGTACACTAATGATCCCTCCAATAATCAGCATTCCTATTCTTTCACTGCCTTAACCTTCTCCGCCCGGCTTTTGTATTCCTTCTTCACCGCAGCAGACGACAAAAGAAGAACTTTTCCTTCAGGCGTTTTCAGCCGATCCGTCAGGAAAAGTTCTCTTTCGTCAATCTTATGTGTGAGCTTCAGGCTTCCGAAGATGCCCCGTAATGAGGGAGCTGCAGCAGGTCCATGATCGAGTCGTTTTTCTCCAGGCTGACCACGGCCTTCCCGATCGATTTACGGTCGGCAAGCGGCGTCTGCTCGGACGAAAACGTAAAGGATTGTCCTTCGCGCGTAACGGCGGTAAGCTCAAGCGGTTCTTTGGTCCAATAGGCTCCGATGATTGCAGTACCGTTTGGTTTTACGCGTTTGCCTTCCTTGAATTCAAAGGTTTGAATACCTTTGCCGCCGCGGCTTTGGGTCGGATAATCGAGCAGCAGCGAACGTTTGGCGTAGCCCAAGTCGCTGATGACCATGATTTCGCCTTCGTCGCCGCTCAGCCAAACCGAAGCCGCAACCTCGTCTTCATCGCGCAGCTGGATGCCGCGAACGCCGGCCGCTACCCGGCCCATCGTTCCGACTTCCTGCTCGTTAAACCGGATCGCCATACCCTGCTTGGTAACCAGCATAAGATCCTGATCGCTTTTGCTTGTCGCAACCGAAATAATTTCATCGTCAGCTCCGACCTTGCAGGCAGCAACGGCGGAAGACCGTTTGGTCTCGTATTCGCTAAGCGCCGTCCGCTTGATCTGCCCGCGTTTGGTTACGAACACCAGGCTAAGCTCCGGCTGGTCAAAATGCCTTACGGGGATGACGCTGACAATCCGGTCTTCCTTGGTCAGCGGAATAACGTTTACGATCGCCGTGCCGTTATCCTTCCATTTGAACTCCGGAACCTGATGCACCGGCAGCAGGAAATATTGGCCGCGCTGCGTGAAGATCAGCAAATTCTCCAGCGTGTTCACGCTTTGAATATATTTGATATAGTCGCCTTCCTTGACGCCGGCGCTGCCAATCTCGCCGCCGGAACGGGTATACGACAGCATGCTGGTCCGCTTGATATAACCTTCGCCGGACAAAGTTACCAGTACGTCTTCCTGGGTGACCATCACTTCGAGGTTTACCTTCAGCTCCTCGACTTCGCCCTGGATGACGGAACGGCGGTCGATCCCGTATTTGTCGCGGATTTCGACCAGTTCTTTTTTGATCACCGAAACGAGCTTTTTATCGCTGTTCAGAATCGCTTCGAGCGAAGCGATTTTCTTCTGCGTTTCATCCAGCTCCTTCTGGAGCTGCGTGATCTCCAGATTGGTCAACCGATACAGTTGGAGCGTCAGGATCGAATCCGCCTGACGTTCGGAGAACCCGAACATCCACTGCAGATTGTTTTGCGCATCCTGGCGGTTTTTCGAAGCTTTGATGGCCTCAATCACTTCGTCCAGAATGTTAAGCGCTTTGACGAGGCCTTCGAGTACATGGGCCCGGTCCTGCGCTTTCTCCAGCTCGAATTGGGTCCGGTGCGTCACAACCTCCCGCTGGTGGGCGATATATGACTGCAAAATCTCGCGCACCCCTAGCTGGCGCGGCGCTTTATTAACGATAGCAACCATATTGAAGTTGTACGTCACCTGGAGATCCGTTTTCTTGAGCAGGTAAGCCAAAATGCCGTTTGCATCCGCATCTTTCTTTAACTCGACAACGATCCGCAGACCGGCACGGCCGCTTTCATCGCGGACCTCGGCAATCCCTTCCACTTTTTTCTCCAGCCGGATGTTCTCCATGGCCGTTACAAGGCGGGATTTAACCACCTGATAAGGGATTTCGGTAATGATGATCTGCTGTTTGCCGCCCCGGACCGCCTCGATTTCCGTTTTGGAGCGGATATAAATCCGGCCTTTGCCCGTTTCATAAGCTTCGCGGATGCCTTCTTCCCCCATGATGATGCCGCCGGTCGGAAAATCCGGGCCTTTGATGATCTGCATCAGCTGCTCCAGCGTAGTGTCGGGCTTCTCCATCAGCTCGATGCAGGCATCGATCGTTTCGCGGAGATTGTGCGTCGGAATTTCCGTGGCAAAACCGGATGAAATACCGCTTACGCCGTTAACGAGCAGATTTGGAAAACGGGCCGGAAGCACCACGGGCTCTTTCGCCGTGTTATCGAAATTGTCCTTGAACAGCACCGTACGTTTCTCGATGTCACGAAGCAGTTCAAGCGCAATCGGCGAAAGCCGCGCTTCCGTATACCGCATGGCCGCAGGCGGATCATCGTCCTGGGAACCCCAGTTGCCGTGCCCGTCCACCAGGACGTGCGCCATTTTCCATGGCTGCGCCATGCGGACCATCCCGTCGTAAATGGAGGAGTCGCCGTGAGGATGGTAGTTACCCATAACGTCCCCTACGGTTTTAGCCGATTTCCGGTACGGCTTGTCCGGCGTATTGCCCGAATCGTACATGGCGTACAAAATTCGGCGCTGTACCGGCTTAAGCCCGTCCCTTACATCCGGAATCGCCCGGTCTTGAATAATATATTTGGAATATCTGCCGAAACGATCGCCTACGACCTCTTCCAGAAAGGCCGGCAGAAAATTTTCAAGCGTTCCCATGCCCATTCACCTTCTATTCCTCAAACTCTGTGAAATCTACATTTTCGACGATCCAGCGTTTGCGCGGCTCTACCTTGTCGCCCATCAGCGTGGATACGCGCCGCTCCGCTTTCGCCGCATCTTCAATCTGCACCTGCAGCAGGGTCCGCGTCTCCGGATCCATCGTTGTTTCCCAGAGCTGGTCCGGGTTCATTTCCCCAAGACCTTTGTAGCGCTGCAGTTCAAAATTTTTGCCGAATTCCTTTAGATAGTTTTGCAACTGCTCGTCCGTCCAGGCATAACGGATGGTTTCCAGCTTGCCGGATTTGCGAGTAATTTTGTACAGCGGAGGTTGCGCGATATAAACCTTGCCCGCATCGATCAGCTCTTTCATGTAGCGGTAGAAGAACGTCAACAGCAGCACCTGAATATGCGCGCCGTCCGTATCGGCGTCCGTCATAATAATGATTTTGGAAAAATTGCTGTCCTCGAGTTCAAACTCCGTCCCGATCCCGGCACCGATTGCCGTGATGATGGCCCGGTATTCCTCGTTTTTCAAAATGTCGGCCAGTTTAGCTTTCTCCGGATTCATCGGTTTGCCCTTCAGCGGCAGAATCGCCTGAATTTTGGAGTCGCGGCCCTGCTTGGCCGATCCGCCCGCTGAATCGCCTTCCACGATGAACAGCTCGGTCCGCGTAAAATCCTTGGACTGCGCCGGCGTCAGCTTGCCGCCCAGGTTCGAGCTTTCGCTGCGCTTCTTGCCGGTCCGCATTTCGTCACGCGCCTTGCGCGCCGCCTCGCGGGCTTTGGACGCCTGAACGGCTTTCTTGATCAGCGTTTGGGCCACGCCCGGATTTTCCTCCAGGAACAGCTGCATCTTTTCGGCTACGGTGGCATCCACCACGCTGCGCGCGGATGCGCTTCCCAGCTGATCCTTCGTTTGTCCCACGAACTCCACCTCGGACATCTTGACGCTGATTACGGCCATCATGCCTTCACGCAAATCCGAACCTTCGAGGTTTTTTTCTTTCTCTTTCAGTATTCCGACCTTGCGCGCGTATTCGTTCATAACGCGGGTATACGCCGTTTTAAAGCCTGTTTCATGCGTACCGCCGCCGCGGGTCGGAATCGAGTTGACGAAAGAGGCAATGGTCTCCGTGTAGCCGGCGTTGTACTGCATGGCGACTTCCACTTCGATTTCGTCCCGTTCGGCGTTAAAATGAATGACGTCATGGAGCACGTCTTTGCCTTCGTTCAGATATTCGACAAACTGGCTGGCTCCGCCTTCATAATAAAACTCGTCCGTGCGGCCGGAACGTTCATCCTTCAAAACAACTCTTAAACCCGAGTTCAGGAACGCGATTTCCTGCAGTCGTTCGGCAAGGGTATCATAACTCAAAGCAATGCCGTTCTGAAAAACGCGGATGTCCGGTTTAAAAGTAACCTTGGTGCCCGTCTTGTTCGTATTGCCCAGCACTTCAAGCCCCGTTACCGGTTCGCCGACATGTTCTTTCCCTGCTTTATCGACCCAATATTCAAACCGCATGCGGTGCGTTTTGCCCTCACGGTAAATCTCCACTTCAAGCCATTCCGACAATGCATTCGTTACGGATGCGCCTACGCCGTGCAGTCCTCCGGACTTTTTGTATCCGCCGCCTCCAAACTTGCCGCCTGCATGCAGAATCGTATAAACGACCTGCGGTGTAGGAATCCCGGTTTTGTGCATACCCGTAGGAATCCCGCGCCCGTTGTCCAGTACCGTTACCGAACCGTCCTTGTGCAGAGTAATGTCAATTCTTGAGCAGAATTTGGCAAGATGTTCGTCTACGGCGTTGTCGACGATCTCCCATACCAGATGATGTAATCCCGATGAGCTTGTGCTGCCGATATACATCCCTGGCCGTTTTCTTACCGCGACAAGTCCTTCGAGCACTTGAATATCGTCCGCGTCATATCCTGCCTGTCCTGCCCCGTTCCCGGAGTTTGCCGCGAACAAATCGATTTGCTCGGCCATTCATGCTCCCCCTTTGATTTTTTGCTCTATGTAGGGCTGCATGGCCCCGAATGCAAACAAATGTTTTCTTAATCCTTGTACATTTTAATTCAATATATCCTGTTTCGTAAAGACAATGAAAGAAACAACCAGCGAAGCGGCCCCCCAAATCGCCAAAACGGCGAGCGAAAACCCTAAAGTCATGCCTTCAATCGGCGCAGGCGTCCCAGATAAATAATCGGTTAATTCGAGGTTAACCATAAATAAATATTTGGCGCTTTGCCAGGCGGAAGCCATATTGGTCAGGATGCTGCCGGCAATTAGCGCCGCCATCATGATGACGATGCTGGCTGCCGTGCTCCGTACCAGGACGGAAATCATAAACGCCAGCATGGCCACGACCAGGCTGACGAACCAGATGAGTCCGAGCTGCATAAACAGATAGAGCCACTGCGGCACCGCATGCACCGCTGAAAGGTCGACACCGCTGCCGCTGAGCTGAAACCCGGTAAATACGGGCATGCCGAAACCTTCATACCCGAACACCAGCCCCGAAATCGCATAGCAGATCACAAAAGCTGCCACAACGGTCAACGAAACGAACATAAACAGGGTCACCAGCTTGCTGAGCAGCACCTTCCACCTGCGGACCGGTTTGGTCAGCAGCATTTTAATCGTTCCCGTTGTCCGTTCCGAGGATACGATATCCGAAGCAATACCCATGATCAGCAGCGGAATAAACAGGGAAGACGCGTTGTCCATAAACTCCCTTGTAAAAGTAACGCCGCCCGGCTGCTGCGGGTTAACGTCATGATCCAGATAATATTTCATCTGCTGGATATAGATTTGACGATATTTCTTCCATTCATCCGGAATCCGGGAACTTCCCAGCGAATTCTGGTTGTCCGTGATCGCCTGCTGGACGGATCTGCGCCAGTCGTCGCCGAATTTCTCCTTGTTCCGCTCAGCTACCTTCATCTGCGCATAGGTGAACATCGGGACCAGGACAACAAGAACAAGCAAAATCACGTAAAAACGCTTTTTACGGACCATTTTTATCGTTTCGTTTTTAATCAGCGGGAGGAGGTTATTCAATGGTTTCACCTTCCGTCATCTCGAGGAACAGCTGTTCCAGCGTAGGATTAAGTTTGTAAACCGACTGGATTCGCAGCCCTTCAGCCGTAAACCTTTCCACAAAATCGGCCATCCTGCCGCTTTCCATCTGGCAGATGACTGCCCCGGGCGCAATGCCGGCCATCACCGAGTCGTCCAGCACCGTCTCCGGCTGCCAGACAATAGGAAATCCGGACTGCTCCAGCAGCTCAATCACGCGGGCGCGCGGCTCCGCTTCCCATACGACATAATTGGATTTATTCTCAATCAGTTCGTCGACGCTGCCTACCGCCAGCACCCGACCCGAGCTTATAATCGCTACCCGGTCGCACAAAAGCTGAATCTCGCTGAGCAAATGGCTGGACACAAATACGGCCATACCCTGTTCGGCCAGCCTGCGGATGAATTCCCGCATCTCCTTAATCCCTTTCGGATCCAGCCCGTTAGTCGGCTCATCCAGGATCAGCAGCTTGGGCCTGCCCAGAAGAGCCTGGGCTATGCCCAGCCGCTGCCGCATCCCGAGCGAATAGGTCCGCACCTTATCATGAATCCGCTGGTCCAGCCGGACCATTTCCGCGACCTCCTGGATGCGGGCTTTGTCGACGCCAGGCAGCATCCGGGCAAACTGTTCGAGGTTTTCCCAGCCGGTCAAATACGGGTAAACCTCCGGATTTTCCACGATAGCGCCGATCTGACCGAGCGCCCGCTCGGGATTCCGCTGGACATTATAGCCGCCGATTTCAATGGAGCCCTCGGTCGGCTTGATCAAATCCACAAGCATGCGGATAGTGGTCGTTTTTCCGGCGCCGTTTGGCCCCAGGAATCCAAAAATCTCACCGGCCATAACGTTAAACGTAACGTCTTCAATAATCCATCTCCGGCCGATTTTTTTCCGCAGATGGCGCACCTCCAAGACGGATTTCCCCGGCCGGATAAGCTGGTTTTCTTGGGCTTCCAAGTATTCGCGGTTTTCAAGGTTCTCCCGGTTTTCACCGTTTTTGCGGTTATTTAACGTCTGCTCCCGCATGGTCGCTCCCTCCTTTTGCTCTTATGTTAGCGCATCGGACATTTTTTTCCTTTGCTTTTGGTCACTTCAAGCTCTGCACAATCCGCTCAGCAATCTGCTCGTAACCGTCACTGTTCGGATGAAAATGGTCCCCGGACAAATAAGCGGCCAGATTCCCGGCAAACAAGTCGTAGGTCGGAACCAGAAGCGCTCCGTCATACTTGTTAATTGCCGTCTGGGCCGCCGTGTTCCAGCGGGACACTCCGCTGTTCCCAATCATCCTCATCTCCTCAAGATCGGAAAAAGGATTATATAAACCGATATAAACCAGCGTGGCGCCGGGATTGATCTTCTTTAACTGCTGAACGATCGATTTAAATCTGACGGAAGCTTGATCAATGGACGTGTCCAGCTCGGCCGCCGTAGGGAGATCGCCGCCGTTTTCCATCGCTTCTGCCCCTTGAAACAAGTCGTTTCCGCCAATCGACAAAAGAATGACATTAGCTTCCTTCAGCATGTGCTGCACGCCGTTTTCCTTTAATTCATCTGTTAAACCGGCGGTAAGCAGCCCGTTAATGCCCAAATTGCCCAGCAGCTTGGCTTCGCGTCCGTTATTTTGTATCTGCAGCAGGTCAACCGCCCGCTGTCCAAAACCTTTGCCCTCGTCATCCCCCGTCCCTTTCGCAAGCGAATCGCCGATGACTACAATACCCATCTGCCCGGGAGGGGCTGATCCCGACGGACCTGATGAACTTTTTGCCGGTTCAGACGCAAACTGCGGCGCCGAAGCCGGATTGGCAATATCTTTTACCGCATATATAAAACCGCAAAGCAGCAGCAGGGTCACAATCCCCGAAACGAGGCCGACTGCCGCCCAGAGCTTGGAAGATGAACGCATAATTGCCCTCCTGTCTGTAAACTTTTCCGTATGATGGTTAAACTTCGGTCTGTTGGCACGGTTTTCCTTTAACCTTTACTTAACATAATTCTTCTCAACTGAATTTGCAAATCGTTCAAAAATGGGGGCTTGTTCTTTGTTTCGGACAGGCGTATACTAACAAAAGCAAGGTAATTACGGGTTATTAGCTTAGCTGGTAGAGCAGCCGACTCTTAATCGGCAGGTCGCAGGTTCGACCCCTGCATAACCCATTGTGTTTTCTTTTTGTAAAAACTGTTTCTCTTTCGAGAAGCAGTTTTTGTTTTTTGGGGTAAAAATATAAGTCCTCCATTCACTCACCCTCCAGCCGGCGGCATTATTAGGTTCAGCGCATATTAAAAACACCCTCCGCAAAAGGTTTGCGGAAGGTGCCTCACAAGCGGATTTCCTTTTATAGCGATCCTTTATTTCCCGATGAATTCCTGGGACCAGTACCCGTTATAATAGCCGACTCCGATTAACGTGTAGTTGGGATTAAGCATGTTTTTCCGGTGATCCGGGCTGTTCATCCAGTCTTTCACGACTTCCGCCGGCGTTTTTTGACCCCGGGCCAGATTTTCCCCCGCATAACTGAACGAAATTTTGTAGCTGTCCATCATGTCAAAAGGAGATCCGTAATTCGGCGAGGTGTGGCTGAAATACTTGTGATTGTACATATCCATTACTTTGGCTTTGGCCATCTTCGTCAGGTTGGTGTGAATGACCAAAGGCTTTAACCCGGCTTTCCGCCGGATTTGATTGACCAGCTTGACCACCTGGGCCGAATTGTCGGCCTGGATCTTGGCATATTTCAGCTGGGTCGTCGATAGGGCGGTAACCGGAGCGGCTCCGGCCTGGCTGGGCCCTATGGCCAACATAGTAGAGAGGGCTAAAGAAACGGCTGTCCATGCTGCGCGTCTGTACCAAATGTTTTTACGTCTGTTCTTCTGCATCTTGTCTCTCCTATGCATGTTTTTACCAGTAGAAAACGGTGTTCTTGTCACATTTTAACATGTTTTGTCCGCTTGGTCATCCCTGAAATGCTCATTTTTGCAGGCTTTTTGTCATATAAACCTGTTCAACGACCGGGGTGAAACCAAGGCTTCTCATCACAAGCCCCGTAAGTGTGCTTCCATGCTTGGGGAGATTGGGAATCGTCCTGTTGATGGCATCCTGAAGGCTGCCAAACGCCTGCCAGACCAGACCTTTTATAATCGCAACGGCCTGAGGGTGGCCGGATGCCGCTTCGCATTGATAAAGCACGGTTGCCGCGTGTTCGCCGGCAGGATTGTAAATCTTTTTCCAGTACGCATATCCGACAATATGGCCTTCATTGTCCCTGGCAACCGCTGCTTGTCCTTCTTTTGCGCTTTGCCATTGGGTTTGCCAAGGATTCAAAGCTTTGTAAAAAGGAATTCTGGGAATCTGCGCCGGAGAAATGTGGACAAAATCGCACCCCTCCGTTTCAGGCTTGTCGAACGGCCGCTCGGCAGGACCTTTCAAGCTGAGGTGCTCCAGTTCATCCGCCTGGATATAACCCGTTTTTTGGTATAAAGCGATGGCTGGCGCATTTTGGCTGAGCGCTTCCAGCGTAGCGAGGCGCACCCCGTTTTCCTGTAAAAGAGTTAATGCCGCTTCAATCAGCTTTCGTCCGACCCCGGTGCCGCGAACCGCGGCAGCCACGCCGGTTCCGCCGTTCCAGCCGATTTTTTGGCCCTCCGTCTCCCGGATTCCATTTAGCACAATCCCGACCGGAATGCCGTCCTGAAAAGCAACGATGGATAATTCGCTGGACAGCTCTTCAGCCGCCATCCTTTTCAGAAACGCGTCCGGCGTAGTCGTGGCATCAAAAGCATACCCTTCGAATCCGTCGTTCCAGGCTTTGACGGCCTCTTCCAAGGTGCAGGCTCTAAGTTTCTTGATCTCCAGCAAGGAAGTTCCCCCTCGATTTTTAAAAATTGACCGCTTCTCAGCTTGTTTTTTCGGCAAAGCAGCGGCAAAACCCTTCATAAGGCCACCCACAACGAAAAAAAGCCGAAATCCGCGGCAGCGGATCCGGCTATTTTTATAAGAAATAGGCGGTTCTCATCAAGAACGGGCTATCGTCGCCGCCTTGAAATACCTCCCCTTCCTGATCGGGAAGAAGGTTTCTTGATCGAGGTACGCGGTTTGGTGTAACTTCCGGTACCGCTGTCGCTGCCAGGGTTCCACTGGATGCTGCCGCGGCTGCCCGTGCCGGTATCCGAACCGCTTCCCGTTCCACCTCCGCCGAAGAAACCGCCTGTGCTGCCTCCGGTCGTGGAGCCGCGTCGGTTTACCGATCCTTTTTTCTCTACGGTCAGCGGCGGAGCCGCTTTTTTCTCAGAGGTTGAAGGCGTATGATAGCTTTGATTCGGTTCATAAATGTCCCTGCTCGTATACCCGCGGTAGCTGCCTCCGTAACCGCCAAAACCATTAAACAAGCTGCCGATCAGCTGCGCGGTCAAATATCCCTGCAGAAAGCTGGAGTCGTAATTTTGTCTCACATAACTTTCCGAATCCACTTCAATAAGCGTATCTTCGGGTTTATTAGGGTCTTGCTGCAGGTGATAATATTCGTTCCCGTAAACGAGAAACATATGATCAGAATTTTCTGCCGACATTTGATCCGGTTGGCTTTGTCCGGCCAGATCGGCGGCCACTTCCGGCACGGTTTGACCCGCTGCCCTGTAAACATAGGAGGTCGAGCCGCCGTTTTTGTTGACCGACTCGAGCGGATAGTTATCCTTCACGACAGAAGGACTTCCGCACCCGCTGAGCAGGCCGACCACCAGGCTTAGCAGCAGAGCTATTTTTACGTAAAAACTCGGTTGTTTTCCCATATCCCCACTCCTATTTCGAGCGGATGACTTGAACATCTCCCGGGATGACTTTGGTTCCTTCATACAGCATAAATCTTCCGTCCTGCCACTCTATGCGCAGCAGGGAGAAATCATCGGCCTGGAACTGCCATACATGCTGTTCCCCGCCCTGCCGGAAAGGGGCTCTGCCTTGCACCATAACCCGCCCCTCATATTCTTCTTCCAAATAATGAATTTTGCCATCCAGTTCCAGCTCGGTCGGAACCTCTGCCGGATTGTCAAGCCGTCCGTCGATTTCCTCATAAAGCACATATTCGAGCTTCTCTCGTTCTTCTATATGAAGATATTTGATGCGGCCACCGTCCTGCAGGGTCAAAACGACCGCATTTCGGCTCGGATTGCGGACGCTGCCCGTCACCTGATAAGTGACCAGCTCCACCTCGCAGATATCGCCGGGCCCGAGATCCAGCATGCTTTTCTCCGGCAGCGGCGGTTCCTCTTTGGCGAATAAACGTCCAATTCTTTTTACCAGGCTCATTGTCGCTTCCCCTCTCGTGCTTAACCCTGCGGTGCAGGGGATGTCATAACAGAAGGAGAAACCAAAATCGTTTCTCCTTCAGGTTGCGCAGAACGCATCTTATTTAGAACGGTATTGTTTGCCTGCCCGTCAAAGCCGAACGAAACGATGAATCAGGATTGTTTATCGTATTGTTTCAACAAAGCGGCGAGTTCGTCTTCGACCTCTTTGTCTTTGCCAAGGGCATCAATTTCATCGTCAAGCGATTTGCCTTTGGCGTGGATTTCGCCGGAGGCTTCGGCTTGGGCTTCCATTTGCAGCATTTTTTCTTCCATACGTTTCATGCCCGCAGACGCGCTGTCGGAATCAAAGCCGGAGATCGATTTGTTGATCTGATGCTGAGCTTTGGCCGCATTGTAGCGGGCTACCAGCGTTTCGCGTTTATTTTTCAGCTCGCCCAGCTGTTTGCGCATTTCGTCCAGCTTGTCGCGGAGATTGTCGGCAGCAAGTTTGTTCTGATCATAATTCGCTTTATATTCAGCCGCTTTCTCTTCAGCGGTTTTCTTCTCTTCCAGCGCACGGCGGGCCAGGTCCGCATTGCCGGCTTTAGCTGCCGTATGCGCCTGCTCGTTGCGGCGGTTCACCAGCTCTTCCTGTTCTTCATAAAGCGATTTGAATCTTTTTTCGATGGCGATTTGAGCCGCTACGGCTTTCTCCGCATCTTCAAGATCTTCTTGCATGTCGCGAATATATTGGTCGGTCATTTTAATCGGATCTTCCGCTTTGTCGATCATCGAGTTGATATTGGACATGGTTAAATCACGAAGTCTTTTGAAAATGGACATGGTTTAAATTCCTCCCGAGTATCAAATGGTTTTTATGATCATATTTACGTGTGACCTCAAGTTCAGTTTCATTTTTCCACAAAATCATTTAAAAATCAAAGATCATTACGGTTATCCCTGCGCTTAATCGGTCCAAAAACGAAGTTTCCTTTTCTAAAGCTTGTAGGCGCGCTGGCAACGTTTATAAACCGCCAGTTTTGCCCCAAATTTTGCCCAAGAGGGTCGTCACAACCCCTTAGATTTTTTTGCTCGATTTGCTCACTCATCTTATTCTCTATTTCCCCTCTATAGTCAGCCCTAGCTTTCTGATTTAGCTATAATTCGATATTGATTTTTTGAATTTTATGCGTTAGACTCCAATTAGTGATTGATCAATTACTAATTGGAGTCTCCATCCGGAGGTCTTCATCATGAAAGGAGCCCCCATGGCCAAAAGCAATTCAACGTCTGTCAACCGTCAGAAGGATATCGTATCGGCGGCTATCGAAGTATTTGCCGAAATGGGCTATTACCGCGCTACTACCGCTAAAGTAGCTGAACGCGCCAACATTTCCCAGCCTTACGTTTTCCGCTTTTTTTCAACCAAAGAAGCCCTCCTGATCGAAGCACTCAAAGTATCCTTTGAACGGATTGAGGAAGCTTTCTCCCAGGTTATTCAATCGGCGCCCCAGGAGAAGCTGGAGCAGGATCTGATCGGGGCTTATCAGCATATTATGGACCGGCATCGCAGTGAAATTCTGCTGCAAATGCAGGCCCAGACGGTCATGGAAGAGACGGTCTCTCAGCTGATGCGGGATTCCTACGCACGAATCCACGATAAAGTTTATTCCGCTTTTTCCGAAGCAGGGCTGGATTCCCCCATGGAAAAAACGATGCTGTTCCTGGCCCGAGGCATGTTATGCAATACCGCAATGGCGATTAATCTGCCGCTGTTGATGAAAATAAACGAGTAAATCGTTTATTTTACAGATAAGTAATTGATTGATCACTAACCATAGCTATTAGCGCTTGTTTTTTTGAATTTTCGTTATTGATCAATCACTAATTATACAACTTATTAAAGGAGTCTTTTACATGAAAAATGCTATCGTATTAGGAGCCGCAGGCGGAACGGGAAGCGCAATCGTGGAGGAGCTGCTGCGCCGAAACATTGAAACGACCGCCTTTGGCCGAACGCCCGGCAATCTGAAAAATTTGCAGCAGTCTCTTAAATCCCCTCCTCTTCTAAAGCTAGCGACCGGCGATGCTTTTGATCCGGCGTCTGTTCAGGAAGCCGCTGCAGATGCCGACATCATTTTTCATTGCGTAGCGGTCCCTTATCCCGAAATGGTTACCCGGCAGCTTCCTCTCGGCGAAGCCGTTTTGACAGCCGCGGCCGCCTTGGGCAAAAAATTAGTGATCATAGACGGCATTTATCCGTATGGAATAGCCCTGACCCCGCGGGTAGCCGAAACCCATCCCAAACAGCCCCACACCCGAAAAGGCAAAACCAAACTCGAATTTGAACAGCTGGCGTTCAGCGATCGCTGGCAGGCGGCCCCACGGATGATCGTAAGGCTGCCTGACTATTACGGGCCGACCGCCAATAAATCCTCTTATTTGGGTTTGACGATGGAAGCGGCCGCACTGGGCAAAGCTGCCATGTTCATCGGCAGCCTGAACATCCCGCGGGAATATATTTACCTGCCTGATGCGGCTTCCATGATCGTCGAGCTCGCTATCCGGGAAGAAACCTACGGTCAGGAATGGAATCTCCCGGGCGCCGGTATTATTACGGGAAAAGAGCTGCTGCGCATCGCCCGCCAGGCGGCCGGCGTTACCAAACCCGTTCTGCCGCTAACCAAACCTCTGCTCACGTTTATCGGCCGGTTTGATCCGGTCATTCGTGAAATTGTAGAGATGTATTATTTGACGAAAACCCCCGTCATTCTGGACGGCAGCAAATACGAGAGTCACATTGGTCCGCTGCGGGCTACGCCTTATCAGGCGGGCATTGCTGAAACGATCAAGGCCATCCAGGCCAAAGCGGCAAAGCGCTCCTAATAGGCAGATAGAGTCGAGCCGCCGGTACTCATTTAAAGCTCGATCTAAAAATATTAAAAAACCGGCCCCGCCGCTCGTGCAGCTGAACCGGTTTTTTATTAAGGCTGGCGCTTTAAGCAGCAGCGCCCGTTTATTTTTTAGCCGCGTATTTACGCATATCAAACGCAACCGCAGCCACGATGATCAAACCTTTGATAATCAGCTGCCAGTAAGGACTGACGCCTATAAAGGTCAAACCGTAGTTGATGACGGTAAAGATGAGCACGCCCGTGACGACGCCCGGAACGGTACCGATTCCGCCTGTAGTGGAAACGCCGCCGACCACGCAGGCCGCGATGGCGTCAAGTTCGTACATGTTCCCGTAGTTGTTGGTGGCGCCGCCGGTTCTGGCGGCTTCCAGCACACCTGCCAGGCCGTACAGAGCGCCGGCAATTCCGTAAATCCACAGCAGGTTTTTGGCAACGTTAATGCCGGATACCCGCGCTGCCTGTTCATTACCGCCGATGGCGTACATGTTTTTACCGAGTTTGGTTTTGTTGAAGACCACCCACACGATAAAAGCGACAAAAATCGCAATCAAAACGATATAAGGAATCGAGTAATCGCCGCTTCCGATGCTGCCGGAGCCAATATCCGTAAAGTCTTTGCGCAGACCGCCGATCGGCTGGGATTGGTTCGGCTTCGTATCGAAATAAAGCGAGTTGACGCCATAGATCGCTACCATCGTACCGAGCGTCGCGATAAATGGAGGCACTTTAAATTTGGAAACGATAAAACCGTTCAGCAAACCGAACAGCAGACCCACAACCAATGCGATCAGGATCGGAATGCCTACCCACAGCTGCGGCAGATCCGGGAAGAACCGGCGGCCATAGTCGCTGACCTGCAGCATGGAAGCCGAAATAACGGCGGTCAAACCGACCATACGCCCTGCGGACAAGTCCGTTCCGCCGGTAATCAGGATAAACGCAACGCCAAGCGCGATGATAACGCGGGTCGCGGATTGAATCAGAATATCACGCAGAGTGCTTACGGCAAAAAATGACGGATCGTATGCGGTAATCGCAATCAGCAAAACAACAAGCACGATGTAAATCGCATTCTGAGAGATTGAACCTCTCAATTTCTGTGTATTCATCTTTCTATTTCCTCCCTCTCCTGCCCTAGTGCTGGGCCGCCAAACGCATGATTTCTTGCTCTGTTGCCTGTTCCCTGTCCAGAATGCCGGTCAGCCGGCCTTCGGACATGACCATGATGCGGTCAGACATTCCCAGCAGCTCAGGCATTTCAGAGGAAATGACGACAATGCTTTTCCCCTGCTCGGCCAAATCCGCAATGATGGAATAAATCTCGAATTTGGCGCCGACATCAATGCCCCGGGTCGGTTCGTCGAGCAGCAGGATTTCCGGATTGGTCAGCAGCCAGCGGGCGAGCAGCACCTTCTGCTGGTTGCCTCCGGAAAGATTCATGATTAAAGCTTTCATATTCGGCGTTTTGGTCCGCAGCTTCTCGATTTTTTCGTTGACTTCCGCTTTCTTTCTGCGCTCGTCAAGCAGCATGTACGGAGTTACGTAAGCATCAAGATTCGCTACGGCGCCGTTCTCATGCACGGACAACACCGGCAAAATGCCGGTTGCGCGGCGTTCTTCGGTCAACAGGGCCATGCCGTATTTTTTGGCATCGCCGGGGGATTTGATTTTCACTTCTTTGCCGTGAATCGAAATGCTCCCCGAGGAAATCTCCCGCAGCCCGAATAAGGCTTCCACGAGTTCTGTCCGCTGCGCGCCTACCAGACCGCCGATGCCGAGAATCTCGCCTTTGCGAAGCTCAAAGGATATATCTTTAAAAGATTTGGGGTCTACCGAAGTCAAGCCGGTTGCTTTCAGAATGACATCGCCGGGATGGTTATGGCGTTCCGGAAAACGCTGCTCCAGATCGCGGCCTACCATGCGGGAAATGATTAGATCCGTGGTCATTTCTTTGGCTGGCCAGGTGCCGATTTTTTTGCCGTCCCGCATGATCGTTACGTCATCGGAAATCCGCAAAATTTCTTCCATTTTGTGCGAAATATATATGATCGCCACACCGTTGCTCCGCAGCTCGTTGATGATCCGGAACAGATGCTCCACCTCTACGCTGGTCAGCGAGGAGGTCGGTTCATCCATCACGATAATCTTCGAGTTGAACGAAACGGCTTTGGCGATTTCGATCGATTGGACTTTGGAGACGGACAGCTTGCCGACAAGGACGTCAGGATCAATATCGATGTCCAGCTGTTTGAACAGTTGAATCGTATCCTCGCGCATTTTCTTGTGATCGATAAATTTAAGCGGGCCTTTGGTTGGAAAACGACCCAGCCAAATGTTCTCCATCACGCTGCGGTGAGGGATCGGGTGAAGCTCCTGATGAATCATGGAAATGCCCTGCTGCAGCGCTTCGCTGGAATTGTTGATGACCGTCTTCTGGCCGTTCAGCAGAATTTCGCCATTGTCCGGATGATAGATCCCAAACAGGCATTTCATTAAGGTAGATTTACCGGCGCCGTTCTCGCCCATAAGGGCGTGAACGGTTCCGGCTTTCACTTGCAGGGTAACGCTATCCAGCGCTTTAACGCCGGGAAATTCCTTGGTGATGCTGTTCATTTCGAGCAAAAATTGTTCAGACATGGCCTGCTCCACTCCCCACTTATTTCGCGTCGTCTATATTATCTTTCGTGATTTTTTTGTAAGGGATCCAGATATATTGGTTGTCGGTAATGTCAAAGCCAACGCTGTCTTTGGTGATTTCTTTGCCTTGAGCCAGCAGGGAAGCCAATGTGATTGCCGCTTTGCCTTGGTTTTTAGCGTCGTTGAGAACGGTGCCGAGCAGCGTTCCTTCCTGCAGCGCCTGCACCGCAGGAGCCGTTGCGTCAACGCCTACAACCGGCATGTATTTGCCGTCCTTGAAATAACCCGCAGCTTTCAGAGCTTCGATGGCGCCGAGGGCCATATCATCATTATTGGCAAAAACCGCTTCAATCTTATCACCGTTGGAGCCCAGGAATGCGGCCATTTTATCCTGGCCTTTAACGCGGTCCCACATCGCCGTATCTTCGGCAAGCTTTTCTACCTTAATGCCGGCGTCTTCCAAGGCCTGGATGGAATATTTTGTGCGCAGCTCGGCATCCTGGTGTCCAGGTTCGCCTTTCAGCATAACGTACTGCAAAACGCCGTCGCCGTTTTTGTCGGCTTCCGGATGAGCTTTCCAGTAGTCGGCCACGATTTGACCGGACAACGTGCCGGATTCCTCCGCTTTGGCGCCTACATAATAAACTTTATCCCATTTCTTCATATCTTCCGGCATCGGTTCGCGGTTGAGGAACACGACCGGCACTTCTTTCGCTTTCGCTTTGTCGATAATGACACCGGCTGCCGTACGGTCTACCGGGTTAACGACCAGCGCTTTGTCTTTTTTGGTGAGGAATTGATCGACCTTGTCGTTTTGCGTTGCCTGCGAGTTTTGGCTGTCTACAATGTCCACTTTGGCAATGCCCTTGGCGGAATCTTCAATCGCATTCCGGACACCTGTCATAAAGGTATCGTCAAATTTGTAAATCGCAACGCCGACTTTCGGTTCGGAACTGGAGCCGCTGCTGCTCGAATTGCCACAGCCTGCAAGCGCTCCGCCGAGCAAAGATGCTGCCGCCAATACGCTAACCATTTTTTTCATAAATTGACCTCCTGATAAATAACGAATGTTTACCCCCGCATCCTCTGTTGGATACGCTTTCATTATGCGGTTTCGGAAACGTTTTGCGAATTAAAAATTCTGAGATGTTTTATTAAAATTCTAATGAGGTCAGCTGAAAAATCCGAAGAAAAAACGGCAAGCCTTGTACGGCCCGCCGTCGTAAAAATCTATTTGCCCGAATATCAGCCTACTTCACAAAAGGAAAAAGAAGCTTTTGGTTCTCCGGCCAAAGCATATTATCCAGGTCAATGACCTTGATGCCGGTATCGTAACGTTCTTCGACATTTTCGCCTCGTGCGGCCTTCAGCGCCGTAACGACAGCCAAATACCCGTCGCTGAATGGGTTCTGCACCACCATCGCCTGAACTTTTTTCTCCTGCAGCAGCTCAAGCATTTCCGGAGGGTTGTCAAAAGTAATCAGCTGAAGGCTGTGATTCAGCGAGGATTCGCTTATCGCTTTGCCGACCCCGATGGAGGCTTCCGCATTCATCGCCATGATGCCGTCCAAATCGGGGAAACGCTTCAGCATTTCGATGGTGAGCCGCTTAGCCAGCGCTTCGTCTGAGTCGCAGTACACGGTGTCCACGATTTGGACGCCTGGAAACCGGGCCGTATAATCGGTAAAACCTTCTTCGCGCTGATCCGCATTGCGGGCGCCTTTCACGAAATTGACGATCCCTATTTTCGCCGACGGGCCAGTGAGCTGAATCAGCCGTTCCGCCGCTTTTTGTCCCGCTTCGTAGTTATTGGCCCCGATATAGGATTTCACCTTGGTCGAAGCCACCTCCGCATCCATGGAAATGACGGGAATCCTCGCATAGGACGCGCGGTCCGTTACCTGGGCCAAAGCCATGTAATCGCTGGCGGACAAAATGATCGCATCCGGTTTTTCCTGAATCGACTGTTCCATAAGCTGAATCTGGCCGTCGGTGTCATTTTCATTGGCCGGAGCCTTAAACCTCAGATTGACGTTATATTCCTTGGCGGCGACTTCCGCGCCCATGCGGATCGTATTCCAATAATCGCCGTGATCCATTTTCACGATCATGTCGATGACGGGCCCGCCGCTCTCCGCCCGTTGTTCTCCGTTTGCGGAGGAACAGCCGGCGGATAAGAGCAGCAGGCAGACCGCCGCTGTCAGCCTGACAGATTTTTTAAAACTCACCGCTTATCCCTCCGATGCGCCCTCCAGCCTGACGGCCGGCAGCGTAATGGTCACTGTGGTGCCTTCCTCCAGCTCGCTTTCGAAATGAAGCCCGTATTCCGGTCCATAGTAGAGCCTGATTCTTTCATGCACGTTGTGTACGCCTACGCCGGAGCCGCTTCCTTTTGTGCGTTTCTTCCCTCTCAAAATGCCCGCCAGCACCTCTTCCGCCATGCCGATGCCGTTGTCCTGCAGCGTAATCCTGAGCTGCTCGCCGACCACTTCCGCCCTTATCTTGATATGGCCGGTTTCAGCCAGCACCTCGATGCCATGGTATACGGCGTTTTCGGCAAGCGGCTGTAAAATCAGCTTCAGGCAGGAGCAGGCCAAAGCCTCCTCGCTGGCTTCGATGACAAATTCAAATTTATTTTTAAAACGGATTTTCTGAATGACCAGGTAATGACGTACATGCTCAAGTTCATCCCTCAGCGGAATGATGTTGTTCCCCTGACTTAAGCTGATTCTGAAAAATTTCGACAACGACGTAATCGTCGTCACGACCTCCTCGCTCCTGCCCATTTCGGCCAGCCGCGTCATCGCGTTCAGCGTATTGTACAAAAAATGCGGATTGATCTGCGCCTGCAGGGCATCCAGCTCGCTTTTGCGTTTAGCCTCCTGCTCATGAATGATCTGATCCATCAGCTCCCGGATGCGCCGGAGCATCAGATTAAACCGTTTGAACAGCTGTTCGACCTCGTAAGGCCCGCTGACAGGGACAAGGGTACGGAAATCGCCGCTTTCGATGCGTTTCACGGATTTCTCCAGCCTGCGGATCGGCTGGGCGATTTTATAGGACACAACGATGGAGATCAACGTTACCAACCCGATGGCAATCACCAGAAAACGGAAAATAAAAGCGTTCAGATCCTTTTTCGTGGTCATGATCTCATCCGTGTAAGAGACGCCGACCACACGCCAGCCCGTCGGATTTACGGTTTGGATCGTGATAATCCGTTTCTCGCCCGTGGATTCGTCCTGATAGGTCCCATAGTTATATTTCAATACCGGCTCCAGATTTTCATATTTCAATCCGGCGTAAATCAACTGCTGCTGTGGGTGGTATACGATGTTGCCCTGCGGATCGATGATGTAGATGTAACCTTTTTTGCCTAAACTGATCCGGTGGCTCAGCTCATCGATCGTCCGGAAGTTTACGTCCAGCACCAAAACACCCGGCTTCAACTGGCCATTGTCGTTGTATTGGATCTGTTTGCTTAAAGAAACAACCCAGCGGTACTGCCACTTGAACAGATTCTGAATATGCGGAGGCGAGAACTGAAGAACCCCGGGAGACTTCCAGGCGGCAGTAAACCAGCTTTGTTCCTGCAGCTTCGTATTTTGCCGGAGTCCGACGGACGGCACGTTCAGCACAAGCGAACCGTCCGGCTTAAACAAAGCCGCGGATACAAGGTCGGCTCTCGTTTCAAGAATCGTCGCCAGCTGGCTTTGGGTTTGTTTGTCGCCCAGCGAGCCGGATTCGTCGATCTTTTTCTCAATAATTTCAAAAATGTCCTGGGTTCCTCCAACGTAAAGCTCCAGATTGGAGCTGACCTGTTCAATGATCTGTCCGATGTTCAAATACGTATTTTCTTCGGCAGAGGACGAAAACTTGTTGTACAGCATCAGGCTGGCAATCAGCACGGAGAAGGCGGTCACCATCAGAAACGTCAAGGTCACAATAACCTGAATCTGTTTGACATGCAGCCTGCCGGGCAGCGCTAAAATCTTCCTCAGCCCGGTTCTCATTGCCGCACGCCGTTCCGGTATTCTTTCGGTGAAACCCCAAAATGCTTTTTAAAACAAAAGCTGAAATAATTGGGGTCGCTGAAGCCGACCTTTTCCGCAATTTCAAAGGCCTTCAAATCACTTAAAACAAGCAGCTCCTGCGCGGCCTCCATCCGGATGCTCATCAGGTAGCCGACAAAGGTCATTTTCGTTTCTTTCTTAAAAATATTGCTGAAATACCCGGTGCTGATGTGCAGATGCTGACATAAACGCCCAATCGACATATCCTCGTCGGCATAATGGGCTTTGACGTAATTTTTGGCCTCTTCTACGATCCTTTGATAACCGGACTGCCGGTCCGCCGCAATAAAACTTCTAAGTCTCAGGCAGATGCCGGTGAACCATTCCTTTGCCTCTTCGGCGAGCGTGAAATGGGCAATGGCTGCCAGTCCCGTCCCGCTGTCCCCAAATAAGACATCCAGGTCCGTTCCCTGCTCTTTGGCCGTCTTCACCAGCGTCGTCAGCAGCTCCAGCAGAAACAGCTGTAGATCGGCATCCGAACGTCCGGAGCCAATCAATTCGGCGAACAATTCATCCATCATGCTTAGAAGCTCGATATCGCTGCCAAGCTTGATTTTACGGACCAGCTGCTGCTCAAGGCTTTCATCAAAAACAAGGGGACGAACGGTCCGTTTCTCGACGTCGCCAATCCAGATGACTTTATTCGTGCCTAAAATCATCCGGTAATCGAGCGCCTGCCGCGCTTCCCCGTAGCTTTTCGGCATGTCGGTCACCTGAGGGCTGGCTAAACCTGCCCCAACCGTAACCGTGAGCTTTAAATAACGCTCGACGTTATGTCTGATCTCTTCAAGCAGACGCAAAGCTTCTTCCATAAAAAGATCCGGCCGGCTCTCCTGCCCCAGCATGAGCAGCACCACCTCGCCGGCATGTATAAACGCGTATCCGCGCCGGTGTTTCTCCATCGTTTCCTGAGCGACATTCAGCACCGCAAACTGCTTCAGCTCCACGTTCGGGGTATCGCGCAGCGAACCCGACTCCCCGGCGGGAAGGTTGGCCTGCTCCGTTAGAGGCGGCTGATGAGCCCCTTGCAGCCGGGTGAGCATCCGGTCCAGGCTGATCACGGCGACCGCAAACTGGCTGCCCTGCAGATTTAGTTGGTAGCTTCTGCATTTTTCCTCCAGCTCTGAAGGACCGTACTTTCGGGTCACGATACCGGCCAAAAACAAATTTTGCAGCATCGGCAGATTTTGCCGGTAATGCTCCCTCAGCTCCTGCAGGTTCTCTCGCTGCTCCAGCTCCAGGTCGATGCTCTGCTTTACCTTGGTGATGACCTGCTCCAGATCTTTGGAGGAAAACGGCTTTAATACATATTCGTCAATTTGTAGTTTGATCGCTTTCTGGGCATATTCGAACTCCTCGAAGCCGGTTAAAATAATAATCCGGGTGGACGGGGAAAATTCCCGGATCCATTCGGCAAGCTGAAGTCCGTTCATAAAAGGCATTTGAATGTCGGTAACGACAACATCCGGCCTTGTTTTCTCAATCAATTCAGCGGCTTCTTTGCCGTTTTCGGCGGTTTCCACGGAATCGAACCCCAGCGAAGCCCAATCAATCTGATCCAATAGTCCTTCCCGCACATCCGTTTCATCGTCCGCAAGAATTAATTTATACATGTCCGGCCATCCGCCTTTCTTCTTAAATATAGGTATGTTGGACAGCACTGCAAACGCTTACTATAATGCCATTCCCGATGATAGCTTATGTTCGCAAAAATGTAAACCTAGCAAATTCATTCAAGGAATGTTACTTATATGCTAAATTCCTGAAAGGCAAAAAAAAGACACGCAGCATACGGGCTACATGTCTTTCCTTTATTTACTAGGAAGCAAACGGGTCTATTAAAGAGAAGTGTCTATATCTGTTACAACGCTTTGCTCAGACGGTATCCGGTACATTCAAAACCCTGTTTGAGATAAAAGGATTTGGCCGATCCCGGACCTCTTTCCGCTTTATAACCTACGAGGAGATGGCTGCAGGAAAGCTCGGACGCGATGGTTTCCACCTGGCTGATGAGACGTTTGCCCAGGCCCATTTTGCGGAATCTTTCATCGACGACAAGCGAAGTAATAAACATAACAGGTCTTTCCATATCCTGCTTGCGAACCACTTCCAAACCTACCGTTCCTACCACCTCGCCGTCCAGTTCGGCTACAAACGAATATAGCGAGGACTGCCGGTCCATCATAATGAGTCGTTCTTTCATTACGTTTAGTGTTGTCGGATAACTCAATTGGCGCATCAGAGACGTCAGAGCAGGCGCATCATTGGAACAGCATTTCCGAATGACCAGCGTTGGTGAACCTATCTCACTACCCATTTTAAGACCACTCCACCTTTAATAGATTTGCCGCTTCTTTTGCGCGGCTTCGTGCGGTTTCCACGTCTTCCGCAGCGCTCAGGGCTACAGCCATTCTGCGTCCAGGTTTCGTATCCGGCTTGCCGAATACCCGGACCTGCGTGCGGGGCTGCTTCAAAGCTTCATCTATGCCGGAAATGATAAAATCAGTGCCCTCACGGTCGGCTTTCAAAGTGGCCGAGGCGCCCGGCGTAAGCAAATGCACCTCTTCAACCGGAAGTCCCAAAATGGCCCGGACATGCAAGGCAAATTCGGATAAATCCTGGGTGGCCATCGTTACCATGCCGGTGTCATGAGGTCTCGGGGAAACCTCGCTGAACACGATGCCGTCCGGAGTCACAAACAATTCAACGCCGAACAAACCGTATCCGCCAAGCTCGTCCGTTACTTTACGGGCAATGTCTTGGGCTTCTTCCAGCTGAGCCTTCGACATAAAATGAGGCTGCCAGGACTCCACGTAGTCTCCGTCCTTCTGAATATGCCCGATCGGCGGGCAAAAAATCGTACCGGACACCGAACGAACCGTCAGCAGCGTAATTTCGCTGTCGAAATTTACGAAGGATTCCACAATTACCCGCGTGGTTTTGGCTCTGGCTCCCTGAACGGCAGCTTCCCAGCTCGCCGCGGCACCGTCCGCCGTTTTGCAGACCGACTGGCCTTTCCCGGAGGAGCTCATAAGCGGCTTCACCACACATGGAGCACCCAGTTCTTTGACAGCCGCCTGCAGCTCTTCGAAACTGTCGGCAAAACGGTAAGCCGCCGTTGGCAGTCCCAACGTTTCGGCTGCTAAACGGCGGATGCCTTCGCGGTCCATCGTCAAACGAGCTGCCCTAGCCGTCGGCACTACATGAAAACCTTCCTTCTCCAGTTCCAGCAGCGCTTCGGTCGCAATCGCCTCGATTTCGGGCACGATGACATCCGGACGTTTCTCTCGAATCAAACTTTTAAGGGTTTCACCATTTAACATATCAATTACAAAACTTTCATGTGCTACTTGCATAGCCGGCGCATTAGCGTACCTGTCCACGGCTATGGTTTTAACGCCAAGGCGCTGTGCCTCGATAATCACTTCCTTGCCAAGCTCTCCGCTGCCCAGCAGCATGATTGTCTTGGAGCGTGCATGAAAAGGAGCACCCCACATCGGCCGTAAAACCCCCTAATGATAATCTGTCGTCTATCATCTATTTTCGGGGTTTCTTGTCCAGAATGCAAGAGTGCTCTTTAAGAAATTTACAAACTTTTCGACATCGTTTTACAATTTATTGGGTAAATTTTTACGCATTCCCATTAATTCCTTTACAGGAATCGGAACTGGGCTTCAATCAATCCGTTGTAGATGCCATTTTTGTCAACAAGTTCCTTGTGGTTGCCTTCCTCTTTGATTTCACCATGATCCAGCACGATAATTTTGTCGGCATGACGGATCGTGGACAGGCGATGCGCTACGATAAAGGAGGTACGTCCCTGGAGCAGCACCTTCAAGGCTTCCTGAATTTTAAGCTCCGTTTCCGTGTCGATGCTGGCCGTTGCTTCGTCCAGGATCAAAATCCGGGGATCGGCCAGCAGGGCCCGCGCAAAGGAAAGCAGCTGGCGTTGTCCCATCGACAGGGCGCTGCCCCGTTCTTCGACTTCGGTTTCGTAGCCGGCCGGCAGCTTCTCGATAAATTCGTGGGCGTTAACCGCCCGGGCTGCACGTTCCACTTCCTCGTCCGTGGCATCCAGCCGTCCGAAACGGATGTTGTCGCGGATCGTGCCGGAGAAGATAAAGGTATCCTGCAGGACGATCCCGATCTGCTTGCGAAGGCTTTGCACGGTGACGTCGCGGATGTCGTAGCCGTCGATCGTTATTTTGCCGCTGGTGATGTCATAAAACCTTCCGATCAGGTTGATGATCGTGCTTTTGCCCGATCCCGTATGACC
This sequence comes from Paenibacillus mobilis, assembly GCF_058267595.1. Taxonomy (NCBI): domain Bacteria; kingdom Bacillati; phylum Bacillota; class Bacilli; order Caryophanales; family Paenibacillaceae; genus Paenibacillus; species Paenibacillus mobilis. The sequence goes on from NZ_JBZCMS010000002.1 coordinate 318,029, forward strand.
AACAAGAGCGATTGACTGGCCGGCTTTAACGTCGATATCGATGCCTTTCAAAGCGGCCCGGCCTTTTTCGTATTCAAACACGACCTTTTCAAAGCGGATGTCGCCCGATATTTGCGGAATAGGCACCGCACCCGGTTTGTCTTTGATCATCGGTTCTTCATCCAGGTATTCAAAAATCCGTTCGGAAGAAGCCATAGCCACGAGCAGCTGGTTATACATTTGACCCAGACGGTTAATCGGGTCCCAGAAGTTGCTCACGTAGCTGCTGAACGCTACCAGCAAACCAACGGTGAGCTGGCCCTGCTGGATGAGATAAGCCCCGAGCCAGAACAGGATCAACGTCCCGAGGCCGCCCGTGATTTCAATGATCGGTCCAAACGCCTGGTTCATCGCTGAAGCTTTATCCCACGATTTGCGGCTGTCCAGGTTCATCCGGTCGAAGAACTTCATGTTCTCCTGTTCCTGCGTATAAGCCTGGGTAACCCGGATTCCCTGAATGGATTCATTCAAATGGGAGTTGATGCGGGAGTTTTTCATCCGCACGTCCTGCCAGGCAATCCGGATTTTCTGGCGCAGTTTCGTGGATACGAAAAACATGATCGGAACGGTAACCATCACCGCAAGCCCCAGCTTCCAGTTGATCACCAGCAAAATCACGACAATGCCGAGCAGCTGGACGCAGTCGATCATCAGGTTGACGACCCCGTTGGTAAACAGGTCCTGCAGCGAGTTGATGTCATTCGTGACGCGCACCAGCACCGAACCCGCCGGCCGTTTGTCAAAGAAATTAAACGACAGCTTCTGAATATGCTTAAACAAATCCGAACGAAGATCGTAAATTACCCTTTGACCGATAATATTCGTAAATTTAATCCGGTACACACCCGAGATCCATTGAATCAGATACAAAACAATAACAATGGCCGTAATGCTATATAACAAGGTAAGACTGGTATTCCCGTCCTTTGGGTCGATCGCTTTATCGATGGCCAAACTTGTCAAGAAAGGCACGGCCAGTTTCGTGACCGTTCCCAGCACCATCATCGTGAGTACTAACGGCAGCATTTGTCTGGCGTAAGGTTTCATGTAGCCAAACAATCTGGAGAACTGCTTCCAGTCAAACGCTTTGTCGATGGCGTCGTCGTCTTTATAAACAAAACGGTCCTGGGTAGTAGCCGCTGCGGCCGCTTCCCCGCCGTCCGGGGCGGATGAGCCGCCTTTGTTCGTTTTCAGTTTCGGATCGCTGCTCATCTGCTCACTCCCTTTCCCCGGCGTTCACTTTCGCCAAATAATCCGCATATTGTATCCGGTAAACGTCCTGGTAGGCGCCCGGCACCTGAATCAGTTCATGATGTTTGCCGCGCTGAACGACGCGCCCTTGATCCAGCACCATGATTTCGTCCGCATGGCGGAGCGATGAAATCCGGTGGGCGATAATGAAGGTGGTGCGTCCTTTCATAACTTCCTGGAAACCGGCCTGGATTTCATGTTCGGTTTCCATGTCCACGGCGCTTGTAGCATCGTCAAGCACAAGGATGCGAGGATTTTTAAGGAGCGCTCTGGCAATCGCGATTCTTTGCTTCTGACCACCCGACAGCCCCATGCCCCGTTCGCCGACAACCGTGTCGTACCCGTCCGGCATTTCCATGATAAAATCATGGGCTTTGGCCAGTTTGGCCACCCGGATGACATCCTCCATCGAAACATTGTTAATTCCGTAAGCGATGTTGTTGCGGATCGACGACGAAAAAAGGAACGTTTCCTGGAATACGGTGGCGATTTGCGACCGCAGACTGCGGACGCCGTAATCGCGAATGTCGATCCCATCAAGCTTGATCGTACCGCTGTTCACGTCATAAGCCCGCATCATCAGCTGGATAATGGTCGATTTGCCTGAACCAGTTCCGCCCAGGAAACCAATCACCGATCCCGGTTTCGCGTCGAAGTTGATATCGACGACAGCCGGCATTTTATTTCCGTAAGCAAACGTGACATGATCGAAAGTCACATGGCCTTGCACTTTGTAGCTGTCAAGCTCAATCGCGTCCTCCTTATCGACGACATCGATCGGCTGGTTAAGCACTTCCAGCACCCGCTCTCCGGAAGCCTTGGACTGGGTGTAGTTGTTGATATGGAAACCCAATCCCCACATCGGCCCGATAATGTACCAGATCAAGCTGAAAAAGGCTACCAGCTCGCCGATGCTCATTTTACCGTGAATAACCAGGGAACCGCCAAAGCCAAGCAGGATAGCTACACTGACCGAGGCGAGAAGCTCCATCACCGGGAAAAACTTGCTCCAAAGCTCAGAAGCCGAAATTTGGTTCACTTTGTAGCGTTCGTTCCGGTTCGAAAACTTGTCAACTTCATAATCTTCTCTGGCAAAAGATTTAACTGTTCTTACACCTGTAATGTTTTCTTGCACCGCAGTTGTCAGGGAACTTAACGCAAGTCTCATTTCCTGGAACGCCGGGTGAATCCTTGATTCGAACCGCAAAGCAACCGCTGCCAGAAACGGCATCGAAATCAGCGTAACCAGCGTCAGCTGCCAGTTGATTGAGAACATCACGATGCAGCCGAACAAGACCATAAAAAATACGTTCAGCAGCTGTGCAAATCCAAAACCGATAAAGTTACGGATGGCTTCCAGATCCCCGGTGAGGCGGGACATCAAATCGCCGGTTTTGGCTTTGTCATAATAACGGAAAGATAAAAATTGCAGCTTCTCATAACAGGCATTGCGCAGCCGGTAAGCCAAATAGTTCCCGAGCCGCCCTCCAAAAAATCCGTGCGAAAACTGAAGTAAACCTTTAATAATGACTACAATAAGTACGGTGATGGCCAGCATGGGCACTTTTTGGTAATCCCCCGGCACAATCGCGTCATCAATCAAAATCCGTAACAGGTTTGGGGTGATCAACCCCACTGCAGTAGCGGCGGCCAAACAAAGAATCGAAAGGACAAGATAGCTCATCCTCTCCCGGTAATATCGCCGCAATTGCCTGAGAACTTCCATGTCTCTCCTCCTAAAAGTTTTGTAAAGCGAAGGCTTTGCCAAAGCAAACAAAACTTGCTTCGGAAGCATCTGCTTAGTTTTGTTACGCGAAGGCTTTGCCGAAGCGGGCAAAACTTGCTCCGAAAGCATTCGCTTAAGTTTTAATGCGCAGGGCTTAGGGCCCAGAGACCAATATCAACTTGACCCAAAACATGCGCATGGTTTTTCTGATCCGAGTCGTGTGAAGCAGAGTCCCCCTTTTGAAATTTGGCTTTGCTTTACTTAGCTTTTAGCAGTTTATCACTCTCATTTTAATGCGGCAAAGGGGAGAAATTCGCGTATTCCCCTTTATTTTGGAATAATGAGCCATCTGCCTTATATAAAACGTGTTATCACTTATAAAATGCTTCCATTTCCTCGCAATATCGGCCTAATTGAACAACTGCATTTTTCCATGCCTTCAAGTCATCCTCTGAAGCCCCGGAATTTTGGATGCTGCCTTCCCATTCCGCCCATAATTGCAGGAAATATCGGGCTAATTCTTCCTGTTTGTCCGCAAACGCGTTTAAGTAATGGAATTTAAAAAGCTCCTCTCCTTTGCTCACCGCTTCTTTCAAATTTTGAATCAGCGGTTTCTCGAGTACTTCGCGAAGGACAGATCTTCCTTCTCCCTCAAAGAAATATTTCGGATTTTTGAAGTGGGACCAATAATCGGCGGGAACGATATTGTCCGATCTGAGCAGTCCCTCCGGAATGTCCGCCGTTTCCCAGGCTTCAAGCTTAGCGGGAGGCGTAAGCGGCATTTCAAAGGCCGTACCGTAATTTCGGCACCATCCGTTTGCTTCTCTAAGAAGCAGGGCTTCACCTTTCCGCTCCAGCCGCAGAGAGGTGGCCAGCAGTTCGCGTTCCAGCTCGGAGGAGGTTTGGTCCAGCCAGCCCCGCAGGGCGATCGCAAAATTGCGCTTCATCGGCCCTTGTCCCTCCTGCAGCAGGGAAGGATGGAAAAATTCCGCAAAAATATCCAGCGCCTGCAGGCGCAATCTTTGCACGACATGATACAGCAGCTCCTCGCATTCCTGCGACCACTCCTGACGAATGTCCGCATTTTTCAGTTCGGCAACCGCTGCTTCAAAAGAGGAACGTTCCCGGCGAAGCCGCTCCACCTGCTGCTCTTTGTTCTGGAGCAGCTGTTCAGCCGACACGATCCATTTCTTCAGCCGCTCGGTCAATTGAATGAGCTCGGCAGAGGCAGCTGCAGCGGCAAGGCGGCTGAGGTCCTCTTCAAGGAAGGTGGAGAAATGCCTGCCGAAACGTCGGAATCCATATTCAGTCTGCGAAAGCTCCTCGGAATGCCCCATTCCTTCTGAGTGCGGCACCACCGCCGCCGCATCTGGCCGCTGTCCCAGCTTAACCGAGCCGTCCATCCGCTCCCCTGTTTCGTCTGATAAACGATTCGGAAGATCTTCTCCCGCAGCAAACAAAGCGGCTCCGCCTTGATTCAGCTTTAAGGCCTGATGGCTCGATAACGCATAAATCTGCGAATTTGAAATCCCAGCCCCTTTTAGGCCGTCCCTAACATGCTCCACCACTTGGTTAAGCTCTTCCTCGGAAGAAGCCAGATCGGCCGCATTCACGATAAAAAACATTTTATCCAGCGCAAAGCTGCCTTTAATCCGGCCCAACTGGGCCAAAAACTGTTTATCCGCCCTGGAGAAAGCATGATTATAGTAAGTAACGAACAAAATTGCGTCCGAATTTTTCATATATTGAAACGTAACGCCGGTATGTCTGGCATGGATGGAATCCGCCCCCGGCGTATCCACCAGCACGATCCCCTGATCGGTTAACGGGCAGCTGTAATACAAATCAATGGAAGATACGAAACAAGCTTTGGTCTCCTCGGCCGCATAACTTCTAAATTCATCGAGTCCCGCTAAATGAGCTTGTCCAAGGCGCGGAGCCATTTCCTCCCAGCCTGCGGCAGCGGCTTTCAGAAAACTGAAATGAGCCCTGCCCGCGGCAGGAATCTGATCGGCCTGCAGCTTTCTGACGGTAGACAGCCAGCCTTCGGATGTCCATTCTCCCAATTGGAGAGCGCTGAACGAATAAGAGAGATCCTCTTCCATCAACTGAGCCGATTTGAATTGGATATGGGCCGTTTCGTGGGCAAATCCGTCCTCCGGCGCCAGAATCCGGCCGATCGCCGCGGTGGTCGGATGCGGCGATACCGGCAGCACGGGGGCGCCGAGCAAAGCGTTGGCGAACGAGGATTTACCCGCGCTGAACGCACCGAACAGCGCGACCGTAAACCGGCCGCGGCGCAGCTCCGCAGCCCGCTTGCGCAGCTCCTCCACCCCGGTCCCGAAGGCGGGGTGGGGAGCCAGCAGCCCGGCCGCGGCTTCCAGCCGCGCGGCCGACTCCAGCGCGCGCCGCCGCAGCTTGCGCGGCGCGGAGGCGCCTCCCGCGTCAGCGGGGAGGCGGGGCCCGGTGCCGGCTGGCGCGGATTCCTCCGCGCGGCCGGCAGCCGGCGTCCGCCCCCGGGCAGGCTCCGCGCCCGGGGACGGACCAGCAGCGCCAGCGCCGGGCACAACGTCCGTGTGCCCGGCAGGCGCTGCCAGCGGCGTGCCCGAAGCCGGCACGCCGCCCTCTGCTGCGCCGTCCGTTTCCGGCGCAGCATCCCCCACCTCCGGCAGCAGCCCGGAGGTGAGCGTCACCGGCGCGCCCAGCAGCGCGCCGTAGCGCACTGCGCGCGCATCCGCGGCGGCGTCAAGCTCCGCCAGACGCCGCGCCGCTGGCAGGCGCGCCTCCAGCTCGGCGCGCCGCACGGCTGCCGCTGCCTGCCGGCGTTCGCGCAGCGGCGACGGCGCCGCCAGCAGCGCCTCGATCACCTCGGCGGCTGCCCGGCGGAATTTGGCGGTAACGCCTGCGGCGACCGCCGCAGCGTAGTGCAGCGTCGATTCGCCTGAAACAACGGCGCCGCCCGGCAGCGGATCCGTAATCCAGCTCTCCTCTGCCCGCGGCATCCGCTGCTCAAGATTGGACTCCCACTCTTCGTCCCACAACTCCAGCTCTTGCCCGACCTTTCTAAGCTCGCTGCGGACATGCCAGTCCACCTGGGCTTCCGTCTGCTCCGCAAGCGAACGCAGAAAATCCTCTTTCCTTTTCTCTTTTTCCGCCGCCGTTTTGCCGCCGCTAAACCAGCCTTTAGCCTTAAATCCCGCTGCCTGGCTTTCCAGATACAGTCCGGCCAGTTCTCTAAGCGCTGGCGTCATCAGCTGAGCGTTATCCAGCATCCGCCCGATCTGGCCGAGCCTCTCTATTCTAAAAGCTTCCCACGCTCCCGAAACTCCGCTGCCGAGAGACTCCAGTTCCTGCTTCATAGCGTCATAATCCGTCTCGCCGCCCGATTGCTCCAAGAGCTGCTCGCGGAGCTCGTTTTCTTCGCTTCGCTGACGCTGCAAATGATCCTTAACCGTCTGGGCTGCCGCTGTATAAGTGCTGTAGGCCAGCAAATTCCCGCCGTCTCCAAACCAGCCCGCCACTCCCGACCGGAGAACCCGAAATTGATTATAAGGATGTTGATCCACTTTTAAAGAAGTATAAAAAATACCGGCCGGCTTTACGTTCCATACCTCAAAGGCATGGCTGACAGTCCTTTTATAAGCTTCAAACGAAAGCTCTTCCTCGCGGTGTTTATCGATCTGATTGACGACCATATATAAAGGTTTCCCGTAATCCGTTAACGTTTTGGCAAAAGTCAAATTGCTTTCCGAACCAACGTGATTGTAGTCCATCACATACAAAACCACATCGGCCAAATGCAGCGCCGAATGCGTAGCCAAGGCATGTCCGGCATCATTGGAATCTACGCCGGGCGTATCCAGCAGAACCCCCCGCTCCCCCAGAAACGGCAGATCAGCCCACAGCTCCACACGCGTGTAGTCTTCTCCGTTGCGGCAGTAATCCGCGGCTTCCAGCAAAGGCACCTCTATTTTTCGCGTGCCGTCCGAAGAGGTCAGCAGAGCGCGTTCGGCTCCGTTGCGGATCATGACGATATTGGCGCTTGTAGGCAGCGGACTGGAAGGCAAAACCTGCTTTCCGCACAACCGATTGATCAAACTGGACTTCCCTGCCGAAAAATGCCCGCAAAAAGCTACAGCAAGCTCCTGGTCGAGCCATTTCTTTTTTAATTCCTGCAGGATATCTGCGGCCTGCTGATCCTGCTCCTTCAAAAGCAGCTCTGCCAGGCGTTCAAGCCGCTGCAAAAGCTCTTGTTCCTGATCTACTGTAATCGGTTTCATAAAAAGGTTTTCCCGCCTTCCCATTTGGCAATGATCTGTCTCTAAGAAACATCCTCATTTTAACATCGGTTTCTCCTTCCGGGAAACCCCGAAGCAAAATAAAAACGGCATGTCCGTCGCTGATATTGGTTTGCTTCAGAAAAAAAGCAGGACAAGGAAATGCGATCCTCGTCCTGCTTATATGGGCTGCAAAATGGATCTGCTGCCCCTTGTTTATTGAAGCTTATCTTTATCCAACAATTTCAGCTGTTTCTTCTGTCGGAAGCAAAATTTCAAATACTTTACCGTGCTGGAAAATCGTAATGCCTCTTGTTTTGTCTTTCATAACCACAACTTCGGGTTTGGCAGACATACGCTCAATGTAATGCTCGGGCACTTCACCGGAATCGCTGACTACAACGCCTTCCACTTCACGCTCATCGTTTTCACCCAGCTGAAGCGCCAGAACATCCTCAAACAAATCGGAAAACTGCTCAAAATTGTCCGTGTAAACAGAAATACATCTCATGGGGTCTCATCCTCTACTATCATATCATTTGGAATTGTTTTCTTTATCTTGTCTGATTTTTAAGGTTTTCATACGCTTTTTGCCTTCCCTGCACACATCCAGAAGCGGGCAGACCTGACACTTCGGGTTTTGGGCTTTGCAGTGGTACCTGCCAAAAAAGATCAGCCGATGGTGTGTAAGTGTCCATTCCTCCCTTGGCACCTGTTTCATCAGCTTTTTCTCTACTTCCAGCACGCTGTCCTTCCAGCCGGCCAGTGCCAGCCGTTTGCTTACCCGCTCCACGTGCGTATCGACGGCAATCGCGGGAACTCCAAAAGCATTGGAGACCACCACGTTTGCCGTTTTCCGGCCTACGCCGGGCAACTTGACAAGCTCATCATGTTCGCTCGGTATTTCGCCGCCATACTGTTCCATCAAAATCCGGCACAAATTTTGAATATGTTTGGCTTTGTTCCGATATAACCCGATTCTACGAATGTCCTGCTCTAATTCCTCAAGCGGCACTCCAACATAATCCGCCGGTGTTTTGTATTTCTTGAACAAATCGGCGGTTACCTTATTCACCGTCGCATCCGTACACTGGGCTGAGAGCAGGACAGCAATCGTCAATTCAAAAGCATTGGAATGGACCAGCTCGCAAGCCGCATCCGGAAACATCGTTCCGATTGTATCCAATATATGTCTGACACCTGCTGCATTCATAAGTTCTTTCCTCCCGGCACAAAAAAAATCTTGATACGGGCAGATCCCGTATCAAGACGGTGAATCTTAGAAAATGTTATTGTTTTGCGATCTCGACCAGCTTGTCCCCGGCGAAATACAATACAATATTATCATTTTCTTGGAGAGTTTGCACGGTTAAAGTGTTGTCTCCTTGATGAATATATACATCCGAGCCTAAAGTAAAGCGGATATTCGTATCGGAAAGGCTGTCTCTCTTCATGTAAACCTCATTGGCGCCCGAATCATACCGCCAGTAAGTACGGGTCAGAGGCGTTAAGACGGTTACCAGCGTTGAGCCGTCGGCAGCCTTTCTAACCATCACATGGTCCGCAGTAGTCAAGGTGGCCAGCGAAGTGCTGGTTGCCGAATTCCGAACAACTTTAACTGTTCCGACCGCAGGGATCGTCGTCGTTGCGCCGCCGAAGGTTTTGAGGGTCACCGAATTGGCATCCGCGCTTGTTACCTGGCCATAAGTCAGCTTCACAAGCTGCAGACTGGAAGCCGTTGTTCCGTTGAAAGCTACATTAATATAATCTCCTGCTTTCAGATCGGTAACCTTGATTGCCGCGCCGCTGTCGTTCATCAAAGTAGCCTGATTCACGTAAAAGCTTTGCGAAACGTTGTCGGAAACGGCTGTAATACGGCTGTTAGTCGTATCTACGGACGAAATGACAAACTGTTTCGTCGTTTTAACCGCTACGGACTGGACTACGTCCTGATTGCTGCTAAGCACGGCCGTAATCGAATCGCCTGCTTTTAAGCTGGACAAGGTTGCTGCAGCCTGACCGTAAATGTACACCGGCAAAGAAGCATTGGTATAAGACAATTCGCGGGTTTTGCCCGAAATATCCGTCAGCTTGATCTTTTTGTTAGCCGTATCTATGCCAGCAAAGCTGCCCTCATATTGGGAAATCACGCTGATGGAAAGCACACGTTTGCCGATATGCGTCAAAGTCACCTTCCGATCGGCATTCAGCAGAGACTCCAAACCGGACAAGGTTGGAGCTGTACTGTTGTATTCAACAGCCGTCTTATCGTCCAGTTCCAGCACGTAAGGATTATCCTCGCTGTCTACAACCGTAAGCAGCTTGCGGGTTTTATCGTAAGAAACGACGCTAACCTCGGACAACTGCTCCGATTGGCGTCCCAGTACAGCAATTTGGGTTACGGTGCCTTCGCTGTCAAGCGTAAGCTCAACCTTGTCGCCGCCGTTCACATCCGCAATCAGGTCGGAAACCGTAGGCGCAGCAATGCCGTCGATCGAAACCTGAACATCATCAGCCATTTGCAGGGTGGCATAAGTACCGTCCGATTTTTTATAGGTCAGCAGTTTCCCGCTTCCCAGGCTGATCAGAGTTCCGCTCACTGTGCGTTCAACGCTCGACGTCACTTCTACGCTGATGACGGCATTGTCCTTAATCGTATAACTGATAACCGAACCCGCCTTCAAATCGGCAAGCTCCATGACTTGACCTTGATACAAGATTTTTACGGTGCCATCCAACACGAGTTTATCTTCGTTGCCGGATGCCTCTTTCACCGTAATAGTTTTGCTTGCCGTATCTACTGCCGTTACCGTTCCGCTAGAGGACTTATTGACGACGCCGGATTTCACCTGCACGATGACCGGCTTCTTGTCTGCCGTAAAGGTTTCGCGTTTCAGCTCGATCGTGCTGTCTTTGGAGAGGCTTTCCGGTTTAATGACGTTTCCATTCTGGTCATAGAAAATCGTAGAGCTGTCGTAAGTATAAGTTTCCGGCTCACCGCCCACCAGAAGCAGCAATCTGTTACCGCTCAGCGAGCTGAGCAAAGTTCCGTCCACCGTCTCGAGCTGAGGCGTCGGATCCGTGATTTCCACGTAAGCCGCCGTCCCCACCTTGTCGATAACCATTGCTTTGGAATACAGAACCACGTCGCTTTGCGCCGCTTTGGTTTCGGATGCGCTCGTAAAATAAGCGGTCCGGCTGTCCAACGTAAAGCTGCGGCTTTGGCCATCCGTATAAAGCGTCATTTTACCATTCCCGAAGGAGGTCACAACACCGTCATAGACGTTCGCGTAACCAGGATTCACATAGGCTTGGCCTCTGCTGTAGAAAGTGGCGATTTGCGCGCGGGTCACCGTGCCAAGCGGATCAAACCGGTTCCCGTCCACGCCTTTGGTCAATTCCAGGCTTACCGCTACGTTGACGTAACCGCGTGCATCTGCGGAAATGGTGGCGTTATCGGCAAAGGTAGTTCCTTTTCCGGCAGCGGATTGGGCTTCATCTTCGCGTCCGAGTGCACGGACAAGGATTTTGGCAATCCATTCCCGGGTTGCTTTCTTGGTTCCCCAGTTTTCTCCCGATTTAAGATCAGCCGCTTCTTCATCTGCATTGATCAGCTTTTCCTTAACGGCCAGTGCCACATAAGGCTCGAAATAAGCGGATACCTGAAGTTTATCCGGCCCTTTTGCGCCATCCGTCAGCTGATCCGTTACGTTCATAAACCGGAGGGCAAGCGTGATAGCCTCCTGTTGGGTCACGGAATCGTTGGGACGGAATTTTCCGTTATCCCCAAGGATAATCCCCTCAGATGCAAGCTTGTAAATATGCTTCTCGGCCCAATACCCGCTCGCTACGTCACTAAACAGCGGCGTAGTCGCCGAGTCGCTGACCGCTGATGCCCCGGCAGCAGCTCCCGCCGCAGAATCGGCAGGGTCGGCGGCAAATGCGGCCAGCCCGCTTGTCATAAAAGTCAAGGTCAGCAGCAGAGTAGCTGCTGTACGCTTTAAATTCCGGCTTGTTTTTTTCTCTTCAGTCATCCTAGTCTCCCTTTCTGGCTTTTGGTCACTTTAAAGAGATTCGGCAAAACGGGCCCGAATTCCTGTTATTCACGGGTCATCGGGTGCAGCAGATCGGCATGTCCCATCAAGGTATCAAGCTGTTTGCCGTCTACAAGCAATTCGATGCTTTTGACTTCGTCAAACTGGAACATCGTTTTTTGCAGGGAATCCAGCGCCATCAGCTCGCCGTCCGAACCCAAACGGGCTTCGTCCGGCATATGAATGTCCAGCGTGACTTCACCGTCTGCGAATTTCACGCTGAGCAGCTGCATTTTCTCCCACAAAGATACGAGTCCGCTGTCCCCGCTGTCTTGAAGTCCTTCAAAAGCGGCTTTATATTTATCCGCGTTATCTCCGGAAGCCTTATAACTGATGTCCCGGGTCGTTTCCTTCAGCTCCATAAAATCCTGATCGGCATAATAAAGCTTGATGGATGCTGTCGTTTCCGCGTCTGCCGAGGAAGACGGATCTGCCGAAGCAGGAGCTTCGGAAGCCGGCGGGGCTGAATTGCCGGACTGCGAATTGCCCGCCCCCTGCTGGTCATCGGCGCTCACCACGGGAGCGCTGCTGCTTCCGGCGGCATTTGTATTGCCGCTCTCAGCAGGAGAGGCCGCGGGTTTTTGCCCGCAGCCTGCAAGTACAGCCAATAATAGAACACTACATACAATCGTCAAACGTTTTTTATTCACGTGTACACCTGCCTTCATTCAAATTCCTTATTTCACTCCAAGAAACTCTTTAATTCCGGCAACGATACCTTCCGCAACTTTCTGTTGGAAATCCGCGCTGTACATTTTCGCTTCATCCCCTTTGTTGCTCAGGAAACCACATTCCAGCAAAACAGCCGGCATCGTCGTTTCCCTTGTTACATGCAGGCTTTCCTGACGGACCTTGCGGTCCGGAAGGCCTGTTGCCTTCACCAGATACTTGTGCATGATATTCGCGAAGGTAGCGCTGCTGCCGCTCCGTGTGTAATACGTTTCAACGCCCGAAGCCGACGCAGGTCCGCTGTTGCCATGTACCGATACAAAAGCGTCCGCTTTCAGCTTGTTTGCAAGATTCGTGCGGTCAGACAACGTCGGATAAGTATCTCCGCTGCGAGTCAGCACATAATCGATGTTCGGCTCGTTTTTGAGCAGCTTCTCAACCTTAAGCACTACGGCCAGAGTGAAGTCTTTTTCTTTTCTTCCGTTCAAGCTGATCGCACCCGGGTCAGATCCGCCATGGCCGGCATCGATGACCACCAGCTTTTTGCCTCCGCTGCCGGGGGTTGCCGGCGTAGGATTGGAAGGGGCCGCCTCTTTGTTCAGATCGATGATGATCAAGCCGTCATTTGCATTCGTCATCTCGAAACCTTTGGCATAGTTCAGGTCGAGAACCACCCGGATGGTGGAAGGCTGACTGTTGAACAAGGAATACCGGATCTGGGATACGTCCGGATAACCCGTCACAGGTATGGAGCCTGTCTGATTAACGTCCAAAGGAAACCCTGACGAGAAATCAGACGCAAATTTGACGTTCGGCAGATCAACGACAAGCCGGTCGGGACCGGTCAAGGTAAACGTATTCGGCGTAACCTTGCCATCCACGGCCAAAATGAGCCGGTTGTCGCTGTAGCTGAGTCCCGTCAAGGAAACCAGATTAGCGTTTGGATCGGGAACCGATCCGTTTGTTCCTGATCCGCTGCCGCCGGAATTTCCGCCAGGCAGGGATCCGCTTCCGCTGCCGGAAGTCTGCGTGGTCAGATTGACGGTTTTGGTGGTGTTGTTCCAATCTACCGCTATTCCCATCTGTTCGCTGACGAACCGGATCGGAACAAAGGTAGTCCCATTTTTAACAAAAGCAGGAGTGGTAAGCGTAACGGCTTTGCCGTTTACGGTTGCTGCAGTGCTGTTCGTAAGCAATTTGATGACGCTGTCCGAATGCTGTATGGTTACCGTGCCCGTCTTGCTGTCCCAGTCCACATTAAATCCAAGTTCCTCTACGACGACACGAATCGGAATCATTACGCTGTTGTTGACAATCTGGACCTGCCTGTCCTGACTTAAATCAATCTCCTTGCCATCCAGGAGAATGTGAGTGGCCGTGGAGGCAGCATGTCCCGTCAATGGAAAAGCCAACACGCATAAAAACAAAACGATTAAAAAGCTAAATTTCTTCATTCTTCACCCTTCCATTCATAATTTTGTGGTTCCTGATGATTGCTGCCGCAGCACTGTCGGAACATCAACAGACTCACTCATTAGACGCCATAATCTATCAAAAGTTGCGTAAATTATGGCAATTTTAATGGTACAAAATAGAAAGGAAGGATGAAAGAAAACCGAATTCCCTTTTATTTCATAGGATTTGAGGATGGCTCCAAACTATTTGATGCCCAAAAATTCCTTCAGTCCGGAGGCGATGCCTTGGGCAAGCTTCTGCTGAAACTCGTCCGAATACATAGCCGCCTCGTCTTTGGGATTGCTCAAAAATCCGCACTCCAGAAGAACCGCCGGCATTTTAGTATTTTTCGTCACGTACAGGTTGCCTGTTTTAAGTCCCCTGTCGGTCATGCCGCTGGATTGCACGATATATTTCTGCATAATCTTGGCCAGTGCCTCGCTGTTTTTGTTCGTGTAATGCGTTTCTATCCCGTTTGGCCCCGGCCCCCCATCCGGACTTTTATTGCCGTGAATCGAGACAAAAACGTCAGCTTTCAGGCTGTTGGCCAGGTTCACCCGGTCCTCAAGCGTCGGGTAAGTATCGCTGTCCCGGGTCAGCACCACTTCGATATTGCTGTCCTGGTCCAAAATTTGCTGAAGCTTCAGAACCGTCGAAAGCGTAAAATCTTTTTCGTTCCGGTTGTGAAGGCTGGAGGCGCCGGGATCGCTTCCGCCGTGTCCGGCATCGATGACGATCACCTTTTTGCCGGTGGTTTGGGGCTGTGAAGGCTGCGACGGGGTCGCTTGGCCGCTTCCTGCCGGGTCTCCGCTGCCGGACGATGCGTTCAGGTCGACGATGACAAAACCGTCGTTGTTGTCGGTCACCTGGTAAGCGGACGGGCTGTTCATGTCAAGGACAACCCGGACGGTTGAGGGACTGCTGCTGAACAGCGCGTAGCGCACATCCGCTGCGCTGGAGGTTTCCTCCACGTTGATCTGCCCGTTCAGCGTCGCGCTTAAAGGCGAACGTTCGCCAAAATCCGGGGCGAATCGGGTGTCCGGCAGGTCGATTACGATCCGGTCCGGAGCATTCATGGTGAAGACAGACGGGGTTACATCTCCGTTCACGGCCAACACCAGCTTTCCTTCACCAAAACTGATCCCGGAAAGTTCGGCCGTGTTTCCGGAGAGAGGCTGCGTTTCGTCAGAGGCCGTATCGCCAGCGTTTTGGGAAGGATCGGGGACGGAGACCGGACTGTCTGAACCGCCTGTGCTGCCCGTTTCAGGCAGAACAGTCTCCTGGCTGCCCGAGATGCTTGAAGTTATGTATACGGTTTTGGTGATATTGTCCCAGCTGACCTCGGAGCCCGTTTGCTCTCCCATGAAACGAAGCGGAACCAGCGTGGTCTGATTTGCTCCGCTGCCTCCGAATACGGCGGGACCCGCCATTCTGACTTCCTTGCCGTTCACTTGAGCGGTGGGCTGCCCCACAATCAGCTTAAGCACCGTTTTGCTCTTTTGGATGGTGACGGTGCGCGACTTGTTGTCATAATCCACCTTGTAGCCCATGTTTTCCGTCACCAGCCGTAGCGGGACCATAATCTTGCCGTCAATCGTTTCGATCCCGGCATCGTCTCCGATTTCCAGGTCTTTACCGTCCAGGTTGATATGAGCAGCGTTGGCCGCCGCATGTCCAAGCCCGGGAATCATCAGCAAAAATAGCAGCAAAAACGCGATAAATCCGTACTTTTTCATCCGTTACTCATCCCCTACCGTTTCTATGAAAATGACTGAATTACTTCTAGCGGAACGACACAATCTATGAAAAGCTGCACTTATCTAACATTTTATCAGGAAAAAATTGCCGTTGATAGACAATTTCCAATTTTGTCCGCAAAAAAAAATCCGCCGGACGGCGGATTTCGCAAATGTTTCAGAAAAAAAAGACATATTCTTCTAATCCAATGGCGGAACGGCCCAATCAATAGGCTTAAGCCCTTGTTCCGTTAAAAAGCGGTTGGCCGACGAAAAAGGTTTGCTACCCAAAAATCCGCGATGGGCGGAAAAGGGGCTCGGATGCGGCGAACGGATCACCTTATGCCGTCCGGCATCCACGAATGCGCCTTTTTGCTGGGCATGGCTGCCCCATAAGATGAACACCAGCGGCGTTTCACGCTCGTTCAGCTTTTCGACGACCGCATCGGTAAAAGCTTCCCAGCCAAGCCCTTTATGCGAATTGGGCTGTCCCTGCCGGACCGTCAGCACGGCATTGAGCAGCAGCACGCCCTGATGGGCCCAATGCAAAAGGGAACCGTGGTTCGGAATAGCTGCGCCAACGTCATCCGCCAGCTCCTTGTAAATGTTCTGCAGGGACGGCGGAATCCGAACGCCCGGCTGAACGGAAAAGCTGAGGCCGTGCGCCTGGCCGGGTCCGTGATAGGGATCCTGTCCCAGGATCACTACCCTAGTATCCCGATACGGCGTTAATTTAAGCGCGGAAAACAGCAGCTCCTTGGGCGGATATACGGTATGTAGCTTGTACTCTCTGGCCAAGGCATAGCGGAGGTCCTGAAAATAGGGCTTTTTGATCTCCTCCGCCAGCACCTCGTCCCAATCATTATCAAACATGTCGTTCCTCCTTACTTTCGGGCAGTGTCGTAAGCGTTGTGTCAAACAAGTCACTGTCGATTATGAGGAACGACGTTCGGAATTGTCAATGAATCCTTTGCACCTTGACCCTCATCAGGCAAACAGACGGTCTTTATGTTTAGCCTCGTAAGCGGAGATCAGATCCTCATGCTGGAGCGTCAGGCCGATGTCATCCAGCCCCTGTAGCAAAAACTGGCGGCGGTGCTCGTCGAGATCAAAGCTGTAATCCAGCCCGAATTCATCGGTGATTTTCTTGTTCTCCAGGTCTACGTTCAGCTTGTAGCCTTCGTGCTTCGCCGTTCTCTGGAACAGCTCCTCCACCTGCTCTTCGGAGAGCTTGATCGGCAGGATGCCGTTTTTAAAGCAGTTGTTGTAGAAAATATCCGCAAAAGACGGGGCGATCACGCAGCGGAAGCCGTAATCCTGAATCGCCCAAGGCGCATGCTCCCTGGAAGAGCCGCAGCCGAAGTTAACGCGGGAAATCAGAACGGAAGCCCCTTTATAGCGGGGTTTGTTCAGTTCGAAATCCGGATTCTCATTGCCTTCTTCGTCAAAACGCCATTCGAAAAACAGGAACTGGCCGAAGCCGCTCCGTTCGATTCTTTTTAAGAATTGCTTAGGAATAATAGCATCTGTATCGACATTGACGCGGTCCACCGGACCCACGATTCCGTTTAAGGTTTTAAAAGCTTCCATCTCTCAATCTCTCCCTTGGTTTATTCTGTCTTGAAGTCCGGCAGCGCTCAGCTGACCACTTCCGTTTTAAACGTCCAGTCGCGGACATCGACAAAATGTCCACGGATCGCCGCTGCCGCTGCCATGGCCGGAGATACGAGATGGGTGCGTCCTCCGCGGCCTTGACGGCCTTCGAAGTTGCGGTTGGAGGTAGACGCGCAGCGTTGACCCGGCTTCAGCACGTCAGGGTTCATCGCCAGGCACATGCTGCAGCCCGCATCGCGCCATTCAAAACCAGCTTCCGTAAAGATTTTGTCCAGGCCTTCTTCCTCAGCCTGCAATTTGACGCGTCCGGAACCCGGCACGACGATAGCCGTCACCTTGCCTGAAACCTTGTAGCCTTTGGCAATGGAAGCCGCCGCGCGAAGGTCCTCGATCCGTCCATTGGTGCAGGAGCCGATAAACACGTAATCCACAGGGATTTCCGACATCGGCGTTCCCGGAACCAGCCCCATGTATTCAAGGGCCTGTTTGGCCGCTTTTCTTTCGTTTTCGCTGTCAAAAGCAGCAGGATCAGGGACAGCCGAGGTAATGTTGGTGCCCATGCCCGGGCTTGTGCCCCAGGTCACCTGCGGAATCAGGGAATCGACGTCAAATTCGACCACGACGTCATATTCGGCGCCTTCGTCCGTCGCCAGCTGCTTCCACGCTTCAACCGCTTCGTCATAGGCGCTGCCCTGCGGCGCGTACTGACGTCCGCGCAAATAATTGAAAGTCGTTTCGTCCGGCGCGATCAGACCGGCGCGGGCCCCCGCTTCGATCGACATGTTGCAGACCGTCATCCGTTCTTCCATCGTCAGGCTGCGGATCGCTTCACCCGTATATTCAATGACATAACCGGTTGCAAAATCAGTGCCGTATTGAGCAATGACGCCCAGGATAAGGTCTTTCGCCGTAACGCCTGGGTTGCGTTTGCCGACAAAACGGACTTCCATCGTTTTGGATTTGACCTGCTGCAGGCATTGCGTTGCCAGCACGTGCTCCACTTCGCTTGTTCCGATCCCGAACGCTAATGCGCCAAACGCGCCATGCGTCGATGTGTGGCTGTCGCCGCAGACGATCGTTTTGCCCGGAGCCGTCAGACCGAGTTCAGGCCCCATAACGTGCACGACACCTTGATCAAGCGTATCCAGATCATAAAGCGTAACGCCGAAATCCCGGCAGTTTTGGGTCAACGTATCGATCTGCTGTTTGGAGATCGGGTCCGTAATGTTAAACCGGTCTTTGGTCGGCACATTGTGGTCCATCGTGGCAAAGGTCAATTCCGGTCTGCGGACCTTGCGTCCTGACATCCGCAATCCTTCGAACGCCTGCGGGGAAGTAACCTCATGAACCAAATGAAGGTCAATGTACAATACGCTCGGTTTGCCTTCTTCCTGATAAATCACGTGGTTATCCCAAATCTTCTCATACATCGTTTTCTTCTGACTCATTTGTATCACTCCCGATTAAAAATTCGTCCTTGGTTCAGGCAGCTGATTCACCGGTCTGAGGATCCGATAAATTTTTTTTGCCTGACTGATTGCATTTACTATAACAAGCCGCAGTGTTATTTGAGAAATACATAAATACAATTACCTTCATAGGTTTAAACTATAAGTTGACCAAAGCCCTAAAAAAGCGCAGCAAAAAAGAGCTTCCCCGGCAGCGGACTGCCGGAAAAACTCTTATTTGTCCTTCAACTTCCAAACTTCCAATCTTTATTTCAGTCCTTTGATCCCCATTACATGATCAATAGGAACAAAGCCGATCATGCGGCTGTCCTTGCTGTTGTTGCGGTTATCCCCCATGACAAAAACGCTGCCTGCAGGAACATCGTATTCCTGATCGGGCTCGATCCGCATAGGCTCCTTGATGTAAGGCTCATCGAGCAGCTGGCCGTTGCGGTAAACCTTGCCCTGCTTGATTTCGATTTTATCACCGGGTTTGCCGATCAAGCGTTTTACGAAAAAGATTTCCTGTTTATTTTCTCCCGTCAGGAGCGCAATCAAAGGGTGTTCCTTCAGATCGTCCCAGAAAGAGCGGGAGCGGTCAACGCGGCTGTCGATAATGACGATATCCCCGTAGTCGGGAACCTTGCCGAGCGCATGCGACCATTTTTCGGCATAAATGCGTTCCTTGTCATGCAAAGTAGGATCCATGGAATGCCCGTCTACCTTGTAAGGCTGAATCACAAAGATGCCAATGATTAAACTAAGTACAAATGCGATCCCGATGGAAAAAAGCCATCCGCGGATTTCCTTCCACACCTTCATTCATACAACCTCCACATCTATCATGGGGCCATTATAGCACACTCTCACAAGACATGGGAAATCATGCGGTTTAAGCCAGGAAACACGCCGTGTGACTCTCTCGGCCTATCATCGGCCAAACCGCTTCATAAGGAAAAATTCCCGGTCTGCAGGAAACGCAGGGGCTCTCTATTGAATTTTTTGCTCTCCTCAGTGAGCGGCGCATGTCCTTTTTCTTCATCTGAGTTTAATCCCTGAAAGATGAACGGGCATACGAGCAATAACTATTTATCTCACCTCATTTATAGGTTAAAATTATAAGTAATTTAAAATCTCAGGAGGCCTTCATGGAATTCAGACAACTTCAATATACGCTGCAGATTGCGGAGGAACGGAATTTCTCAAGGGCGGCGGACAAGCTGCACATCGCGCAGCCTTCCCTCAGCCAGCAGCTGTCCAAGCTGGAAAAAGAACTCGGCGTGCTGCTGTTTCAGCGCAACACAAGTTCCGTCGAGCTGACGCACGCCGGCGAAAGTTTTGTAGTCCATGCGCGCCGGATCATGGACGCGGTGGAGGAGCTGCGCCAGGAGATGGACGACATCTCGCAGATGCGCAGCGGCCGGGTGGTCGTCGGAAGCATGCCAATTACGGGTTCGCACCTGCTCCCTTACGTGCTCCCCGAATTTAAGGAAGCATTTCCGGGCATTCAAATTTCACTGCTGGAGGATACGTCCCTGAATCTGGAAAAGCTCACCGCCAGCGGCGGGACTGACCTGAGCCTGCTTTCGCTGCCGCTTCAGGAGACTTCCCTCGCGTATGAGGAAATAGGCGAAGAGCGTATTCTGCTAGCCGTTCCCCCCGGACACAGGCTGGCCGGACGGAGCGAAGACGACGGCGTCCGAATTGAGGAGCTGCGCGAGGAGCCTTTTGTCGTTCTGAAAAAGGGCCAAGGCTTCCGCAAGCTGACTGTGGGACTTTGTCAGGAAGCCGGTTTTGAGCCAAACGTTGTCTTTGAAAGCAACAACATTGAAACCGTTCAGTCCCTGGTCGCCGCCGGCATGGGCATTACGCTGGTGCCCCGTTTTATCGCCAGGGCCAAGCGGAGCGAGCTGATCCCGGTTTATGTCCCGCTGGCCGAGCCCGCCCCCAGCCGGACGCTGGTAATCGCTTACCGGAAAGGACGGTATTTGTCCAAAGCCGCCGAAGCTTTTATTCAAACCTTCAAGCAAACCTTCAACAACCGCTGGAAGGAAGAAGAATAGCTCAGGATTCGAAGCGCTCAGCGGCATTTAAAACCGGTATAAATCCGGACGGCGGTCCTCAAAGACCGGAATCCGCCCGCGCACCTCGTCAACCAGCGCCAAACGGATCCGCCCCGTCACAATGTCTTCCCGTTCTCCGCCTTCGGCCACGATTTCGCCCCAAGGATCAATAATCAGCGAATGGCCGAAGAAGCGGTTATCGGGATCTTCTCCCACCCGGTTGCAGGCGACTACATACATCTGGTTTTCAATTGCCCGGGCCTGAAGCAGCGTCCGCCAATGGTGAAGCCGGGGATGCGGCCATTCCGCCGGCACAAACCATATTTTTGCCCCGGCCAAAGCCAGCTTCCGGCACAGCTCGGGGAAACGGAGATCGTAGCAGATCGAAGCGCCCGACAGTATCCCTTCCAGATGAAAAGTAACGGTGTCCAGACCTTCCGCCAGATGTTTTTCTTCCTGCATCAAACGGAATAAATGGATTTTTGAATACCGGCCAGCTTCCCGGCCGTTTCTGTCGAAGACCAGCATCGTATTGCGGATCAGGCCGTCATCGCCTTTTTCGGCCACCGAACCGCCGACAACGTGAACCCCATGCTCGGCCGCAAATCGGCTCAACCAGGCGCTTGCAGTCCTTGCCCCCGGATCGGCCAGGTCCTGAATGCGGTCAAGGGCATACCCGGTGTTCCACATCTCCGGCAGCATAATAACATCGGGTTTGGGCACTGCTTGAACCGCTTGCTTCATCAGGGCTTCCAAGTGTTTCCGGTTTCGTTCAGGCTGGCCCAGCCTGATGTCCGCCTGAATGAGGGCCAGATTCCAATAATCGGGATGTTGTCCCATAGGCACCTATCCTTTCCGTTTCGTTCGTCCTTCTTCCTCTATTTTATTTGCCTTCTCAGAAAAGGTCGAATTCATTTTTTAATATGAAGCTGTCCGAAAGAATTGGCATAATTACGGGGTTTCAAGGCTTATTCACCTTTGCAAAGTCAGAAAGCTCATGTTATCCTAGCAATAAATAAATTTAGGAAACGTGATGACGGGACCAGTACGCGGACAATACTCCGTTCTCAGAGAGCAAATTCCTTGGGCTGCAAGAATTTGCCGGAGCTGCTGCGGAAACCTACCCCCGAACGGCCGGCTCATGCCGGACAGCCGCCAGCTGTTAACAGGCCCTGAGTCGGATGAACGGAGCTGTTCATCAATAAAGGTGGTACCGCGGAAGCCAAGCTTTCGTCCTTTGCATTTGCATGCGGAGGACGGAGGCTTTTTTTGTTGTTTGCCTCCCCATCGCCCCGCATGCCGGATTAATCATTTTCCAGAAAAATCAGGAGGTTACGCTTATGCTGCACAGAATTGTTGTCAAAATCGGCAGCAGCTCCCTTACTTCTGAGGAAGGCGGGCTGAACGAACACGCCACCCGTTTTTTCGCGGCCGAGCTGGCTTCGCTCGCAGCTGCGGGCTATCAGCCTGTGCTCGTCACGTCCGGGGCCGTAGCCGCCGGGTTCCGGGAAATCGGCTACGCGCAGCGGCCGAAGCTGCTGCACGAGAAACAGGCCGCAGCCGCAGTCGGCCAAGCGCTGCTGATGCAGGCCTACCGCGAAGCGTTTGCCCTGCATGAGGTGCGGTCGGCCCAGGTGCTGCTCACCCGGGCGGATTTCAACAGCCGCAAGCGCATGGGCAATGCCAGCATGGCGCTGGAAGAGCTGCTGAAGCAAAACGTCATACCGATCATCAACGAAAATGACACGGTTTCCGTCGACGAGCTGAAATTCGGCGATAACGACACGCTCTCCGCGCTTGTGGCCAATTTGCTGAAGGCCGATCATCTCCTCATCCTGACGGATATGGATGGATTATACACCCAGGATCCCCGGATCGATCCGGCAGCGGTGCGAATCAGCCGGGTCGAAGAAATCACCGACGAGATGTACCATGCGGCTGGCGGGGCCGGCAGCAGCATCGGCACGGGCGGCATGCGCTCCAAGCTGGATGCGGCGCGCATCGCCACCCGCGGCGGGATTCCCGTTTTTGTGGGCCGCATGAAGAGCCCGGGCGAAATGCTTGCCGCCGTCCGCGGCGACGGCCACGGCACCTACTTCAGCACTTCCCTGTCCAACCTGCCCCGGAAAAAGCAGTGGCTCGGCTTTCTGTCCACCCCGCTGGGCCGGCTTTACGTGGACGAAGGAGCCGCCGAAGCGCTGATCCACGGCGGGCGGAGCCTGCTGCCGGTAGGCGTGAAGCGGGTTCAAGGCTCTTTTCACGCCGGAGATGTCGTAGAGGTTTACGGGCTTGATGAGTCCATGCTCGGCCGGGGCATCATCAACTACGACGCGGAGGAACTCGATACGATCAAGGGGCTCAGCAGCGCCGACGTCGTCAAGCAGATCGACCTTGTCCACCGGCTTGAGGTCATTCACCGCGATGAATGGATCTCTTTGAAATAGACAGAGCTTAGAAGAAATAAAGATGGATCCAAATCCTTTTTATAAACAAAGGCGAAATACGCCGAATGGAGGTTGCCGTGATGAGTGAAGTAAAAGAAAAAGCGGCGCTTGCGGCCGCAAGCGCTCCCCAGCTGGCCTGGCTGACCACCGAGCATAAAAACCGCGCCCTGCTGGCGGTCGCAGACGCCTTAGTTACAGGAACGGAGGACATCCTCGCCGCAAACAGGGAGGATTTGGAACGCGGCAGACAAAACGGCACTTCCGTTTCCCTGCTCGACCGGCTGGCCTTAAATCCGGAGCGGATCGCGGCCATGGCTGAAGGCCTCCGTCAAATCGCGGAGCTGCCCGACCCCGTCGGCGAGGTGCTGGAAACCATGGATCGGCCTAACGGTCTGCACATTGTCAAAAAACGCGTGCCGATCGGCGTGATCGGCATCATCTACGAAGCGCGGCCCAACGTTACCGTCGACGCCGCCGGTCTTTGCCTTAAGACGGGCAATGCCGTCCTGCTGCGCGGCGGATCCGCTGCCCTTTCTTCCAACGTCAAAATCGCCGAGTTGTTTCAACAGGCGCTTGAAAAAAACCGGCTCCCGAAAGAGGCGCTGCAGCTGGTCCATGACTCGGAGCGGTCCTCCGTCGATGAAATGCTGAAGCTGAACGGCCTGCTGGACGTCATCATTCCGCGGGGCGGCAGTTCGCTGATTCAGCATGTAGTTAAAAATGCAACCGTTCCCGTTATCGAAACGGGCGCAGGGATCTGCCATACCTATGTGGACGCTTCCGCCGATCCGGAAATGGCCGTCCGCATTGCCGTTAACGCCAAAGCCCAGCGCCCATCCGTCTGCAATTCGATGGAAACGCTGCTGGTGCACCGGGATTTTGCGGCAGGGCATATGACTGAGCTGGGCGAAGCTTTTCAAGCCGCCGGCGTGGAGCTAAGAGGCTGCGAGCGAACCCGCCGGCTGCTTCCGGAAGCCAAGCCGGTTGCGGAGCAGGATTTTGCCACGGAATACAACGATTACATTTTAAATGTTAAAATAGTGGATGAACTGCAGGATGCTTTGGATCACATTGCCAAATTTAGCACCAAACATTCGGAGTGCATCGTAACCGAAAACGAAGAGCTTGCCGCCCGTTTCCTCAACGAGGTTGACGCAGCCGCCGTTTATCACAATGCTTCGACCCGCTTTACCGACGGATTCGAATTCGGCTTCGGTGCCGAGATCGGGATCAGCACGCAAAAGCTTCATGCCAGAGGACCGATGGGCCTCCCTGCGCTGACGTCAACCAAATACACGATTAAGGGATCAGGGCAAATCCGCGGATAACCCGCCGCGGCCCTCTTCCCCTCACCGGACAAGCTCCAGAACACCCAAACTTTCGTTTGCCGGGGCGCGTCCGGCCATTTTTTTCTCCAAATCCATATCAGAGACTTGAGCAGGAGGTTTTTTTAACATGTCAAATTCAAACGTTTCCTCTACTCCAACGATCGTCTTTTACGGCGCGGGTTCCATGGCTGAAGCCATTGTCCGCGGACTTATCTCCACTTCTGCGGCCCAGCCGGGCGAAATCGCCATGTTTAACCGTAGCAATGCCGAACGCCTGGAACGCCTGTCGTCCCAATACGGGGTACAAACCGCTTCGGAAACGGAAGCCCAAAATGAACTGCTCGCCAAAGCCGACATTATAGTTCTCGCCATGAAACCCAAAGATGCAGGCGCCGCAATCAAACGCCTGACCCCGCTCGTTAACGAAAGCCAGCTTATCGTATCCGTCATTGCCGGCTTGTCCATCCCTACCCTTCAAGCCCTGCTGGGGCATAAACTTCCCGTTGCCCGCACAATGCCGAATACGTCCAGCACGATCGGACTTGGCGCAACGGGAATTTCCTTCTCCGGGGAAGTGACGCTGGAACTGCGCGAACGGACGTTGGCTATTTTTGAAGCCGTCGGTATCGTCAGCATCATTCCCGAAGCGCAAATGGAAACTTTGACAGGCGTTTCCGGCAGCGGTCCCGCTTATGTTTATTACATGATGGAAGCAATGATTGCAGCCGGCATTGAAGGAGGCCTTTCTCCGGAGCAGTCCCGCGAATTAACCGTGCAAACGGTGCTTGGAGCCGCAACCATGATGAAGGAAACCGGGGAAAAGCCGGCCGATCTGCGGAAGGCGATTACCTCTCCGAACGGTTCTACCCAAGCCGCGCTGGAAGTGCTGGCGCAATATCAGTTCACCGAAGCGGTCAAGGCCGCCGTCAACCGCGCCGCATCACGGTCTCGCGAAATGGGGGCGGCAATCGAGGAGGATCTGAAATGAGCTACTGCACGGCAACCTATCGCATTCATGACGACCAAGCCGATTTCCACAGCAAAGCCGAATCGATAGCCGCCGGGCTGACTGCTCGAAGCTGGGCCGGGCTTGCGGAGCTCAAGCGGGAAACTTCGCTTGATCGCGAGGGCCGGGTTGAAAACATTTCTATTTTTGAGCCTGAAGGAGCGGCTCCCGGTGAACGTTATGCCGACATGCTCATCGCTTTTCCGGATAATTGGTTCACCAAAGACCTTACCGCCCTGCTGCTGGCCGCTTTCGGCAATCTTTCGATGGATGGCCGCATCCGTCTGCTGAATTTGGGTTTGTCCGAATCTTTCCTGTCCGCCTTTGCAGGGCCCAAATTCGGCATTTCGGGCATCCGGGAGATGCTCGGCCGTCCGTCCCTTCCTCTGCTGATGAGCCGGGTAAAGCCGGACGCCGCATTTGATTTGAACAGCATGAAAACCCAGTTTATGGTGCAGGCGCTCGGCGGAGCGGATCTGATCCTGGATGAGGAAACCCGGTTTGAGCATGCGGATTCATTAGAGCGGAGAGCGGAGGTATCCAAGCTGGCGGCGGAGGAAGCCGAGAAATTTACCGGCAAAAAACTGCTGTACGCCGTGAACCTCACCGGCAAACCTTCGGAGCTGAGGGGCAGGGCCAAACGGGCCGTCGATGCAGGAGCCGCCGCTTTGCTCTTCAGCCCCCTCGCCTACGGCATCGATGTGCTTCAGGAGTTGGCCGCCGATCCGGATATTCACGTGCCCATCATGGCTTATCCTTCTTTGGCCGGAGCGCTTTATCCGTCCAGGCATTTCGGCATTGCTCCGGCCCTGCTGCTAGGAAAGCTGATGCGCGTAGCGGGAGCGGATCTTGTTTTGTTCCCTTCTCCGTACAGGGGTTCATCCAACCTGACGCGTGAGGACAGCTTCGAGGTCAAAGAGGAGCTGACCCGCACCAGCCTGCCGCTTCCCGCCAGCTTTCCGGCGCCTTGCTGATCGGTCCATCCAGGTCTCGTCCCGCAGATTCTGCAGGATTATGGCCTGATGTGATCCTGGACGGCAGCAGCGGCATACAGGCTCATCCCGGCGGCATCCAAGCCGGAGGACAAGCTTTCCTACAGGCGATTGACGCCGCTGTGAACGGCGTTCCGCTCGAAGAAGCTGCGCAAAAGCTGCCGGAACTGAAACAGGCGCTTGAGCTTTGGGGAAACCGGGCGTAACAAGCTTACAGGCTTAGCAAAATTAGTAGACTTAACAGGCTTAACAAACCCAGTTCTCGTGCTAGCTCATAATCTATCATCAGCGCTCTTTCGGGCATTTACCAGACTAATTTAGGATTTATAAACCCTGCAAAAAAAGGCCAGCCGGGAGTTTCCGGCTGGCCTGATTCCATTAACAAAAGCCCTTCTGTTCGCCAGCGAATCAGCAAGGGCTCTTTAACTTATATCGGATGATCGATTATTCTTCGGTGTGTTTCCCGTAGGCTTCTGCGTTCAGCAGCTTGGCGAAAGCTTCTTCGGCGGGAGCGGACAATTTGATTTTGACCATCCAGCCGCTGCCAAATGGCTCTTCGTTCACGCGTTCAGGAGCATTTGTCAGCTCTTCGTTCACTTCGACGATCGTGCCGCTGACCGGAGAGAACAAATCGGATACCGTCTTCACAGATTCGATGGTGCCGATGCCGTCTTCCGCGCCTACCTCGGTTCCGGTTTCAGGCAGCTCGACAAATACGATGTCCCCCAACCGGTCCTGGGCAAAATCCGTAATGCCGACAAGCACGGTGCCGTCTCCCATATCTTGTACCCATTCATGTTCCTCGCTGTACCAAAGTCCTTGTTTAATTTCGCTCATCGCTTTCTTTCGCTCCAATCTTGTGAACTTAATTTTTAATCACTCTGTTTGATCCAAGCTTTATCCAGGGCATAGATTTACAAGTCTAGGTTATTCATTTCCCTAGCAAATGTCAATATAGCTTACACTTTTTCGTTTTCCCGACTTGTCTCCCAATGATAACGCTATAATTCGACATTCCCTGCCGATAATCCGAAAATTTAAAGATAAATTTGTTGACATCCTTCGGGTTTACCCGTTTTAATGAGATTATGAAGAGCGGGTGAACGTAAAGGGAGAGATTGCCGCGCAAGCGGCGACGCCGAAGGAGCAAGCTCTTGCCAAGCGCTGGAGTGAATCTCTCAGGCAAAAGGACTTTTACCGGACGCATCTCTGGAGAGCATTCGGCAGCGGAAGCCGCCGGATCACCCAAGGGGAAACCTGGAAGCTCGGAAGTCGGCTGACTTCCGCTGCCGCAAGGGACACTCTCAGGTACCAAGGACAGAGCCTTCAGAATCCGTAACTGCGGAATGAGCCGCATGTGACACGGATTCTTGGGCCTGTCCTTTTTGTGCTGCCTTAAAATTTGAATAAGCATTCATGAGGTGAGAAAATGTCAGAATTGTTGAGAACACCGCTTTTCCCCTGTTATGCCGATTTTTCCGGCGCCCGATGCATCGATTTTGGCGGCTGGGAGCTGCCGGTTCAATTCGAAGGCATCCAGAAAGAACATGATGCCGTTCGCCAGCAAGCCGGCCTGTTTGACGTTTCCCACATGGGCGAGTTTCTTGTCGAAGGCAAAGGCGCGCTTGCTTTTCTGCAAAACACGCTGACTAACGACGTCTCCGTATTGAAACCCGGCGCCGCCCAATATACGCTGATGTGTTACCCGGACGGCGGCGTGGTGGATGACCTGCTTGTGTATTACCTCTCGGAAAATCGTTACATGCTGGTCGTCAACGCCTCCAATATCCAAAAGGATTGGAACTGGCTGCGCGATCACCAGCCCGAGCAGGTGCAGATGACCGACATTTCCTCTGAAACCGCGCTGATTGCCCTGCAGGGACCGTTAGCCGAACAAATTCTGACCGAAGCCGGCATTACGGCGGCTGCCGGACTCTCCTCCTTTACGTTTGCCGCCGATGTTGAATTGTTTGGCGCCAAAGCGATTCTCTCCCGTACCGGTTATACCGGAGAAGACGGATTTGAAGTTTATGCGCCAGCTGAACAGGCCCCGGCCATCTGGAAAGGGCTGCTGGCTGCGGGTGCGCCGCACGGTCTAATACCTGCCGGACTCGGCGCACGCGACACGCTGCGTTTCGAAGCCAAGCTGCCTCTGTACGGACAGGAGCTGTCCGCGACGATTTCGCCGCTGGAAGCCGGCGTAGGTTTTTTCGTGAAATGGGACAAAGGCGATTTTATCGGGCGCAGCGCTTTGGAAGCGCAAAAAGCGGCCGGCCTGCCGCGCAAGCTGGTCGGCATCGAGATGATCGACCGCGGGATTCCCCGTTCCCACTACCTCGTTTACGGAGACGGCGTGAAGATCGGGGAAGTCACCACAGGCACCCAATCGCCTTCTTTGAAACGCAATTTGGGGCTCGCGCTGGTGGACAGCAAATACGCCGCCATCGGCACCGTCATCGAAGTCGAGATTCGCGGCAAAAAGCTGAAAGCCGAAGTCGTGAAGGCTCCATTTTACAAAAAAACCGCAAAGCCCGCCAAAGGAGCTGAATAATCCATGAAACACCGTTATCTGCCGATTACCGAAGACAACAAAAAGGAAATGCTGGCCACGATCGGCGTAGAATCCGTGGAAGATCTGTTCGCCGACATTCCTGCCAGCATTCGCTTCAAAGGCGAGCTGCCGATATCCTCCCGTCTGGATGAATACGCCCTGACCCGCCATATGGGCGCGCTGGCCGGCAAAAACGCCGACAGCGACCGTTACGTCAGTTTCCTTGGCGCAGGCATTTACGATCATCACGTACCTTCCGTCATTAATCACGTCGTATCCCGTTCGGAATTTTATACGGCCTATACCCCTTATCAGCCGGAAATCAGCCAAGGCGAGCTGCAGGCCATTTTTGAATTTCAGTCTTACATTTGCGAATTGACCGGCATGGCAGTTGCCAATGCGAGTATGTACGACGGGGCGACCGCACTCGCGGAAGCCGCGAACCTGGCAGCGAGCGCAACACGCCGTAAACGGATCGTTGTATCCCGGGCCGTTCATCCGGAAGCCCGCGGTGTTCTTGACACCTACGCCCACGGCCTCAATCTGGAAATCGTCGAAGTCGGCACCTTGGGCGGCGTGACCGATGCCGACGCGCTGGCTCAGGCGGTAACGCCGGATACGGCCGCCGTGATCGTGCAGAGCCCGAATTTCTTCGGAGCTGTTGAAGACGTACAGGCATTTGGAGAGCTGGCCCATGCAAGCAAAGCGCTGCTGATCGTCAGCACCAACCCGCTGGCGCTCGGACTGATCGAAGCGCCGGGCAGACAAGGCGCCGACATCGTGATCGGCGACGCCCAGCCGCTCGGAATCTCCGGTTCCTACGGCGGCCCTACGTGCGGATTTTTTGCCGTATCCGAAGCGCATATGCGCCGCATGCCGGGCCGGATCGTCGGCCAGACGACCGACCGGAACGGCAAACGTGGTTTCGTACTGACGCTGCAGGCCCGCGAGCAGCATATCCGCCGCGAGAAAGCAACGTCCAACATCTGCTCCAATCAGGCGCTGCTGGCGCTGTGCGCTTCCGTTTATCTGTCGCTGATGGGCAGACAGGGGCTTAAGGAGGTGTCCCGGCTCAACCTGCAAAAAAGCCATTATGCCAAACAAAAACTGGCTGCCGTAAAAGGCGTGACTGTCGCCTTCTCTTCGCCTACCTTTAATGAATTTGTGATCAAGCTGCCGGAAGGCACGGACATGGCTGCCCTGCAAAGCAAACTGCTGGCGGAAGGTTATATTGGCGGTTATGATCTCGGCAAAACGTATCCGGAACTTGCAGGCCATATGCTGATTGCCGTTACGGAACGCCGCAGCAAAGAAGAAATCGACCGGTTTTCGGTTATTCTGGAGGGATCCCTATGAGCGTAAGCACCAAAGACTTGAAAGATAAAGCGCTGATCTTTGAACTGAGCACCCCGGGCCGTGTCGCTTATTCCCTGCCGGAAATCGACGTGCCGGTCCAGCCTGTGGAGGAGCTGATTCCGGCGCAGTTCCTGCGCAAGGAAGAAGCCGCTTTGCCCGAGATTTACGAAGTGGACGTGATTCGCCACTATACGGAATTGTCCCGCCGCAACTTCGGCGTGGATAACGGTTTCTATCCGCTGGGCTCCTGCACGATGA
The DNA here is from genome assembly GCF_058267595.1 of Paenibacillus mobilis. Classification (NCBI taxonomy): domain Bacteria; kingdom Bacillati; phylum Bacillota; class Bacilli; order Caryophanales; family Paenibacillaceae; genus Paenibacillus; species Paenibacillus mobilis. The sequence goes on from NZ_JBZCMS010000002.1 coordinate 348,336, forward strand.
AATACAATCCGAAAATCAACGAAGACGTAGCCCGTTACGCCGGCTTTGCCAAAATTCATCCCTATCAGCCGGAAGAAAGCGTACAGGGCGCGCTTGAGCTGATGCACACGCTGCAAAACGACCTGGCCGGGCTGACCGGCATGGACGCCGTTACCCTGCAGCCTGCGGCCGGCGCCCATGGCGAATGGACGGGACTGATGATGATCCGCGCCTACCATGAGGAACGCGGCGAGCACAACCGCGTGAAGGTGATCGTGCCTGACTCCTCGCACGGAACCAACCCGGCCAGCGCTTCCGTTGCCGGTTTCCAGACCGTCACGATTCCTTCCAAAGCAAACGGACTCGTGGATCTGGATGCCCTGCGGGGGGCGGTTGGCGAAGATACGGCCGCTTTAATGCTGACGAATCCGAACACGCTTGGCTTGTTTGAGGAACAAATCGTAGAAATCGCCGAAATCGTGCATGAGGCGGGCGGTCTGGTCTATTATGACGGCGCCAACTCCAATGCCATCATGGGCATCACCCGCCCTGGCGACATGGGCTTTGACGTTGTGCACTTGAACCTGCACAAAACGATGAGCACCCCTCACGGCGGCGGAGGCCCCGGCGCGGGTCCTGTTGGCGTAAAAAACATCCTGCTCCCTTACCTGCCGGGACCTATTGTCGTGAAAAACGAAGACGGCTCCTTCGCCTTCAGCGAAAAGCAGGACCGCTCGATCGGCCGCGTAAAAGCCTATTACGGCAACTTCGGCATTCTCGTCCGCGCTTACGCCTACATCCATACTTACGGTCCGGAAGGCCTGCGAACCGTATCCGAACATGCCGTACTGAACGCCAACTACATGCGGGCAAGATTGGCGCCTTATTTTGAAATGCCGTATGACCGGATCTGCAAACACGAATTCGTCATGTCCGGCAGCGGTCTTAAGCCCTACGGCATCCATACGCTCGATGTTGCCAAACGGCTGCTCGATTTCGGCTACCATCCGCCTACCATCTACTTCCCGCTGAACGTGGAAGAATGCATCATGATCGAGCCGACCGAAACCGAAAGCAAAGAAACGCTGGACGATTTCATCGATACGATGATCCAAATCGCCCAGGAGGCGAAAGAATATCCGGAGCTGCTGCTGAACGCGCCTTACACTACGCCGGTAACCCGGCTGGATGAAACCGGCGCAGCCCGCAAACCGGTTCTGAATTGCGCCTGCAGTTAAGGAAAAACAAACAGCCCCCGCCCGGTCAGGTTATGCCTGAGCCAAACGGGGGCTGTTCTTTTTTTAAAGCCAAGAAAAGCTAAGCTTGCTCCGAAGCCGCTTTGCGACCGCTGTAATACTTGTAAAACAGCCGGAACAACGGCGGTACCGCCAAGAAGATAAAGAAGGTCCGGAACAGCTGGTACCCGGCCACCACCGAAAGCTCGGCATTGATTTCATGCGCCATGATACTCATTTGATCCATCCCGCCCGGAGCCATGCTGAGCAGGGCGGTCGCCATCGAAAGCGACTCCGTCCATTTCAGGATCAAAGCGAATATAAAAGCGCCCGCGATCAGTAAAACCCCGCTCAGCAGCGCGCAGGCAAAGGTTTTGATTTTGTTCTGCAGCGCGCCGGGTTTCAACATCAGACCTACATTCGCGCCGATGACCAATTGGGCGGCATCGACAAGCACATTGGGCAAAGAAGGCCCTGTATGCCAAACTCCCTGAAATACCGCCGTTGAAATCGCCGGACCCAGCAGAAAGGCGGTCGGGAATTTGATCCGATTTGCAAGCAGACCGAATACAGCTGCCACAGCTAGAAAAACAAGCAGCTCCCAGGTAATGCCCGGGCCCTGTGCTGCAGCCACGGCGGCCTGCTGTGCGTCTTCGCTCTGCACGCTGCCCGAATGCTGGTACCCAAACAAAGGACTGAAGATCAGCAGCGGCACCAGGATGATGATCATCATCAGCCGAATCACCTGATATACGGTGACAATCGTGATATCGGCCCCTTCCGTTTCTTCCGCCAGCATAATCACCTGCGTTAATCCGCCGGGAATGCTGCCCATCAGCAGGGTAATAAAATCAATGCCCGATAATTTCGAAATCAAGTATGCGAAGCCCGCGCACATGAGCAGCAGCAGCGCCGTCATCGCCGCCATGGACGGAAGCTGGTGGGACATCGATTTCAGCGCCGTCCCCGTTAAGGACAAGCCGATGGTATAGCCCACCAGAATCATGCCTCCATTCCGGGTTTTACCGGACCAGGCATACTTTTTTTTGAAGATCAAAGATCCGATCAATACGGCTATCATGGGACCGAGCAGCCAGGGAATCGGCAGGCCCGCCCATTGAAACAAAAATCCGCCTAGAAGCGCCGTGGCCAAAGTCAGCAGCTGCCCCGGCAGCCTCCAGGTTTGCAGGGTCGATGTTTTCATGCTCCAAACTCCTTTTAAGCCATCAGCTTTATTTATATTCCAGCGTTACGGCCGTCACCCCGCTCTGCAAGGCGTGCGGCTCAACGCTCAGCTCCCGCTCATGCCGCACGGAACCGACCAAATTCAAAAATTTATCCGCTTTTTCAAAAAAGAAAACCCCGGGCAGTCCAAGCGCTTTCGTCCGGTAATGCATCGGAATGGCTAAAGACGGCTTCAATTGTTCGACAACGGCGTAAGCGCCTTGGCCGTCCAGCGTCATTTTCCCGCCGACCGGCACCATCATAATATCGACGGGACCGATGGCACGCACCTGTTCCTCGCTGAGCAGATGACCGAGGTCGCCGCAATGGGCGATTGTTAATCCGTCGATCTCAAACACAAATACGATATTGTCTCCCCGCTTGGCTCCGCCCACATTGTCGTGGAAGGTTTTGATTCCTTTGATCTTAATTCCTTGGATCTCATAAGCTTTCGCTTCATTGACCAGCACGTAGTCCCCGTCAACGATCTGAACCTGATTGTGATCGCGGTGGTCATGCGTAACCGCTACAATGTCGGCCGTGAGCCGCGGCATCCGGTAGCCGAGCATTTTGCCCAGAGGGTCAATCAGCACTTTAAGGCCTGACTCCGCAGTAATCAAATAACTGGATTGTCCAAACCATTTGATGATCATTATACATCCTCCCTGTTAATTCGCTTCAAAATGTGGTCCTGATTTAAGTGAACATTTAGTGTGCAAAAAAATGCACATTTTCAGATCCGGCATCCCCTATGCGTCATCCTCAAGCAGATCCGCTATCGTATAATTGCCGAGCGTCTTTTCCAGTACCCCGTTAATATCCTTCAAAATCCGGCGGAACGTCGTTTGAACCTTGTTTCCCTCCGCGCTGCCATGCACCGTGTCCAGCATGCCCTGCCATTCCGCTTCATCATCCCTTACCGCCTCGTAAACCTTCGATAAAGGGATTTGTTCGGGACTTCGGCCGAGCTTGTATCCGCCGGTTCGTCCCTGCCGCACTTCCAGCAGCTTGCATTCGGCCAGCTGGGCCATCACTTTCCGCAAAGCGGTAGGTTCGCAGCCCAAACTTTCAGCGATTTCCGCGCTGGTCATAAAACGGTTTGCCATCGCCAGTAAACGAAGCGCCTGCAGGCCGAAGCCGAGCCGTTTTACCTGCGCCATACCCATACCTCCTTCTCCGGTATTAATATGTGCAAATTATAGCACAATTTATATATGTAATCAATGATATAGGGGTGAAAAAACAGCCGGGCGTTTTCCCGGCTGTCTGGTTATGCCAAAATCAGCAGAGAAAACCTATCTGCACCGCTGATCCTGTTTTGCTATTTGCAGGAATCCGGCTTGCTGCCGAAGGCTTCATCGCGGCCTTAAGCGGATTCCTCTTCTTTTTTGTCCAGTGGCAAAGGGAATGCCGGTACAGTCTCTTTTTTCCGGACCGCGAGAAACGACTGGCGGATAAAATACAGCGGTAGAAGGCCCATAACCATCATGGCTCCCAGAAACAAATTTAATTGCATCTCCATATGTGCGGCCTGCGTATGGTAAATCCCGTAAAGCAAAGCAACGCTGGAGATCCGGCCTACGCTAAGCGCCGTTTCCCTCCAGACTACCAGCTCAATGCGTGTCGTTCCGTTCCGATCAAGCCGGCTGATGGCGTTAAAGGTCGTCGTATTAAACGGCGCGTCAAAAAACGGACGGCAGGCCGCGCTGACAACCGCATACAAAATCAGGCTCCAGGCGGTGAGCAGCGTAATGCCCAGCATGGATACAGTGATCAGAACGGCGCCAAACACCATAAACCTCCAGCGCAGCCGTTCCTTGCCGAAACGTCCGGCCAAATAGAAGCCCGCAACCGATAACAGCGTAGTCAAAAAAGCATATTGCCCCGTGGAGCTTTCGCTGCCCGTAGCGATATACAACCACAGCCAGACGGCAACCGACAGCACTCCGTCGCGGAAAGCCGTGCCGACAAAAGCAAAGCTGAGCGAACGCCATTCTTTGTTTTTCAGTGTTTTAAACAGTCTTCGCCAATCAAATGCGCCTTCCGGCCGGTCTTTGGGCAGCAGCAGCGCCGTCAGCAGCGAAACCAGAAAGCAGGCAAAACTGAGCATAAACACGACCGTATAACCGGCCATCTGCGGCATAACGCCTACCATCGTTCCCGCAACCAGCGGGCCGATCACTCCGGAAACCGCTCCCGCGATTCCGTTGATCCCGTTAAACCAGTCCCGGTTGTCCGGACTCGTGACATCCACGCTGAGCACATTCACTGACATCCAGTAGAAGCCCTGTCCAATTCCGTTTAGAATGCCCAAAGCGACCAGCCATTTGGACGACTCGGTGCCCAGGCCCAACACACTGATGTAAAAAAGAACCTGGACCGCGCTTCCGATCCATAAAGCTTTAGTGCGGCTGGCTTTTTTGCTGAGCCAACCCGCAGTCGCAAACGCAGGCAGCCACGCCAAATAAGTAATCAGGTTAAAAAGAAGCGTTTGGGACATATCCTGCGTCAGCTTGTACCAATAGACGTTAATAAAAATGCTCGACAGGCTGGTTCCCAGCGCATTGCAGGCATTCACCGCCAGCAGGAGCCTGGCTGAACGGGGAAGAGCGCGGCGGCGATGCCCGGATTTGGCTTGCAAAACGTTCACGTCAGGAGTGTTCCCCTTGCCGGACCAGATAGATAGGATTCGTAAGGCAGCTCACAACCTCGACGTTATGTTCCTGCAGGAACCGGCGGGCTTCCAATCTATAAAACAAACGGTCGCCGGGCAATTCCAGCACGGTATCCTGTTTGTGCTCCACGTTCCACTCCTGCTCCAGCCCCCGGTCCGACCATAACGCAATGCGATCCTGCGCAGCTCCGCGTATTTGAATTTCAAGGGTTACCTTTTCACCCTCAGCAGCGGAAAAAGTCCCCCCGATCCGGGTTTGTCCCGCCCTGATATCCATAAACGTTTCATTTGCGTCCATGGAAAGCACTACCGCGCCCCTGCGGATCCCTTCTATTACAGCCCCTGCCGTTTCGGAGCCGGCCAGCACGTAGGCGGTTGGTGTTCCGTGGCTGATATAAGGCTCCGTGCGGTGCACATCGCTGCCGCCGACCGCCACGATTTTTTTCCCCTTAGCGAGCTGCTCCTGCCACCATCTGACCGCCGTTTCGTTCAGTTCCCGCCAAGGCCCGTTCCAGACCTCAACGGCGTCATAAGGAACGTCAAACCCGAATTCCCAGGGACAGTTGTCATCAAACGGATGGTTCAGCGAAACCAACGCGCCTTTTACCCGCGCTTTCCCCAGCTCGGCAGCCGCCTGCTCGCGGGTAAGCACCCGGAAGTCTTCCAGGCTGTCCGGATGTCCGAGCAAATTGGCATGCCCTTTGTAGCTGGTCAGCTCTACGCCCGGAATCAGCAGCAGCTCTTCATGCCCCGTATGGGCAAAACGATTTTGCGAAGCCGTATTATGATCCGTCAAAGCTAAATAATCGAGCCCTTTCCTGAGGCTGAGCTCCATGCCCTGCTCAGGTGTGTAGCTGCCGTCGCTGTGCCGGGTATGGGCATGGAGATCGCCTTTCAGCCAGCGTTCATGCTTGAGCGTTAAAACGATTTCTACGCTTACCCGGCAGCCTTCTTGCGGAATCCGGTAAGCGCCAAGCAGGACGGCCCATTCCCCCGACTGCAAGGGACCCGCCAGATATCCGGGAGTGGCTTTCTCCAAACCGACGAAGAAACGCTCCCTGGCCCCGCCGCTCCAGCCGATCAAACGTTCAGGCGAACGCAGGCCGATATCCACCACTGTCTGCTCGTTTTTGGCATAACGATAGCTGACTTCTATTTTTTCCACATGATCCGGAACCTGAAAGGCGATCTCGGGATATTTTTTTTCCATATCGCGTGAAATATAAAGCTCCTGTTCCATCCTTACCGTAAACGGAGCTGTCCGATTCTTTTCCAGTGCCTCCATCTTTATGACTTCCTCTCCGATAAACTGCTATTCCCGTTGCTGTCCCTGCCCTATTGCCTATTCTTTGCTTGCGCCGAGCAAAATCCCTTTCATGAAAAACCGCTGTACAAAAGGATAAATCACAATCAACGGCAAAATCGCGATGATAATGCCTGCCATTTTTACGTTGGTCGTCACCATATAAGTGCTTGAAGTGGCGCTGGTATCCACGATCATGGATTTCAGGGCCAGCTGCAGGGTGTATTTCGTCCCGTCATTGATAAAAATCAAGGGCTCTGTAAACATGTTCCAGCGCCTTACGAACTCGAATAGGGTAACGGTGGCCAAGCCGGCCGTCGCAAGCCGTATATAAATGGCGCCAAAAACCCAGAATTCCCCGGCCCCGTCGATTTTGGCGGATTCGGCGATTTCATACGGAATGCTGAGAAAGAAATTCCGCATAAGGAGAATGGAGAACCCGGACACCAGACCCGACAAAACCAGCACGCTGAGCGTGTTGATCAGATGCAGGTCCTTGTTGACGACGTACAAAGGAATAAGCACCGCTTCCTGCGGAATCATCATCGTAATCAGGATGAAGGTGATCATCAGCTTTTTCCCCGGGACATAAGGATGGACCAGTACATAACCGGCCAGCGAGGACAACAGCACGTGCAGCAGCGTTCCCGTTACCGTTACGGTAATGCTGTTTGCAAACGGCCGCCATAAATCCAGGCTTGTCCAGATGATTTTGTAACCTTCAAAGCTGAAATCCTTGGGCAGCAATATAATGTCGGGCTGCATGGAAGCACCCCCTGACGACAAGGATAAGGAAACAACGTTCAGGAATGGGATGATCATGGTGAGCATCAGCAGCAGCAGAAATAGCAGGTTGATGGCGTCAAACAGCCGGTTTCCCCAGCCTGCCCGTTCAAATCGTTCTATCCCCATCTATTCACACCTCGTCAAATCTGGTTAATTTTCTTACAACCAGCGTCAAAATCAGCGTAAAGACAAGAACCAGCATGCTGCCCGCCGCCGCGACGCCGACATGAAAGTCGAGAATGCCCTTCTGGTACGTGTAATACATGAGCACATCTACATCCGGGGCCGTCGAATTGTTCCGCAGCACAAACACCTGATCGAAAATGCGGAGCACCCCAAGCGTGTTCAGCAAAAAAACCACTTTCATCGTGCCCTGGAGCTGCGGCAGCGTGACATACCGGACCTGCTGCCATCTTGTGGCGCCGTCCAGCTTCGCCGCTTCGTACAAGGAGGGGTTGATGGCTACAATCCCCGCCAAAAATAAAATGCAGTTATACCCCATATCCTTCCAGGTCGCAACCAGAATCATCACGGTTCTCGCCCAGGCCGATTCGGCCAAATAATGGACGGGAGGAATGTCCAGCACCCGCTGCTGCAGCAGGTTGACCAGGCCGGTGTCCGGCGATAGCAAATAGATCCACATGCCGCCGACGACAACCCAGGATAACAAATGCGGAACGTATAAAATCATCTGCGCGGTTTTCTTGAACCACGACCGGAGCACTTCATTTAAGGACAAAGCAATGATCAGCGGAGCCAAAAACCCGCAAACGAGCGAACCTCCGCCAATGACAAACGTATTGGTCAGCGATTTCCAGAAGTTCGGATCATGCCAAACCGTCGCATAGTTATCAAAGCCGATATACGGCCGGTTTCCGATTAACCGGTAATCCTGGAAGCTGATCTGTAAACCTCTGGCCAGCGGGTAATAGCCGTAAAGCGCAAAGTAGGCGATCACCGGGACCATCATCAAATAAAGCGCTCCGTATTTACGCCATGTTTTCAGCACAATCTCTCACATCCTTTATTCGGCAGCTAAAACGAATGGCAGAAAGAGGGGCTCAGCTTGGAGGATAACCTCCACAGCCCCCGCCCCTGTTCTGCGGTCTGCCTAATCGCGTTTGCACAAGTCGCTTTCTATTCCGTTTATTCGTCGATCAAATTAGCTGCCTTAAGTTCTTTCTGCATCTGCTTGACGGCATCGGCAGCCGGCATGCTGCCGGACATCGCTTTTAGCGCGTAATTGGTCACGATTTTCTCTGCATCGCTCCATTCCGGGAGGGACACTTCCAGGGTCGCGTACTGCTTAACCAGATCCTGGGCTTCTTGAACGCCCGGCAGCTTGCCGAACGGGGCTTTGACGTTTTCGTTGTACCAGAATGGAACTCCGTGATCCATGTTGTGCTCTTTTCCCGTTTCGGTCAGCGTATAAGTTCCGTTGTCTTTCGTGTAGTCTTCGCCTTCGATGCCAAGACTGCCCAAGATGATGCCCGGCTCCGAATGCCAGAATTCCAGGAATTTCTCGGCGGCCTCCACATGTTCCGCGTTGGCCGGCACCATCCAGTAGTCGGGATCTCCGCGTCTGAGCATGATTTTGCCGTCCGGTCCTTCCGCACCGGCAATCCCTTCAGCCAGGAACGGCGTATTCGGATCTTCATCTTTGCGCGTACTGTTCAGCATGCCGACCCAGGCGTCCCAATAAGTGATCATGCCAACGCGGTCCGTCAGGAAAAGGTTGCGCATTTTGGCGGTATCGTTGGTGACAAAGTTAGGGTCGAGGATGCCTTCCTTCGTAAGTTTGGCAAACCATTCGTACATCGGGATCGCCGCATCCGACGCATAAGGAATCGTCCGTTTGCCGTCCTGGATCACGTAGCGGTATTTCAGGCCCGCAGCAGACATAAATCCTTGAATATCGTAGAGACCGGAAGTGGATAGGCCGTAGGTATCTTTTTTGCCGTTTCCGTCTGGGTCCTCTTCGGTAAAAGCTTTCAGCACGTTGTAATAGTCATCCAGCGTTTTAGGCTCCTGCAGATGCAGCTTGTCCAGCCAGTCCTTGCGCAAGATCGGCATCGTGCCACCCTGGAATTTGCTGAACACGGCATAAATGTGGCCGTCTTTGCCCTTTAATTGATCCCATTCTGCGGTCGGTACGACGGTGGGATCAGACAGCTCCTTGGAACCTTGGACAAAATCGGTCAAATCCGTGGTCACGCCTTGGTCGATAAACGTGTTCAGCTTGCCGAGATCACTGCCTTCGATCAGGTCGTATTTCTCGCCCGAGCCCAGCGCCGTCAGCACCTTCTGGTCATAATCGCTCGCCGGCTTCTCAATAGTGACGTCAATGCCGGTCAGCCGTTTAATTTCCTCTTCGAATTTCTTCATTTCCTCAGGCGTTTTCCCGCCGACGTTGCTCGAAAGGATACGCAGCTTCATGTCCCCTGCAGGAGCGGAAGAGGTTTCCGTGTTCGAAGCGGCAGCCGAACCGCCGTTGCCGGAGGCAGAAGAAGCATTGGAAGCGTTGGAAGAAGGCGTGCCGCAGGCGGACAATAGCAGGGAACCCATGGTAAGCAATGAGAGGAGCAGGGTAATTCTGGAACGGCCTTTGCGTTTGATTTGTTTGGATGCCGCATTCATTTTCAGCTTGAAATTCACTTTTAGATCCTCCTTGTTATGTGCCTCAAAAAATGATCCGAATCTTGTAGAGGTTTATGTAGCCCCTCTGATTCATATGGTCCATGTAATCCATGGCTTGGTTTGGCTTGGGCTTGACTTGCTTGTTTGGGCTTTGCTGCTTAAATGTCTTCGCTGATCGTTTCGTCCGGTTTCTCTGCCTCCGGTTTTGGATTCGCACAGGAACCCCGTACGACAAGATCGGCAGGAATGATCGTGCGTTTGGCAAGCTTGTCCGCCGAATTCAACTGTTCCAACAGCAGCAGAATCGCTTCGGCACCCAGCTTATCCGCATGAAGATGGACGCCTGTCAGCGGCGGGTTAAATTCCTGGGCCAAAGTTCCGTCATAACCGAAACACAATACGGATAGCTGTTCCGGTATTTGCAAATTCAACTCGGCAGCTGCTCTGTATACGCCCAGCGCTATGGATTCCGTATCCGTCAGCACCGCTGTAAGGTTTGGATTTTCCTTCAGGCGTTTTAATGCCGTTTCATAACCATAAGTCAAAGAAGTTGTCGCCTTCGAAGGGTCATGATGGACAATCATGTCCGCAGGAGGATTAAGGCCTTGTTCGGCAAAAGCCTGAACGTAACCGGCATCCCGGTCCACGGTCACAGTCCGGTTTTCTTGACCGTTCAGAAACAAAATCTGCGTGTGTCCGAGCGACATCAGATAGTGGGTCACTTTTGCCGCGATACCGATGTTGTCGTTATTGACGTAAGATACACGTGCCTCGTCTTCTCCGGAAGGCCGCCCGATGACGACAACCGGTACATTCCGCTGCAGACGGTCTTCAATCCGGCTATCTCCGATCACGGCGTCCAAAATAATTTCCCCGTCGACCGGGTCGGACGTCATATGCTCTACCTGGTTTAAATAATTCGGCGACAACGTATTAAGCAGCAGCCGGTAACCCCGCTCATAACAAACCGGCATAACGCCATTCAGCAGCGAATATTGAAACTGGCTTAGCTTCAGCTTTTCGCCTCTCATATTCAAGCCGATGATCCGGGTTGTTTTGTTCACCAGGCTCCGCGCCCAATAATTTGGCCTGTAGTTCAGCTCTTTGGCCACTTTCATGACCTGCTCGGAAACTTCTTTGCTGATGGGACGTTTTTTGCTGAATACGTTGGAAACCGTCCCTTTGGAAACGCCGGCCGCTTTGGCCACATCTTCTATCGTTGCCACGCTAATCTTCCTTTCAGTTGTACTAGTACGAAATTTATATTAAACCGGTTTTGTAAGAATCGTTTTTTCATTCTTCAACTTTTATGTAAAAACGTACCTTCAATCCAGTAAAAAGATTAATTCAGCTTAAAATCCTTCCCAAAACCTTCAATATATCGAACTTTTGTTCGTTAAACCGGTTTAATATTTCCCATATCTTGTCTGAACTTCATCTTCAATTTCCACAAAAAAAAGAAGACCCAAAGCGCATCATCGCTTTAGGTCCTCTAAACCTCTAAATCTAATAAAATATATTCTGGTTTATTATTTAAATACTTTCACTCGGTCTTCAACCGGCTGGTATTGTTTCTCCCCAGGCTGCATGGTAGGTTTGCCAAAAGGCATTTGGGCAACCAGCTTCCAATGGGACGGAATGTTCCAAGCGGATTGAACCTCTTGGTCGATCAGCGGGTTATAGTGCTGCAGGGATGCACCCAGACCGGCTTCTTCCAAAGCCGACCAGACAACCAGCTGAAGCATGCCGCTCGACTGGTTGGCCCAAATCGGGAAGTTGTCGGCATAGGCTGCAAACTGCTCCTGCAAACCTTTGATCACTTGTTCGTCTTCAAAAAACAAAACGGTTCCATAGCCGTTATAGAACGAAGCCATTTTTTCGGAAGTGCTGACGAAAGCTTCTTCGCTTTTGCTGATCTTGCGGAGTTCTTCTTTGGTGATGTTCCACAGTTTGTGATGCTGTTCTCCGATCAGCACTACTGCACGGGAAGTTTGAGAATTAAAAGAAGTAGGCGTATGTTTAACAGCCTCTTGAACAATTTCTACAATTTGATCATCACTGATTGGGGATTCATTGCTGATACCGTAATAGGAACGTCTCGTTTTCAAAGCTTCTAAAATTTTGCTCATCTTCTTTAGACTCCTCCTTGGATTTGGTTAATAAACACGAATAAAAAAATCATTGTTAATTACTTTTCGTAATTAAATATATTATAGTAAAGACCTGAAAGTCAACCTTTATTTTTTAGATTCAATCCAATTTAAGCTTTTCGTTAGTCTTTCAGCAGATAATAATCGACCAGGCTTAAAAAAACTTTTCCAGACACCAGCAGCGCCTGCTCGTCAAAGTCGAACCGGGGATGGTGATTCGTATAATGAGTCGCCGGATCGTCGGTTCTCGCACCAATATTGTAAAAAGCTCCCGGCTTGGCTTGCAAATAATAAGCGAAATCTTCAGCGCTCATTTTCGGTTTGGTTTCTTCCACGTGGAGCTCGGGCAAATGCTCGGCAACTGCCCGATGAAGGGCAGCCACTTCTTCTTCGTGGTTAATCAGCGGCGGGTAACCTTTGGTATAGATAAGTTCGTATTCCGCATGGGCGGACAGGCAAACCCCCTTTACGATCGATTCAAGCTCTTCCTTCACCTTCTCGCGGACCTCCGGGTCAAAGGTTCGGACCGTTCCATGAATGACTGCCGAGTCGGCAATTACATTAAAAGCGGTGCCGGCATGAAATTCACCGATCGACAGGACTGCCGGCTGCAGCGGGTCAATCCGGCGGCTGACCACCTGCTGTAATAGAGCCACAATTTGCGAGCCCGTAACAAGTGCGTCTACTGTTTGATGAGGTCTTGCGCCATGTCCGCCTTTTCCCTGCACCCGGATTTCAAACTTATCCGCAGCGGCCATATGCCCGCCTGCTCGGAGTCCGACGGTTCCAAGCGGCAGCTGTGTAGTCAGGTGCGCTCCGAAAATCACATCCGCCTGGTCGATTGCTCCTGAAGCAAGAACGGCTTGCGCGCCTCCCGGCATCAGCTCTTCGGCATGCTGAAACAACAGCAGCACATTTCCCCTCAGATGTTCCGCTTCTGTGGCGAGAACCTTGGCGACGCCAAGCAAGGTTGCCGTGTGCCCGTCATGTCCGCACGCATGCATAACCCCATCAACCGTCGAACGATAAGATACCCCTTCTTTCTCATCTTGAATCGGCAGAGCGTCAAAATCCGCTCTCAGGGCAATCGTTTTCCCGGGCAATCGCCCCCGGATCATGCCGATGACGCCGCCGCCGCCGACGCCCAGCTCCGGTTCAATGCCAAAAGAACGCAACTGTCCGGCAATAAATTGAACGGTTTGCTTCTCATGAAAAGACAATTCCGGATGCCGGTGCAAATGTCTTCTCCACGATATCATTTCATCCTGACTGCTCTCCAGCCGTTCAAACCATGCTCTTACCATCTCTTCTTCCTCCTTTGAAATCAGTTGCTGCCTTCTTTTTTTTTCGTTGACAAATTCTCGAAAGTAAATATACACTAATCCATATAATTTAGCTAGGTTTTATCAGTATTTTATACTGACGCTTTGACGCTTTAAATTAAATACTGAAGGAAGTCAGGTGATGATGAAGTGATCAGAAAATCGTATTATCCTTTTATTCTTGTCTTCATGCTGTTTCTAGCCGCTTGCGGAAACGGCGGCGGAAGTGCGGAGAATTCAGGCAATCAGGCTCAGCCAGGAACCGAAACGGCTAACGCTGCGGCCAAACCTATTACCATACGGGTCGGTCTGGTCTGCGGCGGGCTTAATCAAATCCCCGTGCTGATCGGTCTCGATCAAGGAATATTTGAAAAAGCCGGGCTCAAGGTGGAACGTAATTGCTTCGATTCCGGAACGGACTCCGTGCAAGCCCTGGTAGGCGGCAGCCTGGATGTCAACTTCGGTTCCTACGAACATGTGCTGAGACAGCGGGCGAATCATTTGGACGTAAAGGCCTATGGGAACTTCAACAATACGATGGGCTACTACCTGATGGTCAAAACCGATTCCCAACTAAAAAACGTGGCTGACCTGAAGGGAGCCGCGATCGGAGTCACCAAAACAGGCACCTTGTCCGATACCGGCCTGCGTCTGATCCTGAAACAGGAAAATATCGATCCGAACAGGGATGTGCAAATCGTCAACGCCGGTACCGGTTCGACTATGCTGGCCGCGCTGGAAAGCGGTAAGGTTAAGGCCGGCATGGTCGGCGAACCAAACGCTTCCCAAATGATCGCTTCCGGCGATTATCGAATCCTCTTTAATCCCGAGTTTCCTTATGTCGGATTGGTAGCCATGGCCAAAAGTGATTGGGTCAACCAGCATGCCGAAGCCTTTAATCAATTTCTGGCCGCGCTCAAGCAAATCCGCCAGCAAATTGAAGACGATCCGCAGGCTGCAGCCAAAGAAGTGATTTCCAACTACCAAAATGTCGGCGAGGATGTGCTGGAACAAGCCTTGGAGCGTTGGTTAACCGGTGTTCCTGCCGATATGCTCATTACAAAAGAAGGTACAGACGCGGTGGTTGCTTCCCAGGAAGACCTCGGAACCATCAGTTCTGCCGTTCCATTTGAGGAAGCGGTTGATCTGTCCCATCTCCCCAACTAACAAACCGCGATTGAGACTGCGCTAGCGGAGTCCCCCTCCAGACAAGCGGCTCAAATAAAAAAAGAGGTTGTCTCAAAAGATCATTTGCAGACCTTTTGAGACAACCTCTGATTTTAAATTCAACTAACTCCTGTTCGGATTTCCCGTACCTCTAAACCGCTGCGTATACGCTCTTGCCTCTTCAGCACTGCGCACCCGGTTTCGGCTCCATTCCAGCAAAATCCGGTCAATGTAACGGAAATGAATTTTGCCGGCGAATACGGCTTCCTTTAAAGCCATCCGGATCAGCTCCTCCGGATAACCGTCCTGATCGAGCCAGCCTGAAATGGTTTCGCATTCCATCGGCGAAAGCGGGCGGGCAAACTCCTGCTCAAAAACGATAAACAAATTCCGTTCGGCAGAATCCGCCGCCAAGCTCTCGTCCTCCTGCTGTTCGCGGTAAAGCTGGGTTTCCCTGCGCTCTGCGGCAAAACTTTCCGCCAGACATAAACTCAATTTCTTGTACATCCCGTTCAGATGATAATGTTCGGATTGGACACCGGTTTGTTCATCCGTCACCGGATCAATGGTCAACCAGCCGTCCTTGATCAGCTTCCGGATCGCGGAAGCTACGGTTCCGGGGGCCGCGCTCATCACCTGTTCGATTTCGGAAAGCGGCGGAAATTCGCTTCCGCGGCTTTGCCGGAAATGCAGCAGGTGAATGAGCAGCATAGCCTCCATATCGTTCAGCTTTAAACGGCGATAATAGGCAAGCAATGCGGCAGGCACATTTACGGTTCCGTTTTCCATCCCGTAAGCGATGCCGTTCGCCCACACTTTCCAGCCTTCATTCATGGCCACTTCAGCTCACCTCTTCGCCCGATCATGGATACAGACGGTACAAGGTACGAGGGAACGGTATCGTTTCTCTGACATGATCCAGTCCGCAAATCCAGGCTACGGTTCTTTCGAGACCCAAACCGAAACCGGAGTGAGGAACCGTACCGTATTTACGGAGATCCAGGTACCATTGATAGGATTCCGGAGACAATTCATGCTCTTTGAAACGTTCCTCCATCAGCTCTGGATCGTCAATCCGCTGGGATCCGCCGATAATTTCGCCGTAACCTTCCGGTGCGATCATGTCTGCGCACATTACGACTTCCGGACGATTAGGATCCGGTTTCATATAGAACGCTTTAATGCTGGCCGGATAATGAGTAATAAATACCGGCTTGTCATAAGCTTCTGCAATTGCGGTTTCATGCGGCGCGCCAAAATCTTCGCCCCAAGGAATTTCGAAGCCCTGCTTATTCAGGAATTCGATGGCATCATCATAAGAAATGCGCGGGAACGGAGCCTTGATGTTCTCCAGCTTCGAAATATCTCGTTCGAGCGTTTCGAGCTCAGGACGGCAATTTTTAAGCACGGACTGAACGACGTGCGAAATAAAGTTTTCCTGAACGCGCAAGCTTTCTTCGTGATCGGTGAAAGCCATTTCCGGCTCGATCATCCAGAATTCGATCAGGTGGCGGCGCGTTTTGGATTTTTCGGCACGGAACGTTGGGCCAAAGGAATAAACCTTGCCCAGCGCCATAGCCGCAGCTTCCATATAAAGCTGGCCGCTTTGCGTCAAATAAGCGTCTTCCTCAAAATATTTGGTATGGAACAGGTTGGTTGTTCCTTCTGCCGAAGTTGGCGTCAAAATCGGCGGATCCACCAGGGTGAAGCCGTTTGTATCAAAAAACTCCTGCACCGCACGTATGATTTCCGCACGGATCACCAAAACAGCGCGCTGTTTGGTCGAACGGAGCCAAAGATGACGATGGTCCATCAGGAAATCCACGCCATGCTCTTTAGGCGTGATCGGATAGTTTTCGGTCAGCTGGATCAGTTCAAGACCCGTTACGGTCATTTCAAAGCCCGATTTGCTTCTCGGCTCCTCGCGGATTACGCCTGTTACATAAACGGAGCTTTCCTGAGTCAGGCTTTTGGCCAGGTTCCAGATTTCTTCCGAAACTTCATTTTTTACGACTACGCCTTGGATATAGCCGGTACCGTCACGAAGCTGCAAAAATTGAATTTTGCCGCTGGAACGTTTGTTGTTGATCCAGCTGCCGATAACGACGGTCTCCCCGACATGGTCCTTGACCTGTCGTATTACGGTTTTGATCGCCATTTTATTCTCTCCTCTAACATTGCAATAATTTTAATTTTAACGGGTTTCTTCTACGATCCGCAAGGTATCTCGCGCAATAACCAGTTCCTCGTTGGTCGGAACGACCAAAACCTCCACTTTGGAGTTCGGGGAAGAGATGCGGCGCGGTTCGCCTGAACGGATTTTGTTTAATTCCGGATCGATTTCTACGCCCAGGTAAGTCAGGTTTTCACATACCTTTTCACGTACGATAGCGGAGTTTTCGCCTACGCCTGCTGTAAAGATGATAACGTCGACGCCGTTTAAAGCGGCTGCATAGGAACCGATGTACTTGCGAAGGCGGTATTCGTACATCTCAAATGCCAGGGTTGCATTCGGTTCGCCAGCTTCAAGGCCGTCCGTAATATCGCGCATGTCGCTGCTGCTGCCGGAAATCGCCAAAAGTCCGCTGTGTTTGTTAAGCATCGAGTTCACTTCGCTGATAGTCAGCTCTTCCTTGTTCATAACAAACGTTACCACTGCCGGATCCAGATCGCCGCTGCGCGTACCCATCATCAAACCTTCCAGCGGAGTCAGACCCATGGAGGTGTCAAACGATTTCCCGTCCTTGATGGCCGTCAAGCTGCCGCCGTTGCCGATGTGGCAGGTAATCATTTTCAGCTCCTCAAGCGGACGATTCAGGAATTCGGCAGCCACTTTGCTTACATAATAATGGGAAGTGCCGTGCATGCCGTAACGACGAACGTGGTGCTTCTTGTAAAGCACTTTCGGAATCGGGTACAAAAATACTTTCTCCTCCATCGTCTGATGGAAAGCCGTATCGAATACAACCACCTGCGGAACGCCAGGCATATTCTTCTCTGCAGCCGTGATCCCGGAAATAGCCGGCGGGTTATGAAGAGGCGCCAGGTCAAACAGACGGCGGATTTCCGCTTTGGCTTCAGGCGTCACAAGCGCGGAGTTTTTAAACACTTCGCCGCCGTGTACGACGCGGTGACCCACGGCTTGAATCTCTTCTACCGAGTTCAGTACGCCGTGTTCCTTGTCCACCAGCTTATCCAGCACTTTGCGGATCGCCGTAGTATGCTCCAGAATTTCGCTAACTTCCGTAACTTCCTCTTTCCCTGTCGGTTTATGAGTCAGAATGGAGGAATCCATGCCGATTCTTTCCACGAGTCCTTTGGCCAGTACCGATTCGTCATTCATGTCATAAAGCTGATATTTGAGGGAAGAACTTCCCGCATTGATTACGAGTACCTTCACAGCCGGTCACCATCCTTGTCGTATTTGAAAAAGCCTTCGCCAGTCTTAACGCCCAGGTTGCCTGCGCGAACCATTTTCTTCAATACGAAAGAAGGCCGGTATTTCAGTTCCCCGAAATCACGGAACATGCGCTCAAGCGCGGCAAGAACGGAATCCAGTCCGAAACGGTCGGCCATTTCAAGCGGTCCGTATTGGAACTGATAGCCCACGCGCATCGCATCGTCAATATCTTCAGCGGAAGCAACGCCTTCTCCAAGCACGTGCAAAGCTTCGTTAATCATCAGGCAGATAATCCGGGAGGTAACGAAACCGGGGGATTCATTCACCATGATGCCGCGTTTGTCGAGCACTTCTTCAACGAACGTTTTGGTCTCTTCAAAGGTTTGATCGGAGGTTTTCAGACCACGGATGATTTCCACCAGATTAATTTTGGATACAGGATAAATAAAGTGCATGCCAATAACGCGTTCCGGATATTTCGTGGAACCCGCGATTTCCGTCAAACTTAAAGTGGAAGTATTGCTCGCCAAAATGATGTTGCTTGGACATACCTGGTCAAGCTTTTGGAACACTTTCTTTTTAGCTTCCAGATCTTCAGAGATCGTTTCGACCACCATATCGGCTTGTCCCAGATCCGCCAGGTGTGTCACTTTATGAATTTTCGACAAAATCAGCTTTTTCTCAGCCTTCGTAATCGCCCATTTCTCAAGCTGTTTGTCCAGACTGGTTTCGATCATGTCGTATGCGTAATTCAGCTTGGCTTCGTTCTCCTCGACCAGCAAAACGTCCAGCCCTTTGCCGGCAAGCATTTCGCATATGCCTTGACCCATCGTACCGCCGCCGATGACTCCTATTTTTTTAAAATTCATGGTCCTCTTACTCCATCCTTTCGTCTTATCCTTCTACATATTATACCCCTGATGTCGAAGAATACATCTTTCTACACCCAACATCTAATAATATCTTAGCACGGACAAAAAGTAAAAAAAAATAACCGGCATGCAAAATCACGCCGGTTGTAATGCATTGTCACGAAATAGACATCTGAATTCGTCACCCGACATCCGTTCTTCTTTGAACAGAATATCCAGGGATCTGTCGAAAATTTCCGCATGTTCCTCAAGCAGCTGTTTGGTTTTAGCGGCCAAAGCATCCAGAATTGTCTGGTTTTCTTTCATCAGCACTTCGGTCGTAACCATTTCCATGTTCACGATCCCCAAAGATGTAAGTCCGGAAGTCATCATGGTCTGAACCAGATTTAAGGCCTGCTCAAAATCGTTGCGCGAACCCGTACTGCGGCCCCCGTAATAAATCTCTTCGGCTGCCGCACCGGCAAGCGCCACCATGATCTGTCCTTCCAGGTAAGCTTTCGTATACAAATATTTCTCTTCCTGCGGGTTGTGGCGAACATATCCTAACGCTTGTCCCCGCGGGCTGAGCACCACCTGGTTTACGCTGCCAGGCGACACGATTTCGGCCAGGATCGCATGGCCCAGCTCGTGGATCGCCACACGCCGTTTCTCGTCCTGAGTCGATTCCCTGTCCGTCTTCTCGCCGAGCATCACCTTATCAACCGCCATGGACAAATGCTGCTGCCGGATATGCGGCTCATCGCCGCGCATCGCATAAATGGCGGCTTCGTTCATGACGCTCTCAAGCTGGGCGCCGGAAAAACCGTAAGACTCCTCGGCAACCCGTTCCAGGCTTACGGATTCATGGATCGGTTTGTTTTTGGCATGGATGTCCAAAATCATCATCCGGCCTTTCTTGTCCGGCAGGTCTACCTGAATGTGCCGGTCGAAACGTCCGGGACGCGTCAGCGCGCTGTCCAGCATTTCCTTGCGGTTTGTAGCCGCGATCAGCAGAATCCGCGGAGAATCGGACGTATAGATGCCGTCCATTTCCGTCAGCAGCTGGTTTAAGGTCTGGTCGTATTCGCGCTGCTGGCCGCCTTCCCTTTTACCGCCGATCACATCGATTTCATCAATAAAAATAATCGCGTTTTGCTTGTTTTCCTTAGCAGCCCGGTTGCGGGCTTCTTTAAACAAATCGCGGACCCGGCTTGCGCCGACCCCGACATACATTTCCACGAATTCACTGCCCGAGGAAGCCACAAACACGGAATTCGTATAATGGGCTGCCGCTTTGGCCATCAGCGTTTTCCCCGTTCCCGGAGGGCCCGTAAGCAGAATCCCTTTAATCGGACGGATGCCGAATTTTTGAATTTCATCATGCCGCACCATAAAATCAAGCGCCTCGCGCAGCTCCTGCTTCGCGCTGTCCTGGCCGCCGATTTCTTCGAACGTCAGCTTAGCCGGTCCTGCCTTCTTGCGCTTCCGCTCCTGAGAAGCCCCAACTGCCAGTCCGCCCCTCATCACGGTCAAGGCATACAAAGCGCCAAGCATGATGACTGCCACAACAATCGGCAAAACGTTAACTCCGATAAACCCAAGAAAAATGAGCAGGACCGGAACAAAACCAATCAAAATTTCTTTAGTCCAATTAGGCATTGTTCCACACCCCGATCTGTTCCGCCTTCCGCGGAAGAATAATAAACTTGCTGGCTTGTCCGTCCGTCAGCGAAATATATACGTTTGTATCGTCCATTTCAGCCGTCGCTTTCAAACCTGGCACTTCCGTGCCCAGCTTCTCGAGCGTGCTCGTGATTTCAGTGTACTTCTTGTTCTCCATCGCTTCGGCGATTGGGAATAAAGCTTCGGACCACCACTTGTCCAAGGCTGCGTTGGAATGATCTTTAACTTCTACCTTAAGCTCTTTACCGCCGATCAAAGAACCGCCTTTGTCCTTGATTTGCTGGACCAGCTCTCTCAAATCCGTTTCAGGCTTCAGGTCGAGTTTCAAAGTGACCGTATTGTGGTTAATATCAAATTGAGCGCTGTTGACGCCATTATAATCTTTCACCATTTTCTCAAGCGGACTCTGGAGCGCTATCTGACGATAACCGTACCACCCGCCAAACAGCAGGAGGGCTGAAACAACCACAGTAGCAACAATAGGAAAAATACGCAGTTTCAATTTTTTATCCTCCTCTGTATATAAATCTATATAAGTCATCCATCAAATGCGCGATATAATTTCGCGTATTATTTTGCATCTCTTGAATACAGACTCTAGTATATCACAGAATATATATCATTTTATTATTAAATTTTGAATTTCACTAAAATTTCAAGGATTTTTGGGCAAAAAAAGTGAAGGCTCCCAATTTTATCTTTCTACCTCCAATAGATAACTTCTTTTTCTCTTTAAGCTGCAAGTATTTCCAAACAGAAGGAAACGGCCTTGGTGTTCCCGATTCATGGGACCAAGGCCGTTTCCTCGTGCTTATTTTTCTTATTTATTTGGCCGGCAGTTCAATCTGCCCGTACCCGATCGTAGTAAACCAATTTTTCACCGTATCAAAGTCGTTGGAGAAAGACAGGCAGAGCAGCAGCAAAACCCGGGCATGAGCCGCATTCAGATTGTCTCCGGCGATAACGCCGTCCCCATTCGAATAGTTGCTGCCCGACCCGGTGCGGGTCGTCATGACGAAGATAACGCCCTTCTTGATTGCTTCGGCGCGTTCTTCGCTCATGGCTTTGGAAATACCACCCGAGCCGGTCCCCGCGGTTACGATGCCTTTAGCTCCGGCGGCCACAAAACCGCTGATGGCTCCGGGGCCGGCATCCTGATAGGAATAGGCAATTTCGACTTTCGCTAAAGCCTGCTTTGAGATTTGGGTTAAATCAAACGGCGTCGCCCATTCGCTGGAAGATTTGAGCGCGCGGAAGGGGGCGCGGTACACGCGAATGTTTGTCTCATCGATATAACCAAGCGCCCCTATCTCCGGCGTAACAAACGTATCGGTCCGGTAGGAATTTGTTTTGGTCACTTCACGTGCGGCATGGAATTCGTCATTCAACATCACGACAGTTCCGAAATATTTGGTTTTGCCGCTGGCCGCCAGCTTGATTGCGTTGTAAAGATTGGCGGGAGCATCTGTGCCGATAACCGTCCAGGGTCTCATGGAACCGGTGACAACTACCGGTTTTGGACTTTGCACAGTCAAATCCAGGAAATAAGCGATTTCCTCCATCGTATCCGTTCCGCTCGTCACTACGACACCGTCCTGGGTTTTAAGGGCCTCGTCGACCTTCAGGGACAAATCGTAAAGCTGCTCCATGGAATATGCGCTTGAGCCCGAGTTACCGAACTGATAAGTGCTGACCTCAGCGATCTGGTCTTTGTTCGGCAGGGATTTCACCAAGTCTTCAATAGGCAGAGAACCTGCCCGGTATGTATCGAAGCTTGTTTCATCCGTCGATTTACCGGCCATCGTTCCTCCGGTCGCGATCACTTCCACTTTGGGCAGCTTCTTAACTATGCCGGTTGTAGAAGTAACGGCCGCCGTCTCAGCAGCCGCAGATACAGGTGATAAATACAAGTGGGGCAGAAAAAATGACACAGCTAATCCCGTCGCAAGCAGCACCCTCAAACTTTTTACTTTTCCCCTCTTCATCCTATCATCCTCCACCTAATAATTTGTTAACTGAATGTCAGGTTTCATAACCTAATGTTCATTAACTTGAGAGGATTATATTTTAATGTCATAAAATATGACAATACCGGGATTCCGGCAAGAAAGCGCTTAATTTATTTCTTTCTTCGCTTTATTGCGGTAATACAAGAAAATACCATTCAATTTTGTTTTTCCTCCACCTTTATCTACTTCATCTCTATTGCCATCCATTCTACAAAAAAACCGGCAACCCCCTCTCTGCCCCGCTGGGCATTTGAAAGGAGTTTGCCGGATCTAATCCATACGGACTTTCTAAATATTTCCGTATTCTCTGCAAAGGTGCCAAACTAACGGTTTGGCAGCGTAAATTCCTCGGTCAGCGCTTCTCCGTTAGAAAAACTGAAGAACCTGTAATAATAGTGATCTTTCTCTTTATAATAAAGCTGCCAGACATACTGGCTATTATATACGCCGGGTACAAGTCGTTTGATATCCGCCTCAGGCATTAATGCTTTAATTTTGGCCTGGATCGCCTTTTTGGTTGAGCTCGCGGAGACCTGCTCCGTATGCGCAGGCTGACCGTCCTGAAGCCACACCATGATAGGTTCTCCCGAACCGTTGGTGCCTTCAACGACCCAGCAGACCCCGTCCCACACCGATTTGCTGACCCCGATCGTTTTGACCAGCCCAGCTTCCTGTTTGGCCCGGAGAATGGCCGCATCCTCCTGCTTCCAGGTGTCCTGCATAATGTATACATAATAACGGTACATCCCAAAAGCCAAAGCCGCCGCAATGACGATTACGGCGAGAATCCATTTTGTTTTTGTTTTCAAACCTGTTTTTCACCTCTCTCCTTGCCTCCGCTTGCTCTGAAGCCGGGAATGGGATCAGCGGGCAAGGAGACCTTCAAATGCCTGTTGAGCTTCAAAGCGAATACGCTGTTCGTCCAAAGTCAGGCATTCGCCGTGTTTGACCACTTGCCGTCCGTCGACCCATACATGCTCTACGTCCTTCGCACCGGCAGAGTAAACGACATGCGAAATATAATCGGTTTTTGGCAGGAAATGAGCTTGCTCAGTATTCAAAGCGATAAAATCGGCTTTCATACCGGACGCCAATTTGCCTGTTTCCTGAAGGAACAGTGACTTAGCACCGTATTCCGTCCCCATTTTCAGCGCCTCAAGCGCCGGAACCGCGGTAGGATCACCGGATACCCCTTTATGAATTAAAGCTGCCAGACGGATTTCCTCCAGCATGTCTAGGTTGTTATTGCTGGCAGGGCCGTCCGTTCCCAAGGAAACCGTGACGCCTGCTTTCAGCAGGTCCACAACTCTCGCTACCCCGCTGGCCAGCTTCAAGTTGCTGCCGGGATTGTGAGAAACTCCTACGTTATTTTCGGCAAGGATTTGAATTTCTTCATCCAGCAGATGAACCGCATGAGCAACAAGCGAAGGTCTGGAGAACAAACCTATTTTCAGCAGATGCTCGACCGGACGCACGCCGTAATCCCTGACGTTCTGCTCCACCTCGGTTATCGTTTCCGACATGTGCGTGTGCAAAGGGAGATCCAGATCATGCGCAGCTTGTACGATCTTTTCGATATAATCGGGCGGACAAGTATAAGGGGCATGCGGAGACATCATCGCCGTAATGCGTCCGTCTGCCGCTCCATGCCACCGCTTCGCAAAACTGACCGCGTCCTGAAGTTTGGCCGTCTGCACTTCCGGCGGGCAAAGACCGATGACGCCCCGTGTCAGGACAGCACGGATGCCGCTTTGTTCCGCAACTTTACCTACCTGGTCCATATGATCGTACATATCCAGGAAAGTGGTAGTTCCGCCTTTCAGCATTTCAAGAACGGAAAGCGCCGTACCTTTGTAAACGTCCTCGCTGGTAAATTTGGCTTCCATCGGCCACATTTTTTCCTGCAGCCACACCTGGAGGGCCAGATCGTCGCCATAACCGCGCAGCAGAGACATTGCCGCATGCCCGTGAGTATTAACCAGGCCTGGCAGGAACAGAAGGCCCGATCCGTCAAAGCTTTCCGTCATCTCTTCGCCTTCCGGCAGCGTTTCCCCGATGTATTGAATACGGTCGTCCTCCACCAGCATATAACCGGTAAGCACCGGTTTATCCGGGTTCATAACCGCGAAAGTTCCGTTTTTAATCAACCATTTACGACTCATTTGAAATTTCCTTTCCCTGATCCAAATAATAAGCCAAGCTGAGCAGATCGGTGGTAAAATCCGCCGCATGCACGCGGACCCCGGCCGGTACCTTCAAAATGACCGGCGCAAAGTTCAGAATGGCCTGAATGCCCGCCTCTACGAGCTGATCCGCGACGCGCTGGGCTTCCCAGTGAGGAACCGTAATGATCCCGATACGGATCCCGAGGTTTTTGACGGTTTCTGTCAGCTCCGAAATAGGCTGTACCGTCAAATAATTGATCTGGCTGCCGATTTTGGCTTCCGCAGCATCGAAGACCGCCACAATCTTCATATTGTCTTTCAGATACATATTGTAGTTGGAGAGGGCCTGGCCGAGATTACCGGCACCTACCAGCGCTACGCTGATCTCCTGATCCAGGTTCAGGATCTGGCGGATTTTTTCAATCAGGTAACCCACATCGTAGCCGATGCCTTTGCGCCCGAAATCTCCGAAATAGGCGAGATCCTTACGGATTTGGGCCGGATTAAGATCCAGGTTTTGTCCGAGCTCTTGCGAGGATACCGTCATGACGTCACGGTTTTGCAGTTCGTTTAAATACCGCAGGTAAACCGGCATACGCCGGACGACGGCATCCGATATTTTTTCCGATTTCATGTTATTCACCCTTTGCTGCGCCTGATTCGGCGCCATTTTCCGTAGGTTCCAGCCACTCCGTGATCCGGGGAACCATCTGGCTCAGCGGCATATGCTCCATTTTGGGTCCCGGCAGGGAATAAAGAAAATATTTGCCGTAATAGGAGTCCAGAATACGCGTATCGTACACAATGACGATACCTTTATCTCTTGAAGAGCGTACCAGTCGGCCAAAACCCTGCTTAAAGCGGATAACCGCCTGAGGAACCGACAGCTTGGTAAACGGATTTTTCTTTTGCTGCTGCAGCCGTTCGCTTTTCGCTTCGACCAGCGGATGGTTTGGCGGCTGAAAAGGCAGCCGGACAATAGCAAGGCTGGTCAGTGCATCTCCGGGAATATCGACGCCTTCCCAAAAGCTGCTTGTGCCGAGCAGGACGGAAGCGTCTTTGTTCTGAAAACGCCGGGTCAGCTTGGTGCGGCTTCCGCTGTCCATGCCTTGGCCGATTACCGTTATATTATGCGCCGACAGCTGCTCTTTAAGCGGTTCATAGACCTGCTTCAGCATGCGGTATGAGGTGAACAGCACCAGCATTCTGCCTTTGGTCGCTACGGCCGACTCCGCAAGGGAATCTACAAGCGTATTCACAAAATGGGCATCCCCTACGCTGCCTTTGACGCTCGGAAAGTCGCGCGGAATGACCAGCAGCGCCTGCTCCCTGTAATTAAACGGGGAAGGCAAAATGGCGGTCAAAAGCCGGTCCTGTTCGCCTGCTTCCTGGAGCCCGAGCTGTTCGATCATGTACTGGAAGGACTTATCGACCGTCAAGGTCGCCGAGGTCATGACCACGCTTTTTTTCTTGTCAAAGAAATAAGTTTTGAGCTGTTCGCTGACATCGATCGGAACCGCGTAAAGCTGCAGCGATTTGCTGCGGTAATGGCCGTTGCCTTCCAGCCAATAAACCGTCTCCTCGCTGTCCAGCTTCATGAAGAAGCGCAGGGAATCCCGTTCGCTGCCCAAATCCTTCAGGAGTCCGCTGATATCCGTAAGCAGGCCTTCAACCCCGTAATCCTCCTGCTCCTCTTTGATCTCGGCCACCATACGTTCGCCTTTCCGCAGCACTTCGCTGATGGAGACATGGATCTGATGCTCCAGCCGGTTAAAGGTGTCCCATTGGTCAGGCCTTTGGGCGGGAAGCAGCCGTTTGACGAATTGCCCCGGCTCTCCCGGCGCCGCGTCGCTCCTCTCCGTCATCAGACCGAACAGAAGCTCGCTTAACTTGTCCCAGCTTTCCTTCACTTCAAGCAGAGCCGGATAAAACGAATCGATTGTTTCTGTCCAGCCGAGAGCCTTTTCCGATCCGGAGGAAGCAAGCTGCGTCCGGAGATTCGGAAACTGTCCGGTGCGGCTGTCCTTAAACAAACGGGTTAAAGTATGAATGATCGAAAAATATTTCATATGCAAACCCAGATGTTTGCCCGCCACGTCCTCCAAATGATGCGCCTCGTCGATGACCAGACGTTCATAAGAAGGCAGCAGCTGATGGCCGGCCTGAATGTCGGTAAAAAGCTTGGAGTGGTTGGTAATTATAACATCCGCTACGCTGGCTTCGTGTTTGGCCCGATGATAAAAACACTTCCTGAAAAAGGGGCAGGAGCGTCCTAAACAGGAATCCGATTCGCTGGCAACCGTTTCCCAGAAATCACCGCCGCGTCCCAAATTCAGTTCCTCGTCGTCACCGGTTTCGGTTTGGCTGAGCCAGATGATCATTTGGGCCGCCGTGATGCTGTCTTCCTTCGGACTTGCAAAATCGCGCCGGCTCAGCTTGTGCTCGAATTTACGCAGGCACAAATAATGCTGTCTGCCTTTAAATACCGCCGCGCGAAACGGAAAAGGCACCGCTTCCGTCAGCAAAGGAATATCCCTTTCCCGTAGCTGCTCCTGCAGGTTGATGGTATGGGTGCTCACCATGACCTTCTCCCCGGTTTTTACCGCGGAATAAATGGCGGGCAGCAGATAGCCGAGCGATTTGCCCGTTCCGGTTCCGGCCTCCACCAGAAGATGCTTATCCTCGTCAAAAGCCTGCTCCACCTGACTGAGCATAATCTTTTGCGCTTCCCGTTCCTCATAAAACGGCAGCTTCTCCTTCAGGTTTCCCTGAACTTCCTCTAAAAATTGCTCAAAACTGACCTGGGACAGCGGATTGTCGTCAAATTCATGGCGGGCCGGCAAAATATCCATCCAGTCCTCATTGCGCATCGCAAACTGGCGGTAATAAATAAAACCCGCGTCATCCGTCTGATCTGCCTGGCTTTCCCGCTCCGTCAGCAAAGCGTCGAAAAACCAGCCCAAATCGCTGTCCTCGGCGGCAAACAAATCCGTCAGACGCTGGATAGTGATCAGCGGCAGCTCCGCAAGTTCATCCAAACATTTCAGAAAAATAAGCGCGGTTGCCGTGGCATCGCTGTCCGCCTGATGCGGCCGGTCATGGCTGAGTCCAAATTCGGCGCTCACCAGCCCAAGCTGATAAGAATTTAATGAAGGAAAACATATCTTCAAAAAATCCATCGTATCGAGAATCCGTCCCGTAAAAGGCAGATACCCACAGCTGTCCAAAGCCTGCTGCAAAAAATGAAAATCAAATGCTACATTATGACCCACCAAAACGACGTCATCCAATAGCGGCACCATCTCCATCATCACTTCGTCGATGGAGGGCGCTTCGGCGACGTCCTCTTCCGTAATGCCTGTTAAGCCTGTAATAAAGGGAGGGATGGGCACTCCCGGTTTGACATAAGAAGAATAGACCTGCGAGATGGTGGAATCATGATCTATGATGGCAAGCCCTACCTGAATAATTTCGTCGGTGGACTGATTACCCGTAGTTTCAAAATCGAGTACGGCATACTTCATTGGTTGCAAAATCCCTTTCTTTCGGGTCTATCACCTAGCATATCAAAAAAAACAACGTTTGAAAATTAAACGAAATCCGCTTTTGGGAAAATAAGCACTTGCTTTAGGCCGGAATAACCGGTCAAAAAAACGATGCGTTATCAAACGCATCGTTCCAGAGCCGGATTCACATAAAGGCGTGCAGCTGGCTTTCAAATTGGTACGTCCCCCGGTTGGCCATGCATGCCTCCAGATTGGCCAGCGGCTCGGGCAGGCTCGGATCCAGCTTGTAGGCGGTCAGAAAAAAGCCCCGCGCTTTCTCTATCCGGTTGTCCATGGCCGCGATGCAGCCAAGGGCATTACAGCAGATCGCTTTTAGCTTTTTGTCTTTGCCGTGCGTAAAAATATGGCTGAAGTAACCTGCCGCGTTTTTCCGGTCATCCAGGTGCACGCAGCAAACGGCCAGAAACAATAAGGGCAGAGGATTATCCGGATATAGCGAAGAAGCGTGTTCAAACTGCTTTGATGCTTGTTCGTACATCTGAAGCGAAAAATACCCCTGCCCTTTTACGAAGGGGCCGCCTTCCATTTCCACGATTTTCAGGTGGTTCGGCGATTCGAAATCCCCGCATTTCCGGCGGATCTCCCCCATTTTTTCCTCGAAAGACATCCATTCCTCGATAATGCCGTCACTCATTTGCTTCAAAAGTTTCCATTTCATGCCCAGCGCTTCCTTCAGATCGCCTTCCGCATCGGGATAACGGCTGGCGATTTCATCCAGCGTGCTGTTCATTTCCGCAAAGATATGTTCAAACATTATCTCACCTCATCCTGAACAAAATGAAATCAGTGCGAAACTGAACCAATTTCAGGTTTGCTGCATGGGGAAATTGATTCAGGCTTATCTTCATTTTTTGTTCAAGAAGGCTTTTTCATTCCACGGCCCATTTATTACATAACCGGACCAAGCTTTCTCTGGCAAAGACCAGAGGCTCCCTCGATTTAACGGATCGTGGCGTGCAGCTCACGGTCTGCGGATTCAGCCGGCCGGTTGTTTTCATCCACGAACACGACGGTCGGCTTGTGCATTTTCAACTCCTCGGAAGAAAGCTGGGCATAAGAGATAATAATAACATTGTCGCCGGGCTGCACCAGGCGGGCCGCCGCACCGTTCAGACAAATTACGCCGCTGCCGCGCGGGCCGGTAATTACATAAGTCTCCAGTCGCGCACCGTTGTTGTTGTTGACGATCTGGACTTTTTCATTTTCAAGCAAATCGGCGGCTTCCATCAAATCTTCATCGATGGTAATGCTGCCGACATAGTTCAGGTTCGCTTCGGTGACGGTAGCACGGTGGATTTTGGATTTCATCATTGTTCTATACATGAAGAGCCACGTCCTTTTTCTGAAGTAACATATTGTCAATCAAGCGCGTGCTGCCAAATTTGACGGCCAAAGCGGTAATCAGGCCGCCTTGAACCTCTTCAAGCCGGGTCTGTTCGCCCAGCGGCTCCAAATCAGGGAAAGTCAGCACTTCCACATAATCAATTTCGGCAAGAGGCTGGGTATTGATCCGGCTGACCAAATATTCGCGCAATTCGGCCGCCGTCGCCAGCTTGCCTTCGGTTGCCAGCCCTTCGGCTTCTCTTAGCGAGGCCGACAGGACCAGCGCCTGACTGTGCTGCTCTTCGGACAAATAAACGTTCCGGGAGCTGAGCGCCAGGCCGTCGCTTTCACGCACAATCGGACAAGGCACCAGCTGTACGGCCATATTCAGATCCCGCACCATTTGGCTGAGCACCGCGACCTGCTGGGCGTCCTTCATGCCAAAATAAGCAAAATCGGGGTTGGCAATATGAAAAAGTTTGGCAACAACGGTAGTCACGCCGTCAAAATGCCCCGGACGGGAAGCGCCGCACAGCCTGGAAGTCAGCCCGTCAACCTTAATGTGGGTTTTAGTAGGCTGAGGGTACATATTTTCCACTTCCGGCATGAAGACGATGTCCACCTGTTCTTTCTCCGCCAGCGCCAAATCCCGGACTGCATCACGCGGATAGCGGTCCAGGTCCTCGTTCGGTCCAAATTGGATCGGATTGACGAAAATGCTCAGCACCACTACGTCGTTGGCTCTGGCTTTCCGAAGGAGACTTGCATGCCCTTCATGCAAAAAACCCATGGTCGGCACAAGCCCGACCGTCAGCTCCTTCCCTTGCTTCGCGGCTTCAAAACGCCGGCGTTTCAGCTCCTGCTGCAGTTCTTCAGGTTCTTTAATAAGGATCATGGGGTAACGCCAACCTTTCTTTCCGCTTGTTCAGCCTTGCCGGCAGGTTCGGTTTGTTCAGGCTTCTCCGTGCTGCCATACAAACCGTCCACGACCCCTTCTTCCGCGCCGAACACATGCTGTTCGCCCGGAAAAAGGCCGCCTTTCACTTCCTGCACATAATCCGCGATGCCCGCTTTGACCTGGGCTCCGATATCGGCAAAGGTTTTGACGAATCTTTTTTCACGATAATTATCCGTATATTTAAGCAAGTCATGGAACACAAGCACCTGGCCGCTGCAGCCCCGGCCGGCTCCGATTCCAATCGTCGGAATTTCAAGCAATTTCGTAATTTCGGCCGCCACCTCTTCCGTGACGAGTTCAAGCACGATGCCAAATGCGCCTGCTTCCTGCAGTGCTTTGGCATCTTCGAGCAGCCGGCGGGCATCCTTGGCGTCTTTGCCCTGAATACGGTATCCGCCCAGCTGATTTACGGATTGCGGAGTCAAACCGATGTGGCCCAATACGGGCACGCCGGCGCGAACTACGGCCGCAACCGTATCCGCAATTTCGGCGCCGCCTTCCATTTTAACGGCGTGCACATGGCCTTCCTGCATTAGTCTTCTGACCCCGCGCAGCGTTTCGTCCAGGCTTCCGTGGTAAGTCATAAACGGCATATCCGCAACGATAAACGTGCGCTCCGCCCCTCTTGCCACCGATCTGGAATGGTAGACCATATCGTCAAGCGTAACGGGAATAGTCGAGTTGTAGCCCAGCACCACGTTGCCGAGGGAATCCCCGACCAGGAGCATGTCTACGCCCGCTTCTTCGGCCAGCCTGGCCGATGGATAGTCATAAGCGGTAACCATAGCGATCGGCTCGCCGTCCCGCTTCATCTTTTTCAATTTCACAATGTTTAATGCCTGTTTGGTTGCCATAAAATCATATCCCCTCTCCTAGTTGACGTACCCGCCGAGCAACTGTTCAGCCTTTTTCAAACCACGACAAAAAAGCCTTTAGTTTTCACTAAAAAGGCCCGAAAGTCCAAAGAAGAGTCACTTGGCGATCGTCCCTTCTGTCTCGGTCCTTTCGGCTCAGAGCAGAATCCAGGCGTAACCGGCAATACCAAAAATGACGGTTATAATAATTCATGCATCCGCTGTGCGGCGGAAAATAAAAATACTGCCCCAAGAGTGCTGTTCGGTCAGGCCGATACCGCCTCTTAAGGACAGTATAACAAATGGCGTCAACTTTTTCATCCATCATTTTTTTGATGGGTCAATCGTTACGTCGCCTGAAATGATTTTTTGGGTCTCCCCGTTTTCAAGACGAAGGACCAAAGCGCCCGATGGATCCAGCGATTCCGCGATGCCTTTGAGTTCCCCGGCAGGCGTCTGAACGGTTACCGCCTTATCCAGACTGACCGACAAAGCCTCCCATAATCCCACAATCGGAGCAAAACCTTCGGAGGAATAAAACCCGTAAAGCTGCTCCATTTCGTTCATGATGGCTCCGGCAAGCTGGGAGCGGTTAATGGATTGGCCGGATTCGATCCGGAGCGAGGTCATAATGGATTTCAAATCCTCCGGAAGATCGGCAGCCGCCATGTTCACGTCAATCCCTATGCCTACTATGCAGTAGCGGATCCGCTCGTCTTCGCCTGCGGACTCTAGCAAAATGCCGCACGTCTTGCGTCCGCCGATCAGGATGTCATTGGGCCATTTGATGCCCGCATCCACTTTGGCTACGCTGCGGATGGCCCGGCAGACCGCTACCGCGGAAAGCAGCGTCAGCTGCGAAGCTGCCCCGAGCGGCAGATTGGGGCGCAGCAGCAGGCTCATCCAAAGTCCGTTACCCGGCGGGGAATACCAGCTCCGCCCCATCCGTCCCTTGCCCTTCGTCTGCTCCTCGGCAACGACCAGCGTTCCTTCCGGGGCGCCCTGTTCCGCCAGCAGCCTGGCTTCATCCTGCGTGGAGCCGGTGCTCTCGAGCAGCTTAAGGTTCCGTCCCATGACAGCGGTGCGGGCAGCCAGCAACAGGTCCGACGCAACAAGCCGGGAGGGTTCTCCGGTCAAGCGGTATCCCTTGCGGGAGACCGCTTCGAAGTCATAACCCGTTTCGCGCAGCTTGTTGATTTGTTTCCAGACCGCTGTCCGGCTGATGCCGAGCTTGCGGCTGATTTCCTCTCCGGATATATATTCCCCCGCCTGTTCCTTGAACATACGCAGGAGCAGCTGTTCCGGCGGGAAAGAGTTCTTCTGATTAACTTCTTCCATCGTTCAAACGCTCCTTCACAGCTTCCAGCAAAGCCGGTTTGCTGTTCTCTAAATCCCCGGCAGCCACCCGCTCTAGCAGCTCTTTCATCAGTTCCCCGAGCCACGGCCCCCCTCGGCGGCCGCTGCTGGCCATCACCTCTCCGGCGCTCAGCGCCAGATCGGCCACTTTATGTACCGGTACGGATTGGTGCCACTTCCAAGCCCACTTCAGGAAAAAAGAACGCCGCCCGTCTGTCAAAAGGCCGGCAGACAGCCTTGCGTCTTCCCGCTTCAGCCACAGCTCCGCGGCTTCTTTCCCGCAGGTGAGCTGAAGATAAACCCAATACCGCCGCCATGACTCAAGGCGGACGTCATTTGGGCCGCTGCTGTCAGAAGAGGCACGGCCGTCATTTCCTTGATCTTCATCAAGGGCAAAGGCACGGCCTTCTTCCTGCGCGCGAAAGTCCTCCTGCTCATAGCCGGATTCATCGGCGGGACTTTCAAGCAGCGTCTTTACCGCTTCTTCGATTTGAAGAAGCGCCGTGATCTGCCGGGTCAGCGCGCCCGGAAAGGTCCAGCTGCGCAGCAGCGGCTCCGCTTCCTCCGCGGTGACCCGCAAAGCCTGCAGCAGCAGCGACCAGCGCTCTGCGGGCCGGTCCGGCGGCAGCGCCGCCAGCGCTGCCCATTCGGGCGCAGCCGGGCCTGCCTGGCCGGGCCCGGCGGGCAGCGGCGCTTTGGCCGGCGCCAGCAGGCCGCTGCGCCGCAGCAGCTCAAGGCCGCGCAGCGGCCGCGGCCCGAGCAAGATCCGCTCAAGCTCTGCGCGGATCCGTTCCACCGCGATGTAAGCCATGCCATCGCGGCACTGCAAAAGCCCGCGCCAGAGGCTTTTGAGCGGCTTGAAGCCGAAGACCGAGGCGAACCGGACCGCGCGCAGCATGCGCAGCGCGTCCTCTTCGAACCGTTCTTCGGGCTTCCCGACGCAGCGGATCCAGGCGCGTTCGATATCTCCGCGCCCTCCGTAAGGGTCAAACAGCCGCCCGTCCAAACTCCGGGCGATCGCGTTCATCGTGAAATCGCGCCTCTTCAGATCCTCGCCGATCGCTTTGACAAATTCCACTTCCTCCGGCCTGCGGTGATCGGTATACCCGGTCTCCCTGCGGAAGGTGGTGACCTCGAAAGACCAATCCTCCAGCAGAACCGTTACCGTTCCGTGAGCGAGTCCGGTGGGCACGGTTCTTTCAAACAGGTCCATGACCTGCTGCGGCTCAGCCGAGGTGGCGATATCCATATCGTGTACGGCGCGCCCCATTAATTCGTCCCTGACGCATCCGCCGACGTAAAAGGCCTGATGGCCGGCCGCTTCCAGACGGCGCAGCACGCCGTCTCCTGCTGCCGCCATGCCGGGCTCAGCTTGTAACCACTTCATTCCCAAGCTTCATCCCTCGTTTCAACAAACACCGTATGCCTTTCCGTTTTCTTTAAACCTTAGGCACACCGCAGGCTGCTGTCATCTTCGGTTTGCCCGCCTCCAGCACACGGTAGTAAATTTGCTCATATTGCTTCGTGATTTTTTCACTGTTGAATTCAAACTGCGCCCGGTGGATACAGGTCTCTTTTATCTTCGCAGCCAAAGTATCGTCGCTCAGCAGCTGCAGGGCATATTTCGCCATCGCCGCAGTATCGCCGATTGGTGCCAAAAAGCCGGTTTCCCCGTGCCTCACCAGCTCCGGAATGCCGCCGGCCTGCGAACCTATGGTAGGAACGCCGCAAGCCATCGCTTCGAGGGCAACAAGCCCGAAGCTTTCTTTTTCCGAAGGGAGCAGGAGCACATCGGCCAGCGAAATAATTTGCGCGATTTCATCCTGCTTGCCCAGAAAACGGACGTTGTCCTCCAGCCCCATTTCGCGGATCTGGCACTGGATTTTCGGCAGGTCCGGCCCTTCGCCGACAAACAACAGCCTGGCCGGAATCTCCTTGCTGACGCGGGCAAATACGTCTACTACGTCTTTGACGCGTTTAACCGGACGGAAATTGGAAATGTGCATCATGATTTTTTCGTCCGGTGCGGCAAATTCGCTGCGCAGCTCGGCCACCTCACGCGGATAATAGACGCGTTCATCCACAAAATTGTACGTTAAATCGATTTCACGGGTAATGTCGAGCAGTTCCTTCGTTTCCCGGGTCAAATCCCTGGATACCGAGGTGACGGCATCGCTTTCGTTAATTGCCAGACGGATCAGATCCTTCAGCGACTCGTCCTGGGCAAGCACGGTGATATCCGTACCATGCAGCGTCGTTACCACCTTCAGGTTGTCCCCGACCATCTGCTTGGCCAAAAAAGCGCAGACCGCATGCGGCACCGCATAATGGACATGAAGCACGTCCAGCTTCTCCTGCTTGACGACCTGTGCCATTTTGGTTGCTAGCGACAGGTCATAAGGCGGATAACGAAAAACGTAATAATCGTTAACCTCCACCTCGTGATAATAAATGTTTTTATGAAAAGCTCCCAGCCGGAACGGAACACTGTGGGAAATAAAATGAACCTCGTGGCCTTTTTCGGCAAGCAGCTTGCCGAGTTCAGTAGCCACGACTCCCGATCCTCCGAGCGACGGGTAGCACGTTATGCCGATTTTCAGCGTTTGGCTCAAGTCAGCACCCCCTCTATTCCGTAAAAATTCGATAATTTAATTTTCGGCTATAACGCCCAAATTTACTCCATGAACTGCTTTAAACCGTATACCCGTAGATCAAACCTTTATAGTTCCTTTATAAGAAACGGTCAACGCGGAAAGGCGACTTCACGGCAAATCCCTCCGCATAGGGGATAAGCTTCTTTTGTCCCAGCAGGGCGTCCCTGGCTCTGACATTCTCGACGTAACCTTGGTTTAGCGGGGTAAACACCGTATCTTCGCCAGCCGGCCGCTCAAATTGCGAACGGTAGCAGCGCAGCGAATTCAGCTTGGTTTCGTAAAAACCCGTGACGTCGACGATAAGATCGGGAGTACGCCAGTCATTAATGAAATAAAAAAACAGATCTTCTACAGTCACGGCAGGCTTGTCCGGCATATATTTGCGCAGCTTGGCGTTAAAAACGGCCTCTTCCACGAGTTTGCTGCAGGCCACGTGATCCGGATGACGGTCCTCCCAATAAGGAGCAAAAACGATGCGGGGCGAATATTTTCGGATTTCTTCGGTAACAGCCGCAATGTGCTCGGGTGTAATAAAAAGCCCCCTGTCCGGTAAACCCAGGTTGCTGCGGACTTGCAGGCCAAGCAGATCAGCGGCTTCCGCGGCCTCCCCCCGTCTGCGTTCCACATTCCCGTTCGAAGACATATCGGATAAGGTCAAATCGCAAATGCCTACCTTAAGCCCTGCAGACGTATGTTTGGCAATCGTGCCGGCCATGCCGA
This sequence comes from Paenibacillus mobilis, assembly GCF_058267595.1. Lineage (NCBI taxonomy): Bacteria > Bacillati > Bacillota > Bacilli > Caryophanales > Paenibacillaceae > Paenibacillus > Paenibacillus mobilis. Next base: position 384,352 of record NZ_JBZCMS010000002.1, read on the forward strand.
TTTCGGCATCATCGGCATGCGCCCCGAAGATAAGGATATCAAGCTGTTCCATTATTCCGCCTTTGGCTTATGGAGCTCTACGAGCTCACGCCAGCCGAAGTCCCCGCGATCAAGCGCCTTGATCAATATTTCGGCCGAAGCCATGTTCGTGGCAACCGGAATGCCGTGTACGTCGCAAAGACGGAGCAATGCGGTAATATCAGGTTCATGAGGCTGCGCCATCAGCGGGTCTCTCATAAAGATGACCAGATCCATCTCGTTTTGGGCGATCAAAGCGCCGATCTGCTGGTCGCCGCCGAGCGGGCCGGAGAGAAAACGGTGAATTTTCAGCTCGGTTGCTTCCATAATCCGCTGTCCTGTAGTTCCCGTAGAATAAAGTTTTTTATCCTTAAAAACGTGTTCATAGGCAACCGCTAGATTGACGATGTCCTCTTTTTTACGATCATGGGCAATAAACGCAATATTTAGCATATCCGAAATTCCTCCCTCTACTCCATTAAATGCTCAAAGCCGTAAAGCAAGCCTTTATAGTCCATAACCCGTTTGACTGCATGGTTGACGCCGGGCATGTAAGCGGAACGTTCATAAGAATCATGCCGGATCTTGAGGCTTTCCCCGTGAGCCCCGAAGATCACCTCCTGCTGGGCAAAAACGCCCGGAAGACGTACGCTGTGGATGCGGAATCCGTTAAAATAGCCGCCTCTCGACCCATCAATCGTTTCATGTTCCTGCGGGTTGCCCTGGCGGATTTCCTTGCGGTTCTCCGCGATCCATTCCGCGGTTTTAACTGCCGTGCCTGACGGAGCGTCAAGTTTCTGGTCCCCGTGATATTCGATAATTTCAAGGTTCGGGAAATATTTGGACGCCTGTGCGGCAAACTGCATCATTAAAATAGCTCCGATCGAAAAATTGGGGGCGATCAGGCCGCCGATGCCCTGCATCTGGCACTGCTTGTCCAGCTCCTCAATCTGCTCCGGAGTAAAACCTGTCGCCCCTACAACCGGACGGACGCCAAGGGAAATAGCCAGCTCCGTGTTGGCATAAACCGTATGAGGGGTCGTAAAATCCACTAGCACATCTGCGCCCGAAGACTTCAGCGCCCTTTCCAGATCGTTTTCGATCAGGATGCCGGAAGCTGGCAGGCCTGCCAGCGTTCCAGCGTCCACTCCGGTTTGGGATCTATTCACCGCGCTAACCAGCTGCAGCGCTTCGTCCTGCAGAACCATCTTAACGACTTCCCGGCCCATTCTGCCGGCTGCCCCTGCGACTGCTACTTTGATTTGATCAGCCATTTTGAAGTCCTCCTGTTAGCTAGTTTGATGAGTGATCGATATAAGTCTTAAAACGCTGCTCAAGCTTTTTCAAATGTTCGGCTACGGAATCGTCTTGCCTTAAAGCCGAAGCTTCCCAGATCGCCTTCAGGGCTTTGCGGTAATCCTTCGTTTCCCCATATGACAAAGCAAGCCAAATCTGGGTTTCCGCCGACAGGGGATCCAGTTTGGCCGCTTCCTCAAGCAAGGAGGCCGCCTCCGCCGCTTCCAGGTAATCGTTATCCTGTCTGAACTGAAGTTTCTTCACCGCCTGCCGCATTAAATCTTTAGCCTGCAGACGCTGGTAATGAAGTTTGTAAGTCGGTTCTTCGGGATCCCGTTTAATCGCTTCCTCGGCATTCCGCAAGGCCTGATCCAACTTATCGCTGCGGGCGTAAGTAATGGAGCTGCGGTACCGAATGTCGGCCCGGTCCGGTTCAATGGCCATAGCCTGCTCAAACCAGCCGATCGCCCCTTCAAAATCATTGTCAAGGATACATTTGTAAGCCTTTTTCAAAAGATCATCCGCTTTCATCATGCTGTCCCTCCCTCTGACTCGGGCTATAGTACAGCATATGAAACAGGTGCCTATTCGGTGTCCTTTCGTGTCCAGCGATTTGCATCCCTTGTATTAAATTTGTTCATAACTTTATCATGGGCTTCCGTCAGATCAATGCCGAGCGAGTTGGCGAAACAGATGGTGATAAACAAAATATCCCCAAGCTCCAGCTCGATGGAATTTTCATCCTCGGACGCTTTTTTGGGCTTCTCCCCGAAACGGTGATTCACCTCGCGGGCCAGTTCTCCAACCTCTTCGCTCATCCGGGCCAGCATGGCAAGCGGACTGAAATACCCCTCTTTAAATTGCGATATGTATTGATCCACTTCCCGCTGCAGCTCCGAAAGCGGCCTGTCAGCCATTGTTCATCCCTCTTTTCTGCATGGCTTTATCCCCCTTATGTTATCTTAAAGGAGAATTGAAAACAAATCCTTTTTTAATCCGGAGCTAAAAAGGTATACTAGGAATGTTCTTCCTGTTTATTAAGCTGTTTAAAGAGAGGGATTCGATGAACACCACCAAATTGTCCGGTTTCATGAAAACAACGATGCCCATTTTGCTGGGCACCGCCATTTATGCGTTCGGACTCCTGTATTTTATTATTCCCAACAAGCTGACGGAAGGCGGAGTGACCGGCATTACGGTCCTGCTGAAATACGGCTTCGGCATTTCTCCTTCCCTCACTACCCTTTTGCTGAACATTCCGCTGTTCCTGCTCGGCTGGAAAATGCTCGGAGGCAAACAGATCGTCTACACCGGCGTAGGCATCGCTTCGCTCACCTTTTTCCTGTGGCTGTTCGAGCTGATGATCAACCGGGGCTGGATCGTGCCTTTCCGGACGCAGCAGGATTATATCTTGGCTTCGCTTTATGCGGGCGTAACTCTCGGCGCGGGACTGGGCGTCGTTTTCCGTTATGGCGGAACAACCGGCGGCTCCGATATTATCGCCCGTATCCTGAACCGTAAATTCGGCTGGAGCATGGGACAGGTGATCCTGATGATCGACGTGCTGATCATTGGTCTTTCGCTGCTGTTTATTCCGATTGAAAAAGTCCTTTACACGCTGGTAGCGGTTTTTATCGCCTCAAAGGTCATCGACTTTATTCAGGAAGGCGCTTATGCGGCCAGAGCCTTTATGATCATCACCGATCATGCCGAGACGATCGCCGATCTGATCACCAGGGACATGGACCGCGGAGTGACGCTTATTCCGGCCATCGGCGCCTATTCGAAACAAGGCAAAAACGTCATTTATTGCGTCGTGTCGAGACAGGAAATCCGGCGGCTCAGCCTGATCGTCAAATCGGTGGATCCCCGTGCCTTCATGGTGATCAACGATGTGCATGACGTGCAGGGCGAAGGGTTCCGCGAAGGCTGACGCGCTTCCCGAAGCGGTCCCCAACGTTAGCTATATATTATTGTAAAAAAACCTCCCCGGTTAAACCGGAGAGGTTTTTTTTGGAGTGTCACCAGGTCCGTTTTCCGGACCGCTTCTCCCCATAGGGCAGAACCGGCCGCACTTCCTGTTCAGCCGTATATTTTCTGTAAGCCGTATAACCAAGCGCAAGCAGAATCCATAAGCCGATCAGAAAACTCCAGTGCCACGGATTGCTGTAGCCGGCAATGGGAAGCAGTACCGGTTCTTCCTTCGGTTTGCCGAACAAATTTTGTAGAAGCCCCTGTCCCCCCGGAAGGGCGGTCTGCAGCGACTGCAGATCCTGCCGGCTTCCCCCGCTTAGACCGGCTATATAAGACATCCAGGAGTCCAAAGCGGTGATTTCGGAAGGATCCTTCCGGATCATGGCCGCGGGACGGATCATTTCATAATGCTCCTTCAGTTCCGCAAAGGAAGCCTGAACGGCCTGCCCGTTATTTTCGATAGCCGCTTTGTTCAGTTCCTCCGTATCTTCCATCAGCACTTTATAATACTGAAGCCACAAGGCTCCTTTCGAGTGGGTAAGGCTGTCCACCGCAAGCCGCAGGCGGGCAGACGCCGTTTTCCAGACCTCGGGCGAAGGCTCCGCCTTCAACACGGCAGTCCTTGCGTCCATTACGCAGGCCGTCAGCTCGTGGATGCCGTCCACGCCGGTCAATCCTTCATAGGAAATCGTGCCGATCAGGGAGGTCATGCGTTCAATCTCAAGCTGGGCCTGCTCGGCTTTTCCATTTTGCATGGCTTGATATAAAGCTTCCGAAGTTTGTTCCAGCTCAAGAAGCTTTTGAGCTTGGGCGGCCTTCGCAGGCTCCCCCGGGCTTTGCGGGGCTGCGAGCCCTTTTTCCGCATGCCACCCGGCCCCTGCCGCCACAACCAGCGTCAACAGCAAAACCTTCACTAATACCGCTCCATATCTTCCTTTCACCGGACATCCCTCCCTACCACAATTTATGGCAGGTTGTCTTAACTTAGAACGCCAAACTGAGCAGCCTAAGGCCTGCCCGAGCGGCGGACTCCGAACCAGGAAACGGCGATGCTCAGCAGAGTCAGCAGAAAGGTGAAATTCTGAACCCCCAACAAATCATCCATCAGCTGACGAGGCAGCCAAGGAAAAACTCCGTATGTATAATCTACCGTATCATTCAGCAGGGTCCAGATCCCGGCAAGCGTGATCATCATCGTCCCGCAGCGGAAAAACCGGATGAAGAGCAGCGCTTCGGCGGCCATGGCCAGATGAGAAGCCGTCAGCATATAATCCTGCCAAACCAGCGTATCCCCCTGATAGGCTCCTGCAAAAATCATCGTTACGGCCCAAATGCCATATTTTATGCTTGTAACTACTGCCAATGCTTCAATCAGCATCCGGAGAGACAGCCATTTGGCCCCCAATCGGTGCTCAAACAGCAGAAACAAGAGAGCGATCGTGAAAAAAAGGCTGGCTGTCGGGCTATCCGGCACAAAGATTAACAGCCAGGCCGGACCGGTCTGGGCTGTATATTCAAGCTGTGAACCATACCAGATATACCCGTAAATCGTTCCCAGGACATTGCAGACGAACAATAACCACAAGATGACCGGACTGGTCAAAAAACGCTTGCTCCATACCACACTTGCATTCATGCGTCTTTTTATCCCTCTCTCCCTTAAACAGGTCTGATTTGCTAGCTCTCTACTATCATATCCGATCCTGAGCGCCTGCACAAAACAAGCCCCCTCCCGGTTGTATTTTGCAAGGGCTCCGCCAGCTGGACAAAAAAAGAAGAAATGCCGAGGCATTTCTTCATCTTTGCAAGGTCTTCAGTTCATCCGTCAGAAGCCGGAAGGCCACTTCATCGCCTTCTGCCAAGGCGCTGTCGATTGCACCGTACAGCTTCTCCTCCCGACTTTTGCGCAATACATCATCCAGAGCCATTTCCGCGGCCAGAGCCAGCATTACTTCATAAGTAGCCTTCATTTTATCCATTAGGATGCACCTCCAACAGATATAAGTATTTGAATAAAAAATGAATGTTCCCGAGCTCAAACCCTTTTAAACGCTGATATCCGTCATGTTCCCGGGTTTATGCCCGTGAAGACCGGCCGTGCCGGCAACCAGGCTTTTCACGATTTTTGTTCCGGCCGGAGTCATCCGGATGACCGTTCCCAGGCCGGCGTCCTCGCCCACCTTTATCATGCCGAGATGAAGCATCATTTTAATGATTCTCTCCTGGTAGATAGATTCGGCCGTGTCGTAATAAAACGGCTTGATAAACCGCTGGACCGTACCGAATACAGAAGCAGCGCTGCTCCAGTTCTCGCTCCCGTGGCTAATCCAATAAATCAGGGAAAGCAAGTTTGGGATGGGGCTTTTATAAAGTCTTAACCAAAACCGGATCAAATCAAGCAAAGGTTCCCTGATCTCTTCCTCAACCGCCTTGTGTCCCAGCTCCGTCAGCACGAGCTCATTCCCTTTTTCCCGGAGGTATCCCCTGTGGCAGGCATAATCGTACAACAGCGCCAATCTGTCCGGATAATCCTTAAACCGTCTGCCGTATCCAAAACGCCAGCCCGCCCGGCTAATAAGCGTTTCAGGGACGTGAAACTTCTCCATCAACTGGAGCTGGCAGCGTTTATGCATCACGCCTTCCGCGTTCAGAGGGACCTCATGCCGCTGCACGTAGTGGAGCAGCAGATACAAATCTTCTTGGGCCTGCTCCTGCTCCTCCCGGTAAACCTCCGGCTCATTCACATGGAGCACCTGCTCATCCAGCTGCTGCTCAAGCACGCTTCGGAATCTGGATTTCAGATCCTCGGGGACGCCGAACAAATAACGCGTATCCGGCGTAGATCCGTTGAAAAGCCAGCCTCTTTGCCTAAACCTGGCGATGATGTCCCGTACTGAACCCTCTTGTTTCTGATCTTCGGCAAATTTGGCCTGCCCGGCGCTTGCGAGCAGCTCTTCAAGACTTAACCGGTTTCTTTTGTCGAATAACAAGGTGTTGAGAAATCGCAAATCTTCAATGCCCATTTGATCTACATGCTCTTGAATAAAATTGCGGTTGCCCATCTTGTTCAGAATGCTCTGGATAAGCTCCTTTTTCGAGTGGGCGTTGCAGTTGCATTCATAGTGTGCGGCAATTTTCGAGAGCATCTCGATATCGGCATAAGTCAGCATTTCTGCCAGGTTCATAGAACATCGCCTCACCGTTTTAATACCATTATGGGAAATCCTTCAGCTTTTATTCCCCTTCATGGAAAAAAATATATTCGGGACACTCCCCGTACTCCGGCAAGGATTACCGTATAATCTTTTTGCGAAAATAAAAAAAGCCGCCGCTTTCCTGCAGAATACAGGTAACGAAAGGCTTTAGGGGTCCTATGAAATAAATTGAGCTTAATAGACGGCTTAATCCAGCGTTTTACCCGCCGGCGAACCCAGATGACGCGTGCAATTATACAAAACAAGATCCCAGTTGTCGTCTTTCTTCTCAAGGACGGTAAGCGAAAGGTTGCCGATCCGTTCCTTGTACTTGTCTTCGTAAAGAACCCGGTAAAGCTGTGCCAGCAGCCCGCCATGGGAAACGACAAGCACATTTTTGTCCGGGAAACGTTCGCTTAAATCCTCCATAAAAGCCAGCGCCCGCTTCTGCACCTCTTCTACGCTTTCCTGTCCGATCTGCCGAGTATCCCATTCCTTTCCCCACAGCGTCTCCCGCTCTTCGGCCGTCAGTCCTTCCGCTTTGCCGAAAGAACGCTCCAGCAGCCGGGAATCCGGATCATAAACCGGAATAGACAGCTTTTGGGCGATGATTTCTCCCGTCTCCTGCGCTCTGGACAAACCGCTCGTAATGACAAAATCCCACTTCTGCGGTTCGGACGCAAGCCGTTCGGCCAACAGCCTGGCCTGCTGCCTTCCTTCTTCGTTGAGCGGAATATCGCTTCTGCCCTGAATTTTGCCTTTGGCGTTCCAGTCTGTGAGTCCGTGGCGAATCAAGCCGACAATCATGAGAATCCCCCTTGAATTTATAATCTTTTGATATAAAATAACCCCACAAAGTGGGGCTTGCCCGCAGATTCCTTTTCGCTGTTTTGCGGAATCCCGGAAACGGATATGTTCTCATCTTTCAAAAAAACAAATGCCGGATCGGCATTTGTCTAATGGGTTCGAACCCTGCGGAAACCTCTCCAGGCTATAAGAGCCAGCCCCATAGCCACCATGGACAACACGATCCAGTATTGCGGATATATCGGGCTGATGCCTGCGGTAAAAGGATCCACGATTCCGCTGGATACATGGGTCAAATCATAACTTCCATACGTGCCGGAGACGCTTTCGGCACCGGCTACAGCCGTCGGGATGACGCCGGAATCGGCAACCTGGCTTTTGTTAGCCATAAACGGATTGGAGAACGCAAACAAAGCGATGCTTACCAGAAAAATCACCATAAAACTAGCGGCCCAAATCTTCAGCCTGCTTCGAAATATTCGCTCGGAAGCCGTCCGTTTGCCTTCCGCCAGCCAGGGAGACTCCGCATAAATGCGCTCCATGACCCTGCGGTTTACCGCTTCTGCTCGTTCTTCGCTGATTTCAAATGGCAAACTATGTACCAAACCAAGGCTTTCCTGCCATATTTCGAATTCTGCCGAGCACTCTGCGCACTCCAGCAGGTGGCTTTCTAAACGTATACGGTCCGGATGGGATTTTGGCAAATCCGCAGTCCAACCAAACACTTCTTGGGCCTCTCTACAGTTCATCTGCTCTTCATCCCTTCGAATTGCTCAAACAACGGCTCGTAAAGATAAGGTTCAAGCTGATTCTTTACGCTGCTCCTGGCCCGAAACAGCAAGGACTTTACAGCGCTGATGCTTTGCCCTAAAATCACCGAAATCTCATGATAATCAAGCTGGTCGTATTCACGTAAAATTAAAGCGGATCTTTGTTTCTCAGGCAGGTTATTAATCGCATCCCGGACTTTGCTGACTTTCTCGTTGCGGAGAATCGCATGCTCGGGAATGATATCCTGCGAGGCAACCGGGACGTAGCCGCTTTCCTCCAGCGGCACTTGGGCGCTGCGGTTCTTGCGCAGCTCGCTGAGCACCGTATTTCGCGCAATGGTATACAGCCATGTCGAAAACGAAGCGTCCACTTCTCTGAATGAATGCAGACTGCGGAAAGCTTTATAAAAGGTTTCAGAACATATATCTTCAGCAAGCAGCTCAAGATTGGCACTTTTAAGCATATGGTAGACGAATGTCAAAATCTTTCGCTGATATCGGCGCATTAACTGCGAATATAAATCAGTATTGCCTTCCTTAATCTCTTTAATCAACTGGGAATCCGTCATTGACATGCGATCCTCCTCGCCCACCCTGTCTTCATCCCGATCCATCTCTGCATGTTTATACCGATCAAGGATAAAAAAGTTTCGGCCATTTCGCCTAAAAGTTTTAAATTTTCTATAATTGGTCCCCACTTTCCAAAGACTCCAATATTATACCATAACCCAGGACGGCAAAAAACAAACGATTAGGATTTCCTTTTTGCTCCATTTTTATACCTATATCGGCACCCCTTTGATAAATATGTATGTCTTGTGAAAAACATTTCAGTTTCTTTTATTGGTTAGCCTCAAAATCAAAAAAGACAAAAAAAAGACCGCCGATTCCGGCGGTCACCATCCATTTACAGGACGGTCATTATTGGATAGGAGTGGAGAGAAACCATACTGTACTTTTATTATATGTATACGTTTTCATTCTGTCAACCCTAAATTTAAATACGCTTACATTTCATTCCTCTGGAAAAAATTCCAGAGGAACTCCTTACACATAAACCGTATATTCGAGCTTCGCAAGCAGAGTTTTGGCCTTTTCCATTTCCTTCTCGTCCCGGAAAGACAAACGCAGTGTACCCGGCACGTCCTCCCGGCTTTCGATGATCTGCATGTTGCTCAGGTTGATCTGACGAACCCCCAGCACCGTCGCCACCTGTCCGATCACACCCGGCACGTCGGGAACGTCGATATAGATGTCGTAAAGCGGCTGAATGGCGCCTTTGCGCCGCTCCGGCAATTCGTCCCTGAAAGCTCCCGCCGCTCGGAAGGCCCGCTCGATTCCTTCCCCATTCTCAAGCTGAAGCATTTCGGCAAACTGATCCACGTAACCCCGCCAATCGTCCAGCAGCCGCAGCAGCACCTCTCGGTTGCTTAGCAAAATATCGCGCCATACGTCGGGCGCGCTTGAAGCGATCCGGGTAATATCGCGGAAGCCCCCCGCTGCAAGCTGGCGGTACAAATCATTGGACTCGTTATAGTTCCTCACCTGATTGACGAGCGCTACAGCGATAATGTGCGGCAGGTGGCTGATCGCCCCGACGATATCGTCGTGCAGCTTGGGTTCAACGCGGATGACATGGGATTTCGTATAGGCGAGCAGCCTTTCCAACGCCTTATAGGCATCCTCCGTCGCGTTTTGGGAAGGCGTCAGCACGTAATACGCGTTTTCGAACAGCAGCGTCGAAGCCGCTTCCACGCCGGAACGTTCGGAGCCTGCCATCGGATGGCCGCCGATGAAATGAACATCATGCAGGGATAAAACATCCGCCGCTGCGGCTATAGAAGCCTTCGTGCTGCCGACGTCCGTGATAATGCATCCCGGCTTCAGCGGCAGCCGGCTTAATTTCTGCAGGTAATCGTTTAATATCCCGACCGGTACGCTTAAAAAGATAAAATCAGCGTCGTGTGCCGCTTCCTCCAGCGACATCGTAACCTGATCCGCGACTCCGCGCGACTCGATGCGCTCTTTGATATCCTGGCGGTGGCTGTAACCAACTACGTTTATTCCGGGTTTGCCCTTAAAACAAAGCGCTAAAGAACCGCCGATCAAGCCGACGCCGATGATTGCGATTTTTGTTTGCATATGAGTACCACTCAATTCCCAAGATCTATTTGTGACAGAAAAACAAAGCAAAGCGGAACCACTGGGTTTTAGGCCCGGGCTCCGACCTCACGTACAAAGATGATTCGATTAGACCGCTGCCGGCTGCTCTTTCAAAACTTGCTCAAGCGCCGCAATAAACTTCCGGTTTTGTTCCATCGTTCCTACCGATACGCGGATATGGTTCGGATATTTGCCGAAGCCGCTGCGCACGATGATGCCGAGCTGAAGCAGGGCTTTGAACATTTCTACAGCCGAACTGCGGACCTCCACCATGATGAAATTACCGTGAGCCGGGAAATATTCCAGGCCGAGACGGTCGAATTCCTGGTTCAGGTAAACAATGCCTTCCCTGTTCTTCTCCCGGCAATCGGAGATAAACTTTTGGTCGTCAAGAGCCGCCAAGGCTGCGACTTGGGCCAAACGGGAGGTATTGAAAGGTTCACGCACCTGGTTGACGAGTCTGATGACGGAAGCTTCGCCGACCCCATAGCCGATCCGCAGGGAAGCCAGGCCGTAGATTTTGGAAAACGTGCGAAGCACGACCACATTTTTATATTGGCTGATCAGCGGAATGCTGTCCGGATAGGTTTCATCAGTAACAAATTCGGAGTAGGCCTCGTCCAGAACAACCATGATATGTTCAGGAACTTTAGTCAAAAAGGCGTTTAATTCGTGTGAAGAAATAAGAGTACCGGTCGGATTGTTCGGATTGCAGATCCAAATGATTTTTGTCCGGTCCGTTACGGCGGCAAGCATGGCGTCCAGATCATGAACTCCGTTGACCAATGGAACTTCGATGCTTACGGCTCCTTCAATGTCGGCGTTGCTTTTATATACGGAGAACGTCTGGTCCGCCATAATCGTTTCATCCCCGGGCAGCAGGAACGCTCGGGCAATCAGGCAGATTACCTCATCAGAGCCGCAGCCGAAAATAAGCTGGTCCTTGTTAACGCCCAAATGCGCCGCCAAAGCCTGTGCCAGTTCAGCTGAACTGCCGTCCGGATACAAGCTCATGTTCGCCAGCTCCGCCTGAATGGCTTCGAGCACTTTCGGAGAGCTTCCGAAGGGATTTTCATTGGAGGCCAGCTTGATTACCTCTTCAAGACCTAATTCCCTTTTCACTTCCTCGATGGGTTTGCCGGGCTGGTAAACCGGGAGGTCTACGATCTGCGGTTTGGGTTGCATATTATACGTTCCCTGCCTTTCTTAATTTAAATAAGCGACATATTATCCTTTTAATTGTGACACAAAACTGCAAATTTGCAATAGAGCCTCTTCCCGGGTCTCCGCCTTCTCCAGAAGGCCGGCCTTGGCTTCAATTTCACGGACGATGGCGCTGCCGATGACAACGCCGTCGCACAAAGCGGAAAATCGATCCACCTGCTCGCGGCTTGAAATGCCGAATCCGACGGCGACAGGAAGAGAGGTAGCTTGTTTGACCGACTGCAGAAAGCCGTCAACTCCGTCATGGAAGGAAGCCCGTACGCCCGTTACGCCCAAAGAGGATACGCAGTAGACAAATCCGCGGGCATTCTCCAGTATCGTCTGAATCCGGCCTTCGGAAGTCGGGGCGACCAGCGGAATCAAATAGATCCCGGCCCGGTCGGCCAGCTCCAGGACTTCGGCACATTCCTCCACCGGCAAATCCGGGATGATCAATCCGCTGATGCCGTTGTCAGAAGCGGCGGACATGAAAGCCTCAAGGCCCATCTGCAGGACTGGATTATAGTAGGTAAAAAGAACAAACGGCATGGTAACGCCGCGCTCCCGCGCCTGGTTCGCTGCTTCAAAGCAGCTCACTATCGTAACGCCATGCTCCAGCGCGCGTTCCGATGCGCGCTGGATGACGGGACCGTCGGCCAGCGGATCCGAATAGGGAACGCCAAGCTCTAAAATATCCGCGCCCGCCCGTTCAATCTCAACGATTAAGTCCACCGTCGTCTGAGGATCCGGATCCCCTACCGTCAAAAACGGGATGAGGGCCGTACGCTCCTCCTGTTTCAGCTTTTGGAAGGTAACATCAATCAGGTTGGTCACTGTGCCCGTTGGCGTGCTCATTGCTCAGTTCCTCCTTGCTCCAGATAAGCCATAATGGAATCGACGTCCTTATCTCCGCGGCCCGACAAGCAGATAACCACGATTTGCTCCTCCGGCAGCTGCGGGGCTAGTTTGGCCGCATGGGCAACCGCATGCGCGGATTCCAAGGCCGGAATGATGCCCTCCGTCCGGCTCAGGAGCTGCAGCGCGTCGATCGCTTCCTGATCGGTAATCGGCACATATTTCGCTCGTTCAAGATCCTTCAGATAGGCATGTTCAGGCCCGACTCCCGGATAGTCCAGTCCCGCGGAAATGGAATGGGCAGGCTGCACCTGTCCATGCTCGTCCTGAAGCAGATAACTCATTGAGCCCTGGAACACGCCTTTGCTGCCCATCGTCATCGTTGCTGCATGGAAAGCCGTGTCAACGCCTTTGCCGGCTGCCTCGACGCCGATCAGCCCGACCGAGGTGTCCTGGATAAACGGGTAAAACATGCCGATCGAGTTGCTGCCTCCGCCCACCGCGGCGATGATCTGGTCGGGCAGGCGTCCTTCGGCCTCCAGAATCTGCTCTCTCGTTTCGTCCCCGATAACCCGCTGAAAGTTGCGCACCATCATCGGATAAGGATGCGGGCCCGTTGCTGAGCCCAAAATGTAGAAGGTGTCATCTACGTGGCTAACCCAGTAGCGCAGCGTTTCATTACAAGCGTCTTTCAAGGTCCGTGTCCCCGACAGCACCGGCACGACCTCCGCGCCTAAAAGCTTCATCCGGAACACGTTCAGCTGCTGCCGTTTCATGTCTTCTTCGCCCATAAACACCTTGCATTCCAGGCCAAGCAGAGCCGCAACCGTCGCGCTGGCCACGCCATGCTGGCCAGCGCCCGTCTCGGCGATGATTTTGGTTTTGCCCATCCGCTTTGCCAGTACGCCCTGCCCGATCGCATTATTGATTTTGTGGGCGCCGGTATGGTTCAAATCCTCGCGTTTCAGATAGATCTTTGCGCCCCCAAGCTCGCGAGTCAGGCGCTCCGCATAATACAAGGGAGTTTTGCGCCCGGAATATTGGGTGAGCAGGTAATCGATTTCTTCCTGGAACGTAGGATCTTCGGCGTGTTTCTTGTAGGCCTCTTCCAATTCGAGCAGTGCATTCATCAGCGTTTCCGGAACATATCGTCCCCCGAACCCGCCAAAGCGCCCCCTTTCATCCGGCATGGTTGCCTGTCCGGTTGTCTGCTGTTCTGTCATTGTCCCCGCACCCTTTCCACAAATGCTTGAATTAATCCGATATCTTTAACGCCTTCGCGTTCGACTCCACTTGAAACATCCACCCCGTCAGGCCGAAAGGCCGAGACGAGGCTGCTGACGTTGCTATCCTTAAGCCCTCCGGCAATCAACAGCGGCAGGCCGCGAGCTTTTGCCCAAGTCTGATAAGGTCCGATTAAATTCCAGTCAAAAGCGACGCCCGACCCTCCGCCGTACACCGGATCATAAGTATCCAGCAAAATGGCATCCACAGAACCGCCATACGGCTCGAGCAGAATTTCCGGGGTCGGGGAACCGGGCAATGGTAATTCCCTGTGTCCCTCTTCCTCTTTCCGCGATTTGGAGCTTGCCAGGGAAATTACTTTAAACACTTCGACCGCAAAACGCTCCTTCACCCGGCGGCAAAATTCGGGCGTTTCCTGCCCATGCAGCTGGACGGCATCCAACCGGGCCTCGCTCAGCACCTGTTCCAGTTCTTCCATTGATGGATTAACGAATACGCCCACACTTTTTGGAATACTGGAGCCGGGTTCCCGGCCCCCCCATTCCCGGACAGCATCCAGCATTTCCCCTGCTGCCCGCGGAGATACTTGTCTGCGGCTTTTGGCAAATACAAATCCGATCATTTCTACCTGCAACGGTAACACCGATTTTACCACTTCAACGCTTTGCAGTCCACAAATTTTTATGGCCGTTTCCGCCATTAACGGACACCACCCGGCTTGGAAATTCGGGGACCCATCACGTCCAGCACTGCCTGTTCCACTGAATCCCTGCGCATGAACGTCTCCCCGATAAGGACACCTTTTGCGCCGCATCCGGTTAAATAAGCGATATCTTCCGCACGGGCAATCCCGCTTTCACTGATCAGAGCGGCTCCCGGCCTCACGTAAGGCGCAAGACGTTCGGTCGTTTGCAGCGTCGTTTCAAACGTGGTTAAATCTCGGTTGTTCACCCCGATGAGCTTTACTCCGTCCAGCCGATTGGCTCTTTCCAGTTCGGCCCGATCGTGAACCTCCACCAAGGCGTCCATGCCGAGGTCAGCCGCCAGCCGATAAAAACCGTCCAGCTGCCGATCATCCAGAATTGCCGCGATCAGCAGGACCGCGTCCGCGCCAAGCAGGCGGGCTTCATAAATCTGAAGCTCATCGATGATAAAATCCTTGCGCAGCAGCGGCAAACCGACTTCAGCGCGAATCAGGCCCAGATAATCCGGAGAACCCTGGAAATACGGCACATCCGTCAGGACGGAAATGCAGTCGGCACCGGCTTGTTCGTAAGCGCGGGCAATCGCTGCGGGATCAAAATCAGGCCGGATCAGACCTTTAGAAGGTGATGCTTTTTTCACTTCGGCAATAAGCCCCATTCCCCGCTGCTTGCCGCTGGTCAATGCTGCGGCAAATCCGCGCGTCGGCGGCAGCTCGGCAATCGCTTTTTCCGCCTCTTTTACCGTTAGCTCGATTTTGAGCTGTTCCAATTCCTGCTTTTTGGTCACTACAATGCGATCAAGATACATAACTTAACGCCCCCGTAATTTCGATTAGTTGCTGCAGCTTGCCTGCGGCCCGGCCGCTGTCTACCTCTCCGGCCGCTGCGGCTACGCCTTCGGCGATGCTGCCCGCATGCCCGGCCAAATAAATGCACGCGCCCGCATTGGCCAATACAATATCGCGTGCCGGCCCTTTGCGGCCGTTCAGAATATCCCGAATCATCTGCGCGTTTTTAATAGCGTCCCCGCCTAAAATATCCTCAATCGGGCAGGCAGTCAACCCCAAATCCTCAGGGGTAATTTCATACGTTGTTACTTCGCCGTCTTTAAGCTCGGATACGCGGGTCGGGGATGACAAGCTGATCTCATCCAGTCCTTCCCCGCTGCTGACCACAAGAGCCCGCACCGAACCCAGCTCTCTGAGCACCTTCGCGATCGTTTCCGTCATTTGGGGATCGTATATCCCGAGCAGCTGCCGGTCGGCTCCCGCCGGGTTTGTCAAAGGGCCCAGCAGATTAAAGACCGTCCGCATGCCAAGTTCCTTGCGAGGCACCGCCGCATGTTTCATGGAAGGATGATAGACCTGCGCAAACAGGAAGCAAAGCCCGATTTCATCCAGACAACGTTTGGCCTGCTCCCCGTTCAAATGGATATTGACGCCCAGCGCCTCCAGCACATCCGCGCTGCCGGCGCGGCTGGATGCGGAACGGTTGCCGTGTTTGGCAATTCTGACGGAAGCCGAAGCGGCAATCACGGCCGAAGCCGTAGAAATGTTAAATTTCTGAATCCCTGACCCTCCGGTGCCGCAGGTATCGAGGAGCTGCGAGGTTTGTACGCCGACGCCCGCTGCTTTGCTGCGCATCGCTTCGGCGAAACCGGTGATTTCCTCCACCGTTTCCCCTTTGAAACGAAGGGCTGCCAGCAGGCCTCCGATCTGGGCCGGCGTTGCCTGGCCCTCCATAATGAGATTCATCATGTCCCGTGCCTCCGTGCGGCTTAAATGCTGTGCCCCCACGACTTTGGATAGTCCCGCCTGCATTTTGCTGTATTCGCTCATCTCGTTTCGCCTCCCTCTTCCTATCGGACCTGAACCGGATTGTGGTATGGATACAAATAATCCTGGTTGATTTCATGCTCTTCCGCAGGCGACTGTTCCGGCGGAAACATCTGCTCGGCCGTCCGGATCGCCTTCAGCAGCGCGGTTGCTTTGTTGACCGTTTCTTCGTATTCCTTCTCCGGCACCGAATCCCATACGATTCCAGCTCCGGCCTGTACGTAAGCTTTGCCGTTCTTGAACACGATCGTGCGGATCGTGATGCAGGAGTCCATGTTGCCCGAGAAGCCGAGGTATCCGATCGCCCCTGCGTAGGTTCCCCGCGCTTCCCGCTCCAGCTCGGCGATAATTTCCATCGCCCTCAGCTTTGGCGCTCCCGACACGGTGCCGGCCGGCAGGCAGGACAGGAAGGCGTCGAAGAAATCCTTGTCGGGCCTCATCCGGCCTGAAACGCCGGAAACGATGTGCATGACGTGGGAATATTTTTCGATGGCCATCAGCGTATCGCATTTTACCGACCCAAATTCCGAAACCCGGCCCAGATCGTTTCTCCCCAAATCAACCAGCATCAGATGTTCGGCCCGCTCCTTCTCATCGGCCAGCAGCTCCGCCTCCAGCCGCTCATCTTCCTCCGGCGTCGCTCCCCTTGGGCGGGTGCCCGCGATCGGCCGCGTCTCCACCTTGCCTTCATCGACCTTCACAAGCGCTTCTGGCGATGTGCCGACGATGATCTCGTCATCCAGCTTCAGATAATACATATAAGGCGACGGGTTCATCGTGCGCAGCAGCCGGTAAACGTGCATCGGCGAAACCCGGGTTTCCACCTCAAAGCGCTGCGACAATACGACCTGAAAAATATCCCCGGCCCGGATATACTCTTTCGCCCGCTCCACATTTTGCAAGTATTCCGCTTTGGTCAGATTCGATTTGATGTCCCCAAGCTCGATCTGCTCCGGTACCGGCCTGCGGTTCAGGCCTTCGCCTCCGTCGGGCTTCTCCAGCATTTCGGCCGCTTCATCCAGCTTGCTGCAGGCATCTTCGTACGCCGAGCGGATTTGGCTGTCGCTGGCTCCCGGCTCGATGTGCACGTTAGCAACCAGCAAAATACGCTGCTTGACATGGTCGAACACGATCACTTGATCGCAAAACATAAACTGAATATCCTGCATCCCCAGGTCATCCACCGCATGAGCAGGGAGCTTCTCGTAATATTGGAGCAGATCGTATCCGAAAAAGCCGATCGCCCCGCCTGTAAACGGCGGCATCTGTTCCGTTCTCGGACTCCGGTATTTTCGCAGCATTGCTTTTAATTCCTCGACGGGTTTGCCGGAAAGAGATGTTTTTTGGCCCTTCCGCTCCATGACCATCTGCCCGTGTTTTCCGTAAATCATGAGAAAAGGATCCGTGCCGATAAAGGAATAACGCGCCCATTTCACGCCGCCCTCCACGCTTTCCAGCAGGAAAGCCCGGTCCTTGGAAGCAAACCTTTGAAACAGCCGGATCGGCGTCTCCAGGTCGGCAAGCAGCGGCCTCATAATCGGAATCAGATTGTATTCGCCTGCGAGGGCAAGCACCTGTTCAACATTCGGGGTTGTCGTCACATTTTTCACTCCTTGTTGGATTAAGCGGAGGATGAGCAAACCGCGGAAAACTTCAGGCGACTTTGCTTTTGGGCGGCCAATCCGGGAAAGGCAACAAAAAAAGCCTCTACCGAAGTAGAGGCTTAACCCTTGATCGCAGATGAAGACAAATTCCGTTAAATATGAAAAGCGATTTGTAAACCAACAAGGTCCGAGGAGTTCTCCCTGCCTGCCGGAACATCCGCTCCCAATATCATCGGATTTATCCACTATTCTCAGCTCTGCTCATCTCAGCTCTACTCTTCTAAACTCTTATCCAGTTCTTGCATGCGCCCGAAACCGGCTCTCCGGTTCCTCCAAGGCCTTTCATTCGTCACGCCCGATTGAATATCGAAGCGTTCATTTAACCTATTGCCAATATAACCAATGGAACGCTTTTTGGCAACCCTTTTCCGAAAAAAAGAGACTCGCCTACTTCGTTAAATCCGGACGTAAAACACGTGCTCCGCGCAGATAAACATGTCTCATTTCACGCTGGCTTTTCTCCGTATTTGCCTGAACCATAATCCGGATGCAAAGCGGCAGACTGCCCTGGACCGGGATCTCGGTCGCACACATCAATGGCACAAAATCCCAGCCTTCCAAAGCTCTGACCGCCCGAGCCGGAAATGCGGCGTCCAAATCGGTAGTCATCGTAATCCACACGCTGCCGACAGCTTCGGGATCGAGTTCATTACGGTCAATGATTTCCTTCAGCAGTTCCTCTGTGGCCAGCAAAATTTCCTGCTCATCGTTCCGCTGTACCGTCGTCGCCCCGCGGATCCCGCGATTAAACATGTGTTTTCTCCTCCTTAAGCTGTCTTAGAACTTCCTGAACTTCGGAAATCGTCATATCTTTAACAATGCTGACTTTCCCGATTTCATCAGGCAGCACAAATACCATTTGGTCTTCCCTGAACTTTTTGTCGTGCATCATGGCGCTGATGATGGCGTCTTCCTTCCAGTCAGCCGGTATAGCCGTGGGCAATTCAAATTTCTCAAGCAGCGTTTTGGTTCTCGGTAAAATATCCGCCGGTTTGCCGCGGCCCACAGCCAGCATGGCCGAACCCACCATGCCGATCGCAATCGCTTCGCCGTGAAGCAGCGTTCCATAGCCGCCTACGGCTTCGAGCGCATGGCCGATCGTATGGCCCAAGTTCAGAATCGCGCGCTGGCCGTTCTCGCGCTCATCCCCGGATACGACCTGGGCTTTGATCGAGCAGCCCTTCTCAAGCGCATAACCTAGTGCAGGCAGGTTTAAGGCGAGCAGCTCGGAGGCATGCTCGTCGCACCAGTCCGCAAAAGCTTCGTCCCAGATCAGCCCGTGTTTGACCACTTCGGCAAGCCCGGAACGAACTTCGCGCGGCGGCAAGGACAGCAGCGTATTCAAATCGTACAGGACAAGCTTCGGCTGGTGAAAAGCGCCGATCATGTTTTTGGCCAGTGGATGGTTTACGGCCACCTTGCCCCCGACGCTGCTGTCATGAGCCAGAATCGTAGTCGGAATCTGTACGAAATCGACGCCTCTCATATAAGTAGCCGCCACAAAACCCGCCAGGTCGCCGACCACTCCCCCGCCAAGCGCAATGACGGATGAGCTGCGGTCAAGTCCGGCCTGGATCGCCGTCGTCATCACCTCTTCATATACCTGAAGAGATTTCGAGGCCTCCCCGTTAGACACAATATGGGACTTCGTCCGGTAACCTTCAGCCTGCAGACGGTCTTCCAGTTCCGCTAAATAAATCGGCGCAATTTGGTCATCCGTCACGACCAGCAGGGGGCTTTTTTTCGATAACCCGTGTTTTGCGAATAAAATGCCCGCCTGCTCCAGCAGCCCTTCCCCGATATATATCGGATAAGAGCGTTCGCCCAATTCGACTTGTACCGTTCTCATTAGTAACGCTCCAGCTGCTGCTTATAGGCCTCGTAATTGCGTTCGATTTCGCCTAAAGAATCGCCGCCGAATTTCTCGAGGAACGCCTTCGCCACTTCCCAGGCCACCACGCTTTCGAGCACCACGCTTGCCGCCGGCACCGCGCAGGCATCGGAACGCTCCACCTGGGCCGTAAACGGCTCTTTCGTGTCGATATCGACGCTTTGCAGCGGCTTGTACAGGGTCGGGATCGGCTTCATCACGCCGCGCACCACGATAGGCATTCCGTTGGTCATGCCGCCCTCGAACCCGCCGAGGCGGTTGCTGGCCCGGTAGTATCCTTTTTCCTCGCTGTACAGAATTTCATCATGCACCTGGGAGCCGCGCAGCTCTCCCGCTTCAAAGCCGATTCCGATTTCAACGCCTTTAAAAGCATTGATGGACATAACGGCCTGGGCGATCCGTCCGTCCAGCTTGCGGTCATATTGGACATGGCTGCCCAGTCCGACAGGGACGCCTTCAATGATACATTCCACTACGCCGCCGATCGAGTCGCCCTCCTGCTTGATCTGATCGATGTATGCTTCCATTTTGGCTTCCGTTTCCTTGTCGACCACCCGAACCGAAGATTCCTCGGTCAGACGGGCCAGCTCATCCAGCGGCAGGTTGTTTGCCGGCGCTTCAATTTCGCCGATGCGGATCACCTGTCCCGCCACCTTGATGCCGAAATGCTCCAGCAGCTGGCGCGCAACCGCTCCGCAGGCTACCCGGATCGCCGTTTCCCTGGCGCTCGAGCGCTCCAGCACGTTGCGCAAATCCTTCAGGTCGTATTTCAAACCACCGTTCAGATCAGCATGTCCCGGACGCGGGCGGTGCACCCGACGTTTCTCTTCGTCGGTGCCTTCGATCGGTTCGATATTCATGATGTTCTGCCAGTGTTTCCAGTCATTGTTTTCGACGATTAAAGCAACAGGCGCTCCAGTCGTATATCCATGGCGCACGCCGCCCGCAATTTTAGCGGTATCCTTTTCGATCTGCATGCGGCGGCCTCGGCCGTAGCCTTTTTGCCGTCTAAGCAGCTGAAAGTTCAAAGCTTCAAAATCCAGCTTCAAATTGCTGGGCAATCCTTCTATGATGGCCGTAAGCTGAGGACCGTGTGTCTCCCCTGCTGTCAAATAACGCAAACTCATGCTGCGTTCCCCCTTTAAACTGTTAAACTGTAAAGAGCTAAAATGAACATTCTTGCCCCATTATAATATTTGAGTATACGTTCTGTCACGCAGGGATTCAAATTTGCTCCCTAAAACTCAGCCCCATCCGGCTTAACACGAATCTGAGGCAAGACTAATCTAAATATCAGTGAGGTGTAGAAATTGAGCAAACGCACGGATATTATGAAGGCAACCTTAGATTTGATCCATGAGGAAGGACTGCAGTCCTTCACCTTTGCGAAAATATTCAAAAAAGCCAAGGTTGGATCCGGAACGGTTTTAACTATTTTAGCAGCAAAGAAGAACTTGTAAACGAGGTCTACAGGGCCGCACGGCTTCATATGGGCGAAGTGCTGCTGAAGGGCCATGATCCCGAGCTTGGCATTTACGAACGATTTAAGCGTTTGCAGCTGAACCGGCTTGAATTCGGCATGAAGTTTCCGAAAGAATATCTGTTTATTGACAGCTACTCTTATCCCCCCTACATTTCTCCTGAACTGCGGCATATGAGCCATCCCTCGGTGGACGCTGCTTTTTCGCTATTTAGCGAAGGCCAGCAGCAGGGCCTGCTTAGAGCCATGGATATTCCGCTTTGCCACCAAATGGTCCATGGTATTATCTCCTCGATCCTAAAAGGTTATTTTGTAGACAAATATCCCCTGGATGAGCGGCCCAAGCGATTATTGCGGTTACGGAGGTGGCCGCGCCTCCCCTTCGTCTGCTGCTCGGCAGCGATGCCGTCCAAATCGCCAAACAGGTGGACTGGGAAAAACTCGCCGAAACCGAACGCTGGGAAGAGTTCAACCGCTCTACGGACTTTGCTGCTCAAGAACCGGGTCCGGCTATCATAAAATCCATAAATTTAAAACCATCCTTATCACGCTTCTGTGATCCATGCCCTCCCTTAAATCCTTGGCCCGCCGGCAAATCCCTCTGCCGGAGGGCTTTTTTCCCTTCCGGGACAAAAAAAGCGCCCTGACCTTTCGGCCAAGACGCAACATTTTCATTTTGTTTTATGTACGATGCCTGATCCGAACCCTTCAAAATCCTATAGTTTACGGTAAAAGAAAGTTTCCGCGGCTTCAAGACCGTATCTTCCCGGAGAAAAAATCTGTTCCGTGCTGCCTACGAACAACATCCCTCCGGGACGTAAAGCTTTCGAAAATTTAAGGTAAAGATCATGTTTCGCTTCTTCTGTAAAATAAATCATCACATTGCGGCAGACGATCAAATCATGATTTGCCTCAAACGGGTCGAGCAGCAGGTTCTGCTTTTTGAAATGGACCACTTGCTTGAGCCGATCGCTTACCCGCAGCATGAGTCCTTCTTTCGTAAAGTAACGCGAAGCCACTTCCGGAGGGACATCTTTAATCGAACGATCCACATAGAGGCCTTCAGCCGCCTTTTGCAGCGCTCCCTCATCGATATCGCTGGCAGTAAGGGATGTTGTGGAAAGCAGGCCCAGGTCCGCGAGGATCATGGCGATGGTATAGGGCTCCTCTCCGGTCGAGCAGGCCGCGCTCCAAATCTTAAGCCGGTTATTTTTCTGCAAGAGCTCCGGAAGCACGGAATCGCGCAGCACCTCCCACCGGTTTGGGTTGCGCCAGAATTCGGATACGTTAATCGTCATCCGGTCCAAAAATTCATAAAAAAGCTTTTTATCCGCGTTCATGGCCGTAAAGAAAGCGGCAAACGTATCGTAACCATTTTTATTTCGCAAAGTGGTTAAACGCCGTTTCATCTGCGCTTCCTTATAGAGCGCCAGGTCGATCCCCGTGCTTTGCTTTACGCTTTGAATAAAGCCGAGATAATCAGGATCCTGTTCCTGGACGGCCGTCAGGTTTTCTTTGTCGTGCATCTTATCAAATCCAGTCAGCAATTGATTTCTTATAAGTTAATAGTTCATCTTCTTCAAAAAAATTAGCGATTTCACGCGCCGCGCTTTCCGGACTGTCCGAGCCGTGAATCAGATTAAACGGGGTATGTGCCGCAAAATCGCCCCGAATGGTACCCGGAAGGGCCTCCGTTACTTTGGTTTTGCCCATCATCGTTCGTGAAAGCGTGACGATATCGTCGCCTTCCCAAACCATAGCAAATACGGGACCCGAAGTAATAAATCCGACCAGGTCATCAAAAAAAGGTTTTCCTTCATGTTCGGCATAATGCCTTTTGGCTTGAGTTTCAGAAATTTGCATAAACTTTCCGGCAACCAATTTGAACCCTTTGTCTTCCAATCGACTGACGATCCGGCCGATAAGGCCGCGCTGAACACCATCAGGCTTGACCATCATAAACGTCCGTTCCATAAGAATTACCTCCCGGGTTGTACCGCCCTGCTGTGCAAAGCGCAAAATAATACGTTTTCAATCGTATTTTAGCAGAAAAGGAGGAACGAATGAAAGACTAATATGTTCTTCTATTCACAAAATGCGCAATATCCTGCAAATTTTTTCTCGCTTTATTTTCGGGAAGGCGGGAAAGCGCGTCCAATGCTTTCTCGATGAAACGGTCGGCAAGCTCTTCCGCCGTCTTCACACCGGAGCTTTGCCGGATCATTTGAATGGCGCCTGACGCGTCCTTACGCCCGTCCATTTTGTGAATTTCGCGGATTTCCTGAAGCAAAGGCTCCCGAAGGCGGGTTTCCTGCAAAGCGAACAGCACCGGCAACGTAATGTTGCCTTGACGCATATCGCTGCCCGGGGGTTTGCCGATCTGCTTTTCGGTGCCGAACAAATCAAGCAGGTCATCCCGGATTTGGAAGGCCATGCCCACATTGTAGCCGTAGCGGTAGAGCAGATGGCTGACCCGTTCATCTGCTCCGGCAGCTATAGCACCAAGCTGACAGCTGATCGCGATCAGAAGCGCTGTCTTCCGCCGGATTCTCAGCAAATAGTTGCGAACCGACTGCTCGGTATTAAAGAAATCCCGGATTTGCTCCATTTCGCCCACGGACATCTGGACCATCGCTTTCGCCAGAATCTGATGAATTTTCGGATCTTCGAGCCGTGTTGCCAAAGTCAAAGCTTTCCCGTAGATATAATCGCCGGTATACATCGCAATCCGGTTATCCCACTGCGATTTTACCGTTGGTTTGCCGCGCCTTGTATCGGCATCGTCAATGACATCGTCATGAACCAGCGAGGCCGAGTGAATCAATTCCAGCGGTACGGCCACATACTGGAGCTTTTCCAGATCGTAGCTGCCAAACTTGCCGCCGAGCAAGACAAAAACGGGCCGCAGCCTTTTTCCGCCGGCCTTGAGGAGATGGCTTGACGTTTCGCTTAGCAGGCCCTCTTCACCCTCAATGCTCTTATACAGCTGCTTTTCGATGAAATCCATATCTTTTTTCATGGGGCCAAACAGATCCAACATTTTCATCCTTTCACCTGAGTCCGCGTAATCTCGTTCCAGAAGGACATCTGTACGGGCTGTTCCAGCAAACCAAGCTCATAACCATAATCAAAATAGAGCTGAAGCCCCTGCTGTCTTTCTTTCGTAAAATCATAACATAAATTTTGGAAATAATGATTCCAATAAGCCTCGGTACCGCCGAGTTGTTCGCAAGCTTTCACGACCAAAGGGCGCAGATCCTGCCCGCTCCGCCTCCGGCTTTCATGAAAAGCCTCGGTAATTTCGCTCAGCCAGGCTTCATGGGCGGCCGCAAACGATTGCTGAACCGCAAATACCGCAAATGTCATGCCGAACCCGGTCCACTCTTTCCACACTTTGCCCAAATCCGTGACCTGATAACCGTGGTCCCGCCAGGAAGCTTTGATGGCATGGTCGCCGATCAGCAGGGCGGCGTCGCTTTGCGCCATCATCGCGTCCAGATCGGGTTCGCTGTCCCAGTACACCGGCCGGCCTTTATAATGCTTTTCGATGATGATCTTCAAAAGATTTACGGACGTAGCCGAAGTGTTCGTTAGAGCAATCGTGCCGTTAACCGCCTCTTCCAAAGGTTTCTTGGAGAAAACGAGGATGGAATTAACCGGTCCCTCCGAGCTGACCGACAAACCTGGCAGCAGGGTAAGCTTACGGCTGGCAGAGCCATAGGCAAAAGAAGAAACCGGGGAAAGATCGAGGTCTCCAGCGATCATTGCCCGGTTCAATACGGCCGGTACTTTGGTAATGATTTCAATCGGCCGGCTAAGTTTTTTTTCGTCAAAATAGTGCGTGATTGGCCAAACATTCGTGTAATCGATGATGCCCATACGGGTCGGTTTAATTGGTGTATGGCTCATGTTGCTCCCCCCATCTCTTGAACAGCCGGTGTTCAATGCGCAGACTGTCCAGCACTTTTCCAACCATAAAGTCTACCAGATCGTCCATCGTTGCCGGCCCGAAATAAAATGCGGGCATGGCCGGGATGATTTTGACTCCAAGCCGCGCCAGCTTCAGCATGTTCTCCAGATGGATCGCATGCAAAGGCGTTTCTCTCGGGACAAGGACAAGTTCTCTGCCTTCCTTAAGCATAACGTCTGCAGCACGGGCCAGCAAATTGTCTGAGGTCCCATGGGCAATCGCGGAAAGCGACCCCATGGAGCAAGGCATCACGATCATGCCGTCCACCCGGAACGATCCGCTGGCAATCGAAGCCCCGATGTCGCCGATCACGTGGTAAACAAGTTTGCCCGGATAACGACCGAATGCATCGGCAAGCGCTTTTTCCCGGTCGGATACCTCCCAGCCCAGCTCCTCTTTAATCACTCTCCAGCCGGCTTGGGTGATTACCAGATGGACGTCGTAATTAAGCTCAAGCAGCACGGAAACGAGCCGGATGCCGTAAACGGAACCGCTCGCTCCCGTAATACCAACTACCAAAGGACGTTTGATCGCTTCGCTCATCGGTATACGTTCACCGCCAGGTCAATCAGGGTGAAGAAGAACACTACAATGCTGAGTGCTCCATTCATCGTAAAAAACGCCGTTTGCAGCCGGCTCAAATCTTTAGGAGTAACGATGGTGTGCTCATAAAATAAAATAATTAAGGCAATGACGATGCCGCCGGTATACCACCAGCCGAGGTGGGCCAGCAGAAGCAGCGCTACAAAACCGATAGCAGTGATGATGTGGAAGGCCTTTGCGATAAGCAAAGAACGACGTACCCCGAAGCGGGACGGAATGGAGTATAAACCTTCGTTTTTATCAAATTCAACGTCCTGGCAGGCATAAATGACATCAAAACCCGCTACCCAAAACGCAATAGTGACAAACAGCACAAAAGCCGTCAAGTCCACTTTACCGGTTACGGCCACCCAGCCGCCAAGCGGAGCAAGGGCAATGGTAAAACCGAGGACGACATGGCACAACCATGTAAAACGTTTGGTATAAGAATAAAGCACCAGCATAACCACCGCGATCGGCAGCAGCTTCAGAGCGAGCGGATTCAGTTCGGAAGCCGCCCAGAACAACAGGACAAAAGAAACGATAATAAAAATGAGGACTTCAGAAATGCGAAGCAGCCCCGCCGGTATGGCTCTGCCTTTCGTGCGAGGGTTCTTGCCGTCGCTTACCCGGTCTATCAACCGGTTAAGACCCATTGCAGCGCTGCGCGCCCCAAACATGGCCAGAAGCACCCAGCCGATCTGGGCCCAAGTCGGAAAAGAATCCTGCATGGCAACCGCCCCCAGCAGCGACCCCATAAAAGCAAATGGTAGCGCAAACAGGGTGTGCTCGAATTTGATCATTTGCAGGAAAACGCCTAGCTTTCTAAACATGATGTTTCTCCTTCACTCCAATATGTAAAGCGGCTATCCCGCCCGTCAGAGGGTAGGCCTTCACTTCAGTCAAGCCCGTTTCCCGAAAAATATCCGCAAGCTCGTGCCTGCCGGGAAATTGAACCAGCGAATCCGGAAGCCACTTGTATTGCTCATACCTTTTTGCGAACAGCTTCCCCAAAAAAGGCAGAATCCGTTTGAAATATAAATAATAAATGCCTTTGAAAGGCTGCCAGGTCGGCTTCGATAATTCAAGGCAGACGACCATGCCTCCGGGTTTGACGACCCGCAGCATCTCGCTCAGCACTTTGCGCAGGTCAGGCACGTTTCGGAGTCCGAATCCGATCGTGGCGTAATCAAACAGGTTGTCTTCGAAAGGAAGCTCCATTGCGTTGCCCTGAATCAGGGAGATCCGCTCCTCCAGTCCTTTCTCCTTCACCTTGGTCTGGCCGACAGCCAGCATGTTGGGACTGAAATCAAGGCCCGTAATCGGCCCCCCGCTAGTCTCAGCCATGCTGATCGTCCAGTCGCAGGTGCCGCAGCATAAATCGATGGCCGTATTTCCCGGTTCCATCTTCATTTTGGCCATCGTAAATTTTCTCCACGCCTTATGCTGCCGGAAGCTTAAAATATCGTTCATCAAGTCATATTTGGGAGCGATGCTCTCAAATACGGAGTGTACAAATTGTTCTTTCCCTTGCGATTTGTTCGCCATCAATCATGCACCTTACCCTTCATTCCATGCTGTGTTCGGTTTGCTTAGCAGCGCTTTGAAAGGTTCGGCAATCCCTGCTAATTCTTTGTAAAACCGCTCCCCGGACATCTCCTTCAACAGCTGCTGGAGCTGCTCGACCGACTGATGCAGCTTGTCTGCGAGCTGCTCCAGCACTTTATACTTCAGCAGCAGCGAGGACCAGTCCCTCGTGTTCAGTTTGCTCCGGCTGAGCAGGGCTTTGTCTTCCGCGCTGCCGGATTCCATAATCCGCAAATAAGCGAAACCCAAATGTCCCGGAGTTTCTCCCGCTGTAAGGGACATTTCCGTCACAATCGCTTCGCACCGGCTCACCTCGGCCAGCAGCGGCCGCCAATAGTGCTGGGCCGACTTGTCCAGCATAGGGGTGAAAAAAGAAAACAGCTGCATTTTTAGTAAAGCGGATTCTTTCACATAATCCTCTGCGCTGAGCAGAAAGTCTTTCATTTTCGTGTAAAAGAGCGCCTTCACCCGGTTTACTTCGCATACGGCCGATGACAGCAGGGAAATATGCTGAATCTGGTTGGTTTTGGCGAGCAGCTGATAGAACAGGCTACTGAAATAATCGCCGGCCAGCACCTTCAGCTGCCGGGAGCGCATCAGCCGCTCTTCCTTCCGGACCGGCTCCGGATCAATCAGATCGTGCGTATCCAAACCGAGCTGCAGCAGGTAAACGGCCAGCGCGCATATCTCAAGCTGGCTTTCGTTGTCCGGCTGCTGATGTTTGAGGAAAGTGTATAACAAACGGACTCGGGAATCCGGGAATTCCGCCAATTCCGTATGTGCAGAGATCATGTCGTAATCGACATATTTTTTTGCCAAGTCAGGTACACGATACAATTTCATGTTTTGCCTCCGAGCCGAACTAGTATGACATTAACGGTTTGCCACAATGTTGTATATTATATCACAATTTAATACCTTGCGCACGATGCGAGGCTTCCGTTTTTGGTGCACGGGACCTATTTATCAGGCTTGGGGTAGGATTTTTTCCACAAAGCGGTTTCCACGATGTGAAGCCTTGTTTTTAAAGATGGCTCAAGCGGGGCGTTCCCTGCTGTTTTAAGCTCCTTTAGCACCTGATCCGCATCGCCCGCTAATTCGGACCGGCTCATCTCCGACGCAAGCAGCAGATGTCTGCTGCCCGTCCACGCTTCCTCGGCCACCATTCTGATCCGAAGCTGCCCGATGTTATCGCTCCTCACAAACGCAAGCTCTGCCAGCTCGGCCATGTCCTCATAGATCGGCGCTGCCCCCTCGCTGCTGCTCCGGATCTTCAAATCAACCGCAAGCAGAGTTCCCCTCAGATCAACCCGGGTGATCTGCAGGTGGAGCGGCAAAGCCGACAGCACATCTACCAGATTCTCCTCCGTGATCCGCAGCGCGGACTCCTCAGTGATGTTTTGTCCCGCCGCCAGGCGCAGCTGTCCCTCTTCCGTTTCCTGCAGGAGTTTGGCCGACAGCCCTACGACAGCCAGGACAGAGAAACCGAGCAGCACCATCATTTTCCATCGCATCAAAAGGTATTCCCTTCTTTCTTACCCACAAAACGGGGGTATTCATAGCAGGTCCATACCTCATTTTACAACGAAAAAAAGCAGGCTATGCCTGCAGCTTGTTATTCTTCCGTATCAATTACACCCAGCTTGGTCATGATGACCGCTTTGCCCCGCACTTTAACGGCGGAAGTATGATCCGTAAACTGGGCAATCAGCACCTCGCCTTTATCCAGCTTCTCAGTATGATGAAAGCGGGTATCCTTGCCACGGGTTAATCCGATGACTTGAACTCCCTGTTCTTTGGCTTTAATGACAAAATAATCTCCGCTTGCGCTGCTTTGGCCGGTGCCTCCGCCTGATTGTTCCATATCGAGAGTCCTCCCTCCCGGAGTCTTGTTTTAAATTGCTTATATTCTATATCTTATGAACGGAAAAAGAAAGGGCCGTGAACATTAGCCCACGTCCCTTCTTACGGAAAAATATGTAGAAAGCTTTATTTAATTCCGTCTTTAAGCGCTTTGCCTGGTTTGAAAGCAGGGATCTTGCTGGCAGGAATCTCGATTTCTTCACCAGTTTGCGGGTTGCGTCCTTTACGGGCGGAACGTTCACGAACCTCGAAGTTTCCGAATCCAACCAATTGTACTTTGTCTCCGTTTTGCAGAGCTTCGGAAATCGCTTCGAATACAGCGTCAACTGCTTTCGTTACGTCTTTCTTGGAAAGCTCAGTGCTTTCAGAAACCTGAGTAATCAGTTCAGACTTATTCATTATTTCACCTCCCCAACAAAAATAGCATTCTGGTATAATTTGTTTCCGTTTTGATCGAAATTATACGCGAATTTCCTGAATTAAGCAAATAAAGGTTTAAATAATCCGTGAAAATCGCGGACTTTGCGTACCTTTTGAAGCCGAGAACAAACTTATAGTAATACAGCCAATCTCTAATTTCAAGTTAAAAATGCTAGATTCCGCTAACAAAAACCAGCCGGGAGTGTGTTTTACACTCCCGGCCGGCTGGGCTTTACATCGTTTTAATCCTGCGTTTACAAAATAATGGCGATCAGTCCGCCCGATCCTTCATTGATGATACGTCCAAGCGTTTCCTGCAGCTTGTAGCGGGCGTTATCCGGCATAAGGGCAATTTTGCCCTGAATCCCTTCGCGGACGATTGAATGCAGGGAACGGCCGAAAATGTCGGACTCCCAGATTTTGATCGGATCGTTTTCGAAGTCCTGCATCAAATAACGCACAAGCTCTTCGCTTTGCTTCTCCGTCCCGATAATCGGCGCAAATTCGGATTCCACGTCAACCCGAATCATGTGAATCGACGGTGCGGTGGCTTTCAGCCTAACGCCGAATTTGGAGCCTTGACGAATCAGCTCTGGTTCGTCAAGCGCCATTTCCGCAAGGCTAGGAGCCGCAATGCCGTACCCGGTCGTCTTCACCATTTCAAGCGCTTCTGCAAAACGGTCGTATTCGCGTTTCGCGTGCGTAAACTCCTGCATCAGCTGAAGCAGGTGATCTTTGCCCCGGATTTCGACCCCGACCACTTCCGTCAGGATGCTGTCGTACAAATCATCCGGCGCATACAGGTCGATTTCAGCAACACCCTGGCCCATGTTAAGACCGCTTAAGCCCGCGCGGTCGATGAAATCGTATTCCAGAAAGCTGTTGACCACACGGTCCACGTCCCGCAGTCTGCGGATATCCTTAACGCTTTCGCGGACGGAGGATTCATAATTGCTGCGCAGCCAGTGGTTTTCGTTCAGCACCATGACCCAGCTAGGCAGATTGACGTTGACTTCATGTACCGGGAATTCGTAAAGCACCTCGCGAAGCACGCCGGTAACGTCTTCTTCCGTCATCGTGGCCGCACTAAGCGTGATCACCGGTATATCATATTTGGCCGCCAGCTCGCTGCGGAGCTGTAGAGCTTCCTCACTGCGCGGTCTGGTGGAGTTGATTACCAGTACAAACGGTTTGCCAACTTCCTTTAATTCCTCGACGACACGTTCCTCGGATTCCACATAAGAGGAACGCGGGATATCGGCGACGGTTCCGTCTGTCGTAATTACGACGCCCAAAGTCGAGTGCTCCTGAATCACCTTGCGGGTGCCGATTTCAGCCGCTTCCTGGAACGGAATCGGTTCTTCGAACCAAGGCGTAGAAATCATTCTTGGACCGTTTTCATCCTCATATCCTTTGGCTCCGTCTACGGCGTATCCGACGCAGTCCACGAGGCGCACATTCACTTCCAGACCTTCGTCCACCTTGATTTGGACCGCATTGTTAGGTACGAATTTAGGCTCGGTGGTCATGATCGTTTTGCCAGCGGCGCTTTGCGGAAGCTCGTCGACCGCCCGGACACGGTCAGCTTCGCTAGCGATATTCGGCAGAACTACGGTCTCCATAAAACGTTTGATAAAAGTGGATTTCCCTGTGCGGACCGCCCCGACAACCCCCAAATAAATATCTCCTCCGGTGCGTTCGGCAATGTCCTTAAAAATGTCGACTTTCTCCAATACCAATGATATCCCCTCCTCAAATTTCGCCGAAGGATAAATGCCCTGCGAGCATCCGCCCTTGCTGTAGGAACCGCTTTATTTCCTTTCAAGCTGTTGCAGGCGGCAGAGCAGCCTCCCTATTCCCTCGTCCACCGCCGTGCAATCAGAAGCTGCGCATTCAAGTGAGCGGCGTGAACTCGTACATGCATTTGGACTAGTATCATCTTATGTACCGGATCTTGAATTATGTCTCGATTCGTCTGAACTTTCTCGGCATAATTCAAGAGGACGGCCGGGCGCTTCCTGCGCGCAAAGGAACGGGCATTCCCGCGCTGTACTGAATGTTTATGATAATCTAGCATCTGTTATGACAACAAAAAAAAGAAAAAAGACTGGATATATTCCAGTCCGTTTTCTACGTTCCTATTCCCCATTTTTAGGGTTAAAGATTCCATGCGGAGCTCCCTCTACCACAAGGAGTCTTCGTCCTGAAGTTTCCGGGCTTCGAGCTGCTTACGCACAGCGGCCTTGAGCGGATCTTCAGGCACCTCCACGACGGCGTGTCCGTTGATTTTGGCCTGACAGGCCAGCCGCGTCCCTTCCCGCAACAGCGGTCCCAGCTTCCTTTTTTCAGACGGCGTCGGCGGCGTAAGCTCGGCAGCATGCTCCGCTTTGACTTTGACCTTGCACATTAGACAACTGGCCAGCCCGCTGCAGCGGGTCGGAATATGAATGCGGTTTTGCTGAGCGGCCAGCAGCACCGTAGCTCCCGCGCGTATCTTATACGTTTTGCCCGCAGGCTCAAAGGTAATCGTTGTATCCACGGTTAGAGCCACCCCTCTATATGAGCAAATCCGTTCATTAGGGACTGCTGTTCGTGTGACCAGCCGTTGCGGTAGGCGATTTGCTTCAGCAAACGGACCGGTTCTTCCGGCTTAAGATTCATTTGAACCGCAACCGCCATATAACGGTCAGGTCTTCCCCGCAGCAGGTTAAAGACATACTCATGGGCCAGCGGCATGATTTTCAGCCCGGGAATCACTTCCAAAGCGGCCGGGTCCAGGACCGATTCAACTTCGACTTTGTATCGGGCCAGCGATGCGTGGACTTCGAACTCCCCTACAAGTTCAAGCTTATAGCCCTTTATCGCATAATGGCTCAGCAGAGAAGAATAAATTCCGCTTCTGTCCCATTGGGGATCGTCCAAAACGTATCCCTTTAGCGCCTTATGAATATGAACAGCCGCCTCTTCTTCGGCGTAAATATCGATATCTCTTGGAAGAGCGGCCAAAGGAACCCCCTGCAGCCATAAGCCTACGCTTCCGCCTGCCAGCCACTTCACTCCCACCGGCTCCAGCAGTTCTGTCAGGACTGCCAATGCCTCTTCCAAAACCGGGTTCGGCTGAACGTTTACTTGTCTAATGTAGCTGCCCAGCAGGTCGAGCCTGTCCATGTTGACCATGAGAACCACCAATGTTCATAATAACAGCGAATCTCGTCATCCGCTTTATGACCCTTTCTACTCTTCATGTCCTTATTCTGGCCCTTATTATACCATCACGTCGAATCAATGAAACGTAAAAAACCAAAAAAGAACCTGCGGCATAAGCCGAGGTCCTTGACGGGTTCCAGGGTCAACCTGGAGGCAAACCTTATTTTTTCATCATCAGTTTCATCAAAGATTCCATATTTTGCGGGTTCATGCCGCTTTTCTTGACGGCAGATACGATTTCCGTAATCGTTGCTTCCGAAACCGGTACTTTCGCCATGGCAGACACCGATTTGATTAATTGACGGAGCTGCGCTTCATTTTGCAGTGTCGAAGGTTTGACCGTACTGGCCAATTTCTTGACGGCGCCTTCCGTAATGTTTTTCCCCGCCTTCTTGTTAATCAAGTTCAGGGCTTCTTTGGAAACATTTTTGCTCATGCTCATCCCTCCTCCGGCAGTGCTCTTTGTCACTATATGAAGGAGTCCCGTAAATGGTGAGCCTAACCTTTTTCCCCGTTCAGATCAATGGAACCGATCTTGTTTCTATGTATGCCACTGTTCCCAGGTTTCGAGGGACATGACTTCCATCTCCGTCTTTTTGTCCCGGCCCATCAGCGCTTCCACAGCCGTGCGGGCATCCAGTCCTCTAAAAAGCACGTTGTACAGCTGATTGGCTATAGGCATCTGAACGCCGTATTTTTCGGCCATCTCGTGGGCGGCTTTCGTGGTGCGCACCCCTTCAACAACCATGTTCATTTTTTCAAGCACCTGATCCAGCGGCATCCCCTGCCCAAGCATCGAACCCGCGCGCCAGTTGCGGCTGTGGCGGCTTGTTGCGGTAACGACCAAATCGCCCACGCCGGCCAGTCCTGCAAAAGTAAGCGGATTTGCGCCCAACTGAGCGCCAACCCGGGTAATTTCGGCAAGCCCGCGCGTAAGCAGAGCCGCTTTAGCATTATCGCCATATCCCAGACCGTCTGACATACCGGCACCGAGGGCGATGATATTTTTCAAGGCACCCGCCAGCTCTACGCCAACCTGATCCCGGTTCGTATAAACGCGGAAGTAATTGTTCATGAACAAATCCTGCGCGCGCTGCGCTTCCTGTTCGTCCAGGGAGGCAACCACAACCGTAGTCGGGCACTGCTTGACGACTTCTTCCGCATGGCTGGGTCCTGACAGCACGACAACACGGCCTTCTTCGCAGCCAAGCTCCTCGGCGATCACGGTGGACATTCTTTTTAACGTCTCCGTTTCAAAACCTTTTACGGCATGGATAACCAGCTGCTCCGGCTTCCAATGCTTTTTCAGTTCTTTGGAGACTTGACGGACAGCCGAAGAAGGGGAGACGATTACAATCGCTTCCGCGTCCTTGACAGCTTCGCTCATATCCGTTGTCGCTATAATATTGGAGGGCAGCTTAACGCCGGGCAAATAATGATTCTGATGATCGCGGTTGATCCCATTGGCCTGGTCTGCATTTCGGGTCCAGAGCGACACCTCGATGCCTTTATCGGCAAGTACAGTGGCCAGCGCCGTCCCCCAGCTTCCCGCTACTAAAACCGCCGCTTTCCGAAACAAATCACATTCCTCCTTTGGAACCCAGTTTGTTCTCTCTTCCTTGAACAATTTTAACAATGTTGGACCGGTGTCTCCAGAAGGCAAAAATACAGATCAGAACGCTTGCCCAAAAGTTCGGCCAGAAATCAGCCGCATTCGAACCAAAAATCAGCATAAAAACGGGCGTAAGCAGGACAAGCAGCAAAGATCCTAAAGAGACGTATCGGGTAATTGCTACTACGATGATTAAAACAACAGCCGCGCATAATACGGGAATGATAGCCAGGCAGGCCATTACGCCAATGGTGGTGGCAATGCCTTTGCCGCCGCGGAATCGGAAATAAACCGGCCAATTATGGCCGACAATAGATGCAAGACCGCATAAAGCGGGGATCCATTCATTGCCGGAGCCCAGCCAGTGGCCAAGCAAAACGGCAATAACGCCTTTCAGAATATCCAGGATCAGGACAAGGATCCCCGGACCCTTGCCCAATACCCGCAATGTGTTTGTTGCTCCGGCATTGCCGCTTCCATGATGGCGGATGTCGATGCCCTTCATCCCTTTGGCCATCAAAACGCTGAAGCTGATGGACCCGAGCAGATAGGAAATAATTACGGCCAATACAGAAAGAATCACTTGTCTCTCCCCTAATCTTCTTTATCTGATTTGCGTCGCGTAAAGATACGGATCGGTGTTCCTTCAAAATTAAAGGCGGCCCTGATTTTATTCTCCAGATAACGCTCGTAGGAGAAATGCATCAGTTCCGGATCATTGACGAACACCACGATGGTTGGCGGTTTGACCGCAACCTGGGTTACGTAGTTAATCCGCATCCGGCGACCTTTATCGGTAGGAGGAGGATTAATCGCAATAGCGTCCGAAACCACATCGTTAAGCAAATGAGTCGCCACCCGTCTTGCGTGCTGTTCAGCCGCATGCTGCACTACCGGCAGCAGCTTATGAAGACGCTGCTTGGTTAAAGCGGACAAGAAAACAACCGGAGCATAAGTCATGAACAAAAAGTGATCGCGGATCTTTTTCTCAAACTCATGCATCGTTTTATCGTTTTTCTCCACGACGTCCCATTTATTCACGACAAAAACGGTCGCTTTACCGGCTTCATAAGCATAACCGGCGACATGTTTGTCCTGCTCGATGATACCTTCTTCGCCGTTAATGACGACGAGCACGACATCCGCCCGTTCAATGGCTTTCATCGCCCGCATTACGCTGTATTTCTCGGTAGATTCATAGACTTTGCCGCGTTTTCTCATGCCGGCCGTATCGATCAGCACATAACGCTGGCCATCTTTTTCAAAAGGGGTATCAATAGCATCACGCGTCGTTCCGGCCACATCGCTCACGATGACCCGTTCTTCGCCCAGAATCGCATTTACAAGCGAAGATTTTCCGACGTTTGGCCGTCCAATCAAGGCCACCCGAATAACGTCCTCATCGTATTCCTCCTCAAGAAGCTCCGGAAGATGTTCAACAATAGCGTCAAGGAGATCGCCGATGCCGGTGCCGTGGCTGCCGGAAACGCCAATCGGATCGCCAAAGCCCAGATTGTAAAATTCATATATATGATCCATGCGGCCCAGGTTGTCCACTTTGTTTATGGCGAGCAAAACAGGTTTACCCGAACGGTAAAGCAAATTGCCGACCTCTTCGTCGGACTGGGTAATTCCTGCCTTGGCGTCGCACATAAATACAATGACATCCGCTTCCTCAATCGCAAGCTCTGCCTGGGCGCGGATTGATTTCATGATCATATCGTCCCCATCGATTTCAATCCCGCCTGTATCGATGATGCTGAACGGTTTTCCATTCCACTCCGAGGTACCGTAAATCCGGTCCCTGGTGATGCCGGGTTTATCTTCTACGATGGCGAGGCGGTCACCGATGATGCGGTTAAAAATCGTGGACTTGCCCACATTTGGCCTGCCAACAATAGCCACTACTGGTCTTGCCATTCACATTCCTCCTAAAGCCTGACCTCTGTTCTAGAGGTTATAATTCGTACTTACACACCCTGTCTATCCGTACAACATCATAGCAAAAAATAGGGCGATTGGCGAACACTTGAAATTTACGCTTCACCCGTGCCATGCCCAAAACTCTTTGGTACTAAAAAACGGCGAACCCTCTACCGAGTTCGCCGTTCGCCGCCAACTTTCCAATGGTTGTTTCTTATTTCAATTTGCTCAGTTTATCGCCAAAGCGTTCGCCAAGCGTAATGCTGAGCCCTTGATTGCTCAAGGAAACGTTAGGGTTATTGCCCAAGTCCTCTGCTTTCACGCTATCTCTTCTTTCACGGTTGGGAGCAGAAGATCTTTCCGGTTTAGCGGATTCAGCAGGAGCTTCTTCCGTTTCTTTGATGCTCAGGCTTACGCGTTTCTCGGAAGGATTCACTTCAAGGATTTTAACTTGAACGTCTTGTCCTTCTTTCAGCACTTCATGTGGTGTGCCGATATGTTTATGGGAAATTTGGGAGATATGAACGAGACCTTCAACGCCCGGAGCAATTTCAACGAAAGCGCCGAAAGGAACAAGGCGTTTAACTTCGCCGGTTACGATATCGCCGGATTTGAACTGATCAGCCGCTGTTTCCCATGGTCCTGGAGTAGCCGCTTTGATGCTCAGGCTGATTTTCCCTTTTTCCGGATCCACTTTAAGCACTTTAACTTTGACCTGGTCGCCTTCGGAAAGCACGTCAGAAGGTTTATCAACGTGGTTCCAGGCGATTTCGGATACGTGAACCAAACCGTCCACGCCGCCAACATCTACAAAAGCGCCGAATTGGGTCAAACGCTGAACGGTACCTTCAATCACGGAACCCTCTTTGAGATCGGCCATTACTTTCAGTTTGTTCGCTTCAAATTCTTCATCCAGAACGTCTTTTTGGGACAGGATGACTTTGCTGTTTTCGCGGTCAAGCTCTTTCACTTTTACGCGAAGCGTACGTCCTTTGTAGTCGCTGAAATCTTCAACGAAATGACGCTCCACCATGGAAGCCGGGATAAACCCGCGCACGCCAACGTCGGCTACGATGCCGCCTTTAACAACGTCTGCTACAACTACTTCAAACGTTTCTTTGTTATCGAATTTGGATTGCAGGTCGTCCCAAGCGTTTTCGCTGTCGATCGCACGTTTGGAAAGCACCAGGCTTTCTTTCTCGTCATTGATGCTGACTACTTTCGCTTCGACTTCTTGTCCTACTTGAACCACGTCATTAGCGGAATCAAGGTGCACCGAAGACAATTCACGAATAGGAATGATACCGTCATATTTATATCCAAGACTTACATAAGCCTGATTGTCTTCAACCTTGACAATCGTTCCTTTGACGGTGTCCCCTTTTTTCAAGGATACGATTTGCTCCAGCTCGTCTTGATTTGTCGCTTCCACAACTTCTTGTTGATCTTTGAATTCTTCCGACATTTCAATAACCTCCTCAGTTCAATAAGCCCATTTATTTAAACTCGCTCTTGGCGTAGTTCAAAACATGATGTTATCTGCTATAGCTTGCCAATTCCCCAGATGGTTCATACATTCAGGAATGCGGTCCATCCGGCTGGCGTCAGGCGCCCTTTTGCTTAAGCTTACGGATCGAAGCCATAATTCTCTCCGTTGCTATTTCGACTGCTTCTCCGGAAGGATCACTTCGGAACTCGTCCAAATCCACCGGCGGTCCGTAAACTACTTTTACTTTTTTAAAAAGTTTATAATTGCCAATAATAGCTACTGGAACAACAACCGCCCCGCTGCGGAGCGCAAAATTTGCGGCCCCTTTTTTGATCGCGGCATCGGCTGCGGCTTTCCGGGTGCCTTCGGGGAAAATTCCCATGACATGCCCTTCGCGTAAAAGCTTAAGGGAGGTTTTGATGGAATCCTTGCTGACTCCGCCCCTCTTGACCGGAAAAGCGCCCAGTTCCTTGATCAGCGTTCCGAAAACCGGAACTTCAAACAATTCGGCTTTAGCCATAAAATGAACCTTGCGCTTCAGAAGAAGCGCAACTGCAGGCGGATCGAAATTGCTGATATGGTTTGAACATAACACGACTCCGCCTTCAAGCGGAACATGTTCCAAACCGACTGCTTCGAACCGGAACAGCAGTTTATAAATAGCTTTTACAATTACTCGGGCAAAGCTGTAGATCATTCTACACTACTCTCCATCCCATGAGCCTCACACATAGATACGATGGCTTCAGATACTTCAGAGATTGTCATCTTGGTAGTGTCAAGCAGAACAGCATCGCCGGCTTGACGAAGCGGGGAAACCTCACGTTCCGCATCCAGCCGGTCACGCTCGGCAATATCGCGGGTCAGCTGTTCCAGTGACGTGCTCTCCGGATTCTTAATCTCCTCAAACCGGCGGCGAGCCCGCTCTTCAACAGCGGCGGTCATAAACACTTTGACTTCGGCGGAGGGAAGCACGGTGGTCCCGATATCGCGTCCGTCCATAACGACGCCCTTGCGCAAAGCCATTTGCCGCTGGAGGGAAACCATTAATGCCCGCAGCCCCTCGATTTGCGCATATCGCGACACATTCGCATTGATTTCAAAAGAACGAATCTGCTCTGTGACATCTTCCCCGTCGATCAACACCTTCTGCCCTTCTTCACCTGGTTTTAATTCAATAACCATGTCCCGGGCAACTTGAAGCACTTGATCTTCATTTTCCGGCTGAATGCCCAGTTCGAGCATCCGCAAAGTAACTGCGCGGTACATGGCACCGGTATCAACATAGACGTAACCGAGTTTGCCGGCAACCATACGTGCGACTGTGCTTTTGCCTGCCCCTGCGGGTCCGTCGATCGCGATGTTGATTTTGCAGTTGGTGTGTCCCTTCGATTGACCTGACAAGGGTTTTCCTCCTCAAACTGTAAAACTCAAGAAAAAAGCAGGCATTGCCTGCGACGTGAAAATTATACCACATAAAAAAGAAGGATGCAAAAGAAGTCAGTTTTCTTCGGGCAAGGGGACGGGAAGCACAAAGGCTTTCGGCTCGTCTCCTTCCCACCTTTCAGCCGAGGATAAAACGCTGCGGACAGCCGGAATTCTGAGCAGCCCCTGACATAAGCACAACAGCACCAGCAGCACGATCAGCATTTTTTTTAAAACCCGCTGTACACCGTTGCTGAACTGGATAAAAAGTTTGGTATATTCATCCGATTCGCATTTCTCGAACATAGCTTCCACCTTTTTTCATTAAACTGATTATAGAATACCCAAAAGTTGGAAGAATATGTGCGCAAAGAACTTTTTTAAAAAATTAACGGTTTCGGAAATCGAACTGCCGCTCGAAGCAATACCGGATGATTTTTTGACGTTCAAAATCCGTTATGCCAATAAATTTGAGCATGACCTGCTCCTTACCGTTTTCAAGCTTTTTCTTTCTGACCACTTCCGCTTCAAAATGAACATGTTCGATGGTGCTGTTTTTGTAAGGGACAAGCAACCAGCAATCCAAGTGATCGCCGTCTTCAACCTTTTGACTATGGCCACCGTCTGCGTAATACGAGACGCCTCCCCCGCCGACATCGTCGGTAAAGACCAAAAAACGCTCCCCATTTTTCATGGCTGCCGCCAGTTCTAGCTCGGCCGGGACCCGCAGATAATTTCGGCGCTGGATCTGGGTAATGGAGTCAGGGTCAGGCTTGCGGATCCGCACCTGGCGGACGACATCATTAGTAAAGCCCAAAACGTATGTATTGAAATAATTTTTGGTGCCTGACTCACTCATAAAATAACCGGATAATTCCTCGCCGATATACAGCCTCTTAAGACGGTTTTGACCGATTTCCAACGGCACTTCAATTAGAAAAGCCTCATCTTCGATATCCGAAATGCGTGATTTGTATTCCGGTTTGTTGTCTTCTTTCTCGTCTCCGGATACAACCTGAAGGTATACAAACTCATTAACCTTTGGATACACTTTTTTTCACCGCCGCTACTCATTCTGATTTTCTACTCGAATTATAGCACGTCCTTTCTTTAAAATTGAGCAATTTTTCTATAATAAAAAGACAGCCCTATCCCCGATAAGGCTGCCTTAATGGTGTATTTAAGAGCGGCTGGTGCCGGATTGGCGGAATTCTTCCACTTTCTCCTCTTCGCCGGTGTTGCCGTTCAAATAAATTCTGTAGTCGGATCCGTTGATATGCCCGCTGAATTCATAGGCTGCCACCCGTTCGCCGGCATCGTTTTCGATCACGGCCTGACGGTGGTATTTTTCCTTAAATTCAGGGTTCAAATGTTTGCGGGCGGCAGCGACCGTCATTTTCGCTTTTGGAAGCTCGTCTTTCTGGTCCTTGTTTCTTTCATAAACATAATCGCTGCACTGCAAACCAGTTACCTCGCCATTATCCAAAGCAACCCGAACCGTAGCTTTCTCCGGATAAATCAAGACGCCGTCTTTAGAACGGACAAACGTCATGCTGCCCATGTTGTCATATTCGTCGTAGGTTACGGGTGTCATCCCGTCAAAACCTTTGCTTTTGAGGAACTCGGTAGCTTTCTGTCTGGCTGCAGAGGCCGGAACCGAACGGGAACCCACTTCTCTGGAAAGGTTATAGGAGACCATGTCCCCGCCTTTTTGCGTGAAATCCAAGGAGGCCACGGTATGTGAATTTTTCCCTCCCTTTGTTGCGGTTGCCGTATAGGAAGCCCACTCGGTCCCCGTTCCGTTTTCGGTCACCTTGATGTCCGAAGGCGATGTCCCCAGGAATTTCGCCGCTTTGTCGCGGATTTCTTGCTGGGACACGGGTTTGGTATCCAACTGTTTCACACTGCGTTTCTTATATACGCTTGCTACAGATGGTCCTAGATCAAGCTCAGGATACTCGCCGACTTTTTTATCCACCGTTTTGAATCCGTCGATGATGGTATTATCGGCAGCTGCCTTCTCCGTCGCCAAAGCGGACTCTACATCCATCCATCGGAGACGATTGGAGATAACCTTGTTTTGAACCTGCTGCAGATTTTTCGAAATTTCTCCTGTACTTTTGTACAGCTCCTTCAAATTGCCGAGCTCTTTGTCATTTAACGGCTGTTTGGTCAGATCCCTGGCCGCCGTCGAATAAGAGAACTGGCCCACGCGGGACAGCAATTCTTCTGTTTGATTGAAAGGCAAAAGCGTCAAGGGAAGCTGGTTGATCTCTCCCTGCGCTTCGCTTGTAATACGCCATACATTCATCAGCCCTTTGCGGTGCATCTGAGAAGAATCCGAATTGACCGCCAGGGTGTTGCCAAGCTCTCCGTGGATGCGGTCCACGTGGTAAGACAAGTCATGAAATGCTCGCTGATATTGGTTCTCCGCTTTGAGCAGCACCGAGTTTTTATCCCGGTTCTCCTGATATCCCCAAACCAGAGCTCCGATCAGCAGTATAGTCATGACGGGAAACAATACGCCGCTTAACCGTCTGTACATTAACTATGCGCTCTCCTTTCTTCAATTAACTGCCATTAGTTTGACAAGAAGAAAGGGACTTTATGCATGTTTTTTAAGCAGGCCGTTAGACTGGAATTTCCTCGATATCAAAAGCTTCCGTATTGTCGCAGATGCATTGTTTAAAACCCGTCTCCAGCTTGCCTCTTTCTTTTCTGGCTCTGAGAATGAACCGTTCGCCGCAGCTTTTGCATGTGATCGCCACTTTAATCCGCATAAAAAAACACCCTTTCCCGAAAATTACCTGTGAAGGTACCTTTCGTTCAGGATGCCCAATAATTGGATAATTTAGTCTCTCGAGCTGATCTCCATCGGCCGAAAAGGGGACCGGCTGTTGGCCCGGGTGATTTTGCCCAGTCCGCCATACCAGAGAAAAGCCATCAACGGTGCGATGTACCAAAGCCAATATTCCGTGATGTTGCCGAGGACCCAATCATAAATGCCGTGCCAGAATATAGGGAGCAGCAGGGAAAACAGCAAATACCGGCCGGTTTTATACCCGCTTGAAAACTTCGCCCGGCCCATATAATAACCCATGATCACCCCGAACATCGCATGTCCGGAAACGGGCAGCAGCGCGCGGATCAGAAGCGAGCCTACGGAAGCCTCGTGCGTCAGTCCAAAAAGGACGTTTTCTATGGTAGCGAACCCTAGGGAAACGGCGGTTGCGTATACGATGCCGTCATAAGGCTCGTCGAATTCCGTATGATTATAAATCATGTGGTAGAGAACAAACCATTTAACCAGTTCTTCAATCCCCGCAGAGATCAGAAAGGAATAAACGAATGAATTGTCCCCCAGCCAGAGGATCAGACCCCGCTGCAAGATCATGATCGGAAAAACGATCAGAAATCCCAAAAGGAAAATCTTGATGACCATGTGCAGCGGTTCCGTGTCGTATTTGTCCTTTAAATAAAAATAGGTCAGCAGCGCGATCCCCGGAGCAAGCGCAGCCGTACCAATTGAAAACCATAGCAAACGGCATTCCTCCTTCGGTTCACGCCGCGGTGTTAATCAAAATAAGAAAGGTCCGCATCACCTTAACGGAAGACGCGGACCCCTGAACCTGCCCGTTGTCAGGACTGGCGTTTGAAATGAGATACGATTGTTTGAATAGCATTCTCTTCCATAACGACCTTGCCGTATTCTTCAAGAACTGCCGGAGTAACGGAGGTTGCTTCTCCATATTCAGCCAAAACTGCAATCAACAGCTGCTGTTTGGACTCCTCGACGTCTTCAGGTTCCAGGTAAAGAACCCATTTCCCTTTATAGTTATACAGCCTTCCGGCTCCGGTAAGTGATTGGTTTAGTACATGAGCAGCTTCGATAAGCACTTCAAAGTCGCTGAAGGCATATACAATGGAGTCGCTAAGTTCAAGCGTAACTTCCATCTCATATACGTCGTCCGCCATCTCGTCTTCGTTCATCGAACCAAACGGATGACTCCGATCATATTTGCCCCGCGTCACGATGACGACCATCCCTTGAGCAGGGAGCGCAAAAACTTCGACAGCTAGCGGACCTGTAGCATCAAAGCCCAATTCATTATATGCTTGATCCATCATTTCCGTAAATAGATCCTGGACTTTGGGAATTTCCTGCCACATATCCTCTTTCTGGATGCCGCGTTCGCTAAGGTCATCAAAAGTGAGGAAAATCCGTATCTTATCCTGGCCCAAACGTTCTATCTTCATACAGGATCCTCCTCTCCAATCCGTGTTACAACAGATTATGAAGCACTCAGCAATATGTGCTGGAAATGGTTCTATGTAATTATGTTATCATTTATTTCACTCAATTGCACGCAATAAAATAGTCAAAAAAAAGAATCATTTTCCTGGCTGGGCCAGAAGAAAATGATTCCCTCCGCTCTTCAATTACAAACCCGGAATAATGGTATTGGTTTCTTTCATGATCATTTCAACTTCACGGCGCACGTCAGGGTTGCCTTTAATAAAATCCTTGATCGTTTTGAGGTTAGACTCTTTCAATTCAGCCTTTTGAGCCAAATTCAGGCCGTGATCCTCGGTTTTGCGGGTGTCGGTATGCATGCCGTTATAATTCCCTTTGCTTTTGCTTTTAGCCAGATTGGCGAAGTCAATCATGGAACCGGCGCCCGATGCGGCGGACAACAGCCCTCTTCTTTTTCTAGACGCCCAAACGACGCCGACAGCCCCTAAGGCTACGCCCATTAAAAATGAGGAAGTTTTCATTGCGGGATGCCTCCTTTAAGTTTAAGATCACAAGTATTGTTGCCGCTGCGCACCGGTCTCATGCGACATAAATACAGGAAATCACACTTGGATGAGTTTGCCTTGCCCGCATTAAAAATCCTCTGCCCGTCCTCAGCCCCCTTGCTTCATGCTCCATGGCGAAGAATGAAATCCCCACCAAAGAAGCCATACGGTCAGTCCGATAAAGACGACAAGCAGCACATTAAAAAACCAGCGTGTCCATTTGATCCTCTGGGAGGGATAAAGCTCCATTCGGGACGGATACGTTTCCTGCTTACGCAGGTCTTCGTCAAATTCCAGATTCTCCCATGCCTCACGTTCCTTTGCGAATTCACTTTGCAAGGCCAGTTCCTTCGCCGTGTCTGGCGGAGCTTTTCTGGAAAAAGTCTGCCGCCGGGAGGGTTCTCTCCCGCTTGCGGTAAACGTTTGATCCCGCCTGCGCTGCCTGGACGGAGTTACCGGCTCGGGCAGCTGTCTGGCTGCCGCTGCTTGGTATACGGCCGTGT
This sequence comes from Paenibacillus mobilis, assembly GCF_058267595.1. Classification (NCBI taxonomy): domain Bacteria; kingdom Bacillati; phylum Bacillota; class Bacilli; order Caryophanales; family Paenibacillaceae; genus Paenibacillus; species Paenibacillus mobilis. The sequence goes on from NZ_JBZCMS010000002.1 coordinate 428,832, forward strand.
TCAGCATTATTTCTTCGGGCGACGGTTCGGATGGCGAACTTATCGCCGTTTTTAATTTCTTGTCCGTTTTTTCAGGATGTCTTTTACCCAATCGGTCTACTCTGCTTAACTTTTGATTCATGCTTCCCTCCGGTACCGGATCACGAGCCCGGAAATCAGGTCGATCAGAAAGTGGGACAAAATCGGAGCCCACAACGAGCCCGATGCCAGATAAATGTATCCTAGTCCATAGCTGCTCGCAAACACCCAAGCCGTAGGAATCCAGTGCCTCAAGTAGCGTACATGGATAACGGCGAATAAAATGCTTGTCCAGTAAGGACCTAAGGAGTGCTGAATAGCTCCGCGAAACAGCATTTCTTCACACACGGCTACCATTAGCGCAATCAGCACAATGTGCCACAGCGGCCTTTTACGGAACAGCAGTTCGTTAATGCCCCCGTCGTCCATCGAGGTTTCAGGAATAATTTTGGATAAAACCAAATCAATAATAAATGCAGCCCCCGCTAATCCTAAGCCCCACCAGACAAAATCAGCGTTCTCCGGCAGCCTGAGCAGCTGAAGCGGATTGCGCCATTGAACCAGCATGATGATCAGGCTCAAAGCAAGGGTTAACCCTTGAGTAAAATACAAATTAATCAACAAAAGCCTGTCATTAAGTTCCTCTGGTTTTATTCGCCTGATTTTGATCTTTTCTATTTTTTTTCTCATCTTTATTTACCGCATTTCTTCAGAAATAGTCGAAAGCTGTCCTTCATAAAATCATAACCGATTCGGACACCCTTATTCAAGGCGCCTTTGGGAGCATATCCGGCGTTCCAGCGGGTTTTACAAGTTTTAAAAGATCCCCAATTTGCGGTATTGACAGTCTTTACTTGCCGTGTTACATTATGAAAAATTAATCGAAAAAACACGTTGATGGAGAAAGGCCGATTTTGAGCTTTCAGAGAGCCGGTGGTTGCTGAGAACCGGCAGCTCGGAATTACATGCCTAGCCCTCCAGAGTGCTTCGCTGAAATTCAGTAGGCGGGCCGGATGAAATCCGTTACCATTTCTGTCGCAAGACAAATTGAGGCTGCATCTGCGAAGGTGCGGCGAATAAGGGTGGCACCACGACAGCTCTCGTCCCTTACTACGGTAGTAGTATGCGGATCGGGGCTTTTTTTATTGCCTGTTTATATCCCCTTCTGCCTCAATCGGAGCAAGTGCTCGCCTTCGTTCTTTGGTGCGGCAATTCAGCGCTACTCTAAAGCGGTGCTTCCGTTGCAGTTTTGTCGATGCTTTTCAGGAAGCTTATGCTATACAAAACTTTAAGCTCATGCTTCCGTAGCAGTTTTGTCGATGCTTTTCAGGAAGCTTATGCTATACAAAACTTTTAGGAGGTCAAATCATGTTTAAAGTGTTAGTGTCGGATCCGATCAGCGATTTGGGAATTCAGCAGCTTGTGGATGCCGAGGATGTAACCGTGGACCGGGTATCCGGTCTGAGCGAAGCCGAACTTATTGCCATTATTCCGCAGTACGATGCCCTGCTTGTCCGCAGTCAGACCAAAGTAACTCCCGCCATCATGAAAGCCGGTACACGCCTTAAAGTGATCGGACGCGCCGGTGTGGGCGTGGACAACATCGATCTGGAAGCCGCTACCCAATCCGGCATCATTGTCATTAACGCGCCGGACGGCAACACGATTACGACATGTGAGCATGCCTTTGCGATGATGATGGCGCTCGCCCGTCATATCCCTCAAGCCTATGCCAAAACGGTCAGCGGACAATGGGACCGCAAATTCCTTGGCGTCGAGCTGCGCAACAAAAAGCTGGGCGTTCTCGGTATGGGACGCATCGGCAGCGAGGTCGCCAAACGGGCCAAAGCCTTCGGCATGGACGTTTTGGGTTACGATCCTTTCCTGACGGAAGAACGTGCCGAAAAGATGGGCGTTCAATTGGCTACCGTTGATTACGTCGTTCGTCATGCCGACTTTATTACCGTTCATACCCCTCTTACACCGGAAACGAAACACATGATTTCCACTCCGCAGTTTGAAGTAATGAAAAAAGGCATGCGCATCATCAACTGCGCCCGCGGAGGCATCATCGACGAAAGAGCGCTGATCGAAGCGGTCGACCAGGGCATCGTGGCCGGCGCCGCCTTTGACGTATTCGAGCAAGAGCCTCCTCAGCCGGACCATCCTTTCCTGCATCATCCGAATATCATCGTAACGCCTCATCTAGGCGCTTCTACCGTAGAGGCTCAGGAAAACGTTGCGATCGACGTGTCGGAGCAGGTGCTTCATATTTTACGGGACGAACCGTTTAAAAATGCCGTTAACATGCCGCCGGTTGCCGCCAGCGTCATGAACAAACTTCAGCCTTATTTCGGACTCGGGGAAAAAATCGGCTCCATCGCCGCCCAAATTAATCAAGGAGCTATCCAAGGCATTCAAATCGACTATGCCGGAGATTTGTCCGAGGTGGATACCCAGCCGCTAACCCGCTATATCCTGAAAGGCGTATTGGCCCGCCACTTCGGCAGCGACGTCAATATCGTCAATTCAATGCACCTGGCCAAAACCCGGGATGTCCGCGTAGCCGTTTCCTCGGCCCCTGCCCAAAAAGGGTTCATGAACCTGATTACCGTAACGATCCAATCGAGCGGCACGGATACCAGAATTTCCGGAACGCTGCTGAACGGGTACGGGGATCGGATCGTGCAAATCGATAAATTCCCGGTAGACATCGCTCCGGAAGGTCATTTAATCGTTATCTCCCACACCGACAAACCGGGGATCATCGGCAGCGTAGGCACACTCCTTGGACGTAACGACGTTAACATCGCCTCCATGCAGGTGGGCCGTCAGGTCGTCGGCGGCGAAGCCATCATGGTGCTGACGGTCGATAAAGAAGTTCCGGAACCTGTACTGGATGAGTTGATCAAGCTGCCGGAGCTGAAAACTGCCCAGGAAATCGTCCTTTCCTAAATTCCTAAGTCAGTTTATTTGTTTGTTGATCAGCGTCGGCAAGTTCATCTAATAAAGAAAAAGTGCTGTCCGCTAAGCCCAAGCTGCCGCGGCCGGCACTTTTTTTTATGGTCTAACATGCTGTTCTATCCCTCTGTTCCACGTAGAACAAGATTTATCTTCCCGATTCAACAAAAAGTCTGCTAAAGGAGCAGAATGCCTGCTCCTAGCTCATTTTTTCGACAGGCAGCTTCAAGCGGAACACGGTTCCGCGGCCTACCTTGCTTTCGGCGGAGATCGTTCCGTGATGGGCTACGACGATATTTTTAACAATCGATAACCCCAAACCTGTCCCTGCAGATTCCCCCCGGACACGGGCTTTGTCCGCTTTATAAAACCGTTCGAAGATATAAGGCAAATCTTCCTCGGCTATGCCGTGACCTTCGTCGCTGACGGTAATTTCCACCCAGGGCTCGTGCCGGCTGCCCTCCGCGATTCTCCGGGCGGCAAGGGAAACATCATGATGCTCCGGCGTATGACGGAAGGCATTGTCCAGCAAATTCGTCAGCACCTGCTCCAGACGGTCTTCGCTTGCTTCCTGAAGCTTCAGCGTTTCCTCAGGCAGAGAAAGCTTGAGCTGGATCGAGCGTTCTTTGGCCCGCACGGCAAACTTCCGGTAAACCCTGCCCATAAGTTCGCTCAGATCCGTTTCATGCATCACCATTTCGGTGTGTCCCGCTTCCATCCGGGCCAAATCCAGCAGATCATGAACCAGCCGGCCCATTCGGAGCGATTCGTCATAAATGACCTGAATTAATTCCCGTTCTTCCTCGGGAGTGGAAGCCATGCCGTCCAGCAGCGCTTCGCTGTATCCCTGCATCATGGAAAGCGGCGTGCGGATTTCATGCGACACGTTGGCTACGAAATCTTTGCGCATCTTCTCCAGCTGCGCCTGTTCCGTTACATCCCGAAGCACCGCTACCGCCCCCTGGATATCCCCCTCCGAGGTCAAAGGGGTCATATGAACGGACCATACGGTTTGTTTGACGTGAACATCCTCGCGCTGATCTTCTTTCTCCCCAATAACGCGATTAAACATCGCGACCAGCGGGTCCGGCACAAGGCGCATCGAAGCAGGGATCAATCCCTGTCCCGCCCTGGTGTCATTTTCTTCCTCATGCTCGATGTTGCCCCACTGCTGAAGCAGCTCTTCGGCAGGCGGATTGGTGAGGATAACAGCCCCGCCCTGGTCGATGGTAAGAACGGCGTCGTTCATGCTTCGCAGCACGCTGGCCAGATGCTCCTTCTCCAGGTTCAGGCTGCGGATCGTATTTTCCAGCTCCTCGGCCATATGGTTAAAGGTGCTCGCCAAATCGCCGATTTCGTCGCTCGTTTTCAGCGTTAAGCGGGTATCGTAATGGCCGGTCCTGATTTCATCGGCGGCCTGGATGAGCCTCCGCATCGGCTGCGTGATTTTTGTAAATAAAAACAGGGCAAAAAAAGTAGTCAGAGCAAATCCCGCTATGGAAACCCAAACAAAAAGGGTCTTGATTGCACCTGGGTTTGTGAAATTTGTATCGATGTAAGGAAGCAGGAATAAACCCAGCGTCAGCAGGACGCAGGCAACCAAGGCGCTGATCGTCAGCCAAAGCTTGCCGACAAGTGACCTCCAGAAGCCCGCCACTTATTTTCCAACCTCCAGCTTATAGCCTACTCCCCAAACGGTCGTAATCATCAGGGCCGCTTCCGGCGATACTTTGTTCAGCTTCTCCCGCAGGCGTTTGACATGGGTATCCACGGTGCGGAGATCCCCGAAAAATTCATAATTCCAAACGTCTTTAAGCAGCTCTTCGCGGGAAAACACCTTGTCCGGAGACACCGCCAAATAGTGAAGCAGCTCATATTCCTTAGGCGTAAGGCTGACTTCCTCGCCCCCGGCGGTCACTCTGTGCGCATCATGTTCGATCGTCAGGCTCGGGAACACGATGGTGCTGCTGGTGCCGCTCTCCTGAGAAAGAAACGCGGTTGCCGAGGAACGGCGCAGAATCGCTTTTACACGGTAAATGACTTCGCGCGGACTAAACGGTTTCACGACATAATCGTCCGCTCCGACTTCAAACCCTTGGACACGGTTAACCTCTTCGCCTTTGGCCGTCAGCATCAGCACCGGCGTTGCTTTGGCCTGTCTCAGCCGGTTGCACACCTCGATGCCGTCCATGCCGGGCAGCATGACGTCAAGAAGCACCAAATCGTAATCCTGATCGATCGCTTTTCGGAGCGCGGTTTCCCCGTCTTCCGCCTCATCGATTTCATAACCTTCTTTTTCCAAATACATCTTAAGCAGACGACGGATTCTTTCCTCGTCATCCACGACCAAAATACGGTTGACCTGATCTGCCATCCTAACAACTCCTCCATCTGATTGCCTGTTCCATACAGGCGGCGGCATATCTATATTGAATCATTGTACATCCGAACGTCAGGGCTATCAAATCCGGCCATGGGCTATTCCTTTATGTACAAATAAGAAAACATTTTGGCAAAACGCCGCCCGTTCCCCGGATAACAGCGAAAACGGGCCGACGGCTGCTGCTAAAATCGATTTAGGACTATTTTTTGCTCCCTACAACAGCGCTTTGGCGAAGGTTATCGACTTCATTTTTGGTCAGGTGACGGTAAACCCCGCGTTTCAGGGTTCCCAGAAACAGGTTGCCGAACGAAATCCGTTTGAGCCGCGTCACCGGATGACCGATGGCTTCAAACATCCGGCGGACCTGACGGTTCCTGCCTTCATGAATGGTAATGGAGATGGTCGCCTGCTTGTTGTCCGGATCCACGTCATGGTATTCGACTTCAGCCGGAGCCGTCATTCCATCATCGAGCATGATCCCTTTCTTGAGCTTGTCCAGCTCGGTTCCATGCGGGACCCCCTTCACCGTAGCCAAATACGTCTTGGGCACATGATGTTTCGGATGCGTCAGCAGATGGGCGAATTCACCGTCGTTCGTCAGCAAAAGCAAACCTTCCGTATCGTAATCCAGCCGTCCGACCGGGTATACTCTTTCCTTGATCCCTTTCAGATAGTCGGTGACAATCTTTCTTCCATGCGGATCGCTGGCGCTCGTAATAACCCCTTTGGGTTTATTGAACAGCAGATACAGCTTTTGTTCCGCCCCTATGTTTTTGCCGGCTACGGTAATCGTATCCGTAGCGGGATCCGCTTTGGTCCCGAGCACGGTCACCGTTTCGCCGTTGACCTGCACCTGTCCGGCCAAAATAAGCTCTTCGCATTTGCGGCGCGAGGCCACTCCCGCTTGAGCCAAAATTTTCTGCAATCTTTCCATATCTTCAAGTCACCTCTCATTCATGATACCCAGTTGACAAAAAAATCACAATAGAAAAGCTAAAAACGCTCTCACAAGGAGAGCGTCTGCAGCAGATCAGCCAAAGATAAGCAAGCAAACAAAAATGGCGGCGGCAAAACCTACGATATCCGAAAACAATCCGACCTTAAGCGCATAACGGCCGTTGCGGATCCCCACCGCCCCGAAATAAACCGTAAGCACATACAGCGTAGTATCCGTGCTGCCCTGAATGGTGGAGGCAATGCGCCCGATCATGGAATCGGGACCATAAGTTTTGATCAGGTCGGTAGTAAAGGCCAAAGATCCGGTGCCGGTAAGCGGCCTTAAAAAACCCAACGGCAGCACTTCCGCCGGAATATGCAGCCACTGCACCACCGGCGAAGCTAGTCCAATCAGAAAGTCCATGGCGCCGGAGGCGCGGAAGACGCTGATCGCCACCATCATCCCCACCAGATGAGGAATGATTCCGATCGCGGTCGAGAATCCTCCTTTTGCGCCCTCCACAAAGGTCTCATACACCGGAACCTTGCGGAAGAACGCATAAAGCGGGATAAAAGCGATCATGACAGGGACCGCCCAGGCGGAAATTTGATGAATCCAGTTCAAGTGCCCTCACCTCGTCCGACCGGGGCCGAAAGAGCCCGGGGCTGCTTGTTGACGCCGGACGGCGGCGGCGGATACGGCGACCTGCGGCGGTACCACCGGTCCGCAAAGATGGCGGCCAACGTGGCGATAGCCGTGGCGAGCAGCGTGCTGCCTACGATTTCGGCAGGATTGGCTGAATGATAGGTGTTTCTTATCGCGATCAAGGTGGTCGGAATAAGCGTAATGCTGGCCGTGTTCAAAGCCAGAAGCGTGCACATGGCCGGCGAGGCGGTGGTTTTGTCGGGATTGAGGCGCTGCAGCTCCTGCATGGCACGGATTCCCATTGGCGTTGCCGCGTTCCCCAGACCCAGCAAATTTGCGCTCATGTTGGAAAGTATGTACCCCATAGCGGGATCGTTTTTTGGCACATCCGGAAACAGAAACCGGACAACCGGTCCAAGAAGCTTCGATATTTTGGCGACTAGTCCCGAATCTTCGGCAAGGCGCATGACGCCCATCCAGAAGACCAGCACGCTGATCAACCCGAAACAAACGGTAACCCCCGTTTCGGCTCCTTCAAAGGCCGCTTTGGTAATCACATTGATATCGCCTTTGTAGGCTGCAAAACCAAATCCGATCAGCAGCATGCCGAGCCAAATCTTATTAACCATGTTTCCCCTCTCCCCTTTACAGCAGACTTTCTATGGGTGAATGCCTTTTTTCTGCTCTGCTTCTTTCTGAGTCGTTTCTTGGTTTTCATACAAAGGGACGCTGCCGATAATCTGATCGTGCAGCTTCAGCACGATTTTCCCCTTTGGCGCCCCTGGTTCGGAAGCGGTGTTTAATTTGATTTCCTGTCTCATTTCAGGTGATTCGGATGAGTAAAGCGGATATTGGAAGGTCCTGCCCGCTATAAGGGTTGTCCCGCTGACCAAAACGTTCTGCTGCTTTTTGATCAAGGTGTGCAGCGGAAAATGCTGAAACCCGAAATCCAGCATCTTAGCGTGATCGTTCCAGTCGTCCCCGTCATTCAGCGTAACGGCCGCCAGCTGCTGACCATTGCGGGTTGCCGAGCTGACCAGGCAGCGTCGTGCGATTTTGGTAAAACCGGTTTTGACGCCGTCCGCTCCTTCATAAAACCGAAGCATTTTGTTTTTGTTCAGCCAATCGTAATCCCAGGACTCGTTCGGGTTCGGCGCTTTTTTTTGCTTAGTGGAAACGATCTGCCGGAATACCGGATTGTGCAGAGCGTACGCCGTAAGCTTGGCCAAATCGTTAGCCGTGGAATAATGGTCCTTATGGTCCAGACCATGCGGATTAACGAAATGGGAGTTCTTAAGTCCGATGATTTCCGCTTTCTGGTTCATCAAATGTACGAAACCTTCCTCGGAACCTCCGACATGCTCCGCAATGGCCGTAGCGGCATCATTTCCCGAACGCAGCATCAAGCCGTAGAGCATGTTTTCCAGCGTCATTTCTTCGCCCAGCTTCAAATAAATCGAAGAGCCTTCTTTGCCGAAGGCTTTGGCGCTGACCTTCACTTTTTTATCCAGACCGCTGCCGTTTTCTATAGCGACAATGGCGGTCATGATTTTTGTCAGGCTGGCGATCGGCAGCCTTTCATCCCCCTGCTTGCTGTACAGCAGCCGGCCGGACTCCACGTCAATCAGTGCCGCCGCCTGGGCGTGCGTGCTGAGTTGAGGAAGACCGCCCCCGTCATTCGGCTCCTTGGCCGCTGCAGGCTGCATCAGCAAACCCAAACAAGCTAAAAGCGATAAACCTAGACCTGGTATTTTACGGCTTATTTTTTTCAAATCAAGTTTCATAACCTACTCCTTAGCTGATTGGTCTTGTTAGCGTTATTCTAATAGTAAATATATGCATAGAGAGGGCCTGGATAGACCCCGTTTGTCCATCTTTGCTCCAAAGATAAAAAAACCCTTCCACGATTCGGAAGGGAAATCCATGGTGTCCGCACATTTCAGGTTAGACGCGCGATTGGAACGTCGGCGTTTCGGATACGACCATAGTTGAATTGACGGTGCCGTTAAACATGTGTTGCAGCTGGTTAATGACGCCAGGCACGGTGTCGATGATTTTCTCCATCACGTGGGTCTGGTTGTCCAGCGGCACTACGTTTACGCCTTGAGGGCCGACAACTAGAAACGCAATCGGGTTAATGGAAACGCCGCCGCCGCTGCCGCCGCCAAACGGACGGTTGATTTCGCTGTTTTCAGCATGTCCATGTTGATGTTCGCCCGACAGATTAAAATCGCTGCCGCCTGCCGCAAAACCAAACCCGACGCGGCTGATTGGCAAAATCACGCTTCCGTCTTTGGTTTCCACCGGAGCTCCGACAATTGTGTTTACATCGACCATCGCCTTGATGTTCTCCATAGCGGTGCGCATCAAGCCTTGAATAGGATGTTCAGCCATTGTTTAGTTCCTCCCTTCACTTTGAGCACGCGAGTAATAAGAGTCAGTCCAGCATATATAGCATATCCTAGACCGATTTTCGCTATGCAATCCATTTGGGTCTCAAAATGCGGCGCAGCGCCAAAGGTTGGCTTTACCTTAAGTTCGGGAGGTTTTCTCATGTTGACTCGGAACGAAAGCCCGCCGATGATAAAATTTTTGACGCTCCACAGCAGACCGCTGGCTACGGCGGTATGGTCCGCTTCTTTCATGGAGAAATCCGTAGCCCATTCCAGCTTGAGGACGTCCAAATGTTTGAGCGTGGCTTCGAGCCAGCGCTTCAGACCTTCTGTAGCCTCCAGAAGCTTGTGATACATCTCTTTCCAATGCTGGATTTTCTCCGTTCCGATATGCTGCTCGTTTTCCTTCCTAGATACCATAGCCGGCAGGTCGCTGCCCGAAGCGGAATGCACCTTGAACCCTTTTTTCAGATTGTCAAAAACAATTTTTGGCACCTCGTAATGAAAATGCACCATACCAAACAAGGCTTTTATTTCGGCCTTAATATGCTCATCCTTATTCCGCTTGCTCGCATGGACCGTAATCGTGATTTTTGAGAACAAAATAACAAGAGGCAGCACCACTACTACGAGAACCAGCAAACCCGTCCAGATCCAAACCCACATATCCACCCTCCGTCCCTGGTAAAAATCCATTTTCTAGTATGCCTGGCCGGCTTACATATCATTCCTGCGGCCGAGAACCCGGTCCGTATAAATAAAAACGGCCGAAAGGGCAACCCCTTATCGGCCGTTCTGGCTAAATACCTTAACCTTATGCATTTAAGCTGACAATTCTTAAAAAGCCTTCAAGGACAAGTCTTGTCCTTCCTAAGACTGCTTCATGTCGTCAATGGTGAGCTGTTCGTTCCGGATGCGGTCGAACAAATCGTGGGTTTCATCCTCCAGCGGATCGGCTTCCGCAAACTGCTCGGGATCCGGCAGATCCTTAAGGCTGGCCAGCCCGAAATAATCAAGGAAGGCTTTAGTCGTTCCGTATAAAATAGGCCGTCCGATCGCCTCGGCCCTGCCCACCTCTTCGATCAGGTCCTTGTTAACCAGCGTATGGATCGCCCGCTCCGCCTTGACCCCGCGGATTTCCTCGATCTCGATCCGGGTAATCGGCTGGCGGTAAGCAATGATCGACAACGTCTCCAGCGCCGCTTGGGACAAGGAGGATCTGGACGGCGAATAGGCCAGTTTTTCAAAATAGGGGGCGTGGTCCTTCAGCGTAGCCATCTGAAAATGCCCGGCAATCTCCAAAAGCTGAAGCCCCCGTCCTTCCTTGGACATGTCCAATTGCAGTTCCGCCAGCACTTCTTTAATCATTTCAGGGCGCTGATCCAGCACCTCGCACAGCTGTTTTACGGTCAACCCTTCCTCACCGGCCAGGAAGAGCATTCCTTCAATAATCGATTTCAACTTCGGAAAATCCATTACCGGCTTTTTCCCCTTTCCACTCCATCACAATGTCATCAAATAAATGATTCTGGTAACACAAAATAAGCTTCATCTTCATCAGTTCCAGGATCGCGAGAAACGTCACCACCACTTCGTGCCGGGACATCTCTTCGTCCAGCAGCTTGGAGAAAAGCACCCTGCCGCCCCGGCCCGCCAGCTCCAGCACGCTGACCACTTCCCTGATCCGGTCCTTCACGGAGATTTCGTCCCGCTGAATCCTCGCGACCGTATTTCGCTTCACCGCCTTGCGGAGCGCTTTATGAAAAACGCTGATCAGGTCGGAAACGTGAAGTCCCTCCACCGGATTTTCTGCCGTTTCAGGCATGAAAGGCGTTAAGTCTTCAGGCTCTTTGGAAAAAATAAGGCTGCGCTCCCATTCCTTGTCGTGCAGAAGCTCCGCGATGCCTTTGAACTTTCGGTACTCGATCAGCTTGCGGATCAGCTCGTCTTCCGGATTTTCTTCCTCTTGATCATACAAATCATATTCGTCCTCCCATTCGATGACGGGAGGCTTGGGGAGAAGTTTCTTGCTTTTTATCGACAGCAGGGTTGCCGCCATCACCAGAAATTCGCTTGTGATTTCCAGTTCCAGCTCCTGCATGGAATGCAAGTAATCCATATATTGGTCTGTAATTTCGCTAATGGAGATTTCCTCGATTTCAATCTCCGCTTTGTCAATCAAGTGAAGCAGCAGATCCAGGGGACCTTCAAAGGTCTCCAGCTTGTAAAGTACCGTCACTCTATGATCCACCACCCGTACAAAAGAAAATGTAGCGCCTTTCCGAAGAAAAGCACTACATTAAATAAGCACTATTTTAGCTGATTCGTCAAGTTTGCCATTTCAATTGCCGCAATTGCAGCATCCCAGCCTTTATTTCCGGCTTTGGTACCGGCCCGCTCCACGGCCTGCTCAATGTTTTCCGTGGTCAATACGCCGAAGATGACCGGCAGCCCAGTTTTAAGGCTTATGGCTGCTACGCCTTTCGCCACTTCATTGCAAACGTAATCGTAATGGGTAGTGGATCCCCGGATTACGGTTCCAAGTGTAATAACGGCATCGTATTTGCCGCTTTCCGCCAGCTTCTGCGCCGCAAACGGTATTTCGAAAGCTCCCGGCACCCAGGCCACATCGACCTCTTCATCGGTTACGCCGTGGCGCTTCAGGGCGTCCAAGGCCCCGCCCAGCAGCTTGCTTGTAATGAACTCGTTGAAACGTCCCACTACGATGCCGTATTTCAGTCCGGATGATACAAGATTGCCTTCAAAAATTTGTCCCATGATAAACCTCCATAAATTAGTATTTTTTATAATGTAGCTTTGGGTCCCTGCTCGTGCTCGTCCTGCTCGATGTCGTCTATCTCCCGTTCCTCGTTAAAAACCAGCATATGCCCAAGTTTGGCTTGTTTGGTATGCAGATAAGCGGTGTTGTCTTCGTTCTCTTTGATCTGGATCGGAACACGTTCCACGACCTCCAGTCCGTAACCTTCAAGACCTTTGATTTTTCGCGGATTGTTGGTCATCAGGCGGATTTGTCTGACTCCGAGGTCCTTGAGGATTTGCGCCCCGATTCCATATTCTCTCAGATCAGCCTGAAAACCCAGCTTGAGGTTGGCTTCAACCGTATCCAGTCCCTGCTCCTGAAGTTTGTAAGCCTTCAGTTTGTTGATTAGGCCGATGCCGCGTCCTTCCTGACGCATATACAGCAGCACTCCTTTGCCTTCCTCCTCGATTTGCCGGAGGGCGGCAGCAAATTGCGGACCGCAGTCGCAACGGTGCGAATGGAACACGTCGCCGGTCAGGCATTCGGAATGAACGCGGACAAGAACCGGTTCATCCGGATGAATTTCCCCTTTGACGAGGGCCAAATGCTCTTTATGGTCGACGTCATTCGTGTAGGCAACTGCCCGGAATTCGCCGAAATCGGTCGGCATGCGGACTTCGACCTCCCGGTTGACGAGTTTTTCCCGGTCGTTCCGGTAGCGGATTAGGTCCCGCACGCTAATCAGCTTAAGATCATGCTGCTCCGCAAACTGCTTCAGCTCGGGCAGACGCGCCATTTCCCCGTTTTCTTTGATGATCTCACAGATGACGCCTGCCGGATAAGAGCCGCAAAGGAGTGCAAGATCCACCGCCGCTTCCGTATGTCCGGCCCGGCGGAGTACGCCGCCTTTTTTGGCGATCAGCGGGAACATATGCCCCGGCTTGCGGAAATCCTCCGGTTTGGCTGCCGGGTTCATCAGGCCTTTGACCGTCAGGGAACGCTCATAGGCCGAAATGCCTGTCGTGGTTTCGATGTAGTCCACCGAAACCGTAAAATTGGTGCCATGGTAGTCCGTATTATGGGCGACCATGGGACTGAGCTCCAGCTCATCCGCACGTTCCTGCGTAATCGGCACACAGACAAGCCCTCTGGCTTGCGTAATCATAAAGTTAATCACTTCAGGCGTAGCCATCTCCGCCAGCGCGACCAGGTCGCCTTCGTTTTCGCGGTCTTCATCGTCCACCACGATAATCGGCTTGCCCTGCTTGAGAGCCTCAAGCGCTTTTTCTATGGAATCCAGTTCGAATTGCTCCATATGGATGCCCCCTTTCTTTCCTTTCAGATCAAAATGCCTATCCTGACCTAACTCTAACTCTAACTTCTAACTCTAACTCTTTCCTCAAATAAATCCGTTATCGGCCAGCACCTTCAAATCCAGCCCTTTTGAACGTCCCTGCCCGGCATCCGCTGCGGAAGGATGTTGGAAAAGCAACAATCGTTCCACGTATTTGCCGAGAATGTCGCATTCCAGATTCACCGAATCGCCGGCTTTTTTAGTCCCGAGCGCCGTTTGGGCCAATGTATGCGGAATGATGGAGACCGAAAATTGTTCGTTTTCCAGCTCCGCCACGGTCAAGCTTATTCCATCGATCGTTATGGAGCCTTGCGCAACAATGTATTTGAGCAGCCCCGCAGGTTCCGGCCTAACCGTATATACCACCGCATTGTAATCCCGTTTGACGTTTATAATAATGCCGGTTCCGTCCACATGTCCCTGAACGATGTGGCCGCCGAATCGTCCCCCGGCCGACATCGCCCTTTCCAGGTTCAGTTTTTGCCCGCTGGACAGCTTCGACAAATTGGTGTGCTTATACGTTTGAGGCATGACGTCAACCGTAAAAGATGAGGTACTCATGCTGGTTACGGTCAGGCAGACGCCGTTGACCGCGATGCTGTCTCCCAGAGCCATGTCCTCCATGATTTTGTGGGCTTCGATGCCAAGCAGCATCGCTTCGCCGCTCCGGCTTACGGATTTCAGACGGCCCACTTCCTCAACCAGTCCCGTGAACAAGGTTTATCCCTCCCAACTTGGTGTTCCCGTAATCAATAGATCGTTGCCTGCCGGAGTGACCTGAACATCGGTTAAGGTTACGGCCTGGTTCATCAGGTCGGGTCCGGCAAAACCAAAGCTGTCGCGTCCCCCGCTGCCAATCAGCTTGGGAGCAAGGAACAGCTGAATTTCATCCGCGAGTTTTTCCGCAAGAAAGGAACCGCTGATTGCTCCCCCGCCTTCTACAAGCACGGAAGAAACGCCGATTTGAGCGAGCTGTTCCAGACCCGATTTCAAATCGACCCGTTCGCCGCCTCCGCAGATTAGAACACGGGCTCCCCTGGCTTCGAGCCTCTGCTGTTTATCCGGTAGCCCATGGGCCTCCGTTGTCAGGATTAGCGTTTCGCCCTGAGCCCGGCCGCCGGCTTCAAGCACCCTCGCGTCCTCGGGAATACGCAGCTTGGAATCCACAATGACGCGAACCGGCGACAATCCAGGTACGGCCAGGCGCGTATCCAGCGACGGGTTGTCTGCGATAACCGTGTTTACCCCGACCAAAATGGCCGCATGCTGATGACGCATCGTGTGTACGAGGTTTCGGGCGGCTTCGCCGGTGACCCATTTGCTGTCGCCCGTTCGCGTAGCGATTTTCCCATCCAGCGTGCTGGCTGTTTTCAAAGTGACAAAAGGAAGTCCCGTTGTAATAAACTTGATAAATTTTTTGTTTAACTGCACGGCTTCTTTTTCTAGGATCCCTGCAGTTACTTCAATCCCCGCTTCCCTCAGCATGGAAATGCCTCTGCCTGAAACCTGTGGATTCGGGTCCTGACAGGCCACCACCACACGGGTTACCCCGGCTTCAATCAGCCTTTTGCTGCATGGCGGCGTAGCGCCGTAATGGCTGCAGGGCTCCAGGGTGACGTAAACCGTGCTACCCGCCGCGCGATCGCCAGCCATATTCAGCGCCTGCACCTCGGCATGTCCTTCTCCCCGTTTTAAATGCGCCCCCATGCCAACGATCGCCCCATCCCGCACAACCACAGAACCGACAACCGGGTTGATGCCCGTCTGTCCCTGCGTATGCCTGGCCATCTCCAGCGCCAGCGACATATAATATTCGTCATTCACAGGCTGCAGATTCACGTCCCCCGTAGGTGCCCATTGCATGTTGTCCTGATGCTCCTTTCACGTAAAATTTCGAACCCTGCGGAGTTTTAAAAATGCAAAAACCCCGGCCAATGGCCGGGGCAACAGGAGTTTAATACGATACCAAATAAAACGATGTCAACTGAATTCCCGGAAAAAAGCTGCCGGAAAACCATCAGCCGAGTCTTACGGCGTCACCAAACAAAACGAATGGATTTATCCGTTTCAGACTCATCATCGATCATTAAAGAAACCTGCACAAAACGCTTATCAAAAAGCAGCAAGCTTCCGTATCTCCTTCTCCCATCCAGACTATACTGTCGGTCCCGGAATTTCACCGGCTCAGCCGCATTTCCGTCAGTTAAACGGACAATTGCGGGTCACGGACTGAGGCGCAAGATCTGATCTTATCAGACCGGCCATCACCGTCGGTCGGGATTTTCACCCTGCCCCGAAGGATACGATATGAAATTGTTAGGTTAGCAGCCTGGATTCGAATCTTCGGCTGCTAACTTGTTTTGAATAGTAGCACTTATTGTCAGCTAATGCAATATGCAAATTCACACGGTTTTCAGAAACGCAGCCATTTCCTTTGCGACGAACCTTTAAAAAAAAGAGGCCCAGCATTTATGCCAGGCCTCTTTTTCACCTTAAATCCCCGTTATTACACTTCGTATACTTCGACGGTTTCCATACGGTCGCGTCCTTGGAAAGCGTCCACTTGGTCCATGCCGCTAACCACTTTGCCAAATACCGTGTGCTGGCCGTCCAAATGCGGCTGCGCTTCATAGCAGATGTAGAACTGGCTGCCGCCTGTGTTGCGTCCAGCGTGAGCCATAGCCAGCGATCCGCGTTCATGTTTGTTCGGATTGATTTCGCAGTTGATCGTGTAGCCAGGTCCGCCGGTGCCAGTGCCGTTCGGGCAGCCGCCTTGGGCTACGAAACCCGGAATCACGCGGTGAAAAACAAGGCCGTTGTAGAAGCCGGAGTTCGCCAGTTTTTCAAAGTTTGCCACCGTATTTGGAGCGTCTTTATCGAACAGGTCAAGAATGACTTCCCCGCCGTTCGCAAGTTTGATTTTTGCTTGTTTTGCCATTAGTGTTCAAGCCCCTTCCAGATTATGTTTCAATGTACAACATGTCCAGTTTACTATGAAAAGAAAGGGAGTGCAAAACAAACCCTCAATGCGAGAGAATGCTCAAAAGCGCATACCAGAGCTTTATGAGGCCTCCTGGAAACTTTTCAGCTCAAAAAAACAAAAGAAAAGACGGGTTTCCCCCGCCCTCTTCCTTATTTCAGCGAATGCTGTTTGCTGATTCGCTCGGGAATAACATCATTTGCGACAATATCGTTTAACGATTCCCGTTTTACGACCAAATCGCTTTCGCCCTCGTTAACGAATACCACCGCCGGGCGCGGAATCCGGTTATAATTGCTTGCCATGGAGTAGTTGTAAGCTCCCGTTGAAGCTACGGCCAGCAGGTCGCCTGCTTTCACTTCAGGCAATTCCAGGTCCCAGATCAGCATATCGCCGCTTTCGCAGGCTTTCCCGGCAACCGAAACGGTTTCGGCCGCCGCCTCGCCGGCCCGATTGGCCAGCATGGCTTCGTATTTCGAACCGTACAAAGCCGGACGAGGGTTATCGGTCATGCCTCCGTCAACGGATACGTATTTGCGGATCCCCGGAATGTTTTTGCTGGACCCAAGGGTATAAAGCGTAGTCCCGGCATCGCCGACAATGCTGCGGCCCGGCTCGATCCACACCTCGGGAAGCTGGTCATAAACGCCGGAGAAATGCCGTTTCACCGCATCCGTAATCGCCTTGACATAAACGGAGGCATGAAGCGGTGCGTCTTCGTCAGTATAACGGATGCCGAAACCTCCGCCAAGATTGATCACCTTAAAAACAAAGTCGAGCTCACGTTTTACTTTCACCGCAAATTCGGAAACCCGTTCTGCGGCAACCTGGAACCCTTCCACCTCGAAAATCTGCGAGCCGATATGGGAATGCAGACCCAGCAGATGAAGCTGCGGCAACCCGATTGCCGTCTTTACCGCCTCATAGGCAGCTCCGTTCGCCAGGTCAAAGCCGAATTTGGAATCGGTTTGGCCCGTCGAGATATATTCATGCGTGTGCGCTTCAACGCCGGGCGTAATCCGGAGCAGGACGTTTACTTTCACCCCGTTTTCAGCGGCCAGCGTGTTCAGCAGGTGCAGTTCGTCAAAGTTGTCGGCGACAAAACACCCGATCCGGGCGCTGATGGCCATTTGAATTTCGGCAGGCGTTTTGTTGTTCCCGTGAAAATGAATGCGCTGCGCCGGGAAGCCGGCTTTAAGCGCCGTAAACAGCTCGCCCTCCGACACCACATCCAGGCTCATGCCTTCTTCTTCCACCAGCCGGCACATCGCCAGGGTGCAAAAAGCCTTGCTTGCATATGCCACCTGGAAAGAAAGACCCGACTGCTGAAAAGCCTCTGTATATTCTCTGGCACGTTTGCGGATGAGGGCTTCGTCCATTATATATAACGGTGTCCCGTATTTTTCCTTAAGTTCTACTGTGTCACAGCCGCCGATCTCAAGATGGCCTTTGGCATTGATTTTGCTGGTACCGTGTAAATACATGCAGGCAGCCTCCGATTTTCCGATTTGCAATCAGTATATCAGTTAATGGCGATTTGGAAAAATGGATTTTTGCACATTTCATTTACACTTTTGGTACAGGCCATTTCCGGCTTCTATTCCTGTGCTATCCGGCTGCGGTCACGCGGTTTGTTGAAGGACGGGCGTGATTTGGCATACATGACCGGCATGCGCAGAATAACTGAAGCCATAGCCTTTGCATTAAATGGTATAAATGGCCACAGGTACGAAGAGTTGAACGAACGGCGCATGGTCAACAGAACGATAAACAGCGTGATTCCCACAACAAACCCCGGAACGCCGAAAATAGCGACAGACACAAGCAGGACCAGGCGCACAAGCCGGTTGGCGAGTCCCAGCTCATAACTCGGCGTGGCGAACATCCCGATAGCCGCCACCGCCATGTAAAGCACTACTTCGTTGACGAACAGCCCCGTCTTCACGGCGATGTCGCCGACCAGGATCGCGGCGATAAGGCCCATGGCGGATGCGAGCGGCGTCGGTGTATGGACGGCTGCCATACGCATGAGGTCGACCCCGAACTCTACGATAAGAAATTGGGCGATCAGCGGTATTTTCGCCTGGGCCTGGGGCCCGATAAATGACAGGGCGGGCGGTTTGATCTCCGGATGAACGACAATCAGCAGCCAAAGCGGCAGCAGGAACAAGGACGCCAAAATCCCGAAGAAACGGACCCATCTCAAATAAGTCCCCATAAACGCCGTCTGCCGGTTTTCTTCCGCGTGCTGGCATAAATCAAAAAAGGTGGTCGGGAGGATCATTACGCTCGGAGACGTATCTACGAGCAGTACGACCCGCCCTTCCAGCAGATGGGAAGCAACCGTATCGGGACGCTCCGAATAACGAACCAGAGGGTAAGGATTCCAGCCCTTGTGGAGGATCGCTTCCTCAAGCTGTTTATCCGCAAGGGGAATTCCCTCGAGATCCACGCTGCTGATCTTTTTCTTCAGCTCTTCAACCTGGACCTTATCCACGATATCATCAATATAGGCAATCGACACATCCGTCTCCGTCCGGCGGCCGACCTTCATGATTTCAAAGGTCAGGCCCGGATCGCGCAAACGGCGGCGGACCAAACTGACATTGGTCAGCAGCGTTTCGGTGAAACCATCCCGAGCCCCCCGGACTACCCTTTCAAGCGAAGGTTCTTCCGGGTTCCGCATCGGGTAGGAGCGGGTATCCATCAGGATCGCGGTATCTTCCCCCTCCAGGAACAGCACACACATGCCGGACAAGACCTGGGTGATGCATTCGCTCAATTTTTCAGTGGTCGTCACCTGCATATGAGGAATATATTCTTCAAAAAACGCCGTAACCGCATTCCCGGTTACCGATTCAGGCGTCAAATAAGTGAGCCGCTTCATGATTTCAACAAGGATATTGTCCTTCACAAACGTCGTTATCATGAAAAAGGCGGCCCGTTTGCCTCCAAACGACATTTCGCGGTAATCCACGTCAAAGCTTTGGCCCAGCCCGACGACCTGCTCCAGCGTTTTTCTGGTCGTTTTCAGCTTTTTGCTGATCTTATCGTTTTCCTGCCAATAAAGAACCGATTCTTTAATGGAATTGGAGGCCTCATTGGCTTTTTTGTCGGCATCCACCTTCTCTTCGTCCGGCTCGTCCTGCTTGATGCCAAATTCGGCCCAGCTGTCACGGCCCGGGTCAAAATCGGGAACGGATTCGCGTTCCCCATGATCCGTATGCCTGGATGAATCCGTATCAGAAAATCGTTCAGTCATAGCTTGGTCCCTCCTGCCAGCATCTTTTCGTCTTGTGTAATTTCGCTAGGGGTGATAAATAAACCAATCGTAAAAAGAACCGGCGATTTTGCCGAACACCATGGCAAGCAGCAGCAAAAACAGATACCGCTGCAGTCTGACCCTTTTAGCCAGTATAGGCAACACATTGAGTACCTCCGTTAAAGCCGCCGCCAGCATGCCTACAAAAATGCCGTTAAAAAGCCCGACCAACGCGGCCGCCGGCTTCCAGGCAATATAAAACTTCCAGTTCCAGAAATCGGCAAACGTCCCGAACAAGGATCCTGTAACCATCGCTCCTTCGTACCAGTGAACTCTGGGAAAGGTACGGGTAAGCTGCGCCAGCCTGGGGACGATGTCCAGAACCACAAACAGGGCCACCACGCCGGCCCCCACGGCCGTCCCGCCGGCCAATCCAAGAAAAGCAAGACAAACCGTCTGAACGATGTTCGGCACCATTACGTGGCATCCCCTTCCTTGGTTTCTTTGCGATGGATTTTTTTGTATTCTTCCGTAATCACGTAGTGGTCCATGTTTTCCTGGTAAAGGAACATCTCCACTTCAAGCGGCGTGGGTTCTTCATTCCATTTTTTGCGGAACAGGTGATTAAAAAAGATGATCATGCCCAGGCCGATGCCAAGGGAATAAGTGGTCTGAAACAAATAAGGATGGTCGTCATGCCGGCCGGTAATCATCTCGACGATATGCACGATCACCTCAGGCATGCTTACATCCGCATGGAAGTTCATGATCGTCAGCATGGAGCCGAAAAAAAGCAGCAGCCATACCACAACAAAAAGCACGATTGACGGCCTTTTTTCGCGGCCCATCACTTCCACCAGTGTATGCGGTTCCCCGATATACTCCATCGTAAGCGCCGGAAAAACCTCCCGGATTACTTTGATCACCTGCATCATATCGATGACGATCCGGTTGCCGTCTTGTTGGACCGGCTGTTTCACGACCAGCTGCTTCAGTTCCTCCTCGCAGGACGCCGGCGCCAGAATTTGAGCAATGTCCCCCAGAGCAATCCGCGTGCCGTTCATCAGCTTGACATGTTTCCTCAGCCTGATATAGACCAATCCCGTCTCCTTCGCTGGATCCAAACATCCTCACCCCTTGCCTGCCTAATTGTCCCTAGTATGCCAAGCCTTCGCTTCCTTTACTCAAACCGATAAGTTCCTCCAGCAAAAAAAAGCAGCGCCGCCCGGGTTCGGAAATTCCGTTCCCAAGCGGCGCTGCGGCCGTCAAGCTCTTGATGGAAAGCTATTTTATTGCGCAATCTGATCCCTGATGCTCTGGAGAATCTTTTTCTCCAGCCTTGAAACCTGAACCTGTGAAATCCCCAGCCTGCTGGCTACCTCCGATTGGGTCTGGTCCCGGTAATACCTCAGGTAAACAATCAGCCTTTCCCTTTCGGTAAGTCCGTCCAGCGCTTCATGCAGCGCCAGCTTGTCAAACCAGCGCTCTTGGGAGTCGTCGGCGATCTGGTCGATCAGGGTGATCGGGTCGCCTTCGTTCTCAAAGACGGTTTCGTGAATGGAGGTCGGCGGTTTGTTCGCTTCCTGGGCAAAAACGACGTCCTCAGGGGATACGCCAAGCTCCTGGGCCACTTCTTTGATGGTAGGCAGGCGGCCAAGCGTTTTGGAAAGCTCATCTTTCTTTTTCCGGACCTTGTTGGCCATTTCCTTAAGGGAACGGCTCACCTTCAGCGTCCCGTCATCCCTCAGAAAACGCTGAATCTCCCCGATGATCATCGGAACCGCATAGGTGGAAAACTTCACGTCATAGCTGAGGTCGAATTTGTCTACGGATTTCAGCAGCCCGATACAGCCGATCTGGAATAAGTCTTCCGGCTCATAGCCGCGGTTCATAAACCGCTGCACTACGGACCAGACAAGACGTATATTGCAGTTCACCAGCGTATCGCGCGCCAGGCTGTCGCCTGACTGGCTCAGGGCGATCAGTCTTTTCACTTCGGAGTCGTCCAGATATTCCCTCGGCGTTTGCTTCACATCAGCATCCATAGAGCATCACCTTAGTTATACAAAGCTTTCTTGGATTCGATCCTTTTCTTCATCCGGATCATGGTACCCTTTCCCGTTTCGCTGGTGACGCCAAATTCGTCCATAAAGTTCTCCATGATGGTAAATCCCATCCCTGAACGCTCCAGCTCCGGCTTGGATGTGTACAGAGGCTGCTGGGCCAGTTCCAGATCCTCGATCCCACGTCCTTGGTCTTCGATCGTCAGCAGAATCGTGTCCTCTTCGATTTCTCCCGTTATCGTAATTACGCCGTTCGGATCACTGTCGTATCCATGAATGATGCAGTTGGTCACCGCTTCGGATACAACGGTCTTAAGGTCGGTAATTTCCTCCATGGTTGGATCGAGCTGGGACACAAACGCAGCTACGGTTACCCGGGCAAAGGATTCGTTTTCAGACTTGGCGGCAAACTGCAGCTTCATAAAATTACGGCCGCTTTCGCTCATAGCGCAACCTCCAGTTCCGTAAGAGCTTCTTCTTCTGTGGCGTAAATCGGCATGATTTTAAACAAGCCGGACATTTCAAACAGCCGGTAAACCGGTGCATTCACGTGGCATACGGCCATTTGGCCGCCCTTATGTTTGATCAGCTTGTATCGGCCTAGAATAACGCCAAGACCGGAGCTATCCATGAACTGAAGGGACTCCAGGCTGAGCACGAGATGCCGGCATCTTCCGCGGGCGATTTCCTCATCAAGCTGCAGACGGACGCCGTCGGCGGCATGGTGATCCAATTCACCGCTCAGCCTGACGATCAGCGTATCCCTGCGTTGTTCCAATTCCACATTCACCTTCATGTCTGTTCACTCTCCTCCCTGTCATGAACACTCATTTCTACAAGGCGAAAGGGCATTCCTGCCCTCCGACAAAACTAGAAGAAAACTCCGATCAATCTACAAAAAACAGGCGGGCCGTCGTACGTTTAAACAGCTTCCACCAGCCGGCCTTCTTGATATCCGACGGTGCGGTCAGCTGGAATTCCTTCAGCACCTTGTCCCCTTGGTAAACCACCAGCTTACCGACAGGCTGTCCAGCTTTCACCGGCGCTTTGATCGAATCCGGAACGACGACCTTGTGCGTAATGCCTTCCGGGGAGGCCCCTTTTTTCACGAGGATGTTGTAGGACTTGTCGGCAGGGATATCCATCACGGCTTGTTCCCCTTTGGTCACCTTCACCCGCCCGATCACTTCGCCGCTTTTGAACAGCGGCTGCATGGCATATTGGGAGAATGCATAGTCAAACATGGAGGAAACCTCGGCATTCCGCGTTTTGGTATTCGGTTCGCCCAATACGACAGCAATTAGCCGAAGTCCATCCCGTTTGGCCGTAGCGGTCAGACAAAACCTGGCTTCCGATGTGTAACCCGTCTTTAAGCCGTCGGCGCCGCTGTAGAAACGGACCAGCTTATTGGTGTTCACCAGCCAAAATGGTTTTGGGCTGTCCTTGCGCAAGTAATCCTGATAAGCGCCGGTATATTTAGTGATATAATCGTGCTTCAGCAGTTCCCGGCTCATGATGGCAATGTCATAAGCGGAGGAGTAATGGTCAGCCGTCGGAAGACCGTTCGGATTCACAAAATGGGTGTCCTTCATCCCCAGCTCCTGGGCTTTATCGTTCATCATTTTGACGAATCCGGCTTCGGTCCCGCCGATATGCTCCGCAAGCGCAACGGAAGCGTCGTTCCCCGAAGCCATCGCGATGCCCTTCAGCATATCGTCGACCGTCATCTCTTCCCCGGGCTCGAGGAAAATTTGCGATCCGCCCATGGAAGCGGCGTTTTCGCTCGTTTTTACCTTATCCGTCAGCTTTAAAGTGCCTTTATCCAAAGCTTCGGCCGCCAACAGCATCGTCATGACTTTTGTAATGCTGGCCGGGGGAAGTTTTTTATGGCTGTCCTTCTCATAAATAATCGTGCCCGTATCGGCATCCATCAAAACGGCGGAAGCGGCATTGGCGCCCAATCCGGCCGTTGCGGGATCCTGGGTCGGCGATCCGGCGGGAGCCGCGCTGCCAGGGAGCGCCATTCCTGCGAACAGGCAGAACGCAAGCATACTGATTAACAACCTTTTCTTCAAGGGTACTCCTCCTTTAAAATTGGCAACTCTCATTCTTCTAACCTAGTATTCGCCGAAAGGCTGGAAATTATTCCTTGTTTGGCATGTACGGAAACAAAAAAAGCCGTGCCGGTTCCGCCTTCAAGAAGACGTTAACCGGCACGGCTTGTGCCTGTTTTATAGCATTACATTTTCGGGATAACGGCAAGCACGAGTCCGAGGAACTTTTCTTTGACCATTTCCGTCGTTTCCATCACTTCGTTATGGGACAACGGCTGGTCCAAAATGCCCGCAGCCATGTTGCTGATGCAGGAAATTCCGAGCACTTCGATGCCCGTATGACGGGCTACGATCACTTCCGAAACCGTCGACATGCCTACGGCGTCAGCCCCAAGCGTGCGAAGCATCCGGATTTCGGCAGGCGTTTCATAGTTAGGGCCAAGCAGGCCGGCATAAACGCCTTCCTGCAGCGGGAATCCCTTCTCTTCGGCTACCGTCTTCGCCAGACCGCGCAGGCGGCGGCTGTAAGCTTCGGACATGTCCGGGAACCGCGGCCCAAACGCCGCGTCGTTCGCCCCGATCAGCGGATTGCGTCCGGTCAGGTTTAAGTGGTCGGAGATCAGCATCAGATCGCCAGGCTGGTAGGACGTGTTCACGCCTCCCGCCGCGTTAGTCACAAGCAGCTTGGTCACGCCAAGCTCCTTCATGACGCGAACCGGGAACGCCGTCATTTCCGGACCATAACCTTCGTACATATGGAAACGGCCTTTCATCAGCACGACGTTGACGCCGCCGACCGTCCCGATCATCAGCTCTCCGGCATGGCCTTCGACCGTGGAGCGCGGGAAATGCGGGATGTTTTCGTACTGAATGGTTACTGCATCTTCAATGTAATCCGCCAACACGCCAAGACCCGAGCCCAAAATCAGCCCAAGCTCCGGAACGCGGTCGGTTTCTTTGCGAATATAAACGCAGGCTTCCTGCACCATGCCTTGATTCAAAGTGAACATATTAAAGTTTCTCTCCTGTTCTGCTGCGATTATTGCAACTCTTTCAAAAAGCTTTCGCCAAGGCCGGTTCCCTGAATGCCAAAGTTGTCGGCAATCGTGGCGGCCAGGTCGGAATAGGTGGCGCGAACGCCGATCGTGCCGTTTTTCTTTAAGGATGGACCGAAAATCAGCACCGGCACATATTCCCGGGTATGGTCCGTCCCGGCATGGATCGGATCATTGCCGTGGTCGGCCGTAATGATAAGCAAATCCTGCTCGCCGGTGGCGGCCATCAGCTCCGGCAGCGCGCGGTCGAACACTTCAAGGGCACCCGCATATCCTTTGGGATCGCGGCGGTGTCCGTACAGTGAATCAAAATCGACCAGGTTCGTAAAAATCATGCCCGTAAACGGCTCAGGCAGCAGCTTGAGCGTTTCTTCGATGCCGTGCTCGTTGCTTTTCGTCGGATAGGAACGGTTGATGCCTTCTCCGGAGAAGATGTCATTGATTTTGCCGACGGAAACCACCTCGTAACCGGCGTTTTTCAACCCGTTCAGCACGGTAGGTTCAGGCGGGCTTACCGCGTAATCGTGACGGTTCGGCGTACGTTTCCAGCTGCCCGGAGATCCGACGAACGGACGCGCGATAACGCGGCCCACGGTATGCTCCGGCTCAAGCGTAAGCCGGCGGGCAATCTCGCACGCGCGGTAAAGCTCCTCAAGCGGAATCACTTCTTCGTGCGCGGCAATCTGAAATACGCTGTCCGCCGAAGTATAAACGATGAATGCGCCCGTGCGCATATGCTCTTCGCCCAGCTCGTCCAAAATTTCCGTTCCGGAAGCCGGTTTGTTCCCGATCGTCTTACGACCGGTTTCCTGCTCGAACCGGGCCATCAGATCGCGCGGGAAGCCGTCCGGATAAGTCTGGAACGGGGTTTCGATTTTCAGGCCCATCAGCTCCCAGTGGCCGGTCATCGTGTCTTTTCCTGCGGAAACCTCGGCCATTTTACCATAGTAGCCCAGCGGTTCAGCCGCGGGTTCAACCGGAGGAATCGGCGCAATGTTGCCCAGTCCGAGCTTGGCCAGATTAGGCAGCTGTGTTTCCGGGTGGGTGCTTAAAATATGACCCAGCGTATGCGCTCCGGCATCCCCGAAATTCGGGGCGTCGGGCAATTCGCCAATGCCTACGCTGTCCATGACGATCACGGATATTTTTCTGAAACGGGGTTGATGTTCTTGACTCATCTTGCGTCACTCCTTCTGGTGGATACAAAATACGATTATCTAGCTATAGTTATCCCTGCCGGATGGCAAACCATTCAGCCTTCCGGCTGCGCCTGGGCTCCCGCGGCACGGGGATGGAACTTGTCATAAACGGCTTTGATATTCGTGCCTGACCGGTTGAGGTAAGCCTGGGTGGAAGAAATGTCCGTATGTCCCATAAGCTCCTGAACCGTTCTCAGGTCAGCCCCCCCATTCAGCAAATGGGAGGCGAATGACGATCTCAGCGTATGGGGCGTAATTTCAGCCTGAATGCCGGCGGCTTGTCCGTATTTCTTGATCGTCTTCCAAAAGCCCTGGCGTGTAATCCTACCGCCCAGCCGGTTCGGAAACAACGCCGTTTCATCCGGCTCCTGCAGCAACGCCGGCCTGGTGTCCTTCAAATAACGTTCCAGCCATTCCCCGGTGCTGGCGGCAAACGGAACGATCCGTTCATGGCTCGTCCCTTCGGCGCAGCGGACAAACCGCAACCGGGTATCCACATCGCTTACATTCAGGCAGATCAGCTCCGACACGCGGATTCCCGTCGCATACAGCAGCTCCAGCATGGCTTTGTCGCGCTGACCCAGCAGCGCCGATGTATCCGGCATGTCGAGCAGCGCCATCGTTTCCTGCAGCGACAAGGGGGCAGGCGTTTTTCGGACAGCCTTAGGCGATTCCAGATGGAGAAACGGATCCTGGCGGATCAGCGATTCCCTCAACAGATGCTTAAAAAAAGCCCGCAGCGAGACGGAAGCCCTCGTGACGGTGGACGAGGCTTTCCCCTGCTCTTTGAGCCCGGAAAAATAAAGCGACAAAACCGTCCTCGTTACCGATTCAGGTTGATCAATGCCCCGCTCCGCCAGATAGCCGGCAAACTGCTCCAAATCCCGCCGGTAAGAAGACAACGTTGCTTCCGTTAGTCCCTTGCGTTCCTCAAGATCCTTTATAAACGCCTTGATCTGTTCCTCCATCGGTGCCTAGCTCCTCTCATTCAGGCTTCCTATTCCCCGAGCCTATAAAATAGTTTCAGCCGTTCCAGCATATCTTCCTGCTCTTGCTGCTGAACCGGCATGCTGCCGGCTTTCACCGCGGAGCCTTCGGGATAACGGTAAGGATCCGCCGGATTCAGCCAATGTTCAAAAATGCCGAACAGTTTGCTGAATACATATACAAGCATAAAGAATATAAGGATGAACCGCGCTGCCCGAAACCATTTCCGAATGGATATGACCATGTTCTCCCTCTTTCTTACCCCAATTTACCCTTCCCTGATAGAAAAGGCTGTATTAGAGTATACAAGCAGTCCGGAACGATTATGTATGAAGGAGAGTCAGGCAAACGGTGGTTCAAAGTTTCCGGGATCAAAACCTATTGAGTCAAAAAAGCCCTCCCGGCCTTAACCGTGAGAGCTTGGAGCTTCAGCTATCCATTATGAAGATTGGGATGAATTGCCGTCGTTGTCGTTGTTCTGCTTATCCTTCTCTTTAGCCTTGCATCGATAACAAATGCCGTGGAAATCAAGACGGTGATCCAGCACCGTGAAGTTGAATTCACGTTCCAGCCGTTCTTCCAATGGCCCCAGCCAGTCTTCCCGAATCTCATCCATGGCTCCGCATTGCACGCATATCAAATGGTGATGGTGATGTTTCGAAGTGTCCGTACGCAGGTCGTAGCGGGCTACCCCGTCACCGAAGTTGATTTTCTCCACAACATGAAGTTCGCTGAGCAGTTCAAGGGTACGGTACACGGTAGCCAGGCCGATTTCCGGCGCTTTGTCCTTGACCAGCATAAAGACATCCTCGGCACTCAGATGATCTTCCTCGTTCTCCAGCAAAACCCTAACTGTGGCTTCCCTCTGGGGTGTCAGCTTGTATCCGTGGGATTGCAGCTGCTGTTTAATTTTGTCGATCCGTGCTTCCATATTACCCCTCCCCCTCGGAAAAGCCGAACCTATGTTTTTAGTGATCGCTCTTTTCATTATAGGGGGATATAACGCGATAAGTCAAACATTTTGCATGTTTGGGCGAGGGATTAAACCTGTCCAAGCATAGGGGATACCCAGCTCATCATCACCGGGGATACCCAGGTCTCGAAGCAGGCTACGCCAAGCAGAATGACCGACATCGAAACGATCAAGCCCGTATAAGAAAGAAAGGGTTCGGTGATCCCGCCGGGCCGGCTCAGAAACACCCGGCTGCGTATGATGCCGACGGAGAATTTGACCGCCGCCACGCTGCTGACCAGCAGAACCGGAATCACGATCAAATTATGCGGCGCAACCGAAACTAGGGCCAGCACCAGCCCTTTCCAGCTGAATTGGCCGACCATGCATCCGACCGTAAACCCGATCAAAACCCCTTTCAGAAAATCAAGAATCAGGATGCCGGGCAGTCCGATCACCGACAAACCAAACAGCCAGATCAAACCGACCCACTTCAGCTGCAGAAGGGCAATAGGCCAGAAAGAAGTTTTGCCGTCTACGGAAGTCGGATCGATATTGACGAAAAAGTTGCCCAAATAACGGGAAATATCCTGCTGCTGGTCCAGGGTCAGCGCATTGACCATCAAAGCGCCGAACACCACGCCCATCAGCAGCAGCACTGCAACGAAGGCGTACAGCGGCGTCTGGTCCTTTAATGTACGAGAGATCAGTTGAAACATCTGCCTTCTCCTCCTTTTGTCCACACTCTGCTAGTAAAAGGTTATGAGAGGGAAAGAAAAGGTAGACCAAGTTTAGGAGAAAGGTGACTTTGCGGCTGGAAAAACAAACGCCTAACGCCCGGCCATTCGCCTTTTTGCTGGGCTGGCAGCGTTTCAGTGCTGATTAGGGCAGTTAGGTTATTCCCGCGTCCTGATCACCTTGCCGTAGGTTCCTCCACCGCCCGACTGAAGCAGAAGCTTGCCTGCACGGGCTTCCGCAATGATTTCCGCCGGCCCGCTGCCGGCAACAGCTGCAAGTTCTTCTTCAGGAATGCGGTGTAAAATATTCATTTCATTGCCGAACGCGGCAATAAGCGCGTCCAGCTTACGTTTGCCGAGTCCCGGAATAAACTCGAGCGGAACCTGATAATGATAAGGCGGCCGGAAATCAGGCAAATAAGGCGTTTCACGGTCGGCGATCGAACGGATCCGATCGAGCACGCCGCGGACGATTTTGGGACTGCCGCAATATGGACAGCGAAGAACCGCATCCAGCGGCTCGTCCACCACTTCGCCGCAGCTGCCGCAGAAAGTCCGGTGGTATTTGCCAAGGCGGGGATTCAGGCCGTAATTGGCCAGCACCTGCCTGCCCTCCTCCCGGCGGATCACCTTCCTGAATTCTTTAAAAGTCGGACGCTGCATCAGCAGCTGGTTGTATTCCCGCCCGATTTTGCCGAGCGAATGAGCGTCGGAATTGGTCAGGTAAGTAAACTCGTCCAGTTCGCTGATCCATCCGGCCATTTCCGAGTCCGCGCTAAGCCCCAGCTCAACGGCATCAATCAGCGACAGGTCCAGCACGTCCGCCATGCGGTCAGCCGCACTGCCGTAAATGCTTTTATGCGGCGTAAAAATATGGGCCGGAATCAGAATGCCGCCCCTGTGAAACACCTCCTTTTGGAGGCTTTGTGCCGGGGCGTGGAGCCGCTGGGTGCTCAGGGTGATATTTTTCATGCGTCTGGACAACCATTCGCTGAAAGAGATCATATCTTCCAGATGCGGCAAATAAACAAGCACATGTGCGGCGCCTTGTCCAGGCTCCCTGATTTCAATTTCGCTCCCCAGCAGAAGGGTCGTATCCCTATAACGGATGCCTCCGCCCTCCAGCTCTTCCATTTCACCGCTGGCCAGACTGGCCTGGATGTCCTCCTGCACGCCGGGGGCCTGGCAGTCGATAATGCCAACAAGCTGAATGCCTTTCCGCTCCGCCGCTTCCCTCGCGATTCCCGCAAACGTCAAATCCCGGCTGCCGGAAATTTTGACCGGACGTCCTCCGTTCGTGCGGCCGATATGAATATGCATATCCGCATAAAACGGCTTAAGCTCTTGTACCATCAGCGTTCGCCCGCTCCGCCCGCAGCGCCAAACTGCCACAGGTAAACGGCGAGAAGTGTTTTGGCGTCCGCGATCCGGCCTTCAGCAATCAATTGTTTGGCTTCCCCAAGCGTAACCTTGTAAATTTCCAGGAACTCATCTTCATCCGGCGACACTTGGCCCTCCGTCAGGCCTTCCGCCAGGTACAGGTGAATGATTTCATCGGCAAAACCCGGGGAGGTATAAAACGAATGGAGCAGACGGATGTTCTCACAGCGGAAGCCGGTCTCTTCCTCAAGCTCGCGTTTGGCGGCTTCCATGGGGTCTTCCCCCTTCTCCAGCTTGCCCGCCGGAATTTCCAGCTCGCAGCGCCCCATCGCCTGGCGGTACTGGTCGACCAGCAGCAGCTTGCCCTCATGAACGGCAAGGACGGCAACCGCGCCGGGATGTCTGACGATTTCGCGTGTCCCTTTTGTTCCGTCAGGCAGCTCGACCGTGTCTAATTGAACCTTGATTATCTTCCCTTCAAAAATCGTCTCCGTCGATATCCATTTCTCTTTCAAATGCTCGGATGAAGTTGGATTCATTTTATCGTCTCCTTTGGTTTGGGGATCCCCTGCCCGTTCTGGCGACCGGGCGCTTATATTTTCGCGTTTTTTTGCGCATACAGAATTGTAGGATGGAGGTTTCATATCCGGTTTTGGATTTCTTGAGCATAACTTGTCCAGCAAGCTCATATGGTCTTACTATAACCTCGAACAGAAGGAGTTTAATCCATGAAAAGCTATTTGTCGCAAGACGAAATCCGTTTATCGGGCAAAGCCTGGCAAATCCGCCATTTCCTCAAACAGTGGGAACGACAGGCGAAGTCCGGCCTTTTATTGAAGGATTGGATTCAGGAACAAACAGGCGGCACAACTTCCCGGCCGTAAAAACATTCCCTTCATGCCGAAAGGGCTGCAGCCCAGAGCCGGATTTCCTGACAAGCCGTATCGCCTTGCCATAAAAGCCCGCGCCGGTTTGGCGCGGGCTGGAACCGCTTATTACGAAATAAAAGTGGTTCATGCTCGATCGGTAATCAGGAAGGATTTGCCGTCTGTTTGATAATTTCCAGGACAAATTGGGCCGCTTTCCCGATGTCCTCCGCTTTAATCTGCTCGGAGGTGGTATGAATATTCTCGTAGCCGACGGCCAAATTAACGGTCGGTATGCCATGCCCATTAAAGACGTTAGCGTCGCTGCCGCCTCCGGACACAAAGGTCCGGCCGGAGAAACCAAGAACGCCTGCGGCTTTTTTCGCCAGCTGGACAACTGCATCGCCGTCGTCATAACGGTAAGCCGGATAAACGATCCGGCTGTGCACTTCGCCGCGCGCGCCGTAATCCCGGCAGGCCGATTCGACGGCTTCCTTCATGTCGGCGATTTGCTTTTCCACCTTTTCCTGCACGACGCTGCGCGCTTCTGCATATAGCTTCACATAATCAGGCACAATGTTGGTCGCGCCTCCGCCTTCGAATTTCCCGATGTTGGCGGTGGTTTCGCTGTCGATGCGGCCCAGGTTCATTCGGGCAATCGCTTTGCCGGCCACCTGGATGGCGCTGATTCCGTCCTCCGGATTTACGCCGGCATGAGCGGAACGGCCATAAATTTCAATCTCCAGTTTGGCTTGCGTAGGGGCCGCGATGCAAATTGAACCAACCTCCCCGTTGGAGTCGAGGGCGTAGCCAAACTTGGCGTTCATCTGCTTGGGATCCATCGCTCTCGCGCCGACCAGACCGGACTCCTCGCCAACCGTAATGACGAATTGGATTTGACCGTGCGGCACGTTGGTTTCCTTCAGTACCTGGATCACTTCGAGCAGGGAAGCCAGACCCGCTTTATCGTCCGAACCTAAAATCGTAGTTCCGTCGCTGCGGATCCAGCCGTCCTCCGTAATTACCGGTTTAATACCTTTACCCGGCATTACCGTATCCATATGGCAGGTAAAAAAGATCGGATCGGCATGCGCCGCCCCGTTTGCCGGCAGCGTGGCAATGAGGTTTCCTGCACCGTGACCGGTCACGGTCTGAGAGTCATCCTCCACTACCTGCAGGCCCAGCTGCTCGAATTTGCGGATCAGCAGATCGGCAATCTGACGTTCCTGGCCGGTTTCGCTGTCCACCTGCACAAGCTCCAGAAACAGCTTTATTAGTCGCTCTTGGTTAATCACTTTACTTTCCCCGCTTTCTTCTTTACGATAAAATGAGGACGAGCCGGAAATGAACTGAATTGTCTCTAATTATAAAACATTAGGAGGGCCTCTGCATGCCAAAAAAATCGATGAAGGTATTTGTTTATGTCATGCTGATTGCCATTTTGGGTTCCGCGCTGATGGCGTTCATTGAACCATTTCTTTTCCAGTAGGAGTACCGATTCAGTAAAATTACCGTTCGGCAGAAATACCGGCCCGTAGAGCCTGACCCCTTGGTCCCCTTGCCCCGAGGATGGCCCCCGTACTCCCCACAAAGGCAGCAAGCGGAGCTCGTCACTCCAAGATGACCGCCGCTCCGCTCAATTCCCCTGCTTATGCTTATTAGTATAACTTGGTATTCTCCAGCGACATGCTCTCCAGATTATCTTTAACCCGCTGCATAAAACGTCCGCAAATGACGCCGTCCAAAATCCGGTGATCCAAAGACAAACAGAGATTGGCCATGGAACGGACCGCGATCATATCGTTGATAACAACCGGTTTTTTCACGATGGATTCGAAGGTCAGAATCGCTGCCTGCGGATAGTTGATAATCGGCTGGGACAGAATCGAACCGAAAGAGCCGGTGTTATTGACCGTAAAAGTACCGCCCTGCATATCGTCCAGCTTCAGCTTGCCTTCGCGCGTTTTGCGGGCCAGCTCTTCCACTTCGCGGGCAAGGCCTGCGATGTTTTTCTGATCGGCTTTTTTGATCACCGGCGTCATAACCGAATCTTCGGTTCCGACGGCGAGCGAGATGTTGATATCGCGTTTGACGATGATTTTATCCACTGCCCAGACGGAGTTCATAATCGGATAATCTTTGATTGCATTGACGACCGCTTTCAGCAGGAAAGCCAGGTAAGTCAGATTAATGCCTTCTTTGCGGAAAAATTCATCCTTCAGCTTATTGCGCAGCTGAACGAGATTGGTCACATCGACTTCGATCATCATCCAGCCATGCGGAATTTCCGAAACGCTCTGGCGCATTCGGGTCGCAATCGTGTTGCGGACAGGCGTTACGTCGATAAAATATTCAGACTGGCCGCCTTCCACTTCGATCTTCGGAATTCTCGGCATTTCCGTCAGGTGAAGGCCCGAATGGCGGACCGGCTCAGAAGCGGCCTGCCCAGGCTGTGCAGGGATAGCTGCAGGCACGGGACTTTGCGGAGCCGTTTGCGCTGGCTGCTGGGTTACCGGTGCGCCTTGTGGAGCAGCGGACGAAGCCTGGCTGATATGAGCTACCGGCTCCTGTGCCGGGGCCCCCGCTGCTCCTCCGCGTTCAATGTAAGCCAGCACGTCTTTGCGCGTAATCCGGCCGCCCATCCCTGTGCCGCTAACCTGCTGCAGGTTGATGCCATGCTCGGCGGCAAGCGTTTGAACCGCAGGGGAATAACGCCCGCGCTGGCTTTGGTCGCCGGCCGCCTGCGATGCGGCTTGACCTGCTGGAGCGCTCTGCGCCGATGCAGGCGCTGCCGATGCCGCTGCGCCCGAATTTTCGTTACCTCCGGCCGCACCGGCTCCGTTTCCTTCAGCTCCGGTTTCGATGACGCAGATCACCTCGCCTACGCTGATGGTTTCTCCTTCCGCAGCCCGAAGCTCGACCATCACGCCGTCGATGGTGGATGGAATTTCGGCGTTGACTTTATCCGTAATGACTTCGCAAATCGGTTCATAGGCTTCCACCGGATCGCCCGGTTTTTTCAGCCATTTGCCGATCGTCGCCGACACGAGGGATTCTGCAAGCTGTGGCATAACCACTTCAATAGATTGTTTGGTAGATGGCATTAATATCACTCCTGTCTGCAGCCCGGAGACTTCAGGTTTGCGCCTATAGCCGCGGTTCCCCGGCGGGCTGCACTGGGTCTTGGTTTAACTGCTCCTAAACAGCGGGTATACGAAATCAAAGCCGCCAGAGGGCGGCTGATGCAAACAGCATAACTAGGCTCTTAAGGCCTTAATAAAGCGCAAGCTCCAACATCGCTTCTTTCACTTTGTCTTTGCTCAGCATAAAAAATTTCTCCATCGGAGGGCTGATCGGCATCGCCGGAACGTCCGGCCCGCACAGCCGTTTAATCGGCGCATCGAGCTCGAACAGGCATTCTTCGGCGATAATGGCCGAAACCTCTCCGCCGACGCCGCCGGTTTTGTTGTCCTCATGCACGATCAGCACCTTGCCCGTACGGCGCGCAGCCGCAATAATCGCTTCGCGGTCAAGCGGCTGGATCGTCCGCAGATCGAGGATATGTGCGGTAATGCCTTGTTCGACTTCCAGCTCCTCCGCAGCCTGCATCGCAAAATGAAGCGGCAGGCTGTAGCCGATCACCGTAATGTCGTCGCCTTCGCGCAGCACATTAGCTTTGCCGATTTCCACGATATAATCATCTTCAGGCACATCTTCTTTGATGAGCTTGTAGCATTTTTTGTTCTCGAAAAAAAGCACCGGATCCGCATCGCGGATCGCAGCCTTCAGCAAGCCTTTGGCGTCATAAGCCGAATAAGGGGCTACGATCTTTAATCCCGGCGTTCCAAAGAAAATGGACTCCGGACATTGGGAATGGTACAAGCCCCCGAAAATCCCGCCGCCGATCGGCGCGCGCACAACGACAGGGCAGCTCCAGTCATTGTTGGAGCGATAGCGGATCTTAGCCGCTTCGCTAATAATCTGGTTGGTGGCCGGCAGCATAAAATCCGAATACTGCATTTCGGCAATCGGTCTCATGCCGTACATGGCCGCGCCAATGGCTACCCCTGCGATAGCGGATTCGGACAATGGCGTATCCATGACCCGGTCTTCCCCGAACTGCTCCTGCAGTCCTTTGGTTGTCGTAAATACGCCGCCTTTAACGCCTACATCCTCGCCGAGCACAAACACCCGGTCATCACGTTCCATTTCTTCTTTCATCGCCAAACGGATGGCGTCGATATATTCCATTACCGGCATCTCTTATTCCTCCCCCTCGTCGGCATAGACATGAAGCAGCGTATCTTCCGGTTTCGGGAAAGGAGCCCGGTCCGCATATTCGATCGCTTCCTTCAGCTGTTCGGAAAGCTCTTTCGCATAAGCTTCCTCCTGCTCCTCCGACCACAAGCCACATTCGATCAGATACTGCTTGAATCTCGGAATGCCGTCTTTCCTGCGGTTTTCCTCCACCTCTTCTTTTGTCCGGTAAGCAAGATCATTATCCGAAGTTGAATGAGGGGAAAGGCGATACATCATCGCTTCAATCAGCGTCGGCCCTTCGCCGCGCACCGCACGTTCTCTGGCTTCTTTAACTACGCGGTAAACCTCAAGCGCGTCGTTGCCATCCACGCGGAGGCCCGGGAAACCGTATCCCAATGCGCGATCGCTGACTTTGCCCGCGAGCTGCTTGTGAATCGGCACGGAAATCGCGTATTGGTTGTTTTCGCACATGATGATGACGGGCAGCTTATGAACGCCTGCAAAATTGCTGCCTTCATGGAAATCACCCTGGTTGCTCGAGCCTTCGCCAAACGTGACGAAAGACACGATGTCTTGCTTCTGCATTTTAGCTGCCAGCGCAACGCCAACGGCGTGCGGCACCTGTGTGGTTACAGGGCTTGAGCCCGTAACGATACGAAGTTTCTTGGAGCCGAAGTGGCCCGGCATCTGCCGTCCGCCGCTGTTCGGGTCCTCGGCTTTGGCGAAAGCGCAAAGCATCAGTTCTTTTAACGTCATGCCCACCGACAACACAAAACCGTAATCCCGGTAGTAGGGGAGGAAATAATCCCGGTCCCGGTCCAGGGCAAACGCGGAAGCGACCTGCGCCACTTCCTGCCCGATGCCTGAAACGTGGAAATTGATTTTCCCCGCCCGCTGCAGCAGCAAAAGCCGTTCATCGTATTTGCGTGAGAGCAGCATATATTTGTACATTTCCACGACTTTCTCATCCGAAAGCCCAAGCTGCTCATGTTTAGGTTTTTGATCCAAAGCTGTTTTAGCATTCATAGGGAGTTGCCTCCATTTCTTTTTGGCTTTGCGACCTGCCGATTTTCCTTCAAAAAGAGAGATACAGACCAGCCAACGATTTCCCTCCTAAGAATAGTAGCCAAGTTTTAAAACCTGGTACTAAGACTTGGGGTAACTCTATTATAATCGCTTTTTCCGCAAAAAGAAAATATTACTTCTGATTCCTTTACATCCCCAGGGAAAGTCCATCCACCGCAAGGGCCGCTTCGCCCATAATCTCCGCAAGAGTAGGGTGCGCGTGCACCGTATGGCCGATTTCCCACGGCGTGGCGTCCAGCACCTGAGCCAGTGCCGCTTCGCTGATCAGATCAGTCACGTGCGGGCCGATCATATGCACGCCGAGCAGATCCCCGGTTTTTGCATCCGCGATCATTTTGACGAACCCGTCTTTCTCCCCGTATACAAGAGCTTTGCCAATAGCGGAAAAAGGAAACTTACCGACCTTCACGTTAAAACCTTTGTCCTTTGCGTCCTGCTCGGTCATGCCCACGGAAGCTACCTCCGGTCTGGTATATACGCAGCGCGGCGTATGAAGGGCGTTTGCCTTCATGCGGGAAGGTTCGCCGGCCAGATGCTCCGCGGCCGTAATGCCTTCATGGCTGGCCGCATGCGCCAGCTGCAGGCCGCCGATGCAGTCGCCGATCGCGTAAATATGCGGTTCGGTTGTTTGCATCTGTTCGTTTACGCGGATAAAACCGTCCTTCAGCGCAACATCGGTATTTTCCAGTCCGATGCCCTCCACGTTGGCCTGGCGGCCGATCGACAGCAGCAGCTTATCCGCGGATAGCTCCGTTTCTTTCCCGCCTAAATCCGCTTGGATCGTTACCATGCCGTTTTCCTTTTGCAGCGTTTCGGGTTTGATTTTGGCTCCGGTCAGCACCTTGATGCCCCGGCGTTCAAACAGGCGTTTCAACTCTTTGGCCACGTCCTTGTCTTCATTCGGCAGCAGCTGGGGAGCCGCTTCAACTACCGTGACGCTGACACCGAAGTCATGCAGCATCGAAGCCCACTCTACGCCGATGACACCGCCGCCCACGATCAGGATGGACGAAGGCAGCGCCGACATTTCCAACGCCTCATCGCTGCTCAGGATATATTGTCCGTCAGGCTCCATACCCGGCAGATAACGCGGACGCGAACCCGTCGCAATGATCAAATTGGCCGGAACGATCGTTTCCATCTCTCCGTCTGCAAGTTCTACCGCCAACGCTCCGCTTTTTGGAGAAAAGATGGAAGGCCCGATAATCCGTCCTCTTCCTTGAATGACCGTGATTTTATGCTTTTTCATCAAATACTGCACCCCTTTGTGCAGCTGCTCGACGATCGCGGATTTACGAGCCTGTACTTTCGGAAAAGCCAGGGCTACGCCTTGCGTCTCAATTCCGTAGCTTTCGCTTTCTTTCATCTGCGCAAACAGCTCCGCGCTCCGCAGCAAGCTTTTGCTCGGAATGCAGCCCCTGTGCAGGCAGGTTCCGCCCAGCTTGTCCTGTTCGACCACGATAACCTCTTTCCCCAGCTGTGCGGCGCGAATGGCCGCTATGTATCCTCCGGTTCCCCCGCCCAAAACGGCTACATCACAAGTGATTGACATGTTTATCTCCTCCATTATTCTTCTATAAGGTTTAGTGTTTGTGTCCTTCTTCTATTCATACAGCGCATCCCGAAGTTTGGTCGACATCTTGGGTCCCTTTGCCCGCCCGGCCAAAACGGCTTTTCTAAGCCTTTCGTTTTCAGCCTTGAGCGTTTGAACTTCGGAGTTCAGCTGCAAAATAAGCCGCCTGGCCGATTCGTCCCATTCCGGATGGGCGGCCAGCAGACGGTCGACGGAAAGCGAGGTTTCTTCGCTGGCGTTTTCCTTGTTTGCTTTTGGATTCGGATCCATATCTTCTGCACCTTTTCTGATCGATGATTTGTCAAAACCGGGTTTCCTTGAATAACCAACGTCGTTATTTTACCATAACCCTGCAGGACAAGCTTCTTTTCTTCCCTTAATGCTTCATTTGCCCTTAACAAACCTATATTCATTCATTCATTCATTTATTTATTTGCTAGCCGCAACCGTCAAACAGAGAGTTACCCATAGGCCCTCACGCTGTTTGGCGCCGCCGGCATCTACTGCGCGGTCACGGGAGTTTCAAAAATCCTTAAGCCCGGCAAACGGAGGTAGCTTTTTTAAACAACATTTGCAGCATGACAAAAACGCCCTGCTCCATCTTTCCATGGACAAGGCGTTTCTTATGGAAGGCCCGACATTGGGTCCGATCCCTACGTAAGGGGCGCAGAATCGCGCTCTACGAAATATTTGTTGGTCATATAATGAGCCGGTCCTTTTGACGTATCAACCAGACCTTTTTTCATATCCAGGAAAACAATTTCATTACATTCGTTGCAATACCATTTTGTTCTCTTCAGCGGCGAATGGGTCAGATAGGAAGCCCCGCATTTACATTCTACCTTAATTAACGATTCACTTTTCTTATATGCGCTTGAGAGCTGCTGTTGGTTCAAATTGGAGTTTTGCTGTGCCTGAACGGGCACAATCGTTTCCTGATAGCTGGAATACTTGTTATGTACCTTAAAATCGGCGACCAGATCGGGGTTTAAGCCAAAAAATTCTTGACCGATTTCGGTAACGAATTTTCCACCGCTTCTATAACACTCCATCCAAATCTTGATTTGATCAGGCGACAAAGGAACGGTTCCTTTGATACCGCTGTTCAAGGTGTAGGTCATGATGTAGAGCGTATCATTCTGTTTGTTCAATTGCTGCTAGCCTCCTTTAATCATCAGATACTGTACTATACTTTCAGAAAGAAATCAAAACCCCCTCTTCCTGATGCTTTAGAACGACGAAAGTCGTCTAATGTGAGGCAGCTTTTAAACATTATTATGAATTATTTTAGACAATTATACAAACCTTCTTCTAACATTGCTATTACATTTCCGAAAAATAAAATCCCCAAAACAGGCTGCAGATTTCATTTAACTCATAATCTGTCATATATAATGGGTTATTATACTTTTTTGGAATGATATAGAAATATGTATCCCAGAAATAGAAGTGCAATATACAGATCATGGAGAACTAAACAGGGAGCAGGAAAAAAACATAAAGCTGTTTCGTGCTCAGTTATTCGTCAAATATACGCAATCGGTCATAAAAATGCCACTTATTAATCGATTTTTTAAGAACCAATTTATAAGTGGCATTCGTTGTTTTGCTGTTTTAAACCATGAAGGTATAAAAATGGAAATTTCGAAGGTTCATTTTTTATTAAACCATTTTAGTTTTCTAAGAGAGAATTCGTTAATCTTCCTTGCCCTTTCACGATACCTTATGCTCAATTCTCAGCTTGTCTGCCACCATGGCGATAAATTCGCTGTTAGTCGGCTTGGATTTGCTGATGTTAATCGTGTAGCCAAACAGGTGGCTGATGGAATCGATATTGCCGCGCGTCCAGGCTACCTCAATGGCATGGCGGATAGCGCGTTCCACACGGGAAGGCGTCGTTTTAAATTTTTCTGCGATTGCAGGGTAAAGCGTCTTGGTAATTGCGCCAAGAATTTCAATGTTATTGTACACCATCGTAATAGCTTCACGAAGATATTGATAACCTTTAATATGGGCGGGTACACCGATTTCATGGATGATCGACGTAATGTTCGCATCCAGGTTTTTGCCTTTGGCAATAGGTACCACATTATTGGATTTAACAAACAACGACGATGCAGGGGCACTGCCGCTGGCCATGGTTTGAACGTTAACAAGCTGACGGATCCGGCTGGCCAGAACATCCATGTCAAACGGTTTAAGAATGTAATAAGAAGCCCCGAGTTGAACTGCACGCTGCGTAATGTTTTCCTGGCCAAATGCCGTCAGCATAATGATCTTAGGCTGCGGATTCAAATTCATTTCACGCAAGCGTTCAAGAACGCCAAGCCCGTCAAGATGAGGCATGATGATGTCCAAAATCAATACATCCGGCAGTTTGCCGCCTTGTTCTATAGCCTGCAGCACTTCTTCCCCGTTGTAAGCAATGCCGGAAACGACCATGTCATCCTGTTCGGAAATGTATTCTGCCAATAAATTCGTAAACTCCCGATTATCATCCGCCAACAATACCTCTATCTTCTGCAAGTCCTTATTCCTCCTTATTATGTGTCAATGTTTCTTGTAGTTTTTTTTCCTAGGCTTATACTTTCGACACCGACTTTAGAATCCCTTCTGTCGAAAATTATTTTTCTTTATTTTTTTTCTAAGGTGGGCTATAATTAATTATTTATTTACAATATCATTGCTTTTTCGTTACAATTCGACACAAACAGCTCCCTCTAAGGTCCTGTTCAGGACTTATGTCTTATTAAGCAAAAAACAATCTTAAGGGGTTATCCCGCCTTAAGATTGTTTTCTGTGCTGCTCGGAACCATAGATATTCCCGCATCTTTAAGCATCCATTCAATAAAACATCCATAACCGGATTTAGGATCATTAACGAAGACGTGGGTCACGGCTCCGATCAGTTTTCCGTTTTGCATGATCGGACTGCCGCTCATCCCCTGGACAATCCCTCCCGTTTTATTAATCAGCCTTGGATCGGTAATGCGGATAACCAATCCCTTGGTTTCGGGAGTATGCTGTTTGGCGACATGAACAATTTCCACCTTGAAACGTTCAACCTGCTGACCGTTAACAACCGTCAAAATTTCGGCAGGGCCTTCCTTTACCTCTTCGGCAAAAGCGACCGGAACCGGCTCGCCATACAGGCTGTGATCCGGGTTTTGTTCCATTTTCCCGAAGATTCCGAAACTGGTATTCCGTTCGATGGTTCCAAGCTGTTTGCCTTCTTTAACAAAAATGGCGCGTTTCTCGCCAGGCTCGCCGTTTTCGCTTTTGGAGATGGATGTAACGCTGGACTGAACCACCTGTCCGCTGCCCACAACAATCGGCGTCTGGGTATTCATATCAGTAATCACGTGTCCCAGAGCCCCGTAGACCCCTTGTTTGGGAGCATAAAAGGTTAAGGTTCCTACACCGGCTGCGGAATCACGAATGTACAGCCCCAGCCGCCAAACTTTATCTTTGGCATCAAAGCCGGGCGTTAGCTTGGTCGTTTTAACTTCATTGCCCCTTTTGAAGGTCACTTCTAGCGGTTTTTTGCTTTTGCCGGCCTTCTCCACAATTCCGGACACCTCTTTAGCATCGGATAATTTAATGCCATTGAGGTGGGTAATCAGATCACCGAGCTTTAAGCCGGCTTCTTCACCGGGTGAAACCTTCCCCCTGGTTCCGCTGATTTGATGATGACCCACAATCAAAATACCGTCCGATTTTACTTTGACTCCAATCGTCTGACCGCCAGGAATCACTTTCAAGTCGGGAACAACCTTCACTTTTACCGTTTTATACGGCAATTTCCCGAATAACTTCAGCTTCAAATCCGTGTCGCCACTGGTTAAAGAAGTGAGACGGAGAGAATGTCCGGGTTCAACATTCGTCTGAAGAGAAGATGCGCCTTCCATGGCGACGACGCCCGGACGGTCCAACGAAGCTTGGGCCTGAACCGGCAGTTCCATAGCCACCTGCGCCGCCTGCCCCTCAAACATGCGCAGCTCACTGGTCAAAAACGGATATTTGGCAGCTGCGGTGGTACCAATTAAACATAAAAAGAAAGCAACAAAAAGACCGAGAATCCTTTGCTTAAGGTTACGGTTCAATGGCTGTCACGCTCCCTCTGCTTCTTTCGCCTGACGAAAAGGTGGTCGCCAATCGCGTAACTATAAGATACCCCCGGCCTGATCTTTTATTACTGTTAATCATTGTTCCTAACTTTAAAAAATACCCTTTTGCCCCTGCGCCAAATTAAGCATTTCCTGCGCATGATGCAGCGTTTTCTCCGTAATTTCAACGCCTCCAAGCATTCGTGCGAGCTCCTTGATGCGGCCTTCCGGACTTAACGGCTCCACAATGGTCATCGTTCTTCCGCCCGTGACCGTTTTCTCAATAAGAAACTGATTGTCAGCCATGCAGGCTACCTGAGGCAGGTGGGTAATGGAGAATACCTGGCAGGAAGACGAAAGCTTATAAAGCTTTTCGGCAATTGATTGGGCCGCACGGCCGCTGACTCCCGTATCCACCTCATCAAAAATCAGTACCGGAACCTGGTCGTGCCGGGCAAAAATGCTCTTTAGCGCAAGCA
The DNA here is from genome assembly GCF_058267595.1 of Paenibacillus mobilis. NCBI lineage: Bacteria > Bacillati > Bacillota > Bacilli > Caryophanales > Paenibacillaceae > Paenibacillus > Paenibacillus mobilis. Next base: position 471,323 of record NZ_JBZCMS010000002.1, read on the forward strand.
TCATCCGTGACAATTCGCCGCCGGATGCGATTTTGGAAAGCGGACGCAGCGGTTCGCCCGGATTTGGCGAGATCAGGAATTCAGCCGTATCCATCCCCTGTTTGCCGAGGCGGATACGCCGTCCCTTCCATTCAACGCCGGAAGGATCATCAATCATGCCAAGCTCGACCTTAAGCGAGGTGCGCTGCATTTGCAGGTCTTTAAGCTCGCCTTCAATCTGCATGGCCAAATCCGCCGCACAATTTCTTCTTGCTTCGCTCAAAGCCTCGGCTTTTGACATCAACTGCTCAAGCAGAGCTGACCGTTTGGCTTCCAGCTGTTCCAGAATTTCATCTTTATTCTCTAAAGTATCCGTTTCCCTGCGGATATTCTCATAATAATTCAAAATGGACTCGATGGAATCCCCGTATTTGCGGCGCAGAGAGGAAATATCGTCCAGACGGTCTTCGACCTCCTGCAACCGTTCCGGGTTAAACTCCAGATTATCCCGGTAGTCGCGGAGACCAAATGCCGCATCCTCCAGCTGATAATATGCATTTTGAAGCTGTTCGACGAGCGGACTGATTTTTTTAGGGTCATAATCAGCAATATCCTCCAAACGGGATATGGCGGAAGCGATCACATCAATTCCCTGTGGTCCGTAAAGCTGCTCGTAAGCTCCGGCTACCGCATCCATCATTTTCTCGCTGTGGGATAGTTTGAGCTTTTCTTCCGCAAGCGATTCATCTTCCCCGGCCTTCAGTTTGGCTGCCGCGATTTCTTCCAGCTGAAAACGGTACATGTCGAGCATTTGAAGCATTTTCTGGCTGGTGCTCCGGAGTTCATTATATTCCCGGTTTGTCCGGGCAAACTCGGCATAAGTTTCCTGGTAATCGGCCTTTAAAGGAGCGATGACCGAAGAACCATAGGCGTCAAGCAGATCCAAATGGCGTTCAGGTCTCAGCAGGGTTTGGTGCTCGTGCTGACCATGGATATTAATCAAACGTTCTCCGATTTCCCTCAACATGGTCAAATTAACGAGCTGGCCGTTAATCCTCGCCGTGCTTTTCCCTTGAAGACTGATATCTCTCCGGATAATCAGCAGTTCTCCGGAATCCCCGGTTAACCCGAATTCCTTCATTTTTCCCCAAACGGGATGTTCCGCAGGAAGGTCAAAGGCGGCCTCCATCTCGGCTTTCTCGCAGCCGTAACGGATCAAGTCCGCAGACCCCCTTGCTCCGGCAATCAAACCAAGCGCATCGATAATAATTGACTTACCGGCACCGGTCTCCCCTGTCAGGACCAAAAATCCCCGGTCAAAGGTAATGTCCACGGCCTCTACAACGGCCAGATTGCGGATGGATAAAGAAAACAGCACGCCAAACCCTCCTTAACTTCCTTATGATCAGGAAATATAACTCATAATTTGATCCACTACGGAAACACTGTTCTCATCCGTGCGGCAAATAATGAGGATGGTATCATCCCCACAGATGGTTCCCATAATTTCTGTCCATTCCATATTATCCAGCAGCACGCATACGGAATTTGCCGTTCCCGGCAAACATTTCATGACCACCAGATTGCCCGTGTAGTCAATATGGACAAAACTGTCCACCAATGCCCGCTTGAGCTTCTGAACCGGATTATAACGCTGGTCCGTCGGCATTGAATATTTATACCGTCCGTCATCCGTTGGCACTTTAATCAGCAGCAGCTCCTTGATGTCCCTGGAAACCGTAGCCTGGGTTACCTGGAAACCGGCCTGCCTAAGCGAATCAACAAGCTCGTCCTGAGTTTCAATATCCTGCTGGGTAATAATTTCTCGTATTTTGATATGGCGAAGACCTTTCATTCATTTCCTCCAACTGCCTAAATGGCTAATACTCTTCTTCGTTTACTAAACGAATCTTGCGAATTTCATTCATTTCGCCGTTTATATATAACATTCCTTCACAATCCGGATAAAGCAGCAAATACGGAAGCAGGGCATTTCTTACCCCGCTGCCTGTCCATTCCAGAGGCAATCTTTCGCGGGCTTCCTTAACAATGTAGTATTCCCCGTCCTTGCTTGCCACATAATCTATAAAAAGCCGGCTGTAAAGCATTTGATCCTCGCATTGAAACGACAGCGGAACCTTCAGTTTCCCGCTGACAACTTCATAACCATGCCGTTCCAGCAGCTCCACGGCTGCCGTATGTTCAAAATCCTCATTTACTTCAAAACCGTGTCCCGGCCGGAAAGGGGCAGGCCGGTACAGCCAGGAGGAAAGTGACCTCCAGAGCAGAAACAGAATCACCAACACCATGGCGATCATCAACCATTTATCAGACCCGCCGCCCATCCGCGCACCCCATTTCCGGTTTCTTGCTTTTATTATAAACAAACAAACGTTCGCAAATCAAGTCCTCCGTAAAGGGGTCTGCGGCTTTATCGCGCAAAAAGCTTCCGGGAGCTAAGCTCCACGGAAGCCTTAAAAAAGCAAATGATTCAATTAATGAGAAGGCGAAGAACGAAAGGTTTTGGAGGCCTGTTCAACGGTTTGTTTGGCAAGCGGCTCCCACGCATGCAGAGGGTTAGCAGCTCCCTCCTCCGGTTCTTCCGGCGCAAGGCCAAAATGAGCCAGAAATTCGATATTTCCTTCTCCCCCCGTAATCGGCGAGAAGGTTAATCCTTTAATGATGAAGCCGAGCTCCTCCGCTAATGAAAGGATCTGCAGCACCACTTCTTCATGCACCTTGGGATCGCGGACAACTCCAGATTTTCCGACTTTCTCGCGGCCCGCCTCAAACTGGGGTTTGATAAGGACCACGACATCCGCCGGTCGCTTCAGCAGCTGCATCAGCGGAGGCAAAATGATCCGCAGCGATATAAAAGATACATCAATGCTCGCAAAATCGGGTTCCGGTCCGTCCAAATCCTCCGCCGTCATATAACGGAAGTTGGTTCTTTCCTTCACGTTAACCCGCTCATCGTTGCGCAGGCTCCAGTCCAGCTGATTGTACCCTACGTCAATGGCATAAACGTAAGATGCTCCATGTTGAAGGGCGCAATCGGTGAAACCTCCGGTGGAGGAACCAATATCCAGCATCGTCCGGCCCTGCAGATCGATTTCAAATTGTTTGATGGCCTTCTCGAGCTTAAGGCCTCCGCGGCTGACATAAGGATGCACCGCACCCTTCACCTTCAGCGCAGCCGTGCGAGGCAGCTTCGTGCCGGCCTTCTCCACGCGGCCGTGCTCGTCGTAGACGAGACCGGCCATGACGGCCGTTTTCGCTTTTTCCCGGCTGTCAAAAAAACCCTGCTCGACGAGCAGCACATCCACCCGTTCTTTGGTACCTGAACCTGACATGTATTTCTCCTGTCTGTATGTTAATCCGATCAAGTGGAACTAAGACGGGAACGTCTTTTTCGCATAAGCAAAAGCTTGTTCGTTCCTTGCTTTCTGCACATGCTGAACCACCGCTTCTACGGTCAAACCAACCTGCTCGCGCTGCTCCTTCACACTGCCGTGCTCGATGAAGCGGTCAGGAATGCCCATCAGTCTCACTTCGCAACCAGCCATTTCGTGCTCCGCGTAAAATTCAAGAACCGCGCTGCCCAAACTGCCGGCCTGACTGGCTTCTTCAAGTACAATCAGCGTACGGTGCGTTTTAGCCAGTTCGGCTAACAGCTGATCATCAAGCGGTTTAAGGAACCGGGCGTTGACGACCGTCACCTTGATGCCGGAAGTTTTAAGAACTTCCGCTGCTTCTTCGGCGATCTGAACCATCGGCCCGATGGCCGCAATGGCGATGCTCTCGCCTTGGCGGAGCGTTTCCCAGCTCCCGATCGGAATCGGCACAAGCCGCTCATCCAGCTTGACTCCGGTTCCGTTAACGCGCGGATAACGGTAAGCGATCGGACCGTCGTTATATTCAAGCGCCGTTTTCATCATGTGGCGGAGCTCGTTTTCATCTTTGGGCATCATAAGTACGATATTTGGAATATGGCGCATAAAGGCAATATCATAAACGCCCTGATGCGTTTCTCCGTCCGCTCCGACAAAACCGGCCCGATCAATGGCAAACATCACGTTGGCGTTATGACGGCAGATGTCGTGCACGATCTGGTCATAAGCCCGCTGCATAAAGGTCGAATATACCGCGTAAACGGGTTTCATGCCTTCCAATGCCAGCGCGGCACACATCGTGGCCGCATGCTGTTCGGCGATGCCGACATCGATCATACGGTCCGGGAAACGTTTTGAAAACGGCACAAGTCCGGAGCCTCCCGGCATGGCGGGCGTTACCGCTACGATCCGTTCGTCGTGTTCGGCGAGTTCAATCAGCGTTTGACCGAAAACCTCCGTATACATCGGATTACCGACGGCTTTAAGCACCTGGCCGGATTCGATCTTGTAAGGCGAAATGCCGTGCCATTTGTGGGAATCGGCTTCCGCAGGCTGATAACCTTTACCTTTGGTAGTCAACACATGCACCAGCACGGGACCGTCCACGTTGTCCGCCTGCTTGAAGGTTTCCAGCAGTTTGTTCAGATCGTGTCCGTCTATAGGCCCTAAATAAGTAAAACCGAGCTCCTCGAACAAAATGCCGGGAACCATCATGTATTTCAGGCTGTCTTTGACCTTTTCGGCCGTTTTGGCCAGCTTGCCGCCGATCGCGGGTATTTTTCGCAGCAGGATTTCGATCTCGTCTTTAGCCCGCAAATAAGTACGGTCCGAACGGATGCGCGACAAATAGTTGTGCATGGCCCCAACGTTAGGCGCGATAGACATTTCGTTATCGTTCAGGATAACCATCAGCTTTTTCTTCTCATGGCCGATATGGTTCAACGCTTCAAAAGCCATGCCGCCCGTCAGGGCACCGTCTCCGATAACCGGAATGACCTTAAAATCCTCGCCTTTCAAATCGCGGGCCAATGCCATGCCCATAGCGGCAGACAAAGAAGTGCTGCTGTGGCCGGCTTCCCAAACGTCGTGTTCGCTTTCGCTCCGTTTGACGAAACCGCACAATCCGTTCTGCTTCCGTAAAGTGTCGAATTTGTCCATTCGTCCGGTCAAAATTTTATGGACATAAGCCTGATGGCCGACATCGTATATAAATTTATCTTTGGGGCTGTTGTAGCGGTAATGAAGCGCAAGCGTCAATTCCACTACCCCCAGATTGGAAGCCAGATGACCTCCCGTAACGGACAGCTTCTCAATTAGAAACTGACGAATCTGCGCCGCCAGGGGTGCAAGCTCATCGACGGACAGGTTTTTGATATCTTCAGGTCCGCTGATTTGCGAAAGCAGCATTTGAATTCCCCGCTTTCCATGGTTTAAATAACATTCAGTAGTAGTGTTCCCAATTATATCATAAAAGAGCATGCAGCAGAAATAACGGCAAATTTTGCGCCGTTTGTCCTACAAGGATGCAATCGTTCTGGCGCAGCTTTGCCGTTATGAATACGCAAAACCCTTTATTTTTATGCTTATTGGTTCCGTATTAATGGTCCCGCTTCAGCAAAAAGTCCGAAATCTCCAGCAATCGCCGCGGATCCGGAATGCCGCCTTCGTACAGGGCTTCTTTTGCTTCCGCCGTCAATCTTGCAACCTCGGCGCGTGAAGCTTCGAGCCCGGCGAAATAAGGGTAGGTCACTTTGTTCATCTTAACGTCGCTTTGCGTGCTTTTCCCGAGTTTGGCTTCATCGCCGATCAGGTCCAAAATATCGTCCTGAATCTGAAAGGCAAATCCTATGTTTCGTCCAAAAATCTCGAGAGCCCGGAGCTGCGCAGGAGAAGCGGATGCGATCCGTCCGCCCGCTTTGAGCGCAAATACAATAAGGTCGCCCGTTTTATGCTCATGAATATACCGGAGTCCGTCCAGATCCGTTACCCCCTGCTCCGCTTCCATATCCGCCGCTTGTCCTCCGACCATGCCGCAAGGTCCCGCGCATCGGGAAAGCTCCTCGACAATGGCCAAGGTCTGCTCCGCCGGCACATGATACCGATCAGAAGCTTGTGCAATGCTGTAAAAAGCATGCGTCAACAGGCCGTCTCCGGCAAGAATGGCCGCGGCCTCCCCGAACACTTTGTGGTTGGTGGGTTTGCCGCGTCTGTAATCGTCATTGTCCATAGCCGGAAGATCATCGTGGATGAGAGAATAGGTATGGACCATTTCGACCGCGCAGGCCACGGGCATCGCCGCCTCCCGGCTGCCGCCAAGGCTTTCGGCCGCCGCAATGACCAGCAGAGGGCGCAATCTTTTTCCCCCGGCGGTTAATGAATAAAGCATGGCTTCCTTAAGCGTGTCCGGAACGCGCCATTCCTCCGGCAAAAACCGTTCCAATGCCGTGTTGATATGGCCGCAAATGTCCTCCATATATTGCCCGAACGATGGTTGGATCAAGCAAAATCACCGCTTCCTCCACCGTTTTCACTATAAGGTTTCTTAACGACGTTTCCATCAACCTCTACGATCATTTCGATTTTGCGCTCGACCTGCTCCAGCTTTTGACCGCAAAGCTGGGACAGCTTCATTCCCTGCTGAAACAGATCGATCGCTTTCTCCAGCGGAACGTCCCCATGCTCAAGCTGGGAGACGATGGCCTCCAGTTCGCTCATGGCTTCTTCAAAACTAATTTCCTGTTTCTGTTCTTCCATGGTCTTCTCCTTCCGGCTTTATGCCCCAAACCTGACAGTCCAGTTCACCGTCGGTCACTTTGATCTTCAACTGATCCCCGGGCTGCACCTGGCGGATCGACTTAATCAGCTGCTGTTCTTTCTCATCGTAGACGAGGCTGTAGCCCCGGCCCATTACTTTAAGCGGACTCAGCGCGTCAAGCTGCCTGATCGTGCTGCCGAGCGCGGCGGAGCGATCTTTGAGCAGCGCAGCCATGTTTTGCTTCAGCCGGCGGTCAAGCTCGTCCCCGCGGGCTGAAGCCTGGTTCAGCTGCGCTTGCGGATGGTAGCGCAGCAGCGATTCATGCAGCCGCCCGTGCCGGCCGGCTGTCAGCTTCACCCGGCTGTCCATCGTGCGGGACAGCCGATGCTTCAGCATGTCCAAACGCTGGACATGCTGAAGCACCTGGCGGCGCGGCTGCGTCAGCGCCGGCGACCTCTGCAGGCGCGCGAGGCGCTCGCGCTCGCGGGACGCCCTATGCTGCAGCCCCTGCCGCAGCGAACGCTGGAGCTGGCGCAGCAGCTCCTTCAAATCCGCGATATGCGGCACCGCAAGCTCGGCCGCAGCCGTCGGCGTGGCCGCCCGCAGATCGGCCACAAAGTCGGCGATCGTAAAGTCCGTTTCGTGCCCGACGGCCGAAATAATAGGGATCGCCGAATCATAGATCGCTCTGGCTACGATTTCTTCGTTGAAGGCCCAAAGCTCTTCAAGTGAGCCGCCGCCGCGTCCCACAATCAGCACATCCGCCTCGCCTAGATGATTCAGCTCGCGGATGGCCTTGACGATCGAAGGCGCAGCGCCTTTTCCCTGCACAAGCACGGGATAAAGCACAATATTCGCCTGCGGATACCTTCTTTGCAGCGTGATCATGATGTCCCTGACCGCCGCGCCTGTCGGCGAGGTCACAACGCCGATGCTGCGCGGAAATTTCGGAATCGCTTTTTTAGTGGAAGCCTCAAAAAGGCCTTCCTGCTCCAGCTTTTTCTTCAGCTGCTCATAAGCCAGATACAAACTGCCGATGCCGTCCGGCTGCATATGCGTCGCATAAAACTGATATTGGCCGTCTCGTTCAAATACGGATACGTTGCCCCGGGCAATAACCCTCGAGCCTTCCTTCGGAATAAAAGGAAGCCTCTGGTTATGCGAAGCAAACATGATGCTTTTGATCCGGCTGTCGGCATCTTTTAACGTAAAATACATATGTCCGCTGGAGTGGTGCGTGAAGTTGGAAATCTCCCCGCGGATCCATACTTCGGACAGCAGCGGATCGCTTTCCATTTTCATGCGGATATATTTGTTTAATTCCTTGATCGTATAAATGCGCTGTTCCACAGCAAAGCCTCCTTTATCAGGCCGCTAGGATGCCCGCAGGCATCAGGACAAGCCGTTCAGCCTTTTGGCGGCGATCAGCGTATTTTTCATCAGCATTGTAATGGTCATCGGACCTACACCGCCGGGCACCGGCGTAATCGGACCTGAAACCTCCTGCACGCTTGCAAAATCCACGTCACCGGCCAGCTTCCCGTTCTCTAAACGGTTCATGCCGACGTCGATGACAACCGCACCCGGTTTGATGTAGGAAGCATCCACGAAATTGGCCCGGCCGATCGCCACAACCACGATATCCGCCTGTTTGGTCAGTTCCTTCATATTCGCCGTGCGGGAATGGCACATCGTCACCGTAGCGTTCTCGCGCTGGAGCAGCAGGGATACCGGCTTGCCCACAATATTGCTGCGGCCGATAACAACGGCATGTTTGCCGCTGATTTCAATGCCCGCACGTTTGATCAGCTCGATTACCCCCGCTGGCGTACAGGGCAGCAGGCTGTCATCCCCGATCACGAGATTCCCTACGTTAACTGGGTGAAAGCCATCCACATCTTTTTCAACCGAAATGGCGTCGATCACCGATTTCTCAAGGATATGGGAAGGAAGCGGCAGCTGGACCAAAATGCCGTGAATGCTGGCTTGTCCGTTTAATTTTTCAATAAGAGCAAGCAGATCTTCCTGGGTAGTGGATGCCGGCAAACGATGAACCTCCGAATAAAAGCCAAGGTCGATGCAGGCCTTTTCTTTGTTGCGGACGTAAACCTGGGAAGCCGGATCTTCGCCAACAAGCACGACGGCAAGACCTGGCTGGACTCCCTTTCCTTTAAGCTCTTCTACTTCAATACGAATTTGGCCGCGAATTTCTTCTGATACCTGTTTCCCGTTGATAATAGGTGCTGTCATCGTTTCCCCGTCTCCTTTAACCCTCAGCTATATTTTTAATTTTTAAGCTTGTCCAAATCCTGAATCATTTTGCCCAATACGCCATTTACGAACTTGCCGGATTCCTCGGTGCCGAAATGTTTGGCCAGTTCAATCGCCTCATTGACGGCAACCTTGGCCGGGACATCGTCGCGGAAAATCATTTCGTATGCGGCCAGCCGGAGAATCTGGCGGTCTACCCGGGATAGCCGGCTGATCTGCCAATTCTTCAGATACTGCTCCAATATCCCGTCGATCGCGGTTTTGCGTTCGGTTACCCCTGCAACCAGCTCCATGATTTGTGCTCTGGCTTCATCCGGATTGCCGACGCTGCCGACGCCGCTTTCGTTGTCTTCAGCGGCTTCGGTAAGCAGCATCATTACCGCCTCCTGCGCGCCTACTTCGTTCATCTCCATCTGATACAAGCTTTGTACGGCAAGTTCCCTTGTTAAACGTTTTTTCACTTAATTTCCTCCTGATTTCATACAATCGCATTAACCTAAGCTAGCTGACTCAACTGCTCCCACTGGAATCGGAAACCGGGATGAAGCTCCCGAAACGAAAAAACCTGCGAAATGCTATTCTCCACCGCCGCCTGGGGCATTATTCAGCTTCATCTGTTTTTCAGGAGAAAAGCATATCACAGGAATTATCGGAAAGGACGCCATTTGCTTAACAGCCAGTCCCTTATTTCCTTCCATGGTATCAAAGAGCCTTGATCAAGATCCTTGTATTTACCGGCCGTATAGCCGATAAACAGAATCAGAGCACAAAACATCATGTTCCAAAAACCGGATATTAAATAAATGATAATCAAAAATACAGCAGCGGCAACCCCCAGCAGGCGTCCCCTATAGCTGGTCCACAATTCTTTCCAAAACATCGGGACGAACTCCCCCTATTCCACCCGGCTCTTGATGACTGGCGATTGCACCAGGTTGGCAATATATACGGAGACATAAGAAACCGGAATGCCGGTAATTTCCTCCACCTGATCATGAACCTGCTTTTGCACTTCCTCCGTCAGCGGAGGAATGGCCGTTTCGCCGTCGACCAGCGCACGGACGTTGATTTCAAGACCGGATTCCGAAACCCGGATTCTCGTTTTGACGTCTTTAACCCCGCGTACCCGTGAAGCGGCTTTGTAGGACAGGTTTTCGATCGTTTCGACCGAAATTTGAATATCTCCAAATTCGGTTCTCTGATCGATCGACGGCAACGAGGAACGATCCCTGCGAATAGAGATATAGAAGAAACGGATGCTGAGCAGGAATAAAACGACCGCTGCTACCAAAACGGTAATATAAAGCACCTTTTGTTCATTGGAATCCAATGAAACCGGAACGGCGTTTGTGAGCAGGAGGATTGCAATTACACTGATGATGCCGATGCTTAGACTGTATATAAAAAGCAAAATCCTGTCTAAAATCTTTGCCACGAAATCTGCAGCCTCCCCAAATTATAGTAAACCCCTGACTCAATCGTCGGGGGTTTATTTTACTCCAGTTATTTCACCCTGTTGTTTAAATCGATGGTTTCTTCAAGCTTCTCGGCCGCCTTGAAAATCACGTCATGAATATGTACGTTGACTTCAACGACGGAAAGCCCAGTCATCTGCTCGATGGAACGTTTAACGTTACGCTGAACTTCGCTGGCCACTTCAGGAATCCGGTTCCCGTATTCCATGATGACCGATACGTCGACAGCCGCTTCGCGCTGGCCCACTTCGACCTTAACGCCTTTGGACAAATTTTTGCGTCCGAGCAATTCGGCAATCCCGCCGGCAAATCCGCCGCTCATCCCGGCAACGCCCTTCACCTCAACGGTTGCCAAACCGGCAATCACTTCAATTACCTCCGGTGCAATTTGAATTTCTCCAATATCGGTACGTTCAAATTCAGTCGGCAAAGTACTCATCTTCTTCTCCACCTCTCAATAAGTTTGCGTCAGACCAGCGTCATAGAGGCAAGCGCACTTATTATACATAATATATCATTTCGCCTGCATTATGACAAACTTGGCCCAATTTTTAAACCTCGTGTTCTTCCAGAAATTTAATATCAAAATCACCGCGGATAAACACGGGATGATCCATCAATTTCTGATGAAACGGGATGGTGGTGTGAATACCTTCCACAGCAAATTCGGCCAAGGCGCGTTTCATTTTGGCGATGGCTTCGTCGCGGGTCGGCGCCCAGACGATCAGCTTCGCAATCATGGAATCATAATGCGGGGAGATCGTATATCCCGGATACGCTGCGCTGTCCACCCGTACGCCGGGTCCGCCCGGAGCCAGATAAAACTGGATTTTGCCCGGAGACGGCAGGAAGCCGCGATCCGGATTTTCCGCATTGATCCGGCATTCAATCGACCAGCCGTTAAGGACAATGTCCTCTTGGGAAAAAGACAGAGGGTTGCCTTCCGAAACGGAAATCATCTCTTTGATCAAGTCTACGCCGGTCACCATTTCCGTAACCGGATGTTCGACCTGAATGCGGGTATTCATTTCCATAAAATAAAACTGTCCGTCAGGTCCCAGCAAAAACTCAAGCGTACCTGCGCCGCAATAATCTACGGCAAGTGCAGCCCGTACGGCTGCTTCGCCCATTTCGGCCCGTTTTTCAGGGGACAATATCGGACATGGGGATTCCTCGACCAGCTTCTGGCGGCGGCGTTGTACGGAACAATCCCGCTCTCCCAGATAGACAGCGTTGCCATGGCGGTCCGCCATAATTTGAATTTCAACGTGCTTCATGCCGGTCAGGAATTTCTCGAGATAAACTCCGGCGTTGCCGAAGGCTTTTTGAGCTTCCTGTTGAGCCGTTGTAATTTGCTGAATCAGGGATTCTTCATCCTCAGCCAAACGAATGCCTTTGCCCCCGCCGCCGGCGGTAGCCTTAATAATGACAGGATATCCAATATCCCGGGCAATCATGACCGCTTCGTCCAGATCTTCGATAATGCCGTCGGAGCCCGGAATAACCGGAACGCCGGCTTCCTTCATGGTCTGTTTAGCCACCGACTTGTCGCCCATGCGGCTGATTGCGTCAGCGGAAGGACCGATGAAGGTAATATTGCAGGAATCGCAGATTTCAGCGAAATCGGCGTTTTCGGCCAAAAAGCCGTATCCCGGATGGATGGCGTCACATTCCGTAAGCGTAGCGACGCTCATAATGTTCGTAAAGTTCAAATAACTGTCCTTGGACAAAGTAGGTCCGATGCAGTAGGCTTCATCCGCCAAACGTACATGCAGGGAGTCCTTGTCCGCTTCGGAGTAAACGGCCACCGTGGAAATATTCATTTCCCGGCAGGCCCGGATAATCCGGACCGCGATTTCGCCGCGGTTGGCAATCAATACTTTGTGAAATTCCATGGTTTTTCCTCCTGGTACCAATTTCTTGAGTTCTTCTTATTCCGGTTTCACCAAAAAGAGGGGCTGCCCATATTCCACAAGCTGTCCGTTTTCAACCAAAATGTCGACGATTTCACCTTTAACCTCGGCTTCAAGTTCATTCATCAGCTTCATTGCTTCGATAATGCAGACCACCGTCTTGTCCGAAACACGGTCGCCCTTGTCGACGAAAGGACCCGCTTCAGGGGAAGAAGCCCGGTAAAAGGTGCCCACCATCGGGGAAACGATCGTATGTAAGTTGGAATCCGCCGCTTTACGTTCCGGAGCTTTGGCTTCTTGGGCAGGCTGAGCCGCTGCCACAGCTGCCGGAGCCGCTTGGACAACCGGAGCTGCCGCCACCTGCACAACTTCCGTTTTGCCCGGTTTGCGGATTGTAAGGCGGGATCCTTCGTTTTCGATTTCCAATTCTTGGACAGAGGTTTCGTCCACCAGTTTGATCAATTCTTTGATTTCATTTAATTTAAACATCAACTATTCACTCCTCCAGCTTTTTTGAAGAACGCCAGAATACCTAGCCGGGTAACCCCTGACCGATGCTTCGGGCATGTCCCCTTGGTAAAGAAAGCATTGCAAACCGGTCATCCGCACAGCCGAAACCGTTTAACTTCCTTTGACACCGCAAAGCTTTGGTACTTGGTCAGAACATAACTTTATGTATTATATCACAAGATGGTGAAATAGAAAGAGTCCAAGCAGAACCTTGGACTCTTTGGCATAAAGTTTGTTGAAACCGATTACTTTGCCGCACTTACATATTGAACTTTCACTTTATCTTGGGATACGCCCAATTCGCTGATGACAAGATCGATGATCGTGGCGGCGTCTTTAGCCTGCAGTTTGTCGTTCGCGACCACCACTTTGAAGCTGTTGTCGTCTTCGGTCACAACGGCTTTGCCGTAACGTTGGCTAACCTGTTCCTCGATATCATTGATTTTGGACTCTTTGTCTTGAAGAGCATTATATTCGTTGGCCGCTTGCGCGTTTTCCTCAGGGGATTTGCTGAGGTCATTCATCGTTTGCAGCAGCTCTTCGGCTTTTTTGTCATTGGCTTCCACACGCTCGTATTGATATTGGTCAATCTGATCGCTGCCTATAGTGCCTTGAGCCTGAGCGGTTTCCAGCACTTCCTCGTCCGTTTTGGCCGTTGGGTCCGCTGCTTGCTGCTTATCGTCCGCAGAGGTTTTATCTCCGGAGGAAGCCGCTGCCGATTGATCTCCACCCTTGGTAGCCGCAGAGGCGTCTGCCTGAGCTTTGGACGGATCGGCTGCCGTTCCGCTTGTATCCGTTTGGCTGTCGGCTGCCGCGCTGTCATCGGCTGCGGCCGTTTGGTTGTCATCGGCTGCGGCCGCATCATCTGCGGCTTGGGAATCATCCGTTACTTCGGAGACGATCGCGCCGCCGGAATCTCCGGAGGCCGCCCCCTGGGTATCGGAAACCGAAACCTGCTGTCCGTCGGCCGACTGGGTTGCGGCAGGCCCTGAATCCTCAGTAAACAGATAATAAGCCGAAAGGACCACCATCAAGCTGAGCATGGAGACGAGCCAAATTGTTTGACGTTTTGTTTTCATTGAATAATTCCTCCTCAAAGAGTTATATAGGAAAGCTGGGTTTACCTCTGATCCTTACTGAGCGGTTTTTCTCGGAGCAACAGAAATGCGGTACGCAGGTACGTTCAATCCTTTTTCCACGGCGTCGACGATCATTTGCTTAACGATTTTGTTTTCGGCGCCTTTGGCGACGACCAGCACGCCGCGAACTTGTGGTTTCACTTTCTTGGTAATGATCGGCTGCTGGTTGCCGGACATTTCATAGGTTACGATTTCGCCGTCTCTGGTGTATTCCGTGACATGCCTTTTCCCCCCGCTGGCATCGGTTTCGTCCGTAGACTGCTGACTGTCCTTGACATTTCGCTGAAAGACGGTTTCTTCCGTAGAATCCACCGTTACCATCACATCCACGGATCCGACCCCAACCATTTGCTCCAAAATGTCTTTCATTTTGTTCTCCATCTCGCCTTCAATGCCATCGAATGGACTCCCGTCTCCGCTGTCCGCCGCGGCTGCCGCAGTCGTATTCGCCGTTTCGGAGGGAGGTTCTCTCCCGACGCCGCCCGTGTCGATCTTCTTCACATGGACAAAGGAATTAAACAGCATGATCGCGATGCCGATGAGCCCGATAATGATGAGCAGCCTGAAGGTATGTATTTTCTTCCCGCCGCCTTCACCTCCGCCAATCCACTGCTCAAGTTTTTTGAACCAGTTCATTCCCGTTCTCACCTCCTTTACGGTTGGACTTCGCTCTGAATCTGGTAGATGCCGATCCGTTCTTCGGAAACCCCCCAGCTGCCGGCTAGCAAACGGCTGATTTCCTTTGTTTCCTGCGTTTGAGGGGCCGCCACGGCAATCTGATCCCCATTCGCTTCCAGACCGCCGGTTTCCCCGTTTCCAGGTTCGTTATCCGTCCCTGCCGAATCTTCCGTAACCTCCTGCGTCCGGTTATCCTCGGGTTTGACGCCAACGGGGCCCACCTGGACTTGTATGGAATTCACTGAAGGGATCTGGATCTTTCCGCCCGATGAATCCGCTGAAAAATCCGCTTCAGCTCCCGCCTCCGACTCTGCCGTATGGGCCATAACCGGCGTGTCCGCCGCTGCCGGGTTCAAATACACCTTGACGCTGCTGATTTCCGGCTTATCGTATTTTTGCTGTCCGTCTGCACCTGCGGGGGCTACGTTTTTGTTGTTAACAGGTACTACCTTGATCGAAACAGCCACCCGATTCACATCCAGCCCCGTAGCGGCTTCGATTTGCGTTTTCATTTGCTGCGCCGTTTCCGTGCCCGCCCATTTCAAGGAATCCTCGAGACTGGACTGCCTGAGCAGTTCGCCCTGCTTCAAGATTTGCTCCAGGCTGGATTCGCCTGCGGATTTCGGGCTGAGCTGCTCTTCGATCGCCTGCTGCAGCTTTTCTATCGGGTTGCCGTCCAGCAGCTTCAGGATCGGGCTCAGCAGCGTCATCAGGACGAGCAGGCTGAGCACAAGCTTCACGTACCGCTCCATGGAACGGCTCGGAAGCAGCATTTCAACAATGCCCGCCAACAGCACTATAAAAATGATTTGTTTCAGCCATTCGCCTAACCAGTTCATGAATTCACTCCCGCCTTTTCCGGCCTCAGCGCATCATTACTGTAATGTTGCCCGCCGTGAGCATAATCGTTATCGCCAGAAAAAACATCAGGCCGACCGCCGCCAATACGGCGAAAACATACAGCATGCTTTTGCCGATCGTCTCCAGACAGGCGACTATGGGCGTGTCGCCAAGCGGCTGCATGACCGCTGCCGAAAAGTTGTAGATCAGCGCCAGGGTGAGGATTTTGATGGCCGGGAATGCGCACAGGAACAAGATGATGACTACGCCCACAATCCCGACTGCGTTTTTTACCAGAATCGAAGCCGATATGACCGTATCCGTCGCATCCGAGAACACCTTCCCAACGACCGGAACAAAATTGCCGGTCAAATATTTGGCTGTACGGAGCGTCACCCCGTCGGCCACCGAGCCGGCGACGCCTTTAACGGAGATGACGCCCAGGAAGACCGTAAGCATGACGCCCAAAATCCCCATCCCAGCTGTTCTGAGCAGGTCCGCCAGCTTGGACAGCTTGTATCTTTCATTCATGGAACTCACGATATGAAGAACGGCTGAGAAATAAAGAAGCGGAAACACCACCATATGGACAAGCGTACCGACGCTGTGGACCATAAAAACGACCAGCGGATGCGTAACCGAAACGGTAACGACATTGCCCATAGAGGCCAGCAGAGTAAACAGCAGCGGAACCATCGCCATCATGAAGTCAATCATGCCCTCTATCGCTTTGGCCGCATAGGAAATGGCCACATGGAAGCTGTTAATCGCCAGAATAATCAAAACCATGTAACAGATGTAGAAAGCGATTTTGCCGACGTTTCCTTTTTCAAACGCGCTCTGCAGGGTTTCCAGCAGCATGCTGAACACGGTAAGGACAACGATGGTGACCAGGATTTTGGCGTTGTACAGCACTTCGTGCCACATGAACCGGAACAGGCCCGACAGGCCTGCCGAAAGGCTGAAGCCATCCCCGCCCGGGAGAATCATGTCCTTAAAAGCCGGAAGGCTTCCTTCAGGAAAAAAACCTCCGTATTCTTTCATCAGCTCCTGCCAATAGCCTTCAATTTCGTCCGTATCCACCTGCTGCCCGGCCGCTGCCTGCGGCTGCCCCGACACTGCAGCGGTAGAATCCGAAAGGGATTCGCTTTCGCCGGCAGTGGATGCAGAGGCTGTGGCGGGAGATGAAAAGAAGGCGGCCAGCCACAGGAGCAAAATCAAAATCCCCAGGATCGTCCGGAACCGGTGTTTCATCTTCATTCCTCGTTTCTAGGCAGGCAGCAGCTTTACCACGGTTTCAATAATGATGCCGATGATCGGAACTGCCAGTACAATGATCAAAACTTTTCCCGCCAGCTCGATTTTGGAAGCAATGGATTCCTGTCCGGCATCCCGGACGATTTGGGCACCAAACTCCGCGATGTAAGCAATGCCGATTATTTTAAGGATGGTTTTCAGATAGACGTTCTGAACGCCTGACGCCGCAGCCAGCTCCTCGAGCGTATCCAGCACCATGCCAATTTTGCCGATCAGGAACAGAAAGATGGTAATCCCGGCAAAAGCGGCGATCAGGAAAGCAAAAATCGGCTTCTGCTCCCGCATCAGGAGGGAAAGTACGGCTGCGATCAAGCCCAGTCCGACGATTTGAATCATGTCCATTTCCGGTCACCTACTGAAAAAGGAAGATCGTTTTGATTTGCTGAAACAGGCTGTCCAGCATTCGGACAACCATAAACAGCACCACCACAAAACCGATCAGGGTTACCCAGTGGGCCATGTCCTCTTTCCCCATCTGCTTCAGCACGGTATGAATCATGGCGATAATAATTCCGATTCCGGCGATTTGAAATATAGCGTTCACTTCTATGTTCATGACAAAGGCACCTCGCTGTTTTCTCCGCAATCCCTGCCGGGAGAGTTACCGTTTTAATAGATCAGGATCACAATAAACGCGCCCACCAGCAGTCCGAGGCTTCTGCACATCTTTTCGTAACGGGCCTGCTCTTCCAGAGCTTGTGCCTCCTCCGCTTCCAAAGCCTTGACCGCCGACTGGATATGGTTTTTCTGGTTGGTGCGGTCACTGGTTCCCAGAGTAAAAGCCAGCTGATGCAGCACTTCCTTCTCGGGCGCTTTCATAGATGTGAATTTCCAGTTTTCTTTAAGCGCATCGTGCAGGCTGTCCTGGGCCGTCCAGTTCCGGGGGGCTTCCATGGATGCCGCCGCATCGTTGTAAATGCGATTCAACGGCTCCCTGCTTTGTGCCCCAATCCGTCTGAAAGCCTCGGGAAGCGGAGTGAAGCCGTACCCGATTTCCGTGTCGAGCCTTTGCAGGGATAAAATGAGACGCCTGATTTCGCTGGGCCTGGCCGCAAATCGGCGGGCTTGCACCCAGCCGGCCAGCGTGGCGGCCAAAATGACCAGAACGGCGCCCAACATTTTGAGCATTGCTTCACCGCCTTTCCAGCCTGAAAATCATAAAGTTGCCGGCTGTGGAGCTACAGCAGCGGCTTGTACTCCCCGTCGTACACTTTGAAGGCGAAGCCATGATCTGCACGGCCCAGGGTCACAAACCTCTGGAACAACCTGCCGCTTGCTACTCCATTCAGCAGCGGACTTGACGGCATGCCGCCGAGGCCGGAGCCATGCGCGGTGGCGATGACCTTCACTCCGGCATGCAGAGCCTGGGTCAGCGCTTCCGCATCCTCCGGCCGGCCGATCTCGTCCACGATGATGACGTCGGGCGACATGGAACGGATCATCATCATGATCCCTTCCACTTTCGGACATCCGTCCATGATGTCCGTTCGAGGCCCGATGTCGAAGCTGGGCACTCCCCGGCGGCATCCGGCGATCTCCGACCGTTCGTCGATGATCGCCACTTTCAGTCCGGGCCACTTCTCTCTGTGAGGGCCGAACTGTCCGCTGCTGACAAGCCTTGCGATGTCCCGCAGCATCGTTGTTTTCCCCTGCTGCGGGGGAGCGACGATCAGCGTATGCAGCACGCTTTTTCCCCGGTAATCAAGAAGATGAGGCATAACGCCTGCCGCGGCCCCTTTGATTTCCCTCGCAATCCGCAGGTTAAACCCGCTGATGTCGCGAATGTGCTCCACTTTGCCGCGGCTGAGCACCGTTCGTCCGGACAGGCCCATCCGGTGTCCGCCGGGCAGGGTAATAAACCCTTTTCGCAGTTCTTCTTCCATCGTATACACGGAATGATTGGTGATGAGGTCAAGCAGCCTGTGGCTGTCTTCCCGGCCTGTCCGAACGGCATCCGCAGCCTGATCCGTCAGCGTCCCCTCTGCTTTCAGGAAATAGAACCGCCCTCCGGCATTGATTTCCAGCGGACGTTCCTCGCGGATTCTCACCTCTTCAAGCTCGCCGAGCAAACGCGGCGGCAGCCGCAGGAGGAGAGAGCGTATCCGGTCGGGGAAAACGGCCAGCCAGGACTCATTTTCGTTCTCGTTCATGCAGGCATCACCTCCATTTCCGGCTTTTTGCTAGACCTTGATCTTTGAAGTCTATTTTATTTTATGCTTGTACCTATCTTTTATGACGGGAATCTATTATTTCTTTAAAATCCCGATTAAGAGAAAAGATACACCACAGGCGATCCAGGCCATTTTGCTCCATGAAAGCTTGTCTGCCATGCCGGCGAGACCGATGGAAGTGGTCAAGATCAGAATCGTGGGACCCACGAAAGCCAGCGCGGAGTTCACGGCCAGAGCCTTGTCCACCCTGCCCAGCTTCAGCATCAGGAGGGCCGCCAAAATTTCGGCCGAACCCGACAATATACGCAGCGACGCCATACTAAGCACAAATTTATCCAGCATCCATAAACCTCCTACTTGTCCGGATGTACTTATCGATATGCGCCGCTATCTTCAATTAGTCCACTATTTTCAAGCTTTCCGTCTTTGGACACGGGCAAAAAAAAGAAGCCGCCCCCGGTCTTTAACAAGACAGGAGCAGCTTTGCTTTTATTTCTATCTGGAATTAGAAGGACAGGGTTTAAATATAAACCGTCACAAACGAAAGATTTGATGTTACCGGCGTTCCGACGGCCCGCCGACAAAAGCTTTTTCGGTGGTATCGAGTCCATAAGCGGTATGGAGCGCGCGAACCACCTCATTCAGCTTCTCGCGGTCAATAACGCAGGACGTTTTGATTTCCGAGGTGCTCACCATTTTGATATTGACGCCTTGCTGGGAGATGACGTCGAACATTTTAGCCGCCACGCCCGGATGGCTGACCATCCCGGCCCCCACGATGGAGACTTTGACCAGATCTTCCTCGGAGCTCGCCTCGCGGTAAGGAACCTCGCTGCGGATGCTTGCAATGACATCAAGAGCTTTCTGGCGTTCGCCGAGCGTTACCGTAAAGGAGAAATCGGCTTCCCCGTTTTGCGCGCCGTTTTGAACGATGATATCTACGTTGATTTTTGCTTCCGCAAGCGCGCCGAACACTTTGGCCAAAACGCCGGGTACGTGGGAAACCCCCATAATCGTGATTCGGGCGACATTTTTATCGTATGCGATTCCACTGACTACAACACCTTGCTCCATGGTGACATCCTCCTTAACAACCGTTCCTTCATTTTTATTGAAACTTGAGCGGACAACCAGCTTAACCTGATGATGTTTGGCATATTCTACCGCTCTCGGATGCAGCACGGCCGCTCCAAGATTAGCAAGCTCCAGCATCTCGTCATAGGAAATTTCGCTCAGCTTTCTTGCACAAGATACGATTCGCGGATCGGTGGAATAGATGCCGTCTACATCGGTGTAGATTTCGCAAACATCAGCACTGATCGCAGCCGCGAGCGCAACCGCAGTCGTATCAGAGCCGCCGCGCCCGAAAGTCGTAATTTCATGGTCCTCCGACATGCCCTGGAATCCGGCAACGACAACAATGTTCCCTTCCTCCAAGGACTTCAGCACACGCTCCGGCTGAATGTCGGTAATCCGGGCATTGCCGTGAACCGGCTCGGTACGGAAACCGGCCTGCCAGCCTGTATATGAAACCGCTTTGCCCCCGAGCTGATGAATGGCGATGGACAACAAAGCAATCGAAATCTGCTCTCCCGTCGTCATCAGCATATCCATTTCCCGGGCCGGCGGATTCGGATTCAGCAGTTTAGCCTGATCAATCAAATCATCCGTGGTATCTCCCATCGCGGAGACGACTACAACACAGCTATGGCCCTCTTCCTGTTTCTCGATAACCCGTCTTGCTACGCGCTGCATCCGCTCGATGTCTCCAACGGAGCTGCCGCCAAACTTCATGACGTATAATGCCAAAACGTTCACTCCCATTTCGCTCTTTAAAAATCTAACTTCCGCTGTTATTTTATCACTTTAACTCAGTATAATATGAAAGTCAGCCTCGGAAGTCAATCTTTTTCACGTTTTTTTCTATGCAGGCGGTCATCCAAAATTTCTCTTCTTGCAAAAAAATTCCCCCACCAGGCGGTGGAGGAATTCTTCCGCCGCTCGCGGCGGCACAACCGCAGCACGGTTTATGCGGCTGCGGAGCAGCAAACTGGATTATGCGCGGGAAATGTATTTTCCTTCGCGTGTATCGATCAGAAGCACGTCGTCTTCGTTAATGAAGAGAGGCACTTGAACGTTCAGGCCCGTTTCCAGCTTGGCGTTTTTAGTTGCGCCAGTAGCCGTATTGCCTTTGATGCCCGGCTCCGTTTCAACCACTTTAAGCTCAACGCTCATCGGCAGGTTAATGCCGAGGATTTCACCTTGGTAGCTGGAGATTTTAACGTTCATGTTTTCTTTCAGGAAGTTCAGTTCCCATTCCAGCTGATCGGAAGTCAGCGTAAATTGATCATAGGTTTCATTGTCCATGAAAGTGTGTTCTTGGGCGCTTGCATACAAATATTGTACGTCGCGGTTTTCGATTTGTGCACGGCCAATGTTTTCACCTGCACGGAAAGTACGTTCAACGGTGTTGCCGTTGCGGAGGTTTTTCATTTTTGTGCGAACAAATGCCGCACCTTTACCTGGTTTAACGTGTTGGAAATCGATAATCGTAAAGATATCTCCTTCCACTTCTACTGTAAGGCCTGTTTTCAAATCGTTTACTGAAATCACAAAAAAACCTCCTCAAAATAGTTGCAGAGCACCTGCAGATCATTTACAAAATAAACAACTCTTTGCTGGATTCGGTTAACCGGCGTACGCCCGTTTCCGTGACAACAACGTCGTCTTCAATTCGCACGCCACCGAAGCCCGGAATGTAAATCCCCGGCTCTACGGTGACCACCATGCCCGGCTTAAGCACCATATCGCTTACTTTGGACAGGTTTGGCGTTTCATGGACCTCCATGCCAAGACCGTGTCCCGTGCTGTGTCCGAACTGTTCGCCGTAGCCGTGGCGCGTGATGATGTCACGAGCGAGCGCATCGGCTTCACGGCCGGTCATTCCCGGGCGGAGCTGCTCGATCGTATGGAGCTGGGCTTCAAGAACAATATTGTAGATTTCACGCTGCTTCTCGTTGGGCGTACCCACCATTACCGTTCTGGTGATGTCCGAGCAGTAGCCTTTAACCAGGGCGCCAAAGTCCATCGTCAACAGCTCTCCGGCGCCGACCACTTTCGGGCTTGCCTTGCCGTGCGGCAGGGCTGAACGTTCCCCGGAAGCAAAAATGGTATCAAAAGAAATGGCCGTCGCGCCGTTCTTGCGCATGAAAAACTCCATTTCGAGAGCTCCATCCAGCTCCGTCATGCCGGGTTTGATCACATCCAGCATATGCAGGAAAGTCCGGTCGGCCAAATCGGCCGCTTCCTTCATTACAGTCAGTTCTTCGTCATCCTTAAACATGCGGATCTCTTCTACAAGCCCGCTGGCCGGAATCAGTTCAATCGGCTTTAAGGCTTCCGAATATCTGACGTATGCCGAATAGGACATCAGCTCGTTCTCGAATCCAAGACGTTTAACGTTAGCCGCCAGCAGCAGCTCTTTCATAATGTCGAGCGTATCCTGGCGGTGTTCTTCCACCACTTCAAAGTCAACCGCCTGCTGAGGAGCCTGGCTCATGTACCGGAAATCGGTAAGCAAATAAGCTTTGTCCGCTGTAATCAGCACAAACCCCGAAGAGCCGGTAAATCCCGTCAAATAACGGCGGTTGATCGGGGTGGCAACCAAAAGTCCGTCCAATTTACGTTCAAGAAGTGCTTCGCGCACTTTACTTACTCGTTGATTTGCCATCTTCATATCTCCTTACGGCCTGCTGACAAATGCCGGTGCAGCGCAGCAAGTCCCCATTCGTAACTGGCGGCGCCAAATCCGGCGATTTGACCGACAGCCACGGGCGCAATAACCGAGGTGTGACGGAAAGCTTCGCGCGCATGGATGTTGGACATATGTACTTCCACAACCGGGATGTTCACCGTTTGCAGGGCGTCGCGCAAACTGTAGCTATAATGGGTAAGCGCTCCCGGATTCAGCAGGATTCCGTCAATGTTCCCAAAAGCCGCATGAATACGGTCAATCAGGGCTCCTTCGTGATTAGATTGGAAGAATGAGAGTTCAATGCCCCATTCACCCGCAAGCCTGGCCAGCGTCGACTCGATATCGGCAAGCGTGGAAGAACCGTAGATGCCGGGCTCCCGGACGCCAAGCATGTTTAAGTTAGGGCCGTTCATTACCAAGATTCGGCTCATGGATGCCTCTCCCCTTTTCCTCTAAAACAACCAGAATTCATTTTACCATAGGAAAGATAGAGTTGAGAAGTAGTTTCCCTTAAACCGGGGCTTTCTGGGGTTCTCTCAGCCTGTCATCCGTATATTCGGTCGCTGCCGTATAGCCGATAAACAGCCCCCACAGCAGAAATAGGCAGATCTCGCTAATGAGGCTGGTCCAGCCCATCCGCCGGAGCGGAAGAGTAAGCGAAAATAAAGGGGACAGGATGCCGTAAATAATCGCCCACCACCAGACGCCGTAAATGATTCCCGGCCAAGGTCCGTGCAGCTTTCGGAACAGCAGGGTATAAATAACCGCAGCAAGGATCGAAAACACGATGAAAAACAACCATCCTATATAATAGCCGGGCTGGCTTTTAAGAAAGCTGTTCTTGAAAAACGGCTCCGCCAGGAAACCCGGCACCACGACCGTAAAACGCATAAAGTAAAAAAAGCCATGAATGGCTCCCCAGATCAAACCTGCAAAAAAACCAAGCTGCAGCGAGAAAAACAGTACAGGCGTTTCATGTTTCTTCTGAACCACCTGATTATCCCGGTAAGCTCCAGTTTGTTTGGGTCTGGATTGGTTTGATCCGGATTGTCTTCGTTCGGCTTGGCTTTGATTGGCCATAATATCATTCCCTTCTGTGCCTGTTCCTTCCGGTATTGGGTCGTACCTTATTATGACCAATTTGAAAAAGCCTAAACCAACTAGAATTTGCATCCGAAATTCGCTACAATAAAGGGACCGGGGCGGGTGTACCCTTGAAACCCCCGAATCGGACCTTACGTCTGAAGTTATTTATTACAATTAGGGAAGGTGAAGTTGTGCCGAAAACAGATACTCCTGTCATCTATGGCGGCCAAGCCGTTATGGAAGGCGTGATGTTCGGCGGCAAGCACGTAAACGTAACCGCCGTCCGCCGGAAAAACGGCGAAATTACCTTTCTTGAAGTGCCGAGAGAGGACAAATCGTGGGTAAAATCGCTCCGTAGAATTCCGCTGATCAGAGGCATAGTGAGCATTATCGATTCCAGCGCCAAAGGTTCCAAGCATCTCAATTATTCCGCCGAAGCAATGGCGGACGACAGCATGGATCCGGAAGAACGCGCCAAACAGAAAGAGAAGGAAGAGTCGTCCTGGTCGCTCAGCATGATCGTCGGCGTCACGATTGCAGGGATTTTATCCTTTATATTCGGCAAACTGGTCTTCACGCTGGTACCGGCCGTGCTGGAGGATTTGCTATTCGAGCGAATTGTCCAAAACCGCGTGCTGGACACTCTAATTGAAGGCATCATCAAAATCATACTGCTGCTGGCTTACCTATGGATCATTTCCATGACGCCAGTGGTGAAACGTCTGTTCCAATATCACGGCGCCGAACACAAGGTGATCACCGCCTACGAGCACGGAGAAGAGCTGACCCCGGCGAATGTGCAAAAATACAGCCGGCTGCACTACCGCTGCGGCAGCAGTTTTATCATTCTGACGGTAATTGTCGGCATCATCGTCTATTCCTTTTTCCATTGGGATAATATCTGGGAAAGAATGTACATCCGTGTCCTGCTTCTTCCCGTAGTCATCGGCTTGTCTTTCGAGCTGTTAAAGTTCACTAACTCGGTCCGCGACATCCCTCTGCTTCGTTTCCTGGGTTATCCCGGCCTGTGGCTTCAGCTGCTGACAACAAAAGAACCTACCGATGAGCAGGTTGAAGTATCGATCGCATCGTTTAACCGCATGCGCGAGCTGGACGCCCAGCTTGAAAACGAAATGGTGCACACCTCTGTGCCCGGCAGTTCACCATTGGATCCCGTGAAAGGGTGATAACATGAGAAGACAAGCAATTATTTTCTGGACGGTAATGGTGTTGGCTGCAGCCGGCCTTGTCAACATGCTGCTCAGCAACTGGATTTCTTTTGTGATTCCGGTGGCCTTGATTGTCTTGGTTTACTTCCTGTACAAATACCCGCCCAAACGCTTCCGGAGAGGGCCAAAGATTAAACCTTCGGCCCGCACGGCCGCCAAAATGGCAGCCTCCCAGCGGCGTTCCTCCTCTTCCCCCCGTCCTTCGGCCGACGGAAAAAGGAAACATTATCCTTTCCAGGTCATCGACGGACAAAAAGGAAAAAATGATGGAGACCAGCCCAAGTTTCATTAAGGATTCAGCATGGGCATGTATTTGAGATACTGCGTTTCATAATGTTTCGAATCCCAATTGTTAAAAAACTCCCGGCCTGCGCTTATACCTGATTGGTAAAGCCGCAGGCTTTCTTCTTGTTCCAGGGAAAACTGTGTGGTACTGACCCCCAGCGTAGGGATTTTGATGGTCCGGTAACGTTTGGACTGCTCGATATAACGTTCGTCGTGCGCAGACAGCATCGTTTCCACGATCGCCTCCAGCATTGTAAAAGGCCCGTGGATTTTATGCGGCTTGCCCGTCGTTTCCCCTACCATTTGAAACCCTACCGTCGGAATACCCGCCCCTTCCGAAGGCCGTGTACGCTGGTCAAACAGCCATAAAGGCAAATTGCTCAGCACGCCCCCGTCCACCACATAAACGAATTGATCGGAAAACGTTTTGCTTCTTCTTACGCCCGGCCCCATCCTCAGCATGACCGGATCAAAAAAGTAAGGGATGCTGCAGCTCATCCGGATGGCTTTGGCCACTTCAAATCGGCCAGGATCAAAACCCAGCTGATCCAGATCATTCGGGAGAACCAGGATTTTGCCGTGCGTAATATCCGAAGCGACTATGGAAAGTTTTCCGGGCTCCAGATCGTTAAAGGTGCGGATGCCTTTCATCAGCAAAGCCTTTCGCACCCAGTCCTCCAGCGCTTCCCCCGAATATAATCCTTTCTTGAATATAACCCTCAGGGCGGGCCCGATCAAGGTGATGCTGAACAGCGGCGCCCTCTTCAAAAAGCTGGAAAACGAGGTTCCCATTATAATTTCCTTAAGTTCATCGGCGGTATAACCGGCAGCTAGAAGAGCCGCCACAATAGAGCCGGAAGAAGTCCCGGCGAGTTTGTTAAAACGAACCCCGTTTTGTTCCGCCGCCTTCACTGCGCCTGCCAGCGATATCCCCTTTACGCCTCCGCCTTGAAACACTCCATTTATGAGCACAGCAAACAGCCTCCGTCCTTAACAAGCTAAGCCTTTCTCAAGGCTATTGCTTATGTATGAAGGACAGAGGCTGTCTTATGATTGGATCGGAAATGAAGTTAATTTACTCCGTAATACTTTTTCAGCAAATCGGCGAGGCCTAAAGGGCTGCTGATCAAATTGCTGGACCGGTAAAAAATGCTGCCCTGGATCTGGCTGTACTGCTCGTTGTATTTCAATTGGTTAATGATTTCCTGGGCCGTCTTCCAGCCTTTCTCCGGATATTGGGAATCTCCTACTTTGTAAGGGGCCAGTCCGATGTACAGCTTGACTGCCGTACCTTTGACTTCGTTCGCCCACCAGTCTACTACTTTATTATAGGCTGCCGCAGCGGTATCAAAGCTCCAATAAACCTGAGGCGCGATGTAATCGATATACCCGCCTTGGATCCAGGCTCTTGCATCCGCGTATTCGGTATCGTACGCCGCACGTCCCGAAGTTGCGGAGCCTGTAGCGTCCAGCGATTGATTTCGCCAGATACCCGAAGGGCTTATGCCAAACACGAGCTGAGGTTTAACCGCATGCATACTGGCCCCGAGATCACGGACAAACGTATTGATATTATTCCGGCGCCAGTCTCCCTTGTCCTTAAAACCTCCGGTATTATACGTTTTGAACGCGGCGCTGTCGTTGAACGGATTAGCAGCGGATTCATCGGAAGGATAAAAGTAATCGTCCAGATGGACCCCGTCAATTTCATAGTTGTTTACGACTTCCATAATGTCATCAACAATATGCTGCCTGGCCGCTGGAATGCCCGGATTCAGGAACAGCTTGTTGCTAGCCTTAACAATCCACTCGGGATGCTTAATCGCCACGTTGTTCGCCGCCAGCTTGCTGGTGTCGGTTCCGCTGGCCGTAACCCTGAACGGGTTAAACCAGGCATGGAACTGCATGCCCCGTTTGTGCGCTTCTTGAACCATAAAGGCAAGCGGATCATAACCCGGATCTTTCCCCTGCGTTCCGGTCAATACCTGCGACCACGGAACAAGCTTGGAGGGATACAATGCGTCCGCCGATGGTCTGACCTGCACAAACACCGCGTTGATGCCGTCAGCCTGAAGACTGTCCAGCATCGTGGTGAATTCCTTTTTCTGCTTGGTTTCATTCCCTTTGGAAGCGCTGCTTGGCCAATCCAGATTGGTTACGGAAGCAATCCAGGCTCCGCGAAGGGTGTTGCTGCCGATTTGCATGCCTGGAGAACCGCTGTCATTGCCACTGTTAGCACCACCGTTCTCTGAGCCTCCCGTGCCTGGGCCTGTATTCCCGCCTGACCAGCCGGGAGTAGTAAGCGTGATTAACTGGGCTGCCTGGTTCCAGTCGACGTTCAGTCCAAGCTGCTCGCTCACAAAACGAATAGGAACCATCGTCCGTCCTGCAACGGACTGCAAAGGCACGTCCAATTGTATTGGGCTGCCTCCCACTATGGCCGTTTCGCTTCCCATCACCATTTCTATCCGGGTACCCGTTTGGCTAATGGTTACCGACTTTGAAGCCGCGTTCCAGTTCACAGAAGCTCCGATGCCTTCAGAGATCACTCTTAAAGGGACAAAAGTTCTGTTCGACTTTATGTACGGTGCTACATCACTGGTTAATACGGCACCATCCAGCTGCATCGTAATCGGCGTTTCGGCTGCTTTAGCCGAATTCGGATTTGTTAATCCGGTCAGCGAAGCCAGCAGAAACAGCCCTGTTGCGGCTGCCATAGCTTTTTTCCAATAGCGCATATTAGATCCTCCCCAAGACCTGCTGAATCCTCAGCTTTGTTTCTCCTCGTTCCCCATGGTTCATTCTGCTGAAAATACGAAGGCATCTGCCGCAAGACAGATGCCTTATTACGAACCGCTGATCATTTCGTTATGAATATTTTGAAGTTCTTCGAGACGATTTTTATCGCGGCGGAAAAACTCCACCAATGTTTCTATGCATGTAATGGAGTCCCAGCTTAAATGGTGCTCAATGCCTTCCACATCTTTATAAACGTTCTCTTCCTGAACGCCGATCATCTCCAGAAATTCTTCCAGCAGCGCATGGCGGTCAACGAGCCGTTTCCCTACCTTTTTCCCTTTGCTCGTCAGCACAAGGCCGCGATATTTCTCGTAGATCAGATACTCGTCTTTGTCCAGCTTCTGGATCATTTTCGTCACGGATGAAGGATGAACCTCCAGCCCCTCCGCGATATCGGAAACGCGAGCATATCCTTTCTCGTCAATCAGCTTGTAGATGCGCTCCAAGTAATCTTCCATGCTGGGCGTTGGCATCCTGCTTCCCTCTTTTCCTTAGTTAAACGGCCACCGGCCGGCACTTTCACTCTTGTTAATGATACATGTTTCTGCAACTTCTTGGCAAGTCCCGCCACCTGTCCGCCACTCTTTGATCATATTTCCACGAGTCACGGAACCGGAACGGACCCATACTATGCCCAGGCTAATTAAGCTTTATGGTTAACCACTTTATGCCAAGAAAGGATGTTTCAAGATGCCGACTGCCATATCCGGAAGGACTCCCAAATCCCTCAAAGCGACAGCTCCGTTTATCCCGGACTTTGTCTATTTTGAACCGGGAGCGCTCAAATATCCAAAAGGTCAAAAAATTATGAAATGGGTGGAGGAAAAAAGAATTCCCTTTAAGCTGACTCCCTCCCACAACCGGATTACCGGAATCAAAGGCGAAAGCGATCTGGAAAAATATAAAAACGCCAAACGGACCCTCGTTGTCGGCGTGCGGAAAACCTTGAAATTTGACCAGTCCAAACCATCCGCCGAATATGCCCTCCCCATTTCAACCGGCTGTATGGGCCACTGCCAT
The DNA here is from genome assembly GCF_058267595.1 of Paenibacillus mobilis. Classification (NCBI taxonomy): domain Bacteria; kingdom Bacillati; phylum Bacillota; class Bacilli; order Caryophanales; family Paenibacillaceae; genus Paenibacillus; species Paenibacillus mobilis. The sequence goes on from NZ_JBZCMS010000002.1 coordinate 500,437, forward strand.
TATTGTTATTTGCAAACGACCTTGGGAGCAAAACCTTATATTCGCGTTTACGTGAACACCAATGAAATTCTGGAGGCTGCCAAAGCTTACATCGATGAACGAAACCCGGAAATTACCCGTTTCGAAGCGGCCTGTACTTCTGATCCTGTTGGACTTGAGCACATCACAGGATCTCTGCAGGAATTGATCGAATTTATGGCCGATGAGGAATATGGCCGGCTCCGATTCGTGACCAAATATCATCATGTCGAGCCCCTGCTCGGATTGGATCATAAAGGCCACACACGGATTCGTTTCAGCGTGAACTCGGATTACGTTATCCGTCATTTTGAGCCCGCTACCTCCAGATTTGAGGAAAGAATCGAAGCCGCTGCAAAAATCGCCAAAGCCGGTTATCCGCTCGGTTTCATAATCGCACCGATTATTTGGTACGAAGGCTGGGAAAACGGGTACGCCGAGCTGCTAGAAAAGCTGGCCGCCGCTCTTCCCGCACAAAATCTGAACGATTTGACGTTCGAATTGATCCAGCACCGGTTTACCAAAACCGCAAAAAACGTCATTGAGCAGCGTTATCCCAAAACCAAGCTGGATTTGGACATAGAGAAACGGAAAAAGAAATGGGGCCGTTACGGCCAATACAAATATGTATATCCGGATGATCAGCAAACCGTGCTGCGCGAGTTTATCACCGAACAAATATTTGAGCATTTTCCGCAGGCCAGAATCGATTATTTTACTTAAAAGATCAAAAAGTCGGGCGTGATCCGCTGAAGCCATATAGTAATTCCGGTCAGCCGCCCGGTGAACAGCAGCAGGCCCATAAGCACCATTACGGCGCCGCCCGCTTTCATGATCCAGCCCGAATACCGGTTCAGCTTTTTCACGGAACCTACGTAGAACGCAAACAGAAAAAACGGAACTGCAAAACCTGCCGTATAAGCTGTAATCAGCTTCAGCCAGGCGGCGGGTTCGCTTGCAGCCAGCGCAATGACCCCGGCCAGAATCGGCCCCACGCAGGGAGACCATCCGGCCGCAAACCCGATCCCCAGCAAAAAGGACCCTAAATAACCGGCTGCCGAGTTCCTTTTCCATCCCGGTTTCCACTCCCTGAGCAGCAGTGCCGGCTGAATCAGACCGGTCAGGAACAACCCCATAATGATCATCAGCACGCCGGAAATTTGCCGCAGCCATACCCTGTTTTCTTGAAATAAAGCTCCTATTGCACCCGCCCCGTAACCGAGCGAATAAAAAACGACTGAAAAACCCGCTATAAAAACAGCCGTATGCCTGACAACCTTGTTCCGGTTCTCCCGCTCGTTTAAGCCTTGTTTCAGCGTATTGAGGGATAAACCCGTTATATAAGAAATAAAGGAAGGGTACAGCGGCAGGCAGCAGGGAGAAACGAAAGAGGCCACTCCCGCCGCAAAAGCGGCCCCGATGTGAAGCTGTTCCATCATTCTTTTTCCTCCTTCAAAAGCAGCTTTCTTTCCGAACCGGTCGTACCGTTCAACGTTCGTCGCTAATGGAGTATCGAGGTTTGTCCTTTTTGTCCGTTATCTTTTACTATATAAATTTCAAAGAGAAAAAATGTCCGGTCCAGGGCTCATGAATAAATCTGCCGGCCGTCTCTTAAAGCCTTGACCGTGCAGTCGGCGGTTGGACCATTTTATTGCCCCGGCGATTTTGCCATGGCTTATGTCATCGCCCATGAGGTCGAAAAACCTGCTCGAGCAGGGTGACCTGGAGGAAGCGCTGACGGCGGCCAGCGCGGTAGGCGATGACGCCATCCAAAAAGCGGCCCAGGGCTACGTAGTGCCCGAAAGTTTTGCCCACGGCACGTCAGAGCAGAGGAAACGGTAGTTTTCCAAAGGGTTTGAGAATGGCACGATTGAAGGCGGAGATACCTTCAGCGCCAGCCGTTTATAGATTCGGTTTATATGAATGAACAAGAGGCCTTTCAACGTGAACGCTGCTCACGCGGAAGGCCTCTTTCCTCTGGCGGGTTTCCGCCGCCATATGTTGTTATGCTTTCTTCTTATTTCACTACAGCGCCGTTAGGCATATTGTCCGGCACAGTCGCCAGAGTCAACTGATCCCCCTGCGAAGCCGCCAGAATCATGCCCTGCGACAGCTCGCCGCGCAGTTTCACCGGCTTCAGGTTTGCCACCACGATCACTTTGCGTCCAACCAGCTCTTCCGGGCTGTAAAATTTAGCGATCCCGGATACCACCTGGCGCTGCTCAAAACCAAGGTCCAGCTGCAGCTTCAGCAGCTTGTCGGCTTTTTTCACCGGCTCTGCCGCCAGCACCTGGGCTACTCGCAGCTCTACCTTGGCGAAATCCTCGATGCCGATTTCTTCTTTGACTTCAGCGGCTTCTTCCGCTTTAGGCTGGGAGCCTTCGGCCGCCGCCCCGCCTTTCTCTTCCGCTGCCGGTACCCCGCCGGTCATGGACTCGGCAATATACGCGATTTCCTGCTCGGCATCCAAACGCGGGAAAATCGGCTCTCCTTTGCCGAGACGTGTTCCTGCCGGAATCAGGCCAAAGCTTTTGGCGCTTTCCCACGAAGTCAATTCGCCCGGCTTTATGCCGAGCTGGCTCCAGATCTTGCTTGGGGCCTGCGTAAGGAACGGCTGCAGGAGGATCGAAGCAATACGCAGCGATTCCATCAGGTGCACCATAACGGAACCGAGCTGCTCCTGCTTGTCGCCGTCTTTGGCCATGACCCAAGGTTGGGTTTCGTCGATATATTTGTTCGTACGGCTGATAAACTGGCCGATGGTAGCGAGCGCGACTGAGAATTCCATGTTCTCCATAACCTCTTCAACCTTCTCCACCGTCTTCTGCGCAGCTGCCGTAAGGGCGGCGTCGAATTCCGTAGCATTGGAAATATACGCAGGCGCCACGCCGTCAAAATATTTGCCTACCATCGCAACCGTCCGGTTCAGCAGGTTGCCGAGGTCGTTGGCCAAATCGGAATTTACGCGCTCTACAAAACTTTCCGGCGTAAAGCTGCCATCCGCGCCAAACGGCACCTCACGCAGCAGATAATAACGGGTTGCATCCAGGCCGTAACGGTCGATCAGCGTATTCGGATCCACGACATTGCCTTTGGATTTAGACATTTTGCCGCCCTTCATGAGCAGCCAGCCATGGGCAAATACCTTTTTCGGAAGCGGCAGCCCCAAAGCCATCAGCATAATCGGCCAATAAATCGTGTGGAAACGCACAATCTCTTTGCCGACCAAATGAACGTCTGCCGGCCAGAAGCGGTTATACAGCTCCTGATTGTCCGTACCGTAGCCAAGCGCCGTAATATAGTTGGACAAGGCGTCAATCCACACGTAAACGACGTGTTTCGGATCGCCTTTCACTTTTACGCCCCATTCAAACGTCGTACGGGAGACCGCCAAATCCTCCAGTCCCGGTTTGATAAAGTTGTTGATCATTTCGTTTTTGCGGGACTCCGGCTGGATAAAACCCGGGTTCTCCTCGTAATATTGCAGCAGGCGTTCGGCATATTTGCTCATGCGGAAGAAATAAGATTCTTCTTTGACCAGTTCGACCGGGTGGCCGCTGTCCGGCGATTTGCCGCCGATAATTTCGCCTTTTTCGTTTTTGACCATATCTACGAGCTGCGTTTCCGTATAATAGGTTTCGTCCGGAATACTGTACCAGCCTTCGTATTCGCCTTTGTAAATGTCCCCCTGCTGAAGCAGACGGTCAAAAATGTCCTGTACAACCTGTTTGTGCCTTGAATCGGTAGTGCGGATAAAATCATCATTGGAAATATCAAGCTTGTTCCAAAGCTCTTTGATGCCTACTACAATTTGATCTACAAACTGCTGAGGCGTCTGGCCTTTTTCCTGCGCTTTGCGTTCGATCTTTTGTCCATGCTCGTCGGTCCCCGTCAAATAATGGACATCAAAACCGCGCAGGCGTTTGTAGCGGGCCATAGCGTCCCCGGCTACCGTCGTGTAAGCGTGTCCGATATGAAGCTTGTCGCTCGGGTAAAAAATCGGGGTTGTGATGTAAAAGGTCTTTTTGTCTGCTGCCAAGTTAATCACTCCTTCTTAAAATAGTCCGCACTCTGTATCCTGTAGAATAAAAGGGCGCTGAACGCAAAAAACTCCCGTCCCGGTTCGGGACGAGAGCAAACTCACGTGTTACCACCCAATTTTCCTGCAGCTTCACAGACAGCAGGCTTAGCAGGTTCAAATGCTGAACCGTTCCGTTAACGCCGGATTCGCGCTTCAACCTTACCGTAGACACGGCTCGGAGGAAGATCCTCCCGGACCATCTTCCAGCGGTTCACCAGACCGGTTTTCAGCTTCCCCGGCTCTCTGCTGCTGTTTCGCCACTGTACTTATCCGTTCACTGGATAACCTATGTTGGAACTATTATTTCCTAAATATATGAAAAGTAAACTCCTCTGTCAAGCGTGCCCGCCCTGCTCGCTGCCTACGGAATCGCTTCTCCCCGCCTTTGGCGGCACCGGATCGATGCCTCCCGGATGCAGCGGATGGCATTTGGCGATCCGTTTCGCAGCCAGCCAGCTGCCCTTAAGCGCGCCGTGCACTTCAATCGCTTCAAGCGCGTAAGCCGAGCAGGTCGGATAAAAGCGGCAGGTCGGCGGCTTCAGCGGCGAAATAAACTTCCGGTAAAAATGAATTGGAACCTGCACCGCTCTCCGGGTTACTTTCATGACATTTGCTCCTGCCGTTTCGGATCGGCCTGGCAATCCTTGCAGTAGCCGAAGACCTCAAATTTATGCTTCACGACCTGAAAATGATCCGGAGCATCCGCCAGCGGCATCGGGCAAAAATGAATCGGGTAGGTCTTCTCGCAGCCAAGGCAAATCATATGGTGGTGGTGATGCTCATCGCTGCAGCTTGCCCTGAACTTCAGCCCGTCCTCAAACACGATTTGCTCGAGCACGCCCATCTCCTCCATAATCCGCAAATTGCGGTATACCGTATCAAAGCTGAGACCCGTATATTTTTTACACATATAATCGTAAACGTCTTTTGGCGTCAAATAACCGTCCGTATCCACAAAAAGTTTGGCAAGCGTCCGGCGCTGGTCGGTAATCCGCAGGCCCTGGCTTGACATCTTCTGAATAATTTCATCTGCTGAAAGCATGAAGGCACTTCCCTTCCGGTATTCCTCAATTCCTGTATAACCTAACCTATCTTTAATAATGCCTCAATTTGGCTGCAGCGTCAACGAAGCACCCTCCTGCCCCGTTGGAACTTCCCGCCTGAAACCATACTCTTCTCCAAAAAGAAAGACGGCGCAGGGTCGTGGACCCCGGCCGTCGTCAGCTTTGCCGGTATAAGGTTTAATATGAGATCATTCATCCATTATTTATTGCATTATTCCGGTTTTTCTTCAGGCAGCGGCTGGAAAAGCAGATTGACGGACAGGTTGCTGCCCGGCGCCGCCGTAAATACAAAATCAACCGTTTCTTCCGTATCCCCTGTACGATAGAGCACCGCCGCATCATTCGGCGCGTTCAGCACGCCGCTTCTCGGAAGGTCCACGATCACGCCGTTAACCATAATGCTGCCTACATAAGTGCCGCCGCGCGGGTTAAAGGTAATCAGCGTGTGAGGCGCTACCTTGGCCGTTCTAATCTTGTAAAGCACGCCAAAGTTGCCGGCATTGGTAGATTGGGTATAGAAAGGCGTATCAAACCCCGACTGGAACGGATCGCTCAAATTGTCTCCGATCAAAAGCCGTTTCGGTTTATCGCCAATTACGTCGTCGTATTCAATGACACGGGTTGCATCCGTGTAGGTTCCCCGGTTATGAACGCCGTCCCGGGCCAAAATGCTGAGCTGCGGCAGCGTTTTGATCGGGTCCTTGGCCGCATCGATCATAATGACGTCAAACTGGACCGGATAATCCGTATAGATATCGGACAACAAGGAAATGACCTGATTCGGTTTCATTTTTTGGGCGCTGAGCTCGCTGAAAATGACCTTCTGCTCCTTAGGAGCCAGACTGATATCCTGTTCGGCCGAACGGGTTTGCATAGAGCTGAAATATCTCTGTACGGAAGCTTTCCCCGTAGCCATGGCATTTTCATTTGGACCGGCGAATCCCATCGAATCGATAAACAGATTGGCCGTGGAATCATTCAAATTCGTGGCGATGACATACATCTTCACGTCTTTGCCCACCGCGTTGGCATGGTGAATCATGAAACGGGCCCGTCCAACCGTCGTTTCCCGGTACAAAACCCCTTCGCTGTAGTTGGTTTCGGGGCTGTTGCTGCGGATCAGCGTAACCGGTTCGGTCGTGAAGGAGTAATTCACTCTCTCCCAGTTTGGAACCTGACTGCCTTCGAATTGATATTTGTCTCCTACCGGCACAAACAATTTGTTAAAGTCCGACTCGTTATACAACGTTTCGTCCGTAATCATAATTGTATGTTCGACCGTCGAAGTCAGTCCGAATTTATTCGTCACCTTCAAACGGATCGTCTGAGGTCCTGGCGTAAAAAAGGCCAGCTTGTTATTTTCCCACACGGTGGAAGTGATGGAGTTCTCTTCGTCCGTGCTTTGGTCGGTATAAGTGATTTTTTCACCCATCTTGTAGGTGTCTTTATCGGTTGTAAAAGCAGCCACCGGAGGGGTATGCGGCTTCTGCACATTGATCGTTACCGAATACCAGTCACTCCAATTCCCTGCCGAATCCTGAACGCGGTAGCTGACCACATAGGAGCCCGGCGTAGAAAATATATCCTGACGCCCTGTCCATTCCTCGTTCACGATGGCAAGTCCGGTCGGTGAAGAAGACGTAGTCTGATAGGTAACCTGCGTTTCCCCGGCAATAATTTCGCTTGGCGAAACGGTAAATTTTGCTACCGGCTTGGCCGTGATGTCCAAAGTGATTTGTTTGGTTTTCATATCCAGCACATAAGGCAGCTTAAGCGCTGCGGTAATGGACGTAAAAGGCACCATGAAATTGCTGTTTTTGGTGGCGTAAGATTTCCCTTTCATCGTCGTGACTACGCCGTTGACCTTGTAAGTGTTGCTGTTCAGCTTAAAGCGCATTTCATCCAAGCCGCGCGTAATCACGGTTTCTTTAGTAGCGCTGTCATAACGAATCGCCAAGCCAACACGGTTGACCAGCGAGCGGATCGCTACGTAAGAAACGCCGTTTTTGACCGTCATCGGCTCAGAAGCTTTATATTGAATCCCGTTCTGGTACATAATGTTGGTGTTCAGCAGCAAAATGAGTTTGCCGGGTGAAGCCGCCGAAACAGCCTGCGCATTGCCTGTTGGCGCGTTGTTGCCTGTGACAGATGTCCCGGTCGATGAACCGGTAGGATCTCCAGAAGCCGGATTTCCAGGATCATCAGTACCCGGGGCAGGCGAGCCGCTCGCAGGATCGGAGGATGAAGAAGGATCCGGTGTAGAAGTCGGATCAGGCGTTGCAGCCGGGTCTGGTGTAGCGGACGAATCTGGTGTTCCTGCCGGGTCCGGCGTCGCTTCCGAATTCGGTGGCTCGGTCTGGTCGGTTGATGGCGACTCCATGCCGTTAGCCTCTGAGGAAGAGGCAACCTTCTGCTGAATAGTCTGTTTAGTCGAGCTAGTACCTGAATCTGCGCCGGCGCTCGGGAGAACCATGGCGATCTGGGTTGCTGCTAGAATAATCGTAAGTAAAAGTCTGCGGAATTTCATTATGTGCTCCTTTATCTCTGTATTAAAATCTTGTAAACTCTCGTTCAAAAGTAACATACTATTAAACGCTCCAACACTATGAAAGTTGCTAATTGTCAAAAAAAAATGTAAAAACCGGTAAAAACGACCTGAGTTCAGTCTGTTTTCCGGTTTTTCCGAGAAATTATACGCGGCTCAATCCCGAGCCGATTGGATAAACATGAGCTAACGCAACCGGCAATCTGCCTTCCGGCTGTTGTTTGCCCGCAAGCACCGCAGCCGCGGCATCCAAGGCAAAAGGCCTGTTCTCATAAGCGCATAAATAAGCCTGAACTTCAGGAAAATGTTTAAGATCATACGGGTTCCTGGCGGATACAACCGCGAGATGCCGCGGCTTCTGCTCCAAAATGCCCTTCACCAGGTCGAGCTGCCCCCGGGGCAGCTCCCCCTCAGCCGTATAGGTTACGACGACCACCTGCTGGCACAAGCGGGCTTCCTGGAGCACGGCCTGCACCTCTTCCGGCTCCGCGCGGGTGCCAATTTCCGCCAGCTTGATCTCTGAAAGGTAAGGCTTTAAAGCATCCGCCAAGGTATACCGGTATTCGGCGGCCTCATCAACTTCCGTGCGATGCCTTAACTCCGGCCAAACGACCAGCGTAGGCAGCGCCGGATCCAGCGGGAGCTGTGGCGGAATGCCCTCATTTTTCACGAGAGTAACAGAACGTCCAGCCGCCTGCTCCAGTAGAGGAACCGTCTCTTCTGCCGGAAGGAGAGGTTCTCCCGGTTTCGGCAGTTCCGCCGCCAGGAAAGCAGCGGCCTCGGAAGCCAGGCTGCTTTTCAGGGCTAAAACCCGCTCCAATGACCGGTCAACCGCCGCTTCGGGCAACCGGCCGGATCGGACGGCGGCAACCGCCGCTTCCAGGGCTGCCGTTTGCTCCGCCAAAGTATGGCTGACCAGCACCAGATCCGCTCCCGCTTCGAGCGCCCTTACCGCTCCCTCCGCCGTTCCGTAATGGTCATATATCGCCTTCATTTCCAGGCAATCGGTTACAATTACGCCTTCGAAACCCAGTTCATCCCGCAGCAAATCCGTAAGGACCGCCCGGGAAAGGGTAGCCGGAGTGCCTTCGGGCTCAAAGGCCGGAAAAACGACATGAGCGGTCATGATCGCTTTCACCCCGGACTGGATCAGGCGTTTGAAAGGCAGCAGCTCCACCTCATATAACCTTCGCCGGTCATGCGGAACGGCGGCAAGGCCCAAGTGGGAATCCACCGCCGTATCTCCATGCCCGGGAAAATGTTTGGCCGTGGCTGCCATTCCGTTTTGCTGAAATCCGCGGACCGCCGCCTCTCCATGTTCGGCTACCTTTGCAGGATCCTCCGAATAAGAGCGCACCCCAATAACCGGGTTAAGCGGGTTGTTGTTAACGTCGACGCAGGGAGCAAAGTTCATATTGATGCCAAGCCGCTTCAGCTCTTTCGCCGAAAGCGCCGCGATCGCCTCCGTCAAGGCCGGGTCGCCTGCGGCTCCTAATGACATATTGCCCGGAATTCGGCTGATTCCTTCATGGTCCAGACGCGAAACCATTCCGCCTTCCTGATCGATCGCCATCAGCAAGGGCACTCCGCCCGAAACCTCCATCCCCATCCGCTGCAGGTCCGCCGACAGCTTTGCCAGCTGTGCCGCCGATTCTACATTCCTACGGAAATAAATGACGCCACCTACCTGATATTTACGGATCAAAGCGGTGATCTGTTCATCCGGCGTAATGCTGTGGAAACCGCAGACGAACAATTGACCGACCTTCTGCTCCAATGTCATCGCTTCCCTGTTCAACATCCATGCTCACTCCTTCACCGCGCCGCCCTGGCTGCCGACGGCCGAAGCTCGGTAATCCGAAGGGGTAACGCCGGTGTATTTTTGGAACACTTTAGTAAAATAACGTCTCTCCTGATACCCGAGTCCCTGCCCGATCTGCGTGATGCTCGCATCGCTGGAGGCCAGCTGCCGTTTCGCCGACTCCATCCGCTGCCTGGTTACATATTCGACGAATGTTTCCCCGTAATGGTTTTTGAACAGCAGGCAGAAATAACTGCAGCTGATGCCCAGATGATCCGCCACCTCTTCGATGCCGAAATCTCCGCCTAGATGTTTAATGATATATTCACCCGCCGCAGCCATCAGCTGTTCAGCCGGCTTCCGGGAAGAACCCGGCGCCTTCGGCCGGGCGGCCAGCCCGCTCAGCAGGCTCATCAAATCCTTGAGCCCCAGCGGCTTCTGGAGCTCCTGCCAGACGGCCTCTTCCTCTTGGTCCTTAAGCTGCTGCAGCTCCCTCATCTCCCGGAGGAGATGGATGAGAATATAATGCAGCATTTTTTCCGCACGCAGGGCGGCATGTTCATCCAGCCTGGCCAGATCGGTTTTCAGCTCCTCGATGACCTTCCGGACCGCTCCCTCGTCTTCCCCGCGCAGCGCCCCGCCTATCCGCTCCAGCCAGCGCCACTGGAATTCCGCCGTTTCTTCGGGAACGGCAGTCGGCTCCTGCTTCAGCTCCTCCCCATCCAGCAGCCATTCCTTGGAAGGCGTGAGAAGAAGCAAACGCTGAATCCGGTGGTAAACCACCGACAGCTCGCTCAAGGAAAAAGGCCCTTTTTCCGCAAAAATCCGGACCTGCAGCTCTTCTCCCGCCGTGTCCGCCCACTGCTGCATCTCCGTATAGACGGGGAACAACGCAGCCCGGTCAGCTTGAAGGTCGCCAGGATAAAATACAAACCATTCCCCTTCGCGCAACTGGAGCACGGTTTGGCCCTCTCCAAACGGCAATTGCGACTTCAGCAGCTTTTTCATGACACAGTTAAACCGTTTGCGTTCTTCGCGGCTCCAAAAAGTCGAAGCTTTCGCATACCCGCCGAGATCGGCAAGCAGGACGGAATAACGTTTTACCGACAAAAGCTCCTCGTCCCCGTCCTCCTCCGCACTGAACTCGCTCTGCCCGGCCAGCATCCTTGCCATAAAATGCTCGCTGGCCCAGTTCACGACCGAATTCAGCTGGCTTTCGCGCCGGCTGTTTCCGCGTTCCGCCCGGATCTGCTGGGCAATCTTGCCGACGGTTTGTTCAAGCAGCTCATAATGAATCGGTTTGCTGATGTAATCCTTAACCCCGTAACGGATAGCCGTACGGGCATATTCGAATTCCTGATAGCCGGTCAGCAGCAGGATTTCCGTCTTCATGCCGCGCTCGCGGATTTCTTTGGCCAGCGACAAGCCATCCATGACGGGCATCCGGATATCGCTCAGAATAAGATCGATCTGCTGGGCTTCGGCCAGCTTGAGCGCTTCCATGCCGTTTCGGGCCATCCCTGCTATTTCGATGCCCAGCTCTTCCCACCTCAGCACTTTGGACAAATTGTTCAGAATCGGATATTCATCGTCTACAAGCAGCGCTTTAAGCTTCATGAGGATCACCCAATTCGTATTTTGGTAAAATGCATTGAATAGCCACGCCCATCCCGGGCGCCGTGCAAACCATCAAGCCGTACTCTTTGCCGTATTGAAGCCGGATGCGGTCGGCCACGTTGCGAAGACCGATGCCCCTCCGCTCCTCACCCGGATAAAAAGCCTGCATCTGCTGCTCGTTCCACTCGGGATCCAGGCTTAAACTCGCGAGCAGCTCGGTGCCGGTCATTCCCAAGCCGTTGTCCTCCACCCGAAGCAGGATCCGGTCCTCCTGCACGCTCCCGGAGATATGCAGTTTTCCTTTATAAGCAATGCCTTCGAAGCCATGCTGGATGCTGTTCTCGACCAATGGCTGGAGCATCAGCTTGAGGACCTGGCAGTTCATCATTTCCTCCGGAATGTCGATCGTATAATCAAACAGATCGTCCCACCGGTATTTCTGGATTTCCAGGTAGCTGCTCAAGTGCTCCAGCTCCAGCCAAAGCGGGATCTCTTCCCGGTCCTGGATGCTGATCCGCAAAATGTTGCCCAGCCTGAGCACCATTTCGCTTACTTTGCGTCCTTCGTTCTGCACCGCCAAGCCATTGATCAGCTCCAGCGTATTAAAGAGAAAATGCGGTTTGATCTGAGCCTGCAGCACGCGAAGTTCGGCTTTCGCTTTCTGCTGCTGTTCGGATTTCACTTCGTTCAGAAGGCCGCCTATTTTTTCCGTGAGGTTGTTAAAGCCCCGCTGCAGAAGCAGCAGCTCGTCATTACCCTTCTCTTCGACTCTGGCGTTTAAGTCCCCGTCCTCTACCTTCCGCATGAAACGGACGATTTTGCCGATCGTGCCGGTGATCCGGTTCATGAAAAAGGCGTTGAACAGCAGAGCCGTAAGCACGCAGATGCCCAAGATCACCATAAACCATGCCGCAAAGGTCATAACCTCTTTAGACAGGTAGTCCCAGGACGTGATGGAGACAAGGCTCCAGGAATAATCCTTTAGATGATAGACGGAGACGACGCTTTCCTTCCCGTCAAAGCGGGCTTTGAAGCTTTTATAGCCGCCGCTTGCGACGGCCACGCTTTTTTCGGTGTAATCGCTGATGCTTCCACCGTCCAGCTTGTTCTGGTAATCATAAAGAATGGTGCCCGCATCGTTAACAAGCAGAAAACGGGTATCTTCCAGGTTGTTGCGGAGCTGGAGGTTTTTAAAAATATCTTCAAACTCCCAGTTTTTCACCTGCACGATCAAAATGCCGACGTTCTGCAAATAGCTGAGCTCCTTGATGAGCCTGATTTGCGTAAAAACCTGCTCCGATCCGGTCAGCTCCGGATATTCGTGCGGCGCGATCCACTTGGACTGACCGTTCAGCTTCAGCACTTCCTGATATAAGGGCTCCTGCTTGAACTTTTCGAAGGGAAGCATTTTAAAATTTTCTTTGTTAAAAATGGAAATGGGTTTGTCCTGCGCCCCCTCTTTCAAATTGTAGAGGAAGGCATAATCGATGGAAGGATGATTGTACAGCAACGAGCGGAAATTCCGCTGGTTGGCGTTGAGGCTTAACTGGTCTTTGGCGGTCAAATTCTGGTTATCGGGATTGCCTGAGCTTAAGGCCATCTGAAAAACGCCTTTGGCAATGCCGTCATCCGTCACTTTGTCCATGTCTTCAAAGACGCCGGTGATGCTGTAGCTGATCGATTTCAGCGCGTATTCCGCCTGATCGCTGTATTTGGTTTCAATATAATGAAAGACTGCGAAGAAAGTAATAATGCCCAAAATAAACAAAGGGATGATGACGAGAGATAAAAAAGCCGTAAACAGTTTAATGCGCAGATTCATAGGCAGCTCCCTGTCGGTCCATTATCCCTTAACTATCCCTTAACGCTGCCAGCCGTCACGCCTTCTATGATTTTCTCCTGCAGGATCGCATAGATGACGATAACCGGCACAACGGAAAAGACGATCCCTGCCGACATCTGCGCATAGTTCATCTGATATTGGTCCCGGAACTGCACCATCCCTACCGGGAGCGTCCTCAAATCGTCGTTGGACAGGAAGTAGTTGGCCAGCAGGAATTCATTCCAATTCCCCAGGAAATTCACAATAAACACCGTAACCATAGCAGGGACTGTTAAAGGTAATATCATTCTAGCAAAGATGCCTACCGACCTCAATCCATCCATGACCGCGGCCTCTTCGATTTCGCTGGGCAAAGACCTCATAAAAGCCGCCAGGATGATGACCGTAAACGGAATGGCGTTAGCCACGTAAGGAATGATCAATGCCAGGTGGGTATCCAGAATGTGAAGCTTGCGGACCAGCGTATAAATCGGCAGCATCAGCGCATTGTTCGGAATCAGCATCCCGACGAGCACAAGTCCGAACAAACCCGCCCCCAGACGGCCGTGCCTCATGCGGGTGACGGCAAACGCAAACATCGAACCGAACAAAATGCTGACGACCGACGACAATACCGAGATATATAAGCTGTTGAAAAAATACGTGCTGATCTTGGCGTTTACCCAAGCTTCCACGTAATTGTGAAACACGAACTTTTTCGGAATCCCAAACGGATTCAGCGCAATGGCATTGTTGTCCGGTTTGACGGAAGAGAACAGGACAAACAGGAACGGAAACAAAATGACGACCAGATACAAGATCAGAAAGAGATGCGGCAGTCCTTTTTTCCAGGTTCGGGTCATCAGTATTCAATCCTTTCATTGCGGCGGGCCACCAGCAGTTGATAAAGCACCGTAATGATAACGGTGAAAACAAAAATAAGCACAGCAATCGTGTTCCCGTAGCCGTATTTAAAGTTGGTAATCGCGTATTTGATCATATAGGTGGCCATCACTTCCGTGGAGCCCGCCGGCCCGCCTTTGGTCATGACTAGGACGATATCCGCGGCTTTCATCGCGCCGGCAATCGAAAGCATGATCACTACGGAAATGATCGGCCGGATCAAAGGCAGCGTAATCCGCACCGCTCTTTGATAAGCCGATGCCCCATCAATGGCGGCCGCCTCGTCAAGCTCCCCGGGAATGGACAAAATGGCCGCCAGCACCATCACGATATAAAATCCCGTCCACTGCCAGGCATTGGTGATCAGGATGGACAACATCGCGTATCGTTCGTCGGACAGCCAATAAATCGGCTTGATCCCGAAGGTGCCCAAAATCTGGTTCAGCAGCCCGATATCCGGCTCATAAATAAACCCCCACAAAATCCCGATCACCGCCGTCGACATAATGGAGGGCAGGAACACCGTAGTTTTGTACAGCCCTTTGAGCCTTTTGACGTGTGCGATCAGCAGAGAAAACAAGATAATCAGCGGCACCTGGATAAAAACGGAGAACACGATAAACCAGCCGTTGTTCTTGACGGAAACCCAAAAACGTTTCTGCTCCAGCGCTTTCGTGTAATTCTCAAGGCCAATTCCTTTGACATGGGTGGATACCCCATTCCAGCTTGTGAAGCTGTAGTAAAGGGAGGAGAAGATCGGATAAATAAAAAACATCACAAACAATATCAGTGCCGGCAGGAGAAATAGAAGAAAAACGGCAGGACTTCTTAGCGCTTTATTCATGGGAACCTCCAGAGAAGACAGTTTCTTTGCTCGCTCAAAGGCAAGAATGCGCCCGCCTGCCGGCAAGGCGCATCCCGAAGACTGATTTACAACTGATTTACAACCGTTTTATTCCGAATCCGCGTTGGCTTCGTCCTGCACGGCCTGGAGCTCTTTGCCCATCTGTTCAGGCGTTGTTTGCTTGCCGATCAATTTCTGAATTTGAATGTTGCTGATTTCGGTAGTGACATCGCCTTGCACCAGGGAGTCAAACGCCGGGAAAGAAGATTTCGAATTGTTCAGCACGTTGACGATCTCTTTCATCAGGTCGTCCGTGATGTTTGCCGAAAGCACGTCTTCGCTGAGCTTCATCGACGGGAGCACGCCGTCTTCGACAAGGCCCCGGATTTGCATTTCTTCGTTGTACATATATTTGATGAACAACTTGACGGCCTGAAGTTTTCTTGGATCCTTCTCTACGGCGGCGGAGAAGCCGTAACCGTTATTGACGTCGCGCATCAGCGCCGTTTGGTCGCCTACGCCCCCGTCTACCGGCGGAAGGTTAAAGAAACCTACTTTGCCGATCATATTTTCGCCGGACTGGCCTTCTTTGAATACGGATGATTTCCAAGTGCCGTCATACATCAGAATCGCTTCGCCGCTGGTGAACTGGGTCGTATATTCCGCATACTCAAAGCCCAGTTCGCCTTTCTTGAAGTAACCTTTGTCTTCCCATTCCTGATATTTCGCAAAAGCCTTCACCACGTTCGGATCCGACCATTTGGCTTCACCGGACACAAATTTCTGCGTCACGTCAGGTCCGGCATACCGGGCCCAAAGATGGTTGGCCAGCATCAGCGGCACCCAGCCCGCTTTGGATGCAGCGGCCATCGGCACCTTGCCGTCCGCTTTGATTTTGGCCAGCAGGTCTTCCAGCTCAGCCCAGGTGGTTGGCACCTTCAGGCCTTTTTCCTCAAAATAACCTTTATTGTAGAAAAATCCTTCGCCCGAACCGCCGATCGGCAGACCGTAGACGTTGCCTTCATAAGTAAAAGGTTCCAGCGACGAGAAGCTGTCCGTCAGACCCAGTTCATCCAGGATCGGACTTAAGTTGAGCAGCATCCCCTCTTTGGCATAGACCTGGGAGTCCGGGCTGCCGAACAAATCAAAAATATCCGGCGGGTTGCCCGCAGCCATTTCCCCGCGGAGTTTCTCCTTGCGGTTGACGTCCGATTCCACCCCGTCCAGCTTGATCGTAAGGCCCGGTACATCCGCTTCTACCTTCTTTACGACATCGTTCAGGATCGCCAGGCGTTTCTGTTTGTCGGCTCCTACCTGGGTATGGCGTAAAGTCAATTCAAATGGAGAAGTGTCCGTTGTGGATTCGCTAGGCTGCGTGGATGATGCGGAATCATTTGAGGCATTGCTAGCAGCCGAATTGCTGTTGCCATTGCCGCTGCCGCAGGCAGACAGCAGGGTCGTGGCCGCGAGGAACAGCGTGAGTAACAGAACCATGCTTTTCTTCATCTTCCAAAATCCCCCCGAATATTGATTTGTTTTACAAACTTATTATAATTTTAGGTCATCTGCCTTAGGAAGGAGGATATTTTTCTAATGGGGGGATAATATTATCCAAAACGCAAAAAAGAAAGCGGTTCAAACTCACATAAACTGTGAATTGACCGCTTTTATGTCATTCTATATAACATGATTCTATCAGGAGGTTAAACCAATGACAGTTTTGTCCGTCGACACTTTTTTCATCCCCTGCTCCACCAGCTGATAAGCTCTGGCTACTTCTTCAGGATTAGGACTCGGCACCCCTTCAAGCGGATAAGCCCATTTCAAAGCTTCCCATTTGTAGATGCCCATTTGGTGATAAGGCAAAATTTCGAATTTCTCCACGGCGTTTAGACCGCCGATAAATCTTCCCAACTCAAGCAAATCCTCTTCGTCGGTGTTGATTCCAGGAACCAAGACGTGCCGGATCCACATCGGGCGCTTATGATCCGACAGCCACTCGGCCATCGCCAGCATCCGGTCGTTCGGTTTGCCGGTCAGCTTGATATGCTTCTCGTTGTTGATATGCTTTAGGTCCAGGAGAACCAGGTCGGTCACATCAAGCAGGTCCTTGATTTTATCCCCTTCGTTATAACCGTTTGTATCGAGGGTGGTATGAAGGTTCCAGCGTTCTTTCACGGCCCGGAACAATTCGGCCACGAAATGGGCCTGCAGCGTCGCTTCGCCGCCGGATACCGTCAAACCGCCCCCCGAAGAACGGTAATAATTAATGTAGGGTTCGATCTCGGCAAGTACTTCTTCCAGCGTCATATCCTTGCCACCTTCGAGATTCCAAGTGTCCGGGTTATGACAATACTGGCATTTCAGCAGGCAGCCCTGCATAAAGAGTACGAAACGAATTCCGGGGCCGTCGACCGTTCCGAAGGTTTCAAGTGAGTGTATGTGCCCTTTGATCATGTTACGTCATCCTTTCTGCAGGGACTGCAGGGAAATAGGGAAACCGGGCAACGCTGCTTTAGGTTTTGTTGCTGCCCAGGTTTGAAACAAATTTTACATGCCTTCGTGGAACGTTCTGTTGACTACGTCCAGCTGTTGCTCGCGGGTCAGCTTGATAAAGTTAACCGCATAACCGGATACGCGGATGGTCAATTGCGGATAGTTCTCCGGATGTTCCATCGCATCCAGCAGTTGTTCGCGGTCGAACACGTTGACATTGAGGTGATGCGCGTCGCTGCCGAAGTAGCCGTCCATCATCGCCACCAGGTTGTTTTTGCGGATATCGGTTTCTTTGCCGAGCGCTTTAGGCACAATGGAGAATGTGTTCGAAATGCCATCCAGACTGTGTTCATATGGCAGTTTGGCTACCGAGCTCAAGGAAGCGAGCGCGCCTTTTTTATCGCGGCCGTGCATCGGGTTTGCGCCTGGTGCAAACGGTTCGCCGGCTTTGCGTCCGTCAGGTGTTGTCCCTGTTTTCTTCCCGTACACCACGTTGGAGGTGATGGTCAGGATCGATTGGGTAGGCAAAGCGTTGCGGTACGTTTTATGTTTGCGGATCATGCTCATGAACGTTTCGACCAGGCTGACCGCAATGCTGTCGACACGGTCGTCGTTGTTGCCATAGCAAGGGAATTCGCCTTCGATTTCAAAATCAACGGCGATGCCGTTTTCGTTGCGGATCGGTTTGACTTTAGCGTATTTGATCGCGCTCAGGGAGTCAGCTACAACCGACAAGCCGGCGATGCCGCAAGCCATGGTGCGGAGGATGTCGCGGTCATGCAGCGCCATTTCAATCCGTTCGTAAGCATATCTGTCATGCATGTAGTGGATCACGTTCAGCGTATTCACATACAGTTTGGACAGCCATTCCATCATCGGCACAAACCGTTTCATCACTTCGTCATAGTCCAGATATTCGGAAGTAATGGCTGGGAATTCCGGCGCGACCTGCGTGCCGTATCTTTCGTCTTTACCGCCGTTGATGGCGTATAGCAAAGCTTTGGCCAGGTTGGCGCGCGCGCCGAAGAACTGCATTTGTTTGCCGATGCGCATAGCGGATACACAGCAGGCGATGCCGTAATCGTCGCCGTAGATCGGACGCATCAGATCGTCGTTTTCGTATTGGATCGAGCTGGTTTCAATGGAAACCTTGGCGCAATATTTTTTGAAAGCTTCAGGCAGTTTGTCGGACCAGAGAACCGTCAGGTTAGGTTCCGGAGCAGGTCCCAGGTTGTACAGGGTATGCAGGAAACGGAAGCTGTTTTTCGTAACTTTGGTTGTTCCGTTTACGGACATGCCGCCGATGGATTCCGTTACCCAGGTAGGGTCGCCGCTGTACAATTCGTTGTATTCAGGTGTTCTGAGGAACTTCACGATCCGCAGCTTCATCACGAAATGGTCAACCAGTTCCTGTGCTTGTTCTTCCGTCATTGTACCTTCGGCAAGGTCGCGTTCGATATAAGCGTCAAGGAAAGAAGATACACGGCCAAGCGACATGGCCGCGCCGTCTTGTTCCTTAACGGCTGCCAAATAGCCGAAGTACAGCCATTGGAAAGCTTCTTTAGCGTTGTTGGCCGGTCTGGAGATGTCAAAGCCGTACATTTCGCCAAGCTGCTTCAATTCGCCCAAAGCGCGGATTTGTTCGGACAGCTCTTCGCGGAGACGAATGACATCGACGTCCATCACGTCTACTTCCATATCTTTCAGTTCATCTTGTTTTTGTTTGATCAGGAAGTCTACCCCATACAAAGCTACGCGGCGGTAGTCGCCGATAATGCGGCCGCGGCCGTAAGCATCGGGCAAACCGGTGATGATGCCGGTATGACGGGCTGCTCTCATTTCAGCGGTATAAGCATCAAATACGCCTTGGTTATGCGTTTTGCGTACATTTGTATACAAGTCAACGATTTCTGGCGGAAGGTCGAAGCCGTAAGCTTTACAAGCCGTAATGACCATTCTCACGCCGCCGTTTGGACGAATCGTCCGTTGGAACGGAGCGGAGCCCTGCACGCCTACGATTTGTTCTTTGTCTTTATCCAGGAAACCCGGAGCATGCGAAGTGATCGTTGAAGGCGTGTTAACGTCTACGTCCAGAACACCGCCGGCATCTCTTTCTTTCTTGGACAGGTCGGATACGATTTCCCACAAAGCTTTGGTATTGGCCGTTGCGCCCTGCAAAAAAGATTCGTTTCCTTCATAAGGTTTGATGTTCGTATCGATGAAGTTGGCCGTATTGACCTCTCTCATCCATTTGCCCGGTTTAAAACCTCTCCAGGCGTTTTGTGCAGCTGCCGTTTCTTTTTCAATCACCGACATTTGTAATCCCTCCATTTATATAGTTTGGAGTACGAAGGCTTGAAGGTTATCCTCCGCCTCGAGATCCCTAATTTTGTGATTGATTTCACAACTCAGAGTCTGATGAGGCCAGTTCAAGGTTTACTTCAGCTGCCCCACCACTGTGTCCGGGATCTTTTATGGTTTCATCATAGCTTATCCCTGGTAAAAGGGATGTGACAAACATCACAGTTGCCGTGATGTTTGTCACTTTTTTCACAAATCTAGCGAGTTTGGTCCGTTATCGCAGCTTTATCTCTGTTGATGTCGACTAAGCCTGTACAGGCCTTGTTTCCGATTACTCTTCGAAACGTCCGTAGAAGGCGTCTCTGTAAACTTCAGCAAGCTCGGTCACCAGCGGCAGCTTTGGATTGGCGGTTGTGCATTGATCCTCGAAAGCGCGGTCTGCCAGATAATCCACGTTCGATTCAAAATCTTTTGGATCAAATCCGAGCGCCTGGAAGGTTTCCGGAATGCCCAGCTTTTTATTCAGTTCGCGGATGGCGTTGATCAGGCTCTTCACGCCTTCTTCCGTGGTGCGTGCAGGCAGTCCCAGGATGCGGGCGATTTCAGCATAACGCTGGTCGGCTACGAAGTTGGTGTATTTAGGCCAAGCCGCAAATTTCGTAGGTTTCTTCGCGTTGTAGCGGATGACGTGCGGCAGCAGGATTGCGTTGGTGCGACCGTGAGCGGTATGATATTGGCCGCCCCATTTATGCGCCAAGCTGTGGTTGATGCCGAGGAACGCATTGGCGAAGGCCATACCGGCCAAAGTCGAAGCGTTGTGCATTTTCTCACGGGCGAGTTTATCGCCGGTCAAAGCCGATTTTTCGAGATATTGGAACACCAGCTGAATCGCTTTAATCGCCAATCCGTCCGTATAGTCGTTCGCCATAACCGAAACATAAGCTTCGATCCCGTGGGTCAAAACGTCCATGCCGGTATCCGCAACGGCTACTTTTGGCAGGCTGTAGACGAATTCAGGGTCGATGATCGCAACGTCCGGCGTCAGCTCGTAATCGGCCAAAGGATATTTGGTGTTGCCGACTTCTTTATTAGTAATAACTGCAAACGGCGTGACTTCGGAACCTGTACCGGATGTTGTCGGGATCGCTACAAATTTTGCTTTTTGACCCAGACTAGGGTATTTGTAGGTCCGTTTGCGGATATCCATGAATTTCTGTTTCAGGTTGTGGAAATCGGTGTCCGGATATTCATAGAACAGCCACATGCCTTTCGCGGCATCCATTGGCGAACCGCCGCCGAGGGCGATGATGCAGTCCGGCTGGAATTTGGCCATCATTTCCGTACCGCGGGCAACGGTCGTGGTCGATGGATCCGGTTCAACGTCGGAGAACACCTCGATCGCTACAGGCGTTTGACGTTGACGGAGATAATGCTCCACTCTTTCCACATAACCGAGCTTCACCATCATCGGGTCGGTAACGATCATGACGCGGGTGATGTCCGGCATTTTGGCCAGGTATTGGGTCGCGCCTTTTTCAAAATAGATTTTGGAAGGTACTTTAAACCACTGCATGTTCACGGTACGATGGTTCACCCTTTTCACGTTGATCAGGTTGACGGCGGTCACGTTCGACGAAGTCGAGTTGCGTCCGTAAGATCCGCAGCCCAGCGTCAGCGACGGCAGGTTCGTGTTGTAGATATCGCCGATGCCGCCCTGCGAAGAAGGCTGGTTCACCAGGATCCGGCAGGTTGGCAGACGGTCCGAAAATTTCCGGATGATTTCATCGTTGTTCGAATGGATGACCGAAGAGTGTCCCATGCCGCCGAAGTGAACAACCTGTTCCGCAAGGTCGATGCCTTGATCGGCGGTTTTTACTTTATAGCAGGCCAGGACAGGGCTGAGCTTCTCGGCGGACAGCGGGAATTTAGGTCCTACGCCGTCAATTTCGGCGACAAGGATTTTGGTTCCGGCCGGCACCTGAATGCCGCACATTTCGGCGATTTTAACGGCTGGCTGACCGACGATTGCCGGATTAACGGCGCATTTCTCGGCCACAATGGCTCCGGCCGTCAGCTTGGCGGCTTCTTCTTTGTTGACGAAATAACAGCCGTTTGCGATCATTTTCTTCTTCACTTGGTCAAAAACAGGTTCTTCAATAATAACCGCTTGTTCGGAGGCACAGATCATGCCGTTGTCGAACGTTTTGGACAGGATCAAATCATTGACCGCCTGATCCAAATCAGCGCTTTTCTCAATGAAGCAAGGAACGTTACCAGGACCTACGCCGAGAGCCGGTTTGCCGCAGCTGTAAGCTGCCTTCACCATGGCGGAGCCGCCGGTGGCGAGAATGCAGGCTACGTCAGGATGATTCATCAAAGCGTTGGTGCGGTCCATGGAAGGCTGTTCGATCCACTGGATGCAATCGGCGGGAGCGCCATGTTTCACAGCGGCTTCCAGCAGGATTTTAGCGGCTTCGCGGCTGCATTCCTGTGCGGAAGGGTGAAAGCCGAAGATGATCGGGTTGCGTGTCTTAATGGCGATCAGCGCTTTGAAGATCGTCGTGGAAGTCGGATTCGTCACCGGTGTAATCCCCATGATAATGCCGACCGGCTCAGCGATCTTCTGGAAGCTTTCGTAAGGATTATCTTCGATGACGCCAACCGTTTTGTCATATTTGATGCTGTTCCAGATGTATTCGGTAGCAAACATGTTTTTGATGATTTTGTCTTCGTATACTCCGCGACCCGTTTCTTCAACGGCTTTCTTCGCGAGATACATGTGTTTGTCTAGTCCGGCCAGAGCCATCGCCTGCACAATGTCGTCGATTTGCTGCTGATCCATGCTCATGAAAACCTCGGAAGCTTTTTTCGCTTTGTCGATCAAACCTTGAATGTACTCCTGTGCAGGCTGTACTGCCTGCTTTACGTTTGAAGCTGCTTCATTTTTTACGGCCATCTCTCTCATCCTCCTGATAGTTTGAAAATTTTCTTTAGTTCCGGCGGAGCAGCCCGGCTGCCATTCTCCCAAAAAAAGTTTGTAACACTTTGTTACAAAGTATGCCGCGCCGAATCACCTTGGCGATCTTCTTTACGGATTCATCATATCATAGCCTCTTTGACTTTTGTAGTGAATTTTTTCACAAAGTTTGTCTGAATTGAAAACATGCTTTCGCTCTAGTTTCATGTTTGTGCTCTAGTTTCAATTTTTTTGCAGAATAACCTTTATAGTCAATCAAATCAATTACGGCCACTCCAAAATCATTTTTCCGTTTTTCGTGATCTAATATGCAGCTTTCTCCCCACTTTAAGTGAAAATAGTCACAATGTTTAAAATTTCGCCACTTTTTAGGCTTTAAAAAGCCCCAAATTACAAATAATACGGGTTATAATTAATTTAAAAATTTGAGAAAAATTTGGAGTACAAAGGGGAAACCAAAAATGAGCGAGCAAATGAACAGCGTTGAAGCCCAAGGGAATACGAGTTGTTTTTCGGAACAGAATTTCAATCGACTGCTTGTCATCATGAAAGACAAAAACTACGCCGAAGGTTCCCATCTGTTCTGGGAAGGCGATGTGTCGGATAAATTGTTCTACATCAAACGCGGACGCGTTAAAATGACCAAATCGACAGATGAAGGCAAAGAACTCATTCTATATATGTACGGACGCGGGGACCTGATCGGCCAGGCCGATCCGTTCTTCAGCTCGAAGCACAGCTTTACGGCGGAAGTCATTGAAGACTGCGAAGTCGGCATCGTGGAAAATAAAGACCTTGAAATTCTCATCTGCCAACACTGCGATTTTGCGATCGATTTTATGAAATGGATGGGCATTCACCACCGGCTGACGCAAACCAAATTCAGGGACCTGATGATGTACGGCAAACCGGGAGCGCTCTGCTCCACGCTGATCCGTCTTAGCAACACTTACGGGGAAAGACATGGCGACACGATTCTGATCAACAAAAAGATTACGCACACCGATCTTTCGAACATGATCGGCGCCACGCGCGAAAGCGTCAACCGGATGCTGAGCGACCTGCGCAAGAAAGACGCGCTGGAGTACGAAAACGGCATGATCGCCATCAAAGACCTCGTCATGCTGCAGGATATTTGCCACTGCGAGCTTTGTCCGAATGAAATCTGCCGGATCTGATGATCATCGGCATGATTCGTTGGAATAACCGGCTGATCCGTATGATTTCGAATAATAAAAGGCTGTTCCCGCTGATGAAGAACCAGGGGACAGCCTTTTTGCTTAACCGAATTGCGACGTAGAGTAAGCCGTAAAAGGGCACAGACGATTCAGACCTGACTTAATACAACCTCTATCTTATCGTTTGGATGAAGCAGCAGATCAAGTCCGCTGAGCAGAAGTTTCTTGTCGTTGAGCTTGACGGTCCATTGCTCGTAAACATTCCCAGTATAGCCGTTGACCGCGGATACTAGCCGGCTCTGGTCGTTCATCTGAATCATTCCGCATTTCGCAAGAACGTCGCGGACCTTCAAATGGGCCTGATACGTATACACGAAATAATACTGGATGTCCGGCTTCGATAATCCGCCCGTAATATCCAGAACAACGGGAGGGAAAGACGCTGCGGACGTTCCGTCATTTTCTTTCACATAAACAAGCACGTTGTCCCCGTCTTCCATCTGCCTGTCCCATGAAGAAGGAGCCATCTCTACGCCGTTGACTTTAACGGCCCAGGACAAGCCGCTGTCCAGCGAGATGCCTTGGGTGGAGGCGATGCCGTTTTTCTCCGAATTCAACACAACAAGGCCGCTGTTTTGCAGCAAACGCCGCAGGTCAGGCTTGTCCGCTTCATGAAGCGGGAGGGTCTGGGTCCTATCCGGTACCCCTTGGCCTCCGTCGATGCGCAGCTTGACTCCCTGTTCCTGGGAATTGGCGCTGGGAAGCGGTTCTGCGGCGGGCTTGGAGGTGCAAGCAGCTAATAGCAGCAGCGCCGAGCCTAGCCCCAATGCCAAAAGAAGTCGGGTTAACCGTCTCATCCTCCTCCTCCTTTCGTGTTGTGTTTCTCTAATAAGCATAACGGACATCCGGGTCTCTTTCAAATTTACCGCAAAAAAGGCGCCCCTGTCAGGGAACGCCTTCTGGATTCCGGCTCCGGCTAATTTGGATCGCTCCGTTAGGGCCTCGTTAATCCGCCAAGTTTCATTCTAACGCAAAAATCCTACGGCTCAAATCGGCCCCCGCCTCCTCGCAGCCTAAGCCCTTCCTTTTATCCATTCTGCTCGTCAAGGTCGAAAATGCTGCGGATTTTGAGCTGCTCTTTCAGCTCTTGCAGGGCAGCAGGTTTCTCATTCCAACTGAACTTACGTATATAAAAAATAAAGCCAACACCGCTTTCCCGTTTACCGGAAATTCGGAGTTGGCTCTATTGGGGTTGCTCCTTATCGCTCATTGTTCATACCTCGGATGGAGTGCCGCTTTCGGCCGCTATGTTCGCCGGACACTCTTGTTTAATCCAAACCTTATTGAATCCAGTCCTCGGCCCAAGATTGAATCTGATCCATCACCGGACGAAGGGCTCTCCCCTTTTCCGTCAGCTCATATTCGATTCTGACCGGCGTTTCTGGATAGACGTGCCGGGTCAAAATCCCTTCGCATTCCAGATCTTTCATCCGTTCGGAGAGCATCTTGTCGCTCATCGAAGGAATCAAATTCGAAATATCCTTAAAGCGTTTAGGACCGCTCATTAAGGTTTGAATAATCAATCCGTTCCACCGTTTCCCCAGAAAAGAAAATGCGGTTTCAAAGCGGGGGCACATGCTGAAATCATTATCCGCCATTGCTTATCACCTCTTAAATGATCCGGAGCAGATGGTTCCGGAATAGGCTTACATTAAGTTAGTACATATCATTTTAACATAGTTTTGACGATTTGAAAACGGGCTATTCATGGAAGATCAACTTTTATGGCGAAAAAGAAGCGAAATAAAGCCTTTTGGCATTAAAAATAGGCATACGCCTAAAAACAAAAGCAACCCCGAAACGATTCCGTACGTTCAGGATTGCTTTTGTTCATTCATCTAGTCCAAGGCTTGAAATCAAACCGTAGGTCTACTCAAAAGTCTGCAGCCTTACAGCCACCACATATCCGCCGCGGAATCCTCGATCAGAACCTGCTTCAGGTTGCCGACGGCTTTTGTAAAGCCTTCTTCCACGGACATGAGGCCGTCTTCATGCTCGATGCTGACCACATAATCATAGCCGACCAGACGCAGCGTGCTGATGATATCCGCCCAGGTCTTCAAATCATGGCCATAACCGACGGTACGGAACTGCCAGGCGCGGTCCATCATCTTGTCATAAGTCTGCATATCGGTAATGCCCCATTTGTTGACGTTCACAGGGTCGATGGTCGTATCTTTAGCGTGGAAATGATGGATCGCATTTTCGCGGCCCAAAATTTTGATCGCTTCCACCGGATCGATGCCCTGCCACCACATGTGGCTTGGATCCAGGTTAGCGCCGATCACTTCGCCAGCGGCTTCGCGCAGCTTGAGCAGCGTACCCGGCGTATGTACCGAGAAACCGCCGTGCAGCTCCAGACCGATCTTCACATGATGGTCAGAAGCGAATTTGCCCCACTCGGTCCAATAAGGAATAACCTTGTTCTCCCACTGCCACTTCAGGATTTCCTGATAGTCGTTCGGCCAAGGGGCAACCGGCCAGTTTGGATATTTAGCGTCTTCGTGATCCCCCGGGCAACCCGAAAACGTGTTGACTACCGGTACTTCCAGCTGCTCGGCAAGCAACACGGATTTTACGAAATCGTCGTGGTCCGCCTGTGCCAGCTCTTTTTGCGGATGCAGCGGATTGCCGTGGCAGCTGAGTGCGCTGATCGTTAATCCGCGGGACTGGATAGCACGTTTGAACTCAGTCAGCTTCGTTTTATTTTCAAGCAGCTCCTCAGGTTTGCAGTGCGCATTGCCGGGATTGCCGCCTGTGCCGATTTCCACGGCCTGGATGCCTTTTGAGGCTACAAAATCCAGCGCCTCCTCTAGTGGACGTCCGCCAAACAGCACCATAAATATGCCTAGTTTCACACCTGTTTCCTCCCTGGATTCTTTTTATGATTAAACTTGTTCGTCATTCACAGTTTGAAACCCTGCAAAACGCAAGCGTCTTATCAATCAAAATAAACGGCTTTGCCGGTTTTGGCCGATTCGTAGATGGCTTCCAGAATCTGAGTAACAACAAAGGCCTGCTCCGGTTTGACAAGCGGCTCTTTATCTTCGAGAATCGCTTGCACCCAGGCTTTCGCTTCGCGGTAAGCATCCGTTTCTTCCTCGCCGGAGAAGAAAGCTACGCCGCCGGAGGTGAGGTCGATCTGAGTGTCGTAGAGGCGGCTGTTTTTCTCGCCGTTGATGCGAAGGCCGTTTTTCATATCGGCTCCGCCTTCAGTACCGCAGAGCAGCGTTTTTGCTTCGCCTGTTTCCACAACATTCAGCGCCCAGCTGGATTCCAGAATGATGGTTGCGCCGTTTTTCATCGTAATATAACCGAATGCGGAGTCCTCCACCTTAAATTGGGCCGGATCCCAGGAACCGAAAGCATTTGCCGCGTTTTCGCGATGTCCCAGCTTGTGGAACACGGAACCCATGACGCTTTTAGGCTCATAGTTGTCCATCAGCCACAAAGTCAAGTCTAGAGCATGCGTACCGATGTCGATCAGCGGTCCTCCGCCTTGTTTCTCTTCGTCGAGGAATACGCCCCAGGTCGGAACCGCGCGGCGGCGGATGGCCAGCGCTTTACCCAGGTAAATGTCGCCCAGTTCGCCTTGTTCGCACAATTCTTTCAGATAGAGGCTGTCGTTGCGGAAACGGTTCTGGTAAGCGATGCTCAGCTTTTTGCCGGTCCGTTTGGCCGCTTCCAGCATGGCGCGCGCCTGCTCGGTCGTTTTGGCCATCGGCTTCTCGCACAGGACGTGGCAGTCGGCTTCGAGGGCGGCTACCGTGATTTCGGAGTGGGAATCATTTGGCGTGCAGACATGAACGACGTCCACGTCGCCGCTTGCCAAAAGCTCGCGGTAATCGGTATATACTTTAGCGTCCTGCGTGCCGTATTCTTTGGCCGCTTTGCGCGCGCGTTCCTCGATAATGTCGCAGAAGGCGACCAAATCCACCTCTGGCTGCTTGGCCAAGCTCGGCAGATGTTTGCCGTTTGCGATTCCTCCGCAGCCGATAACGGCTACTTTAAGCTGTTTAGACATGAAGTTGTCCTCCCTGGGTCACGTAATTTTTAATCCAGTCCATGCTGGTGGTAATGCAGTTGATGGCGCCGTTTGCAGTATAATCCTGCTCCACGATCAGCCATTCCACGCCAGCGGCAATCGCAGCGTCTGCGATCCGCTTAATATCCAGTTCGCCTGCGCCGAGTTCAACCGTTTCAGGCGAGCCGTCTTCTTTCTTTTTCACGTCTTTCAGATGCAGGAGCGGCATGCGTCCTTTATATTTCTCAATGTAAGAAACCGCGTCGAAGCCGGCGTACTCTACCCAGCAGGAATCCAGCTCAACCTCTAAGAGCGAAGCAGGCACCGTCTTGAAAATCGTATCCAGCACCGTTTCGCCGTCAAGCTGCTGCGTCAGCTCAAAATCATGATTGTGGTACAGCAGGGTAATCCCTTTGGCCGAGCAGGTTTCCGCTATGCGTTTAATGTCAGCGATGATTTCCGGCCAGCGGTTGCGGTCCTGTTCAGCGACGTAAGGCACGATCAGCCGGTTGTTACCGATAAACTGGTTGATTTCGATTTGCTCCTCCAAGTGATTGAGCATCAGATCCAGCGAGGTATGCGCGCCTACGGCCGTCAGGCCGTTTTCCTCGAGGAGCGCTTTCACCTGTTCTTTGGTCCGGCCGTAAAAGCCCGCAAACTCAACGCCCTGATAACCAAGCTCCGCCACTTTGCGGAGCGTCCCTTCAAAATCCTGTTCCATTTGCTCGCGAACCGTATACAATTGCAATGCTACTTTTGCCATTTGAATTCACCTCTTCATTAGGATAGGTTACTCACTCAAGCAACTTATTATTGCGTTTCAAAGCCGTTCCGTCAGGACCGGCCCTGCCTTGCCGCTTGCTCCGCCAGCACCGCGCTTAATTCGGGGGCGCTTTCCAGCGCAATGTGCCGTCCCTCCTGGGACGAACGTCCGAAAGCATGCATCGCCTCCAGCACGTGGTAAGCGACCAGGCCGGATGCCCGGGGTTCGCGGCCTTCGGAAATGGCATCCGCCATATCCTCAAGGCCCCTGCCGCGCTCATTGCCGTGGCTTTCGAATACAGGCGGCACAACCGTCCATTCTTCGCTGCCCGCCTTTCGCAGCTTGACTTCGCCTTCGAAATGGTTCGGGTCGGGCAGGCGCAGCGTGCCCTCCGTTCCGTAAATTTCGATCCACGGCAGCGTGCTGCCGCCCCGGACGTCAAAGCTGGTGACCATCGTGCCGATGACGCCGCTGGCAAAATCCAGCGTGCCGCTGTAATGGGTCGGCGTCTGAACAAGAATCGGCGCACCGGCATCCGGGCCGGAGCCGACCTTCCGCTCCGGAATCTGGCTGCCTGCCGAACCGCTGATGCGGGAAATCGGCCCCAGCAGCTGAATGAGCGCAGTCAAATAATACGGCCCCATGTCAAACATCGGTCCGCCCCCGACCGCATAGAAAAAGGCAGGGTTCGGATGCCAGCTTTCCGGTCCTCCCCCCATCATGAAGGCGGTAGCCGCAACCGGACGGCCGATAGCCCCGCCGAGCAGCGCCTGACGGGCCGTTTCCAGGCCGGAGCCCATAAACGTGTCGGGAGCCGAGCTGATCACCAATCCTTTTCTCGCCGCCAGCTCAAGCATTTTTTTCCCGTCTGAAAGCGAAATGGCCAGCGGTTTCTCCGTATATACATGTTTCCCATGCTCCAGTGCAGCGAGACTGATCCCGGCGTGGGAAGAAGGAATGGTCAAATTCAAAATGGCATCCACATCGCTGTTTAGCATTTCCTCAACGCTGAATACGCTTTCAACTCCGAACTGCTCGGCCCGCTCCCGAGCCTTTTCCGGCAGCATGTCCGAACAGGCCGCCAAGGTTACCTTGGAGCTGTTCTTTAGATAAGTAAAATAAGCGGGGCTTATGTTGCCGCAGCCTATCACACCAACTTTTAACGGGGTCACGGAATCACTCCTTAGACTATTCATAAGCTATTCGATTTTGATCTGTCTGGATTTCCTTCTTAGGAGCGCCCGCCTCATTGGTTGCGCTTCCTTAAGTTAGCTTTATAGTAATATGAATTGGAATAAAGTAAAATGAATAATATGATTCAAACATGCACAATCTGGTCAATATTTTATTTTTTAATTAGCAGGAGGATGTCTCAGTATGGTCGCCGAAGAGCACCTGGTTATTTTGGCGGCGGGTTATTCCGTTCACCGTAAAGCCTATGGATTCAACGACGCCAACGGTCCGGAGCATTATTTGATCCGGCTGCAAACCGAAGGCAAAGCGCGAACGCGCATCGGCAGCGAGCTTGTGGATGTGGAGATGGGCGATGTGCTTCTCTTTTCTCCGAGCGAGCCGTACGAGCTTTATATCGATTCCGCTCCCCAAACGAAAACCTCTTCCGTCTTAAGCGGGGATTATTATATCTTTATTGACGGCGGCTGGATCGAAAAGTGGTGGAGAAACAAAAGCAGGCCGAATAAAATTCGGATGCCGATGACCGACGCTTTTATCAATCTGTTCAGGCAAATCACCCTGGAGCAGCAGCGGGTATCCCCTCTTAAAGATGACATCGCGGCCCACTACATAAAAATTTTGTGTCTGGAGATCGACCGCCAGCTGGAAGAACAGCCCCGTGATGGGCAACGTTCTTATCTGGCTTACCAGCTCAAACATTTTGTCGAGGAAAATGCGGCCACCAGCTTCCGGCTGGAGGACGCTGCCGCCCATGTCGGGATCAGCGTTTCGAGGGCCGTCCATCTGTTCAAGGCGACCTTCGGGCAAAGCATTATTCAATACGCCACCGATATCCGGCTGAATATGGCGCGGGAACGGATTATTTTCAGCCCGTTGTCGCTGGAGCACGTGGCGGAAAGCTCAGGGTTCCCAAGCTATAACTATTTTCACAAGGTGTTCCGCTCCAAATTCGGGATGTCTCCGAAGCAGTTTCGCCTGGCGAGCCGGGAAAACACGAAATAAGGATATCGTTTTCCCTCTTCGCTTTCAAAAAAGAAAAGGATGAAGCGGCGCTGTAACGCGCAGGCTTCATCCTTTTTTTCCTCAAGAGAAAGATTGTTCTTGTTCCGGAGTTAGACTTTTCCGTCTCGATTTGACCAGCAGACCGATTCCGACTACGGCAATAATAACGACGGCTTCAAACAAATATTTCAAGACGCCGTTCACAAACCAGTCGTGAACCAGCGGCTCCTCGACCAGCATCTTGGCCGCGGTCCAGGCGAGCACAGCCGAACCGATCGTAATGACGATAGGGAAACGTTCCGTCAGCTTCAGGATCATCGTGCTGCCCCAAACCATAATCGGTACCGAAATGGCCAGTCCGATAACGACCATCGTCATGTCGCCATGAGCCGCGCCCGCAACGGCCAGCACGTTATCAAGCCCCATCATCGTATCCGCGATGATGATCGTGCGTATGGCCGCCCACATGCGGGTTCCCGCATTGATGTCGTGTTTTTTCTCTTCCACCAGCAGCTTGTAGGCGATCCAGATCAAAGCCAGGCCGCCCGCCAGACGGAGACCGGGAATGTTCAGGAGCTGCACGACAAGCACGGTCATAATGACTCTGACCAAAATAGCGCCTACCGTTCCCCACATGATTACTTTCTTCTGATCCGATTTCGGCACGTTTCTGGCGGCTAAACCGATGACGATAGCATTATCCCCCGCCAGCACGAGGTCGATCAGAACAATGGAGAGCAATGCGGTCCAAAATTCAACGCTCATCAAATCCAAATCCATAACCTCCTTTTTTGGATGTTGCCGGATCCGCGCTGGCCGGGACTGATGAACCGCTCATCAGCGAGCCCGTAAATCTGAAGCGCCTTGCCGTGCTTTGGGCGAAGGGCCGTTTTGTCCAAAAAAACCGCACAAAAAGAGACCTTCACCCGCAGCAATACAAGCAGGCAAAGGTCTCGCTAACAACAAATGGATTCGTTGTCTATAAAGCCGGGGATATGATCCCGTAATGACGACTTTATTGTTTCAAGCTACTCCCCTTTGGGAACCGAACATATTCATTTGCCTTATTATAGCATCTGCCGTCCGAAATTGCTATCACAATTGCCCATAAATTTTATTTTTATGGATACAAAAAATAGAAACGGGCCCTTGCCTTCCGAATTCCTCGGCTGTTGTATCTTGGGGACTGATTCTATATCATTTGAAGTAGAAACAGGAAGGAATCGGACAGGATGAAAAAATGGCTTGCACCTCTTATTTATATCTTGGTTCTGGCAGCCGGGATTGCCTTCAGGGACCAGATCAGCCTGCTGCTGCAGCATCGCCCCTCCCCGCTGCTGATGCTGATGCTCGCGGTACTGCTGGCCACCTTCCCCGTTATGCCTTACAAACTCGTTATTGCGGCGGCCGGCCTTTTATACGGCCCTTGGATCGGGGCGCTGCTGACAATAGCGGGCTCCACCTTATCCGGCATATTGCTTTACGCCGCGGGCGCCTTCTGGTACCGCCAGGACGCAGGACGCTGGTTCAAACGGGTTCCGGCTCTTGAACGGTTTTCCTCCTACGTCCGTAAGCATCCTTTCGAATCCGTGCTGCTGTACCGGCTTCTCCCCATCGTGCCTCAGGGGATCCTGAACTTATATGCGGGGGCGGCGCCCATCCCGTTCGGCATCTACTTAAGCGCTTCGGTCATCGGCAAACTTCCGGGGATGTTCGTCTATGCCTTTTTGGGGAGCTCCCTGTTTTCACGTCCTCTGCTGGCCGCCGAGGTTTTGGGACTGTACGCCGTGTTTGTTTTGGCCGCGGTTTGGGGATATAAAAGAAGGAACGCGCGCAGAACCGAGTAAGGGGAGAAAAAGCGCATAAAAGCTGCGCGCAAAAGCGTCGCATTTCAGTTTTGCAAAAGATTCTATTATAATAAGTTCATATTCCCGATTATTAAAATTTGAAGCAAAGGCAGGCGAATTGCTATGAATCATATACAAGGAAAAACAGAACTGGCCACATTTGCAGGCGGCTGCTTCTGGTGCATGGTTACCCCGTTTGAGGAACTTCCGGGCATCAAAGGCATCGTATCCGGTTATACTGGCGGCCACACCGAAAACCCGACCTACGAACAGGTATGCGCCGGAGGCACCGGCCATTATGAAGCGGTACAAATTACGTTTGATCCGGGCGTATTTCCTTACAGCAAGCTGCTGGAGCTGTTCTGGCAGCAAATCGACCCTACGGATGCGGGCGGACAGTTCCATGACCGGGGACAGTCTTACCAAACTGCCATTTTCTATCATAACGAAGCGCAGCGGGAAGCCGCGGAGGCTTCCAAGCAGGAGCTTGCAAACAGCGGCCGGTTTGATAAACCGATCGTAACGGAGATTTTACCGGCCAAACCTTTTTATGAGGCTGAGGATTATCATCAGGATTACCACAAAAAAAATCCGATGCATTACAAACGTTACCGCAAAGGCTCCGGCCGTGAGGATTTCATCGAAACCCACTGGTCGAAACCGCTGGAGGATCAAAAGACGCTGAAGGAAAAGCTGACGGCGATCCAATACGAGGTTACGCAAAACAGCGCCACCGAACGCCCGTTTACCGGCGAATATTGGGATCATGAGGAAGAGGGCATATACGTGGATATCGTATCCGGTGAGCCGCTCTTCAGCTCTACGGACAAATATGACGCCGGCTGCGGATGGCCAAGCTTTACCCGCCCGCTCCGCGATTACAGCATCAAAGAAAAGCTGGATACGAGCCACTTTATGGTCCGGACCGAGGTGCGCAGCCGGGAAGCCAATTCCCATCTGGGCCACGTATTCGACGACGGACCCGGACCAAACGGCCTGCGTTACTGCATCAATTCGGCCGCCCTCCGGTTTGTGCCTAAAGCGGATATGGAAAAAGAAGGTTACGGCGAATATCTGTCGCTGTTTGAATAACAAAGGTTCGGGTAATTTAAAGGATAACCGGAGCGGGCTAAGGCCCTTTCGGCTTGCTCCGGATTTCAATTAATACAGGAAGCAGGCACCGGATTGTTCCTACATTCCTGTATGCGTTCAAGGGAGGACTAAATATGCCTTGGAGCAAAAACGATTACCCGCCATCCATGAAAAATTTGGAACCCCGCGTCCGCCGAAAAGCCGTCGAAATCGCCAACGCCCTGCTGGAAGACGGTTACGAGGAAGGCCGGGCCATTGCGATCGGCACCGCCAAAGCGGAGGAATGGGATAAAGACCATCCTGAAAAAGATTAATTAAGATTCTGGTTGTTCAGAGAAAACACATCTTGTCAAAGCCCGTAGGGAAGAGATAAGATGTGTTTTTTTGTTGTTGTCATCAATAAGATTGAAATCGATTTCTTTCTTTTTGAGTTCAAAATCGTTCCTATTGTAGGATGAATAAATGATTTCCCCTTCCTTTGGTCGCTTCCTCCCTTAGATTTCGTTGAATATAGTAATCGATTTCATTTTGACTTATAATAAAGCCCATATATCTTTGTTTAACAATAAATTGCAAGGTTGAGGTTAATTATGGATACCAAAATTGTCGATGTTGCCGCCAAAGCAGGCGTTTCCCCTGCCACCGTTTCCCGGGTGCTTAACCAGTCCAGCGGCGTTACGGAGAAAACAAGATTAAAAGTGATGAAGGCTATCGAGGATTTGGGCTACCATCCCAACGCCGCGGCCAAACACCTCCGCTCCCAAAAAACGAAAACGATCGGGGTCATCGCTCAGGATATCAACAGCGCTTATTTTACCGAAATCATAAAAGGGATCGAAAATATGGCTTATGCGCAGAAATACCGGGTTATCATTTGCGATTCGGAAAACCAGAAAGAAAAGGAGCAGGAATATTTGAACCTGCTGCTGGACCGCACGATTGACGGTCTTGTTCTGATTGCTCCCCACATTTCCGACGAGGAGATCATCGAGCTTGCAGATAAAGGTTATTTCGTCGCGGTTGTCGGCCGGAATGTGCAGCATGACCGGGTTCCCTGCGTTTATACCGATAACGTGAAGTTTTCGCGCGAAGTGGTGAAACATCTGGTCCAGCAAGGTCACCGCGATATCGTGTTCCTGAACGGTTCACCGGATGCGGTGGACAGCTTTGACCGGCTGGAGGGTTACCTGAAAGCGCTGAAGGATCATCAAATTCCGTTCCGGCCGGACTTTGTGGAGAACGGCAATTTCAACGAAACCGGCGGTTACGAGGCCCTCAAACGCCTGGTGGAGAAGAAGCTCCGGTTCACCGCAGTTTTCGCCGCCAATGACGAGATGGCGCTTGGCGTTTACCGGGCCTGCAGCGAGCTCGGCATTGCCATTCCCGATCAGCTGGCCGTTATTGGGGTGGACGACAGCCGGATCAGTAAATATATCAACCCGACGCTAAGCACGGTGAACCAGCCGAAATATGCGATGGGCGCCCTGTTGATCGAGAAATTCATCGACCAGATGAACGACAACCGATTTGCCGACAAACGGGTGTTTGTCGTTGACTCCGAACTGATTGTACGCGAATCGTCCGTGTTTACGGTAGGCGGTTCCAAAAAGGGAAAAGCTTAAAAAGCGCTGCCGCATTCCGTCTTAAATCTTAAACGAGTTAAAAACGTTCTGATCATTAAAAAAGCGGACTTGGGGCCGGTACTGCCCCAAAGTCCGCTTTTGGCGTTTCTGCCTGACTGGCTAGCTCACTGATTGGCTGGCCCGCGACTGTTCAAGGATATAGACTGTTTCGGAGGTTTCCCATCTCGTGCTGCCTTCCGCCTGTTAAAGCTTCAGCTTCTTCTTCAGCACCGCCAAACGGGCGGACAACGAATGTTTCAGCTTTCCTTCCGGCAGCAGGGCGACAAAGTTGACCGCCGCATCATAGCTGGTAACGTTTCGCAGCGACTCGGCCAGAGCCACCGCTTTTTTAGCCGGCGCCTCCAGCGCGCCGGTGTAGGAGCCGCGCAGCAAATACAAGTCGCCGTATTGGGTCGCGTCTTTGCTCGCCCCGATGCCCTGATTATATTCCATATAGCCGGAACGGCCGCTGCCGTCGTTTTCATTGAGCAGCAGCGCGAAACCTAACCGGGCGTCCGCAGGCCTCAAGACCGTACCCGGACCGTGGAGCGCCGAAAACGGAATCTCCAGCTTGTAAAGCGTCTCCTTCTTCGATTCGCTGCGGGTGATCTCGGCTTTGACTTCAGCCATGGCGCCCGTTTGCAGCCCCTCCGGCGCTCTCCAGCGCCAGACGTTTACAGTGTTTTGTCCGCTCAGGGCAAAGCCGAGTTCGCTGACATTGGCGCTGGCCGCACCGTCCGCCCGGGACAAGTCAATGCCAAGCTGAAGGCTGTCTCCCTGCCAAATATCGCCCCCCGTCCAATCCTGCGCCTGTATATCATCCTTGACACGGACGGTCACGTACAGCTGCCGGTCATCCCAGCGGACATCCGCTTCGGCGCTCAGATCGTCCGTTCCCCGCCATTCGCCGCCGAGCGAGCTGTAATGATCGGCGTCCGCCAGCTTGACAGGCGGCGCTGCTTCGCCGGTGCTGCCCGTTTTGCGGGAAGCAAACGTTTCGGCGAGATTAAGCGAAGCCGCAAAAGATTCCCCGCCCTCCGTTATGACGCGGTATTTCAGCGTATCTCCCGTAAGGAAAGGCAGCGGAATCTCCAGCGTTTGGCCCGGAGCCAGCGCCTTGACCCGTATCGGCTTCTGAACCGAAGCATAAGCTGAAGGCTCCAGCAGCGTAAGGCTGGCGGACTGCGGTTCGGCCGAAGCGTTTGCGATCTGCAGCGTGCTTATCGATTTCTCCGGGTGAGCGCCTTCAAAGACTTTTTTGTTTAATTTCAGCTGGAGCGGAAAAAGGTCCGTGCCCGTCACCTTAAAGCCGGCCTGATTGTCGAGCTGCAGGCCGCCGCTGTATAAGTTGTTGGTCAGGACAAGCCGATCCACCTCCGGCGCCGCGTAAACATGGGTGGTTTTGGCCTGCTGGAAGTAGGTGTCGTACATCGCAATGTCGCCGCCCAGCGCGCCAAGTCCGCGCGAGCCGGCGGTCACTACGTTAGCCTGCTGCACCACGATCCGCCCGCCGCTGATATCCATGGCGTGGGTCGTGTCTCCCCACATCGCCGAGTTGAACAGCACGGCCTTCGAGTCAAACGCCGGCTCCACTTCCACATACACCTTGTTCTCCGAGCTGAGCGATACGAGTTCGGTATTGATCAGCGCCAGCCCTTCGGGAGCGGCCTGCTCCAGCACGGCCCCTTTTTTGCTGCCGTCCGTGCCGTGTCCGACCACCACCGCTGACGGCCCCCGTCCGTTTTGCGGAGCGAAATGAATGCCGTATTCCGATCCGTAGACAAAGGTGTTAAATACCGTTTCCCCTTGCGCGTCCCCGATACGGAAAGCATCCAGGTTTTCCTTCTGATAATCCCATACTTTGTTGAAGCCGTCCCCTTCAGGATGGTTCGGATAGGTGCTTCTGCCGTAATAATGCGGATTAAACTGCACGTTCCGCAAGTAACCATCCTTGGCACCGCCGCCGACAAAAATGCCTTCCTTCAGCGGCGAACCCGCTACGTAGTCGATATAGTGCCCGCTGGTGTCATAAGTGCCGAAATCGATGCCCTGGTAAGGATTCACCAGCGTCGTATCCATCGCATATACGCCATGTCCCTGTCCCTGGATCGTCCAGGCATATGGCTTGATGGCGTTAAAGTCCTGCTGGTCGTAATAAACCGACAAACCGCGCACGCCCGCGGAGGCCTGCAAAGTGATCAGCGCCGCCGCACCTTCGTCATTTTCCCCGTAATGGGTAAAAATAACGCTGCCGCCGCCGATCGTATGATGCGGCACATCCCACGATCCGCGCAGCTCCACGCCGGACGGAACGACCAGCGGGCTGTCGATCCGGTAGATGCCGGCCGGCAAATAAACCGTGCCGCCGCCGGCTGCGCCCGCATCGCTCAGCGCCTGCCGCACCGCTTCCGCGGCATCGCTTTGGCCGCTGCCGTCCGCGTTGTACGGCGCCGCGGCGGCGTTGAACAGCCGCGCGTTCGCCGGCTTCGGCCGGCTGGGCGCATCCGTGACGATGCCGGCCGGCAGCTGCTCCAGCGCGTAACTTTCATTGAAGCGGACATGAACGTCCGCGCCTTCGGTTTGGCCGGCGACGTCAAGCTTGCCCGCATAGCCCGAGTTGATCGCGTTCAGCGTCCGGACGTCCGCCCCAAGCCGCACATGCTGCTGCGGCCCTGCAAAAGACGTCTGGCCCAGCAGCAGCGATCCGTCGTTCATGACGATGGCGCTGCCGCCCGACGCGGCGTCCCAATTCTCGAAGCTGCTGTTCTCGAAGGACAGCACCCCGTCCCCGTCGCTCACGACCGCGTTTACCGGGCTGCCGCCGATTTTCACCGTGTTGAACTGGACGAGGGTATGGAAGCCGTCCGTCGCCCGCACCGCAACCGGATTGTCCCCGGCATTCGCCGCAAAGCTGCTGTCCGTAATCAGCAGCCCGTAATCATTGACGCCTTCAATCTGCAGGGCTACGGCACAGTCCGCAATATGAATGCGGTACAGCTGGGCGTTGGCCGCTTCCAGCGAGCCGGTCCGCGTGGTGACTCTCAGGCCGGTTTTAAAACCCGAGATGGTTAAATCGGACATGTATTCCCAATCCGACCGTCCCATCACGACCCCTTCGGCGTGAGCCGTCATGTACGCCAGCAAGGCCGCCTCATCCGGCGCGCCGGGCAGTCCGGAGCCCGCCCAAACGCCCGGCTTCAGCGTCACGCCTTCCAGACGGCCGATATCCGTCGTGTAATCCAGAAAAATGCCCATATGCAGGGCTGTTCCGTATACATTTTTTAAGTAATGCAGTTCGTTCCATTCGGGACCGATTTTAATGCCGTTGTAGGCATTGACCAAAGTGACGTTTTCAACCGTGGCACTGTCCCCGGAAAGCTGCTCAAACGTCCAAGGATAAGCGGCAGGCTGGTGGGCCAGCGTCTGCTCCGGATACCATACGGAGAGATGAGTGACGCCGCTCGCCGGCTCCATCCGGATAAAGCTGGTTCCGGCCTCGTTCCCCCGGCCTTCATAAGCCGCCAGAACGGTGCCCTGCACAGGGCCGCCGTTTGCGCCCGGATCGGCCCAGTCCCCGCGCAGCGTCACACCGGTCGGAATAAGCAGGTGTCCGGCGATTTTGTAGATGCCCGCCGGCATAAACACCACGCCGCCGCCCGCGGAGCCCGCCGCATCCAGCGCCTGCTGCACCGCAGACGTGTCGTCCGCCCATCCGTCGGCTTTGGCGCCATAGTCGGCAACGTTTTCCGTGGCGATCACGACATCATCCGTGGCAAACTGCGTTTCTATAACGGCAGCGCTGCCGGAACCCGGAATGCGCGCCACCTTCTTGACCGTTACCCTTGCTAACGTCAGGTCCGGGTTATCCGCCGCTGCGCCGGCCCCGCTGATGCCTAGCCGGAAATCGGCTCCGTTTGTCCGGTTCGCGAATTTGGCGTCGGTCAGCTTGAAGGTGTGCTGCAGCCACTGGCGGGTATCGCCGTAGCGAAACAAAGGCGCATCCTTGAAGGCCCCGCTTTGCGCATCGTAT
This sequence comes from Paenibacillus mobilis, assembly GCF_058267595.1. NCBI lineage: Bacteria > Bacillati > Bacillota > Bacilli > Caryophanales > Paenibacillaceae > Paenibacillus > Paenibacillus mobilis. The sequence continues at coordinate 539,718 of NZ_JBZCMS010000002.1, forward strand.
TGCAGCACCATCTGCCCGCTGCCCGCATCATAATATTCGACCGTGATATAAACATCCTGATTCCCGCTGTCCGCCAAAAAAGAATCGTCCACATTCATGTACAAATACAAGGTTTGCGGACTTGGCGTGTCCCGGTTTGTTTTCCAATAGGTTTTCCCGTCCAGCGTACCGGTTTGCAGGCCTGCTTCGTAATCCCCGGCTCTCGGCGAAATGCCGTGCGTTTCCGGCACCAGCCCCAGCGTTACGCTGACTTCGTCCTCTCCGGCAACGTTTGACGGTTCGGTTTGTGAATAGACGTTCAACGGATTAGCCCCCACTCCCGTAAAAATGAGCAATACCGCGAGCAGCAGTATCGCGTTACGCTTGAATAAAGTTTTGCCGCTTCCTGTCATGAATCGCACCTCTCCATTCCATTGGGATTCAGCTGAAAGGTATGCGCTCGCCATGAAGTCTCGTGATGCTGGAAATAGCCGGGATCACCCCCTTTAAAAAATTTCCAGGTTTACATCCGCCCGGTTCCGCTTATTCCTTTCATTCAGCCTCGCCTGAACCGTCTTGAGCTTCAGGAAACCGTACAACCGACAGACCGAGCAGCTCGGCGTTTCCGTGCCCGCCCGTCCATTGCACTTCGTTGTTCGTGCCGGGTTTTAGCCGGACGGTAAAAGAAGCAACGCCATCGCCGCTGTCCGCCGAAACTGCACCTGCATAGACTGCTCCGGCAGAGTCTGCATCGGCGGGGACAGTCCCTGCCGCACTATCGCCAGCAGCGTCCGGATACCCGGCGCAAGGCAGGTTGAGCAGCGTATAATCGGTGTCATTGACCACCAGATTTAATTTGGCCAGCCGTTCCGGCGTCCGGTAATGGAGGTATAACGCCGCTCTCCCGCCGCTTCCCCCATCAATCCCGTCAAAACGGCAAGCCGCCCCGGCCGCGTGCAGGCCTGTCACCACCGTGCGGCCGTCCGGGAGCTCCTCCAGCTTCGCCCCGCCAGCAAGCCCGCAGCCGGAAGCCGGATAAAACCGGACAGGTTCCTCTGACAGCGGCGTCTCTCCGGCCGGCTTCAAGCCTTCACGCGTTTGCCGCACCGGTTGGATCGAACCGTCTTCGCCAAAATACAAGGCGTCGACACACACGGAACGCAGATTGCCATGGCCGGACAAGGATTGATTATGGTAAAACAAATACCACTGGCCTTTAAATTCCGCTACCGAGCCATGAGTGGTCGAGCAGCCGGTCGGCTCCAGGAAAATGCCCCGGTACGTCCACGGCCCCAGCGGATGTTCGCTAGTTGCGTACCGCATCCGGTTGTTGTCTTCGAGATTATCCGCGTAAGTGAGATAATAGAGCCCCTTTCTTTTGAACACCCAGGCGGCCTCATGAAAATCCTCCAGCCCCTCCATGTCCCGCATCCCGCCTTCTATGGACATCATATCCTCGCCAAGCCGGCCGCCGTGGCATACGCTCCCGCCGCCATAATACATATAAGCCGTGCCGTCTTCGTCCGTAAAAACGCACGGGTCGATCATCGCAAATCCCCCAAGGCCAGGAATGTATCCCTGATCGACGAAATCCTTGGCCGGATGGCTGCTTACGGCCACGCCGATTTTCCACGTATTATTCCAGTCTGAGCCGCTCGGATGCGGATAATAGAAATAATATTTGCCGTTCCGGTACGCGCAGTCGGGAGCCCACATAAACCCGCCTTCGGGGCGTCCCCATTTCACGTCGCGCGAATGCAAAATTTCGCCTTCGTCGATCCAGTTCACCAAGTCATCCGATGAAAAAACGTGATAAGCATCCATCAGATCGCACCCTCTGGGCGGATCGATGTCGTGGGAAGCGTAAAGATAAAGGCGTCCGTCTTCCCAAACGTGGGCCGACGGATCGGCCGCAAAAATCGTGGTAATAGCTGGGTTTTGACCCGTCTTTTTGGCAAAAACCTTTGGAATGGCGTTCATGATAGGGACCTCCGATATTGTTTGCTTATGATTTGGATAGCGCTGCATAGTGTTTTATAACATCGTGTGCGGTGACATGACAGGTGACAAGAACACCCCGAAAGCCTGGCGGCTTTGGGGCGTTTTAGCCACGGCAGGGCCGGACGCCGCCGGTTTATTTCTTTCCGGCCAGGTAAACGTCCACCTGTCTTTGCGCTTCGGCAATGATTTTATCGATGCCGTTTTTCTTTTGCAGGTCGATATAATTGTCGAGCGTTTTGTCGACGTCTCCCTTGGCGATACCGTATTCGATCGGCTTGCCGAATTCCTCGGCGGTCTGGTCGCGTTTCGCCAGCTCGTTTTTAATGGAATCTTCGGCGATAAACAGGCCGTCCACAGGGGAATTCACATTTTCAGGTTCGGCGGCGAATTCGGCTTCTTTTTCCCAGAAGCCTTGCGGATAGGTGGTGGTCGGCCGCATGAACTGCGGTTTCCAGAACGCCCATTGTCCGCCCCATTCCATATAGTTGCTGGTCGTAGAGTCCATGCCTTCCGGATAATTGGCGATGTCGCCGTCCAGCACATAGGTTTTTCCTTCGATGCCGTATTCCAGCAGGTCATACAGCGTGCGGTCGGTTTCCACCATATCGAGGAAACGCAGCACCAGATCCGGATGTTTGGAATTGGCGTTGATGGCGACCACGTTCGCCAGCGGTGAGCGGTTTACGTATTTTTTGTCGGGATAAAGTTCGGACACGCCCTGCGTATAGGATTTATCCACAAAACCCGGATCGGCATAAGCCCATTCATGGGAGGTGATGGTCACATACTTTTTGCCGTTTCTCCACTGCACTTCTTCGCCTTCCTTGTCGATCATCGCATCGCGGTTGATCAGGCCTTTGTCGTACCACTCTTTCGATTTGTGGGCCGCTTCCCGGTAAAACGGCTGGGTTTCGACAGGCTGGATTTTAATAGCCGGATCGTTCAGATAGAAGCCGAGGCCGTGGAAGTTCAGGTCCACCCATTCGTCCCGGATCATATAAATCGAAGTCGGCGGCGTACGGGAAATTTTGTCGTTCGGATACGCTTCCTTAAATTGGGTCAGCAGGTTTTCCATATCTTCCACCGTTTTGACCGAACCGTCGGGAACGTTCAGCCCTGCTTTCTCGGCCAGATCCGAGCGCCAGGCGATAAATTTGCGTTCGTTCATCTTCATCGTCCAAGGCAGCCCGACGATTTTGCCGTTGACGGTGGCCGCATCCAGCGTGCCCTGCTCCTGGTACTTTTTGTACAGGTTTGGCGCGTATTTAGGCAGCAGATCATTAAGCGCCATATAGGAGCCTTTGGCCGCCATTTGTTTGTAGGAAAGCCAGTCACCGTCGAAATTCATGTCCCAGCTGTCGCCGGAGGCGGCCATGACCAGCATCTTCTGTTTGAAGTCGCCGAACGAGATGAAGTTGGTATCGAACTTGACGTTCAGGCCTTTGCTTTTTACGTAATCGCTGATTTTTCCCCATACTTCGTCGGTAGCAGCTTTTTTGTCCCCTCCGAAATAAAATTTCAGCGTAACCTCTTCGTCGCTGCCGGACTGGGCGCTTTCGCTTGTGCCGCTGTTGCTGCCCGTATTGTTTGAAGCGGTTCCATTTTTCCCGTTGCCTGAATTCGCCGAATTTCCGCCGCAGGCCGACAGCATCAGGCTGAGCAGCAGCACGGTAACCATAGCGATCAGGCCGGATCTTTTTTTGCGCATCTAAACCTCTCCCCCATAATGATAATGATGGTATTTATGCTATAACGGCCTTGGCCGGTATAGTTGAATCGTTGGACTGCGTGGATAAAATCAGCCTTTTACGGCCCCAACCATCAGGCCTTTGACGAAATAGCGCTGTACAAACGGATACAGGAACACGATCGGACCGATCGTGACGACCGTCAGCGCCATTTTCATCGATTCGGTCGGGATCTGCGCGGAAATGCGCTGCATGGCAGCCCCGTTGCCCGAGCTGCGCAGGAAATCGACGTTGGCGATCAGCGTCCTTAAAAGCAGCTGCAGCGGCTGCAGCTCCTGCTTGTCGACGAACATGAGGCCGAGAAACCAGTCGTTCCAATAGCCGAGCGAGATGAACAGCCCGACCGTCGCCATGACGGGCAGCGACAAAGGCGCAATGAGCCTCCAGAATATGCGGAATTCGCCGGCTCCGTCCATTTTCGCCGATTCGTGGATTTCCTCGGGAATGGAAAGCATGAAGTTGCGCACGAGGAACAGGTTAAACGCCCCGGCCAGCGACGGCAAAATCATCGCCCAGACCGAATCCTTCAAGTGCAGATAGCGGACGCAAATGATGTACCAGGGCACCAGCCCGCCGTTGAACAGCATCGTGATAATGACGTAGACGGACAGAATGTTCCGGTATTTAAAGGAACGTCTGGCCATTACGTAAGCGCCCATCCCGATGACGGCCAGCGAAAGCGCCGTGCCTGCTACGGTAACAAAGGCGCTGATGCCGTAGGCCTGCAAAATGCGGTTCGAGCTGAAAAACAGGATTTCATAGGAAGCGAAGGTAATATGCTTCGGAATCAGGTTGTAGCCATAGTCCACGATGTCTTTCTCCGTGCTCAGCGAGCCGGCGATGACCATCAGGAAGGGATACAGGCAGGCCACGCTGAACAGGGCTACGACCAGCGCCAAAACGGCGTGCCCTATCGTCATTTTTTTCTTAAGCAAGGTTCGGTCCCTCCTTCAATCAAAAGATAGCGGAATCCTTGTCGATTTTGCGCGCCGCGAAATTGCTGGCCAGTACCAGCACAAACGCAACTACCGACTGAAGGAAACCTGCCGCCGAAGCCATCCCGATATCGCCGGTTTGGCGCAGGCTCCGGTAGACGAAAGTATCGATGACATCGGTGGTCGGGAACAGCAGCGACGCATCGCCGACCATGGCGTAAAACATGCCGAAATCCGCGTTCATGATTCGCCCAACGGCCAGCAGCGTCAAAATGATGATCGTCGGCCGCAGCATCGGCAGGCTGATGTGGCGGATTTGCTGCCAGCGCGTGGCTCCGTCGATTTCCGCCGCTTCATAATAGGTCTGGTCGATGGAGGTCAGCGCCGCCAAATAAATGATGGCCCCGTACCCCGTCGACTTCCAGCGTGCCGCAATCGTCAGAATCAGCGGCCACAGGCCGGGCGAGTTGTAGAAATCGACGGGGTTCAGCCCGAACCATTCCAGCAGCCGATTCATTGAACCGCTTTCATAATTCAGCAGGTTGTAGGTAAACACCCCGACGACGATCCAGGAAATAAAAAACGGCAGGAACGTCAGCGACTGGGCCACGCTTTTGAAATATTTGTTCCTGAGCTCATTCAGCAGCAGCGCCAGCCCTACCTCAAAAACAAGCCCGACCACAATGAACAGCGCGTTCAGCAGGATCGTGTTCCGGATAGCGCGGAAAGCGCTGTCCGAGGACATCAGGTAATCAAAATTGTTCAGCAGCGGATGCATCCAGTCGCTGCCGAAAATGCCTTTGTCAAAGCTGAAATTTTTGAAGGCGATGACAAGGCCGGCCAGCGGGAGGTAGTTGAACAGCAGCAGCAGCACGGCCACCGGCAGAAACATGAGCAGCAGCGTGCGACTCTTGTAAAGCTCTTTAAACACGCTATGTTTGTTCACGGTCGCGAGGCGGCGTTCCGGCCGGCCTTTAGGGGTTGCGGTTATCGTTTTCATACGCATGTACCTTTCTCTATGATTGATGTTTTCATCATAAAACAGGTCCACGCGCATCTCTACGAGCCGATCTTGTTCTTTCCAGTGCAGAATTAGCCTTCCCGGCGTTTGTCCGAATCCGCTCCCCCGTTCTCCGCGGATTGGCCCTCCATTACCGGGTGGCGCAGCGTAATGCGCGTACCCGCTTCCGCGTTTGACTCGATCTTCAAGCGGTAACCCTCGCCGAAATACAGCCGCAGGCGTTCGTTGACATTGCGCAGGCCCACGCCTTTCGTTCCGGTGGAAGGCTTGAAAGCGCCGGCCACTCCGGTATCCTCGTTCAGCTTGGCCAGCACCTCCGCCGGAATGCCTTTGCCGTTGTCGATAATCTCCAGCACCAGGTCCTGCGCTTCCCGGTAAACAGAAATCAGAATTTTGCCATGCGCAAAATTATCGCGGATGCTGTGATGAATCGCGTTCTCCACCAAAGGCTGCAGCAGCAGCCGCAGAAACGGCAGCGGCAGCAGCCGGGGGTCGATGGCGTACGCAATCCGGATTTTTTCCCCCATCCGCGCCTGTTCGATTTGCACATAAGCCTGGACCTGCTCGATTTCCCTTTGCAGGGAGGTGATCTCCTTGCCCTGGTTGAGGCTGAGCCTGAGCAAATTGCCCAGGGCCGCGACCATTTCGCTGATATCGCTGCGCCCGTTCGTTTCCGCTTTCCAGCGGATGGACTCCAGCGTGTTATATAAGAAATGAGGGTTAATCTGGTGGCTAAGCACCTGAAACTCGAGCTCCCGCTTCTTCAGCTCCGAACGCGCCGCCTCCTCGACCAGGTGCTCGATCCGCGCCGTCAAGCTATTGAAGCCCCGGTACAGCCAGCCGACCTCGTCCTTGCGGCTGCTCCAGGCAGTATGATGGCGCAGGAAACCCTGCTCCGCTTTGCGCATCAGCTGCACCAGCTTCACCACCGGCTGGGTAAAATGGATCGTGATATAAAAAACCACGCCAAAGCTGCTGACCAGATAAATAATCAGGAAAACAAGCATGACGCGGTTGATTTCGAAAATGGAGCCGGTCAGCTCGGCCAGCGGCGACAGATTGACGACATACCACGGGCGGTCGCCCAGCTTCACGCTGGAAGCCAAATATTTTTGCCCGCCCACGATCAGGGTTTGCGCATTTTCGGCGTCGCCTACGGCGAGCCCGGCAAACTTTTTCGCCATATCCGTCCGGCCTGTCCATTCGTTGGCTGAGGAATCGTACATGACGTTCCCGTGTTCATCCAGCAGCAGGATCTTCTGGCCTTTGATATAACCCGGCGGATTGAAAAAACGGCCCAGCTGGTCTTCCGAGACATCAACCGCGATAATCCCGCGCGGCGTGTTGTCGTAGAGCCCCGTAAACTGCTTGATATAGGTCAGCAGCGGTTTCGCATATTGCCCGCTTTGCGGCATATAGAGCGTCCAGGTCGGCGTTCCCGTGGCGGTAACGTCCTTGTACCACGCCTCTTCGGCGATATGGGCCGCGTTTTCCCCCACCGTGTTCATATAAATTGGATAACGGTCCGGATGGGCCGGATAAAAATGCACGCGGAAAGCATCGATCGTCGGCGTCCATTGATTCAGCAGGGTCAGCATGCTGACTGTAAACGTGCTTTCCTCATCCGCATTTTTCGGCGGATCCTCCAGGATGGCCTGCAGGTTTTTGTTGCCGATCAGGTCATTGATCTGGTCGTTCAGACGTGCCAAGTAACCCTCGAAGTTTTGGCGCGCCTGCACCAGATAACTGAAAGAAGTGATGTTGTTGGCATTCGAAATGCCTTCGATCGCTTTGACGTGTGAATAATAGGCAAACAGCAGAAACGGAACGACCATCATCGCAAAAAAAATCAAAATAACCCGGTCGCGCAGCGAACCGGGCTCCAGTTTCATCTTTCTCCAGCTGGTTATTCTATTCATCGGCGATCCCCTGCAGCTTTCGGTATTCTTTAGGCGTGCAGCCCGTTTGTTTTTTGAACAGCTTTGTAAAATGGACCGGGTCCTTATAACCGACAAGCGAGGAAACTTGATAAATTTTATAGTGGACTTCCCCCAGCATCGCTTTGGCGTTCTCCAGCCGGACCTCCGTCAAAAATTCGAGGAAGGTCTGCCGTTTCTCTTTTTTGAACAGTTTGCTGAGCCAAACCGGGGTGACGTGCACTTCGGCCGCCACGTTGTTCAGCGTCAGGTTGTCGGCATAATGCCCGCGGATGTACCGCTCGGCTTCCTGGATGATTTGTCCCGGCGACGAGGACCATTTGTCAAACTCCCGCGACAACTCGATCAGGCACTGCTCGGCTTGCCCGCGCAGGGATTCCAGCGTATCGTAACGCTCCAGCCGCTCCCACAGCTGCATCGGGTTCCGCAGCCAGACCTGCTCTTTCCCGCCGTATCTGGCCGCCCTTTGAAAAATGCCGAGCAGCCATTCGAACACCCGCTGCTGGATATCCTTGATTTGCACGGCCGGCCAGCCCTGCACCAAATTGCAAAACTGACCCATCGCCTGCCGGATATCGTCCTCAGAACCGTAACGGATCAAATCGACGACCTCCTCCGGGTTCGTGATCGGGATATCCTCTTGCTCCGCTTCGTTTTCCCAGCCCTGGCTCGTCAGCAGCCGATCTCCGCCGTATACCGCCTTCTGCTCCAAGATGTCCTCGGTTTCGAGATAACGGCCATGCAGGCCGGCCAGCGCGGAAGCATTCAGGTTAAAGGCCACGCTGGCTTTGGCCCGCACAAAATCATGGAACCGTTCCACCAGCAGCCGCCCCAAAGCCTGGGCTTTCTCCAAATCCCCTTCATGCGGGCAATAAAACACGGCCGCCCAGCGCTGCTTGGAATCCTCATATAGCGCAAAACGCCCGTCGAATTCTTCCTCCAGCGTCTGCTTGACCACATTGCCGATGCTGAACAAAATCAGTTCCTTTTCCCTGCGGAGCCCTTTCCGGTTCTCCACCGCCTTCAGGTCGTCCGCCTCGATCAGCATGACCGCAGAAGGGCCGGCAACCAGCCAGTCCAGCTCCAGCGTTCGCAGTCGGTGCAGGATCCGCGTTTCGCGGTAAGGATCATATTCCTGCTCCAGAATTTCCTTAAGCAGGTCCTCGCGGATCTTCGGCAGGATGCTGCGGACTTCATTATGCAGCAGCAGCCGGGTTTCTTCGTCCTTTTGCTCCTGCTGCAGCAGCAAGGCCGCGCGCCTCAGGATGTCGCCAAGCTCCTCCGTATTGATCGGCTTCAGCACATAATCCAAGGCGCCCAGCTTCATCGCCTGCCGGACCATGTCAAAATCGTCGTATCCGCTGACAATGACGGCTTTCCACCCGTCCGGCCGCTCGTTTCCCCACGCCTCGATCAGCTGCAGCCCGGACATGCGTTTCATGCGAATATCGGCCACAATGACATCCGGCAGTTCCCTGCGCGCCAGCTCCAGGGCGGAATCCCCGTCGTCGGCCGTTATTACCCGGTCTATACCGTAAGCGGACCAAGGAATGCTTTTGCGAAGTCCTTCGCGGATTTCCAATTCATCATCAACGATAAGCGCCAGCAATCGCTCCATCCCCCTTGTCTCGTCCAAGTTGATACCGTTTTTGAAAACAGCTTTCCCGCCCTTATTTTAGTATCGGCGGCCGCTTTCCTGCAAGCGTTTTCAATAAATGCACCAAGATTGGCCTGCAAAGTTTGTTTATGTCCCCTTACCCCCGCAGGAAATACAAAAACAAAAACCCCACGAGGTGGGGTTCGTTGCGGGATCAGTTCAGAAACGCCCGCGGCGATACATACACAAACCGTTCGGCGCGCGCCATGATATGAAATTTCTGCTCCGGAAAATGGCGGTACAGATAGTCGGCGAAATACCCCGGATTTTCGGCATTGCCGGCAAATAAGTCATAATGAAGCGGAATGACGGTTTCAAACTCCGCAGCATAAGCGAATTCGGCAGCTTCCCGGTAATTCATGTTGCCGACGATGTCCCGGCTGGTCCGGAAATAATCTCGTCCGTTAATCGGCAGCATCGCCAAATCCACGTTATGCTGCCGAACCTTTTCCAGAAGGCCGTCGTAAATGACCGTGTCCCCCGCATGGTACAGCGTAACGCCGTTCAGCTCAAGGATGTAGCCGACGTAACGGTGAAAACCCTGCCCGTCCTGCTCCAATTGTTCATGCGCTGCCGGGATGGGCTGAAGGCGAAGTCCCTCCAAGGGAGAAATCCAAACCCCGGTTTCGGCATTTTGCAGCTTGTCCTCCTGAACGCCGGTTTCCTCCAGCAGCGGTTTGCGGCACCAGGCCGGCGCTATCATTTTCATGGAAGGATTGCTTCGGACCATAACCGACAGCGTGGCCGGGTCCATATGATCGATATGCTCGTGCGTGATCAGGCAAAGATCGGCCCCCGTGATATGCTCCGGGCGAATCGGCGCCGGGTAAGTCCGCGCCTCAAACTCGGACACAAAAGGATCGACGTAAACCGTCACTCCTCCCCCTTTGATGATGACGCTTTCCTGGCCCAGAAACCAGACTGCCAGACAGCCGTACGGCACCTCCGTGTTGTTGACTTCCTGAATCAAAACCTCTCCGCTTCTGCTGCTGTTTCTGTTCGTTTCGTTCATCCGCCATGCTCCTTTCAGCCATAAAATGAAAGTTCGTTATGTAAAAAGCGCTCCCCGAAAAGGGAAGCGCCCCAAGGTCTTAAGCTTGCACCGGTTTGCCATCCACCCGTTCCACGACGTAAGAGATGGTGACCGATTTGGCCGGTTTGGTTTTCTTCTGGAAACCGACGATCCAGGTGATGATTTTTCCCGCGATCAACACGGCCAGAACCGTAAACAGCGTTTCCGGCAGCGGCAGGAAAATCAGTGAAACCAGCAGGACCACAGCATCCAGTAAAATAAATACCGTACCGATCTTCATGCCGGTCCATTTACTTACGCATAAAGCCAATATATCGTCCCCTCCGCAGGCTCCGCCTCCGCGCAGAACAAGACCGGCCCCTATCCCGGTCAGCAATCCGGAAAGGATCGCAACGACGAGCAGGTTATGGTGCAGATTCAGCGTTATCGGCGAAAAACGTTCGCATGCTTCATACACAGCCGAGAAAGAAACCGAACCCAGCAGCATATAGCCGATGAAACGGCGTCCTTTCAGGTAAAAAGCAAGCACCATCAGGGGGAGGTCCAGCAGAATCGTCATCAGGCCGGGCGGCAGATTAAACAGGTATTTCCCCAGCAGGGCTATCCCGACAAATCCGCCCTCCGCCAAATGATTCTGAAAGTTAATGTGGTAATACGTCAATGCAAGCAAAATCGAGCCCGTTAAAATCATTAAAATCTGTCTGACATGGTAGGTGTTTTCTGTTCTCATCAGGTATCCCTCTTATCGCAGTTTTGTTGTCCTTTCGGCAACGCCCTGCAAAGAAGGTCCTTCGAGCTTTTGTCCTTCGCATGATTACACGCTTCTTTCGCAGGGAATTAGCCTATCCGGCATGCCACTACGAAAGGGAGCTAAGTATAAGAGAGATCACAACGTTTCCAAATCGTCCTTTCGGATTTCGTCCTTCGGGAACTCATGGTATCCTGATCCTTTCCTTATTTGATTTGAAGCAAAAGCCGATCAGCCGGTTCTGCTTCCTTTTTTCCTAATATTATTATAACACAGGAAAAATGATGACTAAACAGCTTAACGCCCGTTTATACGGGCGTCCGCTGTTTTAAACCGGCGTAGGCCGTTAAATTTCGCGAAGGATAAACAGTAAGCTCTTGAAATCTCCTTCAAGCGGCTTAAAATGCAGGCCCCGGTACATCAGCTCGTCGCCGCCGTACACTTTGCCGTCCGCTTCCAGACGATAAGCTTTGGCCGGATCCAGCCCTTTCAGCTTCAGGCGGCGAAGCGGCGCGTTCGGGCCGGCCAACACCTGGAAATACGCGGCGAACGCTTCTTTTTTATCCTCGGACACAAACATCCAGGCGGTTTCATTCCCTTCGAACGGGCTGAGCAGCCGGTAAAAATCGCCGAACTGGATCAATCCCCGGAGCTGCTTATACTGCTCGACCTGAAGTTTGACGCTCAGCTTCTCTTCGTCCGTCAGCTTGGTCAGATCCAGCTCATAGCCGAAGTTGCCGGACATCGCCACATGGCCGCGGGTTTCAAACGGCGTGCTGCGGTGCACCTGATGGTTCGGCACGGCGGACACATGCGCGCCCATGGCGCTGGCCGGATACACGAGGCTGGTGCCGTATTGAATTTTCAGGCGTTCCACGGCATCGGTATCGTCGCTGGTCCATGTTTGCGGCATGTAATACAGCATGCCCGGATCAAACCTTCCGCCTCCGCCGGAGCAGCTTTCGAACAGGATATGCGGGAATTTCGAGGTGATCCGTTCCAGCACATCATACAAGCCGAGCATGTAACGGTGGGCCGTTTCGCGCTGGCGTTCAGGCGGCAGCAGGGCCGAGCCGATCTCCGTCATGTTGCGGTTCATGTCCCATTTCACGTAGGTAATCGGCGCAGAGGATAAAACGCCGCTCACGGATTCCACGATATAATCGCAGACGTCGGGCCGGCTGAGATCCAGAATCAGCTGTTCCCGGGCCAATGTGCGGCTGCGGCCTTCCACATGCAGGCACCAGTCCGGATGCGCCCTGTACAGATCGCTGTCCGGGGACACCATTTCCGGCTCGAACCACAGTCCGAACTGCATGCCGGTTTCCGTAATGTCTTCGCCTAACTGCTTCAAACCGTTCGGCAGCTTCCGGCGGTCTTCCTTCCAGTCGCCCAGCGAAGAATCGTCGCGGTCGCGGCGGCCGAACCAGCCGTCGTCGAGCACAAACAGCTCCAGGCCTAATGCTTTGCCGGCAGCGGCGATCTCCTTGATCTTCGATTCGTTGAAGTTGAAATAAGTCGCTTCCCAGTTATTGATCAGGATCGGCCGGCTTTGATCGCGGTGAACGCCGCGGCAAAGGCGGGTCCGGTAAAGCTTGTGATAAGTGCGCGACATGCCGCCAAGCCCTTCTGAGGACCGGACAAGCACAAGCTCCGGCGCCTGGAACGTCTGCCCCGGCTCAAGCTGCCAGCTAAAGCCGAAAGGCTGAAGCCCCAGCATGACCCGTGTCGTGGCATACTGATCCACCTCGGCTTGGGCCATAAAGCTGCCGCTGTACACGAGGCTGAAGCCGTAAACTTCGCCGAAATCCTCACCCGCATTCCGCTCAAGCAGCGCGATAAACGGATTCTGCTGATGGCTGCTGGAGCCGCGTTTGCTGTCAATCCGGTGAATGCCCGGCACGAGCGGGCGGGTATGCATATGGCGCTCCCGCGTCCACGTGCCGGACAGCTGCAGCATGTCATAATCCGCATCGGCGAATTCCACGCTGCCGCTCATCACCCGCTCCAGAACGGCCGGGCTTGTCCCTTTATTTTCAATCCGCACGGAACGTGTAATCGCATCGATATTCCGGAAGGCGGTAAAAGCCAGCACCACCGACAACCCGCTTGGCTCGTCCTTCAAATATAGCTCCAGCGTATCGGCTTCCCCTTCGGTTTCCGCATAGGTGGCCGGAAGTCCGGTCAACTCGGGTTTGCCCGCCTTAATTGCATGTCCCTCGTAGCGGAAATCACTGATTGCCGATCCGTCCGCAAACCGGATTTCCAGCGCAGGCTCGCGGAAGTCCCCCGTTCCATAGGAAGGATATTCATGCGGCAGCGTATCAAAGGAAAAAGTCCGGTCCTCGCGGATAAAATTCGGGCTGAACGAGCAGCGCTCGATCGTCAGGTAGTCCGTTTGGAAGCGGGAGGCGTCCAGCTTCGGTCCCCAATACAAATGAGCCGGATAACCGGCCTGCACAAGCTGAAAGATGTAGCTGGAATCTTTGGATTGCAAATGAAAAATATGATTGCCGGAGTCGTAATGAATGGTCATGGTTTTCCCCTTTTTCGATTCATTTAGTAAGAAGGCAGCGTTTTCATTTTGAACTACATTCAGTATATAAGCGGCTTGGCCGAAATACCAGCCTCCCGGCTTCCTTCTTCAACATTAATTGTCATCACACGCAAAAAAAGAAAGGCTCGCCTTGATTCCCAGGCACAGCCTTTCTTCTGCTTCCAGCCGGCGGCTTGGATCAAACGGTCTCCACCAGCTTGGCGATGTTTTCTTTAATAATTCCGGAAGACTTCTGAAACCTCCGCTCCTCGTCCGCCGAAAGATTCAGCTCCAGAATTTCCTGAATCCCACCTTTGCCGACAATCGCCGGCACGCCTATGCAAAGCTCCTTTTGTCCATATTCGCCGTCCAGAATCGCGGAAACCGCGATGATTTTGTGCTCGTCGTTCAGAATGGACCGGGTAATGTAGGCCAGGGCATTGCCAATACCGAACTGGGTGTTGCCTTTGCGCGTAAAAATCTCCCAGCCCGCATCTTTCGTCCGCTGCTCGATCGTTTCCAGATGGAGATCTTTAAAACGTTCCCGATGCTGCTCTAAAATGTGCAGAATCGGCTTTCCTCCGATAGTGACGTGCGACCAGGCCACGAACTGGGAATCGCCGTGCTCGCCGAGCGCATAACCTTGAACGCTGCGCGGGTCGACGGAAAACACCTCGGACAGCAGCGTCTTCAGCCGCGAGGAATCGATAGAAGTGCCCGTACCAAGAACGCGGCCGCGCGGCAGTCCCGAAACTTCGCGTACGAGATAGGTCACGATATCCACCGGATTGGCCGCCACGACAAATACGCCGTCAAACCCGCTGGCCATAATCCGGCTTACAATATCCTCCGTAATGGCTTTGGCATCTTCCAGCAAAACGAGCCGAGACTGCATGCCCTTCGGATTCCGGCCCGCCGTTAAAATAATCACGTCCATATCCGCACAATCCTCCAGCGTACCCGCATAAACTTTGGTACGGGTGGAGGTAAACTCCATGCAATGCGATAAATCCAGCGCCTGCGCCACCGCTTTGTCGTAGGTCCGGTCAATAATCATGATCTCGTCGCAAATCGACTGGTTAATCATGGAATAAGCGCATCCGGCGCCAACCATGCCCGCCCCTACCACGGCTACTCTTCTTGTTCCTTTTCTCATCCGCCATCCTCCTGTTGTCATCCGTTACCCTAGTTTTCTTCTCTATACAGTATAATATTTGGCCCATTAAAATGTCACAAAATCTGCCATCAAACCCGTGACATTTCAAAGAAATATCGGATAAACGGGTGAGAAAAAGCCTTTTTAAGCTTTCAGAGCGTCCAGAACTTCGCTAACCGGCTTGTATTCGTATCCCAGGCTGAGCGCCACGGCTTCATTGGTTACTTTTCCTGCCAAAACGTTGACGCCTTTCGCCAAAGCGTGGTTTTTCTCCATGCTCGCCGCCAGGCCAAGGTTGGCGATCTGCAAAGCATAAGGCATCGTGACGCTGGTCAGCGCCAGCGTGGACGTACGTGCGACCGCTCCAGGCATATTCGCCACGGCGTAGTGGATCACGCCATGTTTGGTGTAAGTCGGATCAGCATGGGTCGTTACACGGTCGATCGTTTCCACCGAACCGCCCTGGTCAATAGCCACGTCGACGATTACCGAACCTTCGCTCATTTGCTGTACCATATATTCCTTGACGAGTTTCGGCGCCCTCGCTCCCGGAATCAACACGGCCCCGATAACGAGATCGGCTTTCGCTACGGCCTGCTCAAGGTTGTAGGGACTGGACATAACCGTGGTCAGGCGCCCGCCGAAAATTTCATCCAGGTAGCGCAGGCGGCTCGCGTTAAGATCCAACAGGGTTACCCGGGCTCCCATGCCCAGCGCGATTTTGGCCGCATTGGTCCCTACCACGCCGCCGCCAACGATCACAACCTCTGCCGGAGCCACCCCGGGCACGCCGCCAAGCAAAATCCCTTTGCCGCCGTAAGGTTTCTCCAGGAATTGCGCTCCGATTTGCACCGCCATCCGTCCGGCTACCTCGCTCATCGGGGTAAGCAGCGGCAGCGAGCCGTCTTCAAGCTGAACCGTTTCATAGGCCACCGCATGCACGCCGCTTTCCGCCAGGGCACGCGTCAGTTCCGGCTCCGGAGCAAGGTGGAGGTAGGTAAACAAAATCAAACCTTCACGGAAAAATCCGTATTCCGCCGGCATAGGCTCCTTTACCTTCATGATCATTTCGGCATGGGACCAAACCTCTGCCGCCGAACCCGCCACATGGGCGCCTTTGCCCAGATACTCTTCATCCGTAAACCCGCTGCCTGCGCCCGCGGAGGTTTCGATCCAGACTTCATGACCGGCGCGAACAAGCGTATCCACCCCCGACGGGGTAATGGCCACACGGTTTTCATTATTTTTGATTTCCTTCGGAATTCCTACACGCATTGTTCAAGACTTCCTTCCTAAATGGTATGTAAACTGCGGCCCAGGCGACCGTTCTTCCCAGCTACTCCTATATATTACATGAGAAGACCCATAGTTGGAACATATTCGAACATGAAATAGGTGTATATCTCCTAAAAAAGCCGGAAAATTTGTATTTTTTTCAAAGTCAGCGTTAACTTTTCTGCCCTAAAGCGTTAGTCTATGTATATATTAAAGCAAAAGAAGGAGAGGCAGCTTTTTTCTCCCCTCTCCTTTCTGCTGCAGGCCGGCTCCACATCCGCCCGTCGCTTTTAAACGGAAGCCTTATCTTTTTCCCCGTTCAAGGAGCCTTCATTCGCTTAAGCCAAACACTCGGCAATTTCCTTGAGATATCGGGATAAACGAACGCTGATCTCGGAGCGTACCACATCGCGCACCATGCCGAACCGCTCCTCGTACCCCCGGCATGTAAAACGGTGATAGACGACCATTTCCTCCTGTTCATCGCGAATGACCCGAATGTTCCGCTTGGACAACTCCCGGCGCAAACGGTACAAATCTTCGCTGATTTTGCCCCGTACGACTTTGCCCGCTGTTAAATATAGAGGTTTCAGCAAATTGGAGCGGCGCTCGATATCGTCAAGGCTTTTCTCCACCATGCTGAGCATATAAGGAAGCAAAATATAATCGCGGATCATGATCATCTCCTCCGCCGTCGGGCGGGCCACGGGCACTTTCGCCTCGTGCCGCTGCTCATACTGCTCCTGGTGTTCGGTAAGCAGCATTTTGGATTTCCACCGCTCGTTCCCGTCCAATTTACTCATTTGTAGTGGCCTCCAATCTGTCCGGCTCTTTCTCTGGCAACCCCGGATTCCAGCAGGGATGAAGCTCTTACGATCGCATCGCTGCCGTACCGGTCCTTAATCCGGTCGGACGCTTGTTCAAGTCTGTAGGTTCTCATGCGGTCATCAAAAAGCGTAAGCTGTACAAGATCATCATCCATCAGCCCGGTCAGCGAAACCTGCAGACAGCTTACGGGCATCCCCTTCCAGTATTGCTCGAAAATCCGTCTGGCCGCAGCCGCCACCTCGTGGGTAAGCGAGGTCGGCTCCTGAAGGGTGACCTGGCGGCTGAAGGAGGATGAACGCTTTCCGTCGGTCTCGGCGGCCCCCACCGTAACTATCCGGCCGATGTAACCCCCTCTCCTGCAGCGGCGGCAGACTTCCACCACAAGCTCAAGAAGCACCACCTCGATATCCTCCAGCCTGCCATACAGGCTGCTTCGGAGCGCCTTGCCGTGGCTGACCGATTTCAGCTTGCTGCGGATCCCGGTCACCACCGGACTCGGATCGATGCCCCGGGCCGTCTGCCAATAATATTCAGCCTGAATATCGCTTTGCCTGCCCATTTCCTGCCGCATGCGCCGTTTGAAATCCGGAAGCTCCAGCCGGGCAATGTCTCCAATCTTATGTAAGCCCATCCGTTTAAAATGCCGGGTCATCCGGGACGCCGTCATAAACATTTGCTGGACGGGCAGGGACCATAGATCGGATTCGATGTTGTCGGCATCCAGCTTAAATATGCCTTCCGTTTTCTTTTTCGCAAAATTGTCCGTCGCCATCTTGGCTAAAATCTTGCTGGTACCGATGCCGCACCGGGTCCAGACGCCGGTCAGCACTCGCGTCTGGATTTGACGGGCAATTTCCTCCGGAGGCCCAAAATAAGGGATGGACCCGGTCACATCCAGAAACTGCTCGTCGATGGAATAAGGCTCGACCTGGTCCGTAAACGATTCAAAGATTTCCGTAATCAACAGTGAGACGGCGATATACGTTTGCATCCGCGGGCGGATCACCACCAGATCGGGACATTTGGCCAGCGCCTCTCCCACCCGTTCGGCGGTCGTGACGCCCCGTGCTTTGGCGATTGGACAGGCCGCCAGAATGATGCCGGAGGGGCGGGAAGGATCCCCGACCGCTACCGGTTTATTTTTCAAATCCGGCCGGGATGCCTTCTCAATAGAAGCGTAAAAGGACTGCCCATCCGCCAGCATAATGACACGTTCCGTCTTCACTCCCTCACTCCCTCACTCCCCATCCAAACCGAAAATACGTTCGTATAACATTATATACCGAATGTATGTTCGTTATGCAATGGTTATTTCACCCAGTAAGCGGGCGGATTCCAGCCGTTTCCTGGCCGGATAAATATAAACGCAAGCCTCTCCCTATCCCTTTAAGCAGATTTGGGCGCTTCGTCTGGGTAAACGTCTATAACGAATGCCCTTCCCGTTCATACAATGATTCCGAAAGTAACAATTCCTTAAAAGGAGGAAACAACCATGGGATATGATGCAGGCTGTGGTCCGGTAGGCGGCGGACTTTGGACTTCCACAGGAGCAATCCTCGTTCTGTTCATTCTCCTCGTTATCATCACTCGCAGCTTTGGGTTTGTTTACTAAGCTGTAAATCCGTCCGGCTGGGCCGGACTGCAACAAAATCAAAATAAAAAACAATTTAGGAGGAATTTTACATGGGTGAAGTAGCAGGCGCAGGTTATGGACCAGTTGGCGGACTTTGGACTTCCACAGGCGTAATTTTGGTATTGTTCATTCTTCTCGTCATCATTTCCCGCACATTCTTTATCTAACAGACTGATGTTTGACGCAGCGTGACCCTGCGAGGTCATGCTGCTTTACAAGTCCTGATGTCACCCGTGAAGCCTCCCGGCTTTCACGGATACTTATAACAGGCCTTGCTTAGAGTCGAAAAAGAGCCCGGACCGGCGTCCTGGGCTCTTTTGGGTTTGAAGCGTTTAAAAGCTGCTGCATCAGACGGATTACTGGGCCGTCAAGATCAGCGGACCGTCCGCGGTAATCGCTACCGTATGCTCATATTGCGCCGACAAACGGCCGTCCGCCGTCCGCGCCGTCCATTCATCCTCGTCGATCGTAATCCGGAACGTGCCTTCGTTGATCATAGGCTCAATCGTCAGGACCATACCTTCTTTAAGGAGCAGCCCTCTACCGGGATGGCCTATATGCTCAAAGCTTGGATCCTCGTGCAGAGAGCGGCCGATGCCATGGGCCAGCAAATCCCGGACCACGGAGAAACCCTGGCTTTCCGCATGGGACTGAATCGCATGGCCAATGTCGCCGAGACGATTGCCCGGCAGCGCCTGTTCGATGCCCAAGTAGAGGCATTCCTTCGTCACGTCCATTAATTTTTGGGCTTCCCCGCTGATGCGGCCGACCGCGTAACACCAGGCCGAGTCGCCAAACCAGCCTCCGCATTCCGCCACGATGTCCATTTTAACGATATCGCCTTCCTTCAGCGGAGTCCGGTTCGGGAAACCGTGGGCAATGACGTCATTAACCGAAGCGCAGGTTTCGGCAGGAAAGCCGTTATAACCTTTCGTAAATTGCTTGCCTCCAAGCTTGGTAATATGACGGGCCACAAAATCGTTAATTTCCAGGGTTGTAATCCCCGGCGCAATCAGCTTTGCAATTTCACGGTGGCAATCGGCCACAATCTGGCTGGCCGGCTTCATCTGTTCAATGTTTTCCGGCGTCTTCAGTTGAATCATAACGGTTATCCCCCTTTTTTCTCTCTACCCAAACTACACCTATGTTTTGCAAAATGCAAATTTAGCGAAGCGTAAAGGGAGCTCTGGAGCCGGTGAAGTTCACTGTCGCCGCCGATTTCTCGGGGCTTATCCACCTTTATTGCTAAAAAAACCGCCGGAGCTCCGCCCCGGCAGGTACAAAATGAAAATGGATTTTTATTTGGCAAATAGCTGATCCGCTTAACGGAACATTCCCCACAGCTTGATTAAATGGAACGTGTTTTTCGGATCGATCCGCTGCGCAAGCACAAATTGTGTCATTTGCTCTTCCTGCACACTGGTCAAACGTTCGTTAAGTATAACAGAAGCGCTTTTTACAAGCCTGCGGACCTTGGCAGGATCCTGCAGATCCGCTTTATTTACATTCTCCACAAGCTTCTTGATCCGGTCCTTCACAACCGGATTTTTCATCTTCTGCTTCACCCGCTGCACAAGCTGCTGGCTGATTCCAAACTGCTGATAGCCCAAACGCCATGGCACCTCCTGTCAAAACTGTCGTCTTTCCCAGTATATGACGGCAGTCTTGTCCCAAGTGCCAACAAAATGCAGCGCTCAAAACCGGCCGCGCGAACATCGGGCCGCTAGTCGATCAACTCGCCCTGCAAAATCTCCTCCCGCCGCAGGTATTCCCGCAGCGGCTGATAAGCCGGCGACGTCCAGAACGCCGGCTGGCGCACCAGCGCGGCGGCGTCGTCCCTCGCCGCCTCCAGCACCGCAAAATCGCTGACCATGTCCGCGATTCGGAACTCCGGCACGCCGCTCTGCTTCGTGCCGAAGAAATCGCCGGGACCGCGCAGCTCCAGGTCCCGTCTGGCCACCTCGAAGCCGTCGTCCGTTTCGGTCATGACGCGCATGCGTTCCTGACCTACCTCCGACTTCGGATCCGCGATGAGCACGCAATAAGACGCGTGCTCCCCCCGGCCGACCCGGCCGCGCAGCTGATGCAGCTGCGACAGCCCGAACCGGTCGGCGTCCATGACGATCATCAGCGTCGCGTTCGGCACGTCTACGCCGACCTCCACGACGGTCGTCGAAACCAGCAGCTGCGTTTCGTTCGCGTAGAAGAGACGCATCGCCTCTTCCTTCTCAACCGGCGTCATCCGCCCGTGCAGCAGGCCCACTTTAAAATCCGGAAAAGCCTGCTGCATCGAAACGAACAGGTCGATGGCGTTTTGCACATCCAGCTTGTCCGACTCCTCGATCAGCGGGCAGATCAGATAAGCCTGCCGCCCCTGGCCGATCTCCCGGTTGATGAAACCAAGCACCCGGTCCATCATGCTGTGCTTGACCCAATAGGTCGAAATCGGCTTCCGTCCTGCCGGCCGTTCGGACAAGGTGGACACATCGATATCCCCGAAAGCGGTAATCGCCAGCGTACGGGGAATTGGCGTCGCCGTCATCGTCAGCACGTCCGGATTATAGCCTTTGCGCCGCAAAATGCTGCGCTGGTTCACGCCGAAGCGGTGCTGCTCGTCCGTAACTACGAGACCCAGCGACCGAAAAAAAACATCCTCCTGAATCAGCGCATGGGTGCCGACCACAATATCGGTGAGTCCCATCTGCAGCGAAGCCAGCAGGTCTTTTCTTTTACGCCCCGTAATACTCCCCGTAAGCAGCCCCACCGTAATGCCAAACGGCTCGAACAATTTCGTCAGCGAGCGGGCGTGCTGCTCGGCGAGAATTTCCGTCGGGACCATCAGCGCGCCCTGGTACCCCGATTTGACCGCCGCATACAACGCCAGAGCCGCCACGACGGTTTTGCCGGAGCCCACATCGCCCTGGAGCAGACGATTCATGCAGTATGGGGAGCGCATATCCTGCAGAATCTCCAGCTCTACCTTCTTCTGCGCATCCGTCAGCTCAAAGGGCAGGCTGCGCACAAATTCGCGCATGGTCGCATTATCGACCGTGTGCTGCACCCCGTCCTGCCGCTGTTGATTCATCGCCCGGTACACCTGCAGCTTCAATTGAAAAAGAAACAGCTCCTCATAAACCATCCGCCGCCGCGCCTGCTGGCCTTCCTCATTGTCCACCGGCTGGTGGATGCGCTGAATGGCGCGGCTGCGGGCCATCAGGCCGTATTTGTTCACGAGCTCCTGCGGCAAAATTTCCGGGATCATCTCGCCGTACTGCATCAGCGCCTGCTTGATCGTTTTGCGCATCCAGGCCTGCGTAATGTTTCCGCCTACCGAATAAACCGGCTGCAGACTGCCGCTGCGGCTCACGCCTTGATCCGGAAATTCCGAATCGGAAACCGTAAGCTGCATCCGCTTCATGTCCCATTTGCCGGTCAGCGTAATCTCCCGTCCCGGCGTCAGCTGGTCTTTCAGAAAATGACGGTTAAACCAGGTCGCCGTAAACATCCAGTCATCGGCCATGATTTTGCAGGTCAGCCTGGATTTTTTGCCGTATCGCTGCAGGACGGGAACGCCAAACACCTTTCCCTGAACGGTCGCCTTTTCGCCGTCCTGCACTTCGCTAAGCGGGCGGAGGCGGTAATCCTCGTAACGGAACGGGTAATATTCAAGCAGATCGTTTACCGTAAAGATATGAAAGGCGTGAAGCTCTCCTTCTTTGAGAGCACTCACGCCGCTGACTTTTTTTACCGAAATTTCGTTAAGCAACATCATTGATCCCCCGCAGGCCAGCAAAATACAGCCACCGTTCCGCGCCCTACATGGGCGCCCACGACGGCGCCGATATCCGTGCGGACCACTTCATGCAGCGTAAAATGATTGCGCAGTTCCGCCAGAATCTCTTCGGCTCCTTCCGGATTGGCCGAATCGGCGAGCCCTACATGAATGTCCTGCACATCGCCAAAGTCATTCCGAAACAGCTCCATCATACGCGCGATCGCTTTCTTCCGGCCTCTGGCTTTGTCCACCGAATAAATAATGCCGTCTTCGCCGACCGAAAGAATCGGTTTGATGTTCAGCAAAGTGCCAAGCAGCGCGGTGGCACGGCCGATCCGGCCGCCTTTCTGCAAATATTCCAGCGTGTCGACCATAAAATACAAATGCCGGACCTGGCGCAGCCGTTCAACTTCATTGAGAATTGCCGCCGTATCCGCGCCTTCCTCCGCCATTCGGGCCGCGGCCGCTACCTGCAGGCCAAAGCCGTAGCTGGCGCATTTGGAATCGACCACGTGCACGTCTACCGGATGTCCAAGCTCTTCCTCAAGCATTTCTTTGCCGAGCAGAGCCGATTGGTAAGTGCCGCTCATGCCGGAAGAAATCTGCACGGAAATAACGGAGCTGCCCGGATGGGCATCCAGCAGCGTCCGAAAGACCTCCATATATTGAGACGGAGAAGTTTGGGAGGTAGTCGGCAGATCCTTCTCTTTCTCCAGCCGCTCATAAAATTCGCCCGCGGTCATATCGATGCCTTCGCGGTACGAGTCTTCGCCAAATCGGACAACCATCGGAATGACGTGAATCCCGTAAGCTTCGACGATTGATTTGGGCACATCGGCTGTACTGTCTGTTACGATAACGGGTTTCGCCATCTTTATCCTAATCCCCCTTGCTTTGCTCCCGGCCGATTAACCTTCTACCGAAAACAAGTAATAGTAGATCGGCTGGCCGCCGGCATGGACTTCAAGCTCAGCGTCCGGATAACGCTCTTTAAGCCATCCGGTCAGCAGGAGCGTATCGTCCTCTTTTGCTTCCTCGCCGGTCAAAATGGTTACGACCTCATCGCCGTTTACGAGCATTTTCGCTAAAAGCTCCTGGCAGGTCGTGATCATGTTTTCTTCCGTAGCCACAATTTTGGAATCGGCGATACCGATGTAATGCCCCGCCTTGATCTCCAGCCCGTCAAAAGCCGTATCACGAACCGCATAAGTGACCTGTCCGGTTCTGACCTCGCTGACCGCCTCCATCATGCGGCTTTCGTTGATTTGAACATCGTCTTCCTCCTGGAAAGCAAACGCCGCCGCCATTCCCTGCGGAATGCTTTTGCTCGGAATGACCGTAATGCTGCGTTCCCCTTCCAGCAGCTCCTGCGCTTGCCGGGCAGCCAAAACGATATTCGAATTGTTCGGCAGAATAAAGAGGTGCTGGGCGGTAATCGATTGTACCGCATTCACGAAATCTTCGGTGCTCGGGTTCATCGTTTGTCCGCCGGACAAGACGATATCTACGCCCAGGCTTTTAAAAATTTCCGTGATGCCGTCGCCCGAAGCCACCGCTATAAAACCGTACGGAGCCAGCTCATCCGCCGGCAAAATGGCCGGGTCTTCCTGCCTTACCGGTTCTGCCGGAATATCCGCAAACAGCTCGGGAGCCGGAGCGATATCCATGCCCGCCGTGAGCAGTTCCCGGTGCTGTTCACGCATGTTCAAAATATGAATCTGCGTAATCTCGCCGTACCGCAGCGCAAGATTCAACACTTCGCCCGGCGCTTTCGAATGGACATGCACCTTGATGATTTCGTCGTCCGCAATCACGATGATAGAATCCCCGTTAACCGCCAAAGCGCTGCGGAATGCGTCCTCCGAGAAGCCGGCAAGTCCGCCGCCCCCCAGCTTGCGGTTAATAAAAAATTCCATATCGTACAGGAATTCGATATCTTCCGTTTCAAGCTTCGCCTGCGCGGACATCGGCACTTCAGCGGCCGGCCGCTGCACAGGCGGCGCGAACTGCGCGTAATGAGCTTCCGCAGCAGCTGAAGCAGCGGATGCCGTTTGGACGGCTTGTCCTTCAGCCGGTGCCGTTCCAGACCGCTGTCCGGTCACCCCGTTCAAATAATCGGCAAAACCTTGATAGATATATACGAGCCCTTGTCCGCCCGAATCTACGACCCCGACCTGCTTAAGTACCGGCAGCTGTTCAGGCGTCTGGGCCAACGCCTCTTTCGCTTTGAGCAGCACCTCATTCATCAGCTCAGCTACGTCGGTTGTGCGGCGGGAGAGATAAACGGCCTGTTTCGCGGCCTCTCTCGCTACCGTTAAAATCGTACCCTCGACCGGTTTAACAACGGCTTTATAAGCGGTATCAACACCGCTCTGCAGCGCTGAAGCAAACTGAATCGCATTTAATTCTTCATATGTTGCTGCATAGCGGCTGAACCCGCGGAACAGCTGGGACAAAATAACCCCCGAGTTCCCGCGAGCCCCCATCAGCAGTCCCTTGGAAAGAACGGCAGCTCTGGTTCCCACCCCTCCGGTGTCTTGTTTGCGCAGCTCCGTTACTCCGTTTGTCATCGTCAAATTCATGTTGGTTCCCGTATCTCCATCAGGTACCGGAAAAACATTCAGTGAATTGACATGCTCGGCATGTCCGTGCAGCTGCTCCGCGCCGGCAAGAACCATCGCGCTGAAATCTGTTCCATTTAGAGAACGCTTACTCAATGAGAATTCCCCTTCCTAGCTTAAATACGCATTTGCGCAGTGAAATAAACGGCTTCTCCAGCCGGTTTCCTCTGCGGCTCCTATTCTTCATTTTGTCTATAAAAACCGGTCCAATACCGGAATTTCCCTGACTCCGGATTCTTCCATGCCCATAACGGATCCTATCAAAAAGGTGGGTCAGGTAAACAGCAGTCCCCGGATCAGCAAGGCCAACGGCACCATCGGGATCCGCCCGCATGCAAACATGCCTAAACAAGCCGCCAAGCCGATAAGGGATGCCCGGCTTTAAACAACATTGTACTATAAGAACAAAGAGAAATAAATAAAAGATGACATCGGCCGGGAAATAATGTTTCCGGAGCGGTTGACGTAGCTTTTTTTGCTGTGATATTATATTTAGAGTGTTGTGTTTTCAAGATGATCGTCTTGGAATAAGGAGGTGTAATCAATGTCCCGCAAATGTTATGTAACTGGCAAGAAACCAAGCACCGGTAACCATGTTTCCCACGCAAACAACCGTAACCGCCGTTCTTGGGGCGTAAACGTGCAAAAGGTACGGATCTTGGTAGACGGTAAACCAAAACGCGTTTATGTCAGCACCCGCGCGCTGAAATCCGGCAAGGTAACACGCGTTTAATCACATACGCATATAAACAAAAAGCACCTTTGATTATAGAGGTGCTTTTTTCATGTCCTGGTGCGGAAGGCGCAGGGGGTCCGGTTCCCTACGCTCGGTTCCGGCAGCCGGTTTTGTTTAATTCTTTTGAAATGTATTCAAAACGGCCTTCACAAATCCTCCCAAAAACTTCGGCAGCTTAAACGTGTAAAATTTCATCCTTCACCCTCCCCATCATTCTCACCATTACCATATGCGAATCTGAGTGCCCGAGTCCCGCTTTCGCGCACAAAAAAAATGGCTACATGAGAAAACGCCTGCTCATGTAACCATTCTTATGCGAACCAAACTCCGCCTATGCCATTCGTTCTTGGTCCTGCTTGTCCTTTTCGGAAATCAGCCTTTTGAAACGGCCAGACTGGAGCGGATCTCGCGAATCGCTTCAGCCCTGTCGCTGCGCCCGAATACGGCGCTGCCCGCTACCAGGACATCAGCGCCCGCTTCAACCACTATCGGAGCCGTTTCGGCAGTAATGCCGCCGTCTACTTCAATATGGAGTTCCGCAATTCCCCGCTCCTGCTGCAGTTTTCTGATTTCGGCAATCTTGCGAACCGTAGTCGGAATAAACGCCTGTCCGCCAAATCCCGGATTGACGGTCATCACCAGCACCAGATCCACGTCCTCCAGCACCTGCTCGATGGCGGATACCGGCGTTCCCGGATTGATCGCCACCCCGGCTTTAACTCCGTGCTCTTTAATCAAATGCAATACCCGGTGCAGATGCACGCAGGCTTCCGCATGTACGGTAATCATATAAGCGCCGGCTTTGGCGAACGCCGGGACGTAATTTTCCGGGTTCTCGATCATCAAATGGACATCCAGCGGTTTCTTGGCAATCGGCGCAATCGCGTCCATTACGATCGGTCCAAAGGTTAGGTTCGGCACAAAATGTCCGTCCATGACGTCCACGTGAATCCAATCCGCTCCTGCGGCTTCGACTTCTGTAATCTCTGCGCCCAGCTTGTCAAAGCGGGCGGATAAAATAGAGGGTGCAATATATACCATAATGTTAGTACCTCCGTTTCTTGTCTTTCATTTCCTGATAGAAATCCTTGTAATGGTCGTACCGGCTTGCGGCGATATCGCCGGATTCCACCGCTTCCCTGACACGGCAGCCGGGCTCATGCAGGTGGCTGCAGCCCCGGAATTTGCATTCCTCCGCATAAGGGGCAAATTCAATAAAACAGGGCGACAGCTCGTCCACGCCGAGTTCCAGGAAATCCAGCTGGCTGAAGCCCGGTGTATCCGCGACATAAGCGCCGTTTTCGAGCTCAATCAGCTCAACGTGCCGGGTCGTATGGCGGCCGCGGCCCAGGCGCATGCTGATTTCGCCGGTCTCCAGTATAAGACCCGGAAGCATCGCATTCAGCAACGAAGATTTACCGACGCCGGATTGGCCTGCAAAAACGCTGATATGCCCGGCCAGCTTTTCTTTCACAAGCTCCATGCCTTCACCTTTAAGCGAGCTGGTCACAAGCACCTCGTAACCTACCCGCTCGTAGAGTTCTACGGTTCGGGAGACCTTTTCGTCCTCCTGCTCGTCCATCAGATCGCCTTTGGTCAGGCAGATCAGCACTTGGAGCCCCGCATGCTCAATATGTACCAGAAATTTATCGAGCAGCTGCAAATTGAGATCCGGCTCTTTTACGGAAAAAAGAAGCACGGCCAAGCTGGCATTTGCAACAGGAGGACGGATCAGCTCCGTCTTCCGCGGCAAAATTTCATCGACCGTGCCCTCTCCGTTTTCCGTCGGCGCAAAAACGACGCGATCGCCCACAAGCGGAGTGAGACCCTTTTTCTTAAAAATTCCCCGTCCCCGGCACTGCAGCGTTGCATCGGCGTCCGCCAGGTCCGGTTTTACATAATAATATCCGCTTAACGCTTTAACGATTAAACCTTCAGGCATGAGGTTCCTCGCTTTCATCTGTCTAGGTTTGCTGTAAGAGTAGGATTTTAATGGCCTTTTTTGCCTTTAGCTTTCCCGTGATCATGTTGGCCTTCGCCGTTTCCCTGATTCAGGCTCAGCGAGGCCAGATCGTTGCCGGATTGGTTTCCATTTCCGTACATACCCGTTACATCATTCCCTGAACCGTCACCGTCTGATTCACTCGGCGGAACGGAATTCCCCGGATCGCTTGACGCGGGCGGAACCGTCACCGGCAGCTCGGGAGTCGGCACGGTCCCCTGTTTGGCGTCTATATAGGATACACGGTAAGTGTCGAACAACTGGCCGTCCCGGTAAACGCTGACGGAAGCGTCCTTGTTCGGAGCCAGAACCAAATCGACGGACAACGTCTGCATCGTGTTGATGGTTTTCGTGCCCCAATCCTGGTTATCACCGCGCGCGTCGCTAAAGACGATGCGGATTTTGCTGTTTTTGTCCTCTTGCGCCGGGGCGACCGGAACGCCATAAGAATAGTTGATTGCATCCTCCGGATAACCGGTACTGAATGTCAGGGTGACTTCGGCTCCAGGCTCCACGGAATCTCCGGACTTGTAAGGCCATTGCTCAATTACCAAACCTTTCTCCACCGTAAAACTTGACTCTTCTTTGGTGACCAGGGTCAGCCCAAGATCATCCAGCTTGCTTTTGGCAGACTTTTGGTCCAGGCCGGTCAGATCCGGCATCGTGACCGATTCCTTGCCTTTGCTGATCGTCAAATGAACCGAAGCCATCTCCGGATTAATATCGCTGTTTGGAGCGGGATCCTGGCTGATGACCTTGCCGGCTTCAACGGTGTCGCTGTACTCCTCGCTGCTGGAAATAGCCTGGTCGTTTACACCAAGCCCGACCAGCTTTTGCTTGGCCTCATCCAGCGTCATTCCGCTCAGATCAAGCATTTTCTCCAGCGGCTTTTCAATGCTGACCGTCAGGTCGATCAAAGCGCCTTCCTTCACATCAGTGCCTTCCGGTTTGCTCTGCTCATAAACGACGTCAGGCTCATAGTCTTTGTTATAAGCCTGCTTGACGTTGCCGACCGCAAGTCCCATCTCGGTCAGCTTGGTTTGCGCTTGATCCTGCGTCAGGCCAATCAGATTCGGCACCTTGACATCCGGCACCTCCAGCTGGCTTTTAAAGTACCAGGCCATCCCTCCAAGGATGAGAATAATAACAAGAACAATGCCTGCCCAAACGAGCGGTTTCTTGGAGGATTTTTTGCGGCCCGGCTCCTTTGCTTTTGCTGGTTCTTCAGTTGCCGAAGGACCTTCATATTCATACTCCCGAGTTCTTCTAGGCTTTACGGCCGCGATTTGCTCGGGTTTGATGGCCGGAATGATTCGCGTACTATCCTCGTCCTCCGGGTCAAATTCCAGCTTCGGCTCCGTTCTGCGTTCCGGAAGCAGACATGTCTCGAGATCCAGCAGCATTTCCTTGGCGGACGTATAACGTTCGTCGGGATTTTTCCGCATCGATTTGCAAATGATGTTTTCGACGCTTTGCGGGATCATAGGGTTGACGCGGCGCGGCTCCTCAAAATCCTCCTGAAGATGCTTCAGCGCTACGCTGATCGGACTTTCTCCATGAAAGGGAAGTTTGCCCGTAAGCATCTGGTAGAGCACGATTCCGAGGGAATACAAATCCGACTTCTCCCCCGCCGCCACCCCTTTGGCATGCTCCGGCGAAAAATAATGCACGGAGCCCACAACCGAGCCGGTCTGGGTAATGGTCGCTGAAGTCACCGCCCGGGCAATGCCGAAATCGGTCACCTTCACCCGGCCGTTGCGGCCTATCAAAATATTATGGGGTTTGATGTCCCGGTGAATAATCTGATTCTGATGGGCGTGATCAAGCGCATCGCAGATTTGGGCGGCAATGCGCACCGCCTCGTCCACCTGCAGCGGAGCACGCTCCTTAATGATTTCATTCAAATTCTGGCCTTCGACATATTCCATGACGATGTAATAGACATCATCCTCTTCCCCTACATCATAAATGCTGACCACATTCGGGTGGGAAAGCGATGCCGCCGACTGCGCTTCCCGGCGGAAGCGGCGGATAAACTCCTCGTCATTGACGAACTGCTGCCGCAGCACCTTGATCGCGACGTGACGGTTTAACAGAAGGTCCTGGGCCTTGTAAACAAGCGCCATCCCTCCGCCGCCAATACGCTCAAGAATTTGATAACGGCCGCCGATTTCGTGACCGATCATAAGCTCAACTCCTTTGTGCCTGACCCAGGTGCTTCGGGCTGAAGTTCCAGCAGTACGACAGTGATATTGTCTTCTCCGCCCGCATCAAGGGCAAGCGAGACAAGACGTTCGGCGCGCTCCTTTAAGGTTGCCCCTTCAAGGCCAAGCGTCCGGTTAATGTCCTGAGCAGATACATAGCTGCTGAGGCCATCACTGCAAACCAGCAGGATTTCTTCCTCCTCCAGTGTTACAGGGTACAAATCCACTTCTACTTCGGCATCGGTACCCAATGCTCGCATAATTACATTTCTGCGGGGATGGACGCTGGCTTCCTCTTCGCTGATCTGCTTGCTTTTGACCAGTTCATTTACCAGCGTATGGTCCTCCGTCAGTTGAACGCTTGTCCCGTTCTTAAACTTGTAGGCCCGGCTGTCGCCAATATGCCCGATAACGCCGCCGGCAGGCCCTAGCAGCACGGCAACGACCGTCGTCCCCATGCTGTGCAGCTCTTCATGCTCGGAAGCCGTCTCATAAATCACTTTGTTAGCATGCAAAATAGCTTCCTTAAGAGCGACGCCGCAGGAATCGGGAGTCAGGTGCGGTGAAACTTCGTACAAGTCCGACGAAATCGTCTCGACGGCCAGACGGCTGGCCGTGTCCCCGGCCTGATGGCCGCCCATGCCGTCTGCCACAATCCCGAGCGTATATCCCTGTTCCAGCTTCACCACGGAAAACGAATCTTCATTCACGGAACGGATATGTCCGATATTGGTTACACTTACGCTATTGATCAAAAAATCTCACCTCGCATTAGACTCCATATGCTTAGCCCGCAGCTGTCCGCAGGCTGCCGCAATATCATGGCCCTGCTCCCTGCGGATCGTCACGTTAATGCCCTGGTCCGCGAGGGTACGCTGGAATTTAAAGATGTCGTTCCGCGAAGTGCGCACATATTTGCGCTCCGGAACGTGGTTGACCGGAATCAGATTGACATGGCAGAGCATGTCCTTTAGCACCGACGCGAGCTCCTCCGCATGCTCGGGCTGGTCATTAACTCCGCCGATCAAAGCATATTCAAAGGAAATCCGGCGTCCTGTCTTCGCCTGGTAATAACGGAGGGCTTCCATGACGTCGTCGAAAGGATATCTGCGGTTGACCGGCATCAGCTTGGAGCGCAGGGCATCGTTTGGCGCATGGATGGAAATCGCCAGGTTGATCTGGGTCCCCTCATCCGCAAACTTGTAGATGCTCGGCACAATGCCGCTGGTGGATACGGTGATATGGCGCTGCCCGATGTTCAGCCCTTTTTCATGGATCATGAGGCGCAAAAATTTCATCGTGTTGTCGTAATTCTCAAACGGTTCGCCCGTACCCATGATGACGATGCTGCTGACGCGCTCGCCGCGTTCGTCAAGAATCTGCTGGGCTTTCACGACCTGGGCCACGATTTCGCCGGCAGTCAAATCGCGTTTGAGCCCGCCGAGCGTCGATGCGCAAAACGTACAGCCGATCCGGCAGCCGACCTGGGTCGTTACGCAGATGCTGTTGCCGTAGTTATGTTTCATGATAACCGTTTCGATCGCATGATCGTCATGCAGACCAAAAAGGAACTTCACCGTGCCGTCTTTGGACTCGAATTTGGTGATTTCGTTCAGCGTGACGAACTGGAACTCATCGTTCAGCTTTTGACGCAAAGCTTTGGACAGGTTCGTCATTTCATCAAAAGCATTCACCCGTTTGACGTAAATCCATTCGAAAATCTGGCCGCCGCGGAACGCCGGCTCGCCTTGTTCCACTGCCCATGCCTGCAGTTCTTCCAAAGTAAAATCATATATAAAAGGTTTCATTGTCACACACCTGTTCTAATTTAATGTATGTTGCCTTCTGGGATGCCATGCTCACTCATTCTTCCCATTTTAGCATAAAACCCGGATAGTCTAAAGAGGAAATAACCCGCCAGCACGGAGCGGCGGGTTAAGAAGCAGATTTTGGAGCCAAAAGCAAAGGCGGCTAAATCCTTTCGCCTCAGGCTTGTTTAACCAGCCTGGCGATATAAAAGCCGTCCGAACCCGCGTCCTGCGGCAGCACCTGCAGGCCGACAGGCTCCCTGTCCTTGGCTGCGGACAGGCGCCGGAACAGCGCGGGCGTTTCATCCGCCGCGAATTCGGGATGGCGGGCGAGGAACGCCTCGACCGCCCCGGCATTTTCGGCCTGCCCGATCGTACACGTGCTGTAAACCAGCACGCCGCCCGGCTTCAGCAGGCCGCAGACCGCATCGAGCAGCCGCTGCTGCAGCTGCGCAATTTCGACCAAATCCTGCGGGGATTTGGTCCACTTCAAATCCGGCTTCCGCCGGATCACGCCAAGCCCCGAACACGGGGCGTCGAGCAGGATCCGGTCAAAGGAAGCCGGCTCGTACGGACCGGCGAGCTCCAGCGCGTCGCCGGTCCGGGTTTGCACGTTGGACAGGCCAAGCCGCTGGGCCTGCTCCTCGATGAGTTTCGCCTTATGCGCATGCACGTCATTGGCGATGACGGTTCCGCTGCCTTCCATCCGCTCCGCGATGTGGCAGGATTTCCCGCCGGGAGCCGCGCAGCAGTCGAGCACCTTCATGCCGGGCCGGGCATCCACCGCCTCGGCCACCAGCATGGAGCTTTCGTCCTGGACCGAAAGCCGGCCGTCCCGGTACCAGGCGGACAACGCCATGTTGCCGCCGCCCCGTACAATAATGCCGTCCTCCGACAATGTGGACGGAAAGGCATCCAGTCCCTGAGCGGCCATCTCTTTAAGCAGGCCGTCCCGGTCCGCTTTCGTCCGGTTGACCCGGACGCTGACGGACGGCGGTTCGTTATCGGCCCGGCAGATCGCTTCGGCCGTCTCTGCGCCGTACTGACTGATCCAGCCCTCGACCATCCACTTCGGATGGGATTCCGCAAGGGCGATCCGCTGCACATCAGGCAAGCCGTCCGGCAGCTTCAGCGTTTCTTTCTGGCGCAGCACGTTCCGCAGCACGCCGTTCACCATGCCGGAAATTCCTTGGTGGCCGCGTTTCTTGGCGATGTTCACAGCCTCGTTGACGGCCGCATGGGGAGGAATCCGGTCCAGATAATATAGCTGGTAGAAGCTGAGCCGTAGCAGATTGCGGACCCACGGCTGCAGTTTGTCCAATCCTTTGGAGACGAATTTGGCCAGAAAATAATCAATCGTGGATCTTCTGGAAATCGTTCCATAAACCAGTTCGGTGGCGAGGCCGACATCCGGGCCGGATAACCCGGCGTTTTGGATAGCCCCGTTCAGCAGCAAATTGCTGTATGCCCCTTCCGTCTCCACTTCGGTCAGCACATAAAGCGCTGTTTCACGTGCGGTAGACATGCCGCGGGCACCTGCAGCCGAGCTTTTCCCCTTGGAGCGGGGCCCCCGTCCACCGGCTTTGCCGGAAGCTTGTCCTCCAGCCTTAAATGCGGAATTTCTGCCTTCGTTTCTTCCGGCGCTCATGACAAAACCTCGCCGGGCTTCATTTGGCCGCCGCGCAGAAATTCAGCAGCGGGCATCGCTTTTTTGCCTGCAGGCTGAACCCGCGTAAGCAGCACCGTACCCGTTCCGGCCTGTACCTCGATGCCTCTGTCGGACAAAGCCAGCACCGTGCCGGGAGCCTGGCCCGAACCTCCGCCGCTTTCCTTGGCTACCGAAAGTTCCCAAACCTTAAAAACATCCCCGTTCCACTGCGTAAACCCGCCGGAAAAAGGCAGCAGCCCCCGCACCCGGTTCCGGATGCTTTCGGCATCCGCGCTCCAGTCGATCCTCTCATCCTCGCGCGTCAGATTCGGCGCATAGGTCGATTCGGCATCGTTTTGCGGGATGCGGTCGGCACGGCCTTCTATAATCAGCGGAAGCTGCTCTTTAAGAAGCTCGGCCCCCGCCGTGCTGAGTTTTTCAAAAATTGTGCCCGAGGTGTCCTCAACTTCGATCGGAACCACGACCTTGGCGATCATATCGCCGGTATCCAGTCCCTCAGCCATGTACATCAGCGTAACCCCGGTTTCCTTCTCGCCGTTGATAATGGAGCGCTGAATCGGCGCGCCGCCGCGGTATTTCGGAAGCAGCGAGCCGTGCACGTTAAGGCAGCCGTACTTCGGCATGTCCAGCACGGACTTCGGCAAAATCTGGCCGTACGCGGCCGTCACGATCAGGTCCGGCTTCAGAGCAGCCACTTCGGCAACCGCTTCCGGAGCGCGCAGGCGGATGGGCTGAAGCACGGGGAGACCGTGTTTCAGCGCCGCTTCCTTGACCGGCGTCGGCGTCAGCACCTTTTTCCGGCCCTGCGGGCGGTCCGGCTGCGTCACGACTCCCACAATGGTGTAGCCTTCGGCAAGGAGCATCTCCAGAGAAGGAACCGCAAACTGCGGCGTTCCCATAAATACGATGTTCATGCCATCCGCCTCACTCTCGTTCCTCTTCTTCTCGAGGAGATTCGTATACCCGTTCTGCGATATCGGTATAAAGGACGCCGTCCAGATGGTCGATTTCATGCTGAAACGCACGGGCCAGCAGATCGGAACCGGTATAAGTCACCTCTTTGCCGTTGCGGTCCAGCCCTTTGACGGTGACGGTCTGGGCACGTTTAACATCGCCGCGATAACCAGGGATGCTCAGGCAGCCTTCAGGACCAAACTGTTCGCCCTCTTTGGACACGATTTCGGGGTTAATCAGCTCGATCAGCCCGTTTTCGTCGCCGACGTCCACCACGATCATCCGTTTCAAAATGCCGACCTGCGGAGCGGCCAGTCCTACGCCTTCGGCGTGGTACATCGTATCCGCCATATCCGTGAGCAGCTTTTGTACATTAGGGGTAATTTTTGTAACTTCCTTTGCCCTCTTGTGGAGCACGTCGTCCGGTTCAAGCACAATAATTCTTAATGCCATATAAATTCCCTTCCTTCATTCACTGAGTCGTCTGTGTATTAGTATATGATAAGACCAAATTGGGAGGTTCCATACCCGGAGGCCTTACATCAACATTTGCGGGTCCACGTCGATGCTGATCTGGAACAGCGAATCCTTGAGTCCGTCCAGCATGCCGACGGCGGTTTGCCGCACAAGCTCCACCGCGTCGATGTCCCCCCGATATTTTACCATACATTGAAAACGATAGCGTTTCTTTAACCTCGGCATCGGCGAGGCAATCGGCCCGAGAATGTCCAGCGCTTCCGCGGACAAACGGTCCAGGCTGCCGAAGACCCCTTTTTTCACGGCATTGCCCCGCAGCTCCGCGGCAAAATTTTCAGCCATGCGGACCAGCACGGGCATATGCTCATGGGACAGCGTGATCAGGATCAGCCGGCAATAGGGCGGATAACCGAGCCCGCGCCGGTGCTGCAGCTCCTCCCGGACAAACGATAAATAATCATGCCTGCTGGCATGGACAATTGAATAATGCTCGGGCATATAGGATTGGATATAAACCTCGCCCGGAAGCTGGTGCCGTCCCGCCCGTCCTGCGACCTGCGTCAGCAGCTGGAACGTTTTTTCAGCGGCCCGGAAGTCGGGGAGATTCAAAGCCGAATCCGCCGCAATCGCTCCCACGAGGGTGACGTTCGGAAAGTCCAGGCCTTTCGCGACCATCTGCGTGCCGAGCAGAACGTCGCCTTTTTGTTCGCGGAACGCCTGCAGCAGACGTTCGTGCGAGCCTTTTTCCGTTGTGGTGTCAACGTCCATCCGGATAACCCGGATCCCCGGGAAGAGCTTGGCCAGCTCCCCTTCAACACGCTGAGTCCCCGTTCCGAAATAACGGATGTGCTCGCTCCCGCATTCCGGACAGACGGAAGGTGCCGGCTCCGCATGGCCGCAGTAATGGCAGCGGAGATTGTTGGACTTTTCATGGAAGGTCAGCGAAATGTCGCAGTCCGGGCAATTGGCCACATAACCGCAGCTGCGGCACATGACAAAGGTCGAGAACCCCCGGCGGTTAAGGAATAATACCGATTGCTCCTTCCTTTCGAGCCTGTCGGCAATCGCCTGATGCAGCGGACGGCTGAACATGGAACGATTGCCTTCCTTCAGTTCCTCCCGCATATCCACGATATGCACCTTGGGCAGGCTGCTGCCTAAAGGGCGGTTCCGCATTTCCAGCAGCATCGGCGCAAACTCGTCATCGGACTGGGACCGGGCTGCATGGTAGCTCTCCAGGGAAGGCGTTGCCGAGCCCAAAATCACAACGGCGCCGTGCTGCCGCGCTCTTCGGACGGCGACATCCCGCGCATGATATTTGGGCGTATCCTCCTGCTTGTAGGAGGTTTCATGCTCTTCGTCCATCACGATCAGGCCCAGCCGTTCAAAAGGAGCAAAAACGGCCGAACGCGCGCCGATCGCCACCTGTACCTTGCCTTCGCGGATTTTGCGCCATTCATCATAACGTTCCCCGCCCGATAACCGGCTGTGCAAAATCGCCACCTTGTTGCCGAACCGTCCCTTAAACCGCTCGACCATCTGTGGGGTAAGGGAAATTTCCGGCACAAGCACAATCGCCTGCCGGTCCTGGGCGATACACCGTTCAATCGTCTGCAGGTAAACCTCGGTTTTTCCGCTGCCCGTTACGCCGTGCAGCAGGAAAGTATCATGAACACGGGCCTGAAGGGCTCCGTTGATTTTGCTAAATACGTAGCTTTGCTCCTCGGTCAGCTCCAGCGGAGCCGTAGGCTTAAAACGGCGGTCGGCGTAGGGGTCGCGGTAAACCTCGACGTCTTCAATGACCGCATACCCTTTTTCCGCCAGCTTCTTGACGGTACTTGCCGTGACCCCGAGGGTCGACAGCAGCTCCTGCTGGGAAATCGGAATGCCGACCTCCAGCAGAAACTCCAGCACTTCTTTCTGGCGGCGGGCCTGAGCCGTAAAAGAAACCAGCGCCGCTGCCGCCTCTTCGCCGGATATAGCTGCGGCTACCGTTTTGACGGTTTTTCTGCGCATCTGGTCTTTAATTTGCTGGGATTCGGTGAGCATTCCCTGGTGGAGCAGGTTTTTGACCGTTTCCCCCTCTTCGGGATACCGCTTGCCCAGGGTCGACAATGGCACCTGTCCCGCATTTCTGACAAACTCCCAAATGGCGCGCGCCTGCGGAGGCAAAGCTGCCGTTACGGCAAATAACGCCCCCTGCTCGCCTGAGCCCTCCGGCTGAAGAACCTCCGATCCCGCAGATCCCGAAGGCCGGTCCACTTCGGCCGGCTCCTCCCCGGCACCGCTAAATTCCATCTCCGGATCGGATACGCTGACATAACGCTCCGCCTTGCCTTTTAATGCCGAAGGAATCATAACCTGCAGCGCCGAAATGGCCGTACAGGCATATTTGCGGCTCATCCAGCCCGCCAGCTCCACCAAATCCGGCGACAGCGGAGGCAGATGGTCCAGCAGCTCCTGAATCGGCTTGATCCGCGCCGGGTCCATGTCCGACTGCTGCTCCAGGCCCACTACAAAACCTTGTAGGGTTCTTCGGCCAAACGGCACGCCAACCCGGCTCCCGATCTCAATCCAACCGGCCATTTCCGGAGGAATGCGGTAGTCGAAGGGCCGGTCGGTGTCCCTACTCGGCACGTCAACAATTACTTTGGCGATCTTATA
This sequence comes from Paenibacillus mobilis, assembly GCF_058267595.1. Taxonomy (NCBI): domain Bacteria; kingdom Bacillati; phylum Bacillota; class Bacilli; order Caryophanales; family Paenibacillaceae; genus Paenibacillus; species Paenibacillus mobilis. The sequence goes on from NZ_JBZCMS010000002.1 coordinate 577,115, forward strand.
CATTAGCCCTGCGCTCCCGGCAATCGCCCTGCCGCCAATTCAAGAATCCGGCGGGCGGTCTGCAGCTTGGACAGCAGCGGCAGATGCTCCACCAGCCCGTCCGCATCATAAATATGAACGATATTCGTATCGGTGCCGAAACCCGCCCCCTCCGAGGTGACGTCGTTGGCCACGATCAGGTCGCAATTTTTCCGGCGCAGCTTGTCCAAGGCGTACTGTTCAACATCATGGGTTTCGGCCGCAAAGCCGATCAGCAGCTGCTTCGTTTTGTTCTGTCCGAGCTGCTCCAAGATATCGATGTTTTTGACCAGCTCAAGGGTCAGCGTGTCCCCGCTTTTTTTGATCTTGCGGTCCGCCTGAACCGCCGGGCGGTAATCGGCGACGGCCGCCGCTTTAATGATGATGTCGCTAGCGTCAAAATGCCGCATGACGGCTTCGTACATATTTTGGGCGGACTGGACGCGCTCCAGCTCGATCCCTTTTACGGCCGGAGGCTGGGTTTGCGTGTTTCCTGCAATCAGCACCACTTCGGCGCCAAGCTCACGGGCGGCTTCCGCAAGAGCGAAGCCCATTTTCCCCGAAGAATCGTTGGTGATATAACGGACCGGGTCGATGCGCTCGACGGTTCCTCCCGCGGTAACAACTACCTTTTTCCCCGCTAAAGGCCCTGCGGTTTGGGCTTCTTCCTGATCAAAGAAACGCTGCACAACCGCCACGATCTCCTCGGGTTCTTCCAGCCGGCCTTTCCCGACATATCCGCACGCCAGCAGCCCGCTGCCGGGCTCCACAAACATAACCCCGCGCTGCACAAGCTCGTTCATGTTGCGAACGACTGCGGGATGCTGGTACATATGCACATTCATTGCAGGCGCGACCATAATCGGCGCTTCGGTAGCAAGCAGCGTAGTGGACAGCATGTCATCCGCCAGCCCCGCCGCCATTTTCCCGATCACATTGGCCGTTGCAGGCGCGACAAGCACCAAATCCGCCCAATCGGCGAGATCGATGTGCGCAATGACCGAAGGGTCTTTTTCATCAAAGGTATCGGTATAGACCGGGGCTTTGGACAAAGCCAGAAAGGTAAGCTCCCCGATAAATTTCTTGGCCGACTCGGTCATGATCACCCGCACCTCGGCCCCTTGCTTGACAAGTTTGCTGCACAGGGACGCGGCTTTAAACGCCGCAATGCCTCCTGTAACGCCGAGGACGATTTTTTTGCCGTTCAACATCTTTTTTCCCCCGCTTTCAAACTGGATATCCGGAATTCCCAGGCAAAAACCCCTACAGACAGGAAGAAACGCCGCACCCGGCCTAACCGGAGTTACCGCGTTCCTTCTTTGAGGGTGTATGGCTTATGCTCGCTTCCCTTTTAAAAAAATAACAACCTTTCGGTTGTCATTATCAGCAAAGCTGCAGGCTATTCCTGTTCGTTTCCGTCTTCGGAAAACTCGTTTCCGTCGCGTTTGATTTTCACAAAATCACCGTAGATTTCTTCAAGGGCAACGCCGACCTGCTTGTGGGATTTAGGTCCCTTAAGCTCGGACTTTTCGCCTTCTCTGAGCTGTCTGGCTCTGCGCGAAGCCGCAACGACCAGCGAATATTTGCTGTCAACTTTCTCGAGCATTTTATCAATAGATGGATACAGCACTCTCTACACCTCTTCTTCGGGCAGCGCCTTCCGCCCTTTTATTTATGCACTTTACAATGTTCGGCGACAATGATGCTTTCTATTCGCTTGCACGCCAGATCAATTTGATCGTTGACCACAGCATAATCATAATACTCAAGCAAACCGATTTCATCAACCGCCACCGACAGCCGGTGATCGATCGTCGCCTGATTTTCCGTGCCGCGGCCCACGATCCGGTCCTTCAATTCCTCCATGGAAGGAGGCAGCAGGAATACGAATACGCCTTCCGGAAATTTCTCCTTGACCTTGAGCGCGCCCTGCACTTCAATTTCAAGAATGATGTCTTTGCCGCTGTTGATTGTCTGCTCCACGAAATCCCGCGGAGTGCCATAATAGTTATCGACATAACAGGCATACTCCAGCAGCTGGTCACCTGCGATCATTTTCTGGAATTGCTCATGCGTTTTAAAAAAATAATTCACGCCATGCTCCTCGCCCACCCGCGGCTGGCGTGTCGTTGCCGAAACGGAGTATACGAGCTCGGGCATGCGCTGGCGCAGCTCTTTGCACACCGTGCCTTTTCCTACACCGGACGGACCGGATAATACAATTAATAACCCTTTAGACATTGTTCTCTCCATTTTACTCGTCATTGTCGTCGTCTTTGGTAGACAGACGATGCGCCACGGTTTCCGGCTGGACCGCCGACAAAATCACGTGATCGCTGTCCGTAATAATTACCGCCCGCGTTCTGCGGCCGTATGTAGCATCAATCAGCATATGCCGGTCTCTGGCTTCCTGAATGATCCGTTTAATCGGCGCTGATTCGGGACTTACGATGGAAATGATACGATTGGCTGACACGATATTGCCGAAGCCAATATTAATAAGTTTGATTGCCATGTACAGGTTGTTCCCCCTAATTTAGTGCCGCGTGCCTGAAAGCTACTCCAGATTTGCCGCCTGTTCGCGGATCTTCTCAAGCTCGGCTTTCATCTCGACGACAAGGTTAACGATTGCTAGATGATTGGCTTTAGAACCAATCGTATTCACTTCCCGGTTCATTTCCTGGATCAGGAAATCAAGCTTTCTTCCGGCAGGCTCGCTCCCGGACAGCAGCCCCCTGCATTGGGTCAAATGGCTGCTCAGCCTTGTCAACTCTTCATCTACGTTGGATTTGTCGGCAAAAACCGCTACTTCCATGCCGAACCTTTGATCATCAAAGGGACCGTCCAGAAGTTCAGTAAGCCGGCTTCTCAGCCTGCTCCGATATTCTTCCACCACGTTTGGGGCCAATTTGACCAATTCAGCATGAAACGTTTCGAGCCGACCGAAGCGCTGCGACAAATCTTCCGCAAGATGGCTTCCTTCCTTGGAGCGCATGGCCGAAAGGCCGTCAAGCGCTTGTCCCAGCGCCTGACGAAGAACGGCTTCCCATTCCTCTTGACTGCCGGCCCCATGATCCTCCGCCTGTTCGGCGGGAACCATAACGCCTGGCATCGTCAAAAGCTGGGCAGCCGTCGGCATGCCCTCTAATCCGAAGGCTTCCATTAATTCTTTCGCGGATTGCACATAATCCCGGGCCGCAGAAAGATTGAGCTTCTGGGATGCAGAGCTCTCATCTTCCCTTTCCTTGCTAATAAAAACATCAATCCGTCCCCGTTTGATCCGGCCCTGCACCAACCGACGCAATCCGTCTTCATGACACGTCCACTCTCTCGGCATGCGGAATACGATCTCGCAATACCGGTGGTTAACAGATTTGACTTCGCATTGAATGACATAGCCGCCAACATGCAGAACGGATTGACCGAATCCGGTCATACTCAATGACATCGGCATCACATCCGTTACACTATTGTAATTGAAAATCAGGAGTGAAACAAGTGGGCCGCGCCCTCTTTCGACTTCTCCTGCACATATTTTGCCAAAGCCACACTCATTTCGTAAAACAAAAACGGGGTCATCAGATAAATTCCGTTAAAATGCTCCATGGCCGCGTCAATCAGCTCCTTAGCGATCTCGACGCCTTCCAGCCGGCCCTGCTCTCCGGCCAGTCCGTTCATCCGCATCCGGATGGACTCCGGAAGTTCGATGCCCGGCACCTCGTTGTGCAGGTATTCCGCGTTTTTCCCGCTGGCCAGCGGCATGATCCCGATAAAAATAGGAATATCAAGGTGAGCCGTCGCTTCCTTGATTCTGGCGATCAGCTCCGGATCATAGACCGGCTGGGTCATGACATAATCCGCTCCCGAGGCGATCTTCTTCTCCAGACGCTGAACCGCCTTGTCCAAATGTTTGACGTTCGGGTTAAAAGCCGCTCCCACAACAAATTTGGCTTTATGCTTCAGGGGTTTGCCCGAAAAGGCGATGCCCTCGTTGAGCTGCTTGATCATTTTAATGATCTGGAACGAGGTCAAATCATAAACCGAACTCGCGTCCGGCAGATCGCCGAACCGCGAAGGATCGCCCGTCACGGCGAGCACATGGTTAATGCCCAGGGCGTCAAAGCCCATCATGTGCGACTGGGTGCCGATCAGATTGCGGTCACGGCAGGCGATGTGCGCCAGCGTTCGCAGCCCGATGCGCTCCTGCACCAGATGGCCGAGCGCCATGTTGCTCATCCGCGCCACGGCGAGGGAGTTGTCCGCCATGGTGACGGCATCCACGCCGGCCTCCTTCAAGGCGGCGGCTCCCTCCATAAATTTGGTGATGTCCAGATCGCGGGGCGGATCCAGTTCCACGATCAGCGTATGACGCTGTCTGACCAGATCCACGAGCGTCGGAGCACCGGCACCGCCCGCACGGCCGGCCTCTTCTTCTTTGCCGTTGAGCTGACGGATCGCGGACACGGATTCACGCGACAGCTTAGGCGCCGCCGCAAGCGGACGCGGCTTATAATCGGCCAGGGCTTTCGCCATTTCGGCGACATGCTCCGGCGTTGTTCCGCAGCAACCGCCGATCAGCCTGACGCCGGCATCGGCAAAATCTCTGGCCCGTTCGCCAAAATAAGCGGGCGTCGCACGGTATACATATTTTCCATCCACAAAGCTCGCCAAACCCGCATTCGGGAAGACCGACAAAGGAATTTCCAGCGGCACGGGGAGCTGCTGAATCACGCTCATGATGCCTTGAGGGCCGGAATGACAGTTGAACCCGACCACATCCACGCCTTCCTGCTTCAAAATGCTGAAGGCATCGGCGATCGAGTAACCGTCCAGCGTACGGCCGACCTGATCTACGGCGAACTGGGCAATGATCGGAACGCCGCTGCGTTCACGCACGCTTTTGACGGCAATCTCCATTTCTTCCAGATCAAAAAAGGTTTCCAGCAAAATCCCGTCCACGCCTTCCTCCAGCAGCGCGTCAATCTGCTGTCCGAAATACACGCCGAGCTCGCGAGCCGAAACGTTGATCCGGCGTCCGCTGCGTATAGAGCCTACAGCCCCGACTACATAAGCGGAGGTGCCTGCAGCGGCCTCCCTGGCAATGCGGACCCCGGCGCGGTTGATTTCGGCCGTTTTGGCTTCAAGTCCGAACTTGGACAATTTATAGGCATTTGCGGAGAACGTGTTCGTTTCAATGACGTTGGCCCCTGCTTGAATATATTGGGCATGGACTTCCCGGATCGCTTCCGGGGAAACCAGGTTCAATTCATCGTAGGATATGCCGACGGGATGACCCAATTGGGATAAATATGTGCCCATGGCCCCATCGCCTATTAAGATTTTGCTCTCGAGCGCCTTGCGCAGATCCGTCATAAACTCCCCTCTTTCTTCCGGGCTAAAATTTCATTTAATGTAACATAAATTCGATCGAAAAATAAGACTTATCTTAAGAAGAGCCGGAGTTTGAATACAAAAAAACGTCCGGCCATCAGGCTGCCCTGACTGCCGGACCTTAAAGATGAACATTTTCAACCTTTATTCTGGATTCAGCACGCCTCTATAAACCGTCTCCGCAGGTCCCGTCATATATACGTGATTGTCGTCGGCGTTCCATTCAATAAACAGGTCGCCCCCGGCAAGCCCTACCCAGGCCGTCCGTTCCGTCAATCCGTTCAGCACGGATGAAACCAGCGTCGCGCAGGCTCCGGTTCCGCAGGCTAACGTCGGTCCCGCCCCGCGTTCCCAAACGCGCATTTCAATACGCTCCGGGCCGGTGACGGTCGCAAATTCTACATTGGTTTTTCGCGGAAACAGCGGATGCGTCTCCAACTTAGGCCCCCAAGTGCGGAGATCATAGGAAGGGGCATCCTCCACATAAATGACCGCATGGGGATTTCCCATCGAAACGCCGGTAAACCGGAACGTTTCCCCGTCCGCTTCTATCGGCTGGTCTATGACAGCATCGCCGTCCAGCGTTGTCGGAATCAAACGGCCTTCAAGAGTCGGAGCCCCCATATCCACTCTTACCGTTTGGACTTTGCCGTTCTCTACGGTCAGCGTGACCGGCTGTATGCCGGCCCCGAGCGTTTCGATCGTGATTTCCCTGCTGTCCGTGTGGCCGCCATCATAAACGTATTTCGCCGCGCAGCGGATGGCGTTCCCGCACTGCTCCGCTTCGCTGCCGTCCGAGTTGATGATGACCATCCGGAAATCCGCCCGGGCGGACGGAAGAATAAACACCAAGCCGTCGGCTCCTACGCCAAAATGTCTGTCGCAATATCGAACGGCAAGCTCGGCGACGCGGTCCGGAAGCTGCTCCAAACCGTAAAAAACAAGAAAATCGTTGCCGAGGCCGTGCATTTTCGTAAATTCCATCCGCTTACACTCCTCAAAGCATGTACTGTTACCCTCATTGTAACGAATAGTGTATGCTTTGCAAACCCGGATGGCTATTCACTTTATGCACGAATATTTGTACTATTCACCGCTCTTGGCCGGCCTCCGGACCCCGCGGAACGCCGCCGGTTGCCCGACCAGACGCTTCCGGCGCCCATCAGGAAGGTCGGAATGCCCGCGGCCACAAGGGAAATCGCCCATTCGCGGAAGCCAAGCGGCACCGTTTTAAAGATCGGCTGCAAAGGTTCGATATACATAACCGCAAGCGTCATGACCACCGAGGACAATACGGCCAGCACCAGGAATTTGTTCTGCAGCGCGTTCCGGTGAAAAATGGAACGGGAGCTGCGGCAGTCGAACACGTGGATCAGCTGCGCCATAACCAGGGTAACGAAAGCGACCGACTGGGCTTTCATCAGCTGCCCCTGATCGTCCGGCGAAATATTCAGCGTGAGCCAGAAGGCGCCCAGCGTACAAACGCCGATCAGCAGCCCGCGGCTGAGAATTTTCCAGCCGAGCCTGCGCGCGAAGATGTTTTCCTTCGCACCACGCGGCTTGTGCTCCATCAGATCCTTTTCCGGCTGGTCGACGCCCAGCGCCATGGCCGGAAGTCCGTCCGTCACCAGATTGACCCATAAAATCTGGATCGGCAGCAGCGGCAGCGGCAGGCCCGCCAGCATGGCGAAAAACATCGTTAAAATTTCGCCGACGTTGGAAGCGAGCAAATACCGGATAAATTTGCGGATATTTTCATAGATATTGCGGCCCTCTTCAATAGCGGACACGATGGTCGAGAAGTTGTCGTCGCTCAGAATCAGCGAGGACGCTTCTTTGGAAACATCCGTACCGGTAATGCCCATGGCGATACCGATGTCGGCCGCTTTGATCGCCGGCGCGTCGTTCACGCCGTCTCCGGTCATGGCGACGACATGCCCCCTGCGCTGCAGCGATTTGACGATCCGCAGCTTATGCTCGGGCGAAACTCTGGAGTATACGTAAATTTCATCGCTTACCTTGTCCAGTTCCTCGTCGCTTAAGACACCCAGCTGCTGGCCGCTCATCACTCGGCCGCCGCGGGGAATGATGCCCAGCTCATGGGCGATCGCTTCGGCCGTAAGACCATGGTCGCCGGTAATCATGACCGTTTTGATGCCGGCGCGGCGGCAGGTGGCGATGGCATCGCGCGCTTCGCGGCGCGGCGGATCGATCATGCCGGTCAGCCCGACAAAAATCAGCTGCGATTCCGCGGATTCTTCGTCTTTTACGCTGTCATGCGGCCGCAGATCGCGGTAGGCGACCCCCAAAACCCGCAGCGCGCCGCGCGCCATTTGTTCGTTGGCCGCCGCTACCTTCTGACGGAGCGTACCGGTCAGCGGCATCACCTTGCCGTCCCACAAAATGTAGGAGCAGCGGTCCAGCAGCATATCCGGCGCGCCTTTGACAAACAAAAGCCGTCCTCCCTGGTGGGAGACGAGAACGGACATGCGTTTGCGTTTGGCGTCAAACGGAAATTCTTTTTCCTTCGTATACAGGGCGGACAGCACGGCGGGAGAATGATCCATTTTGGAAGCCAGCGCTACAAGCGCGCCTTCCGTAGGATCGCCTTTCAGAATCCATCTGGATTCTTTTTCTTCGCCGCCGGAACGCTTGCGGCCCGCATTTGAGTTCTCCTCTTCCTCGGTTTCCAGAATCTCCGCATTGCTGCACAAGGCGCTGATCTGCAGCAGCCGGCGCAGCCCCTGCTCCTTGCGCAGGTCGACCGGACGTCCGCCGTCCCAAATGTCGCCGCGGGGTTCGTAGCCTTCCCCCGTCACTTTAAATTCCCGGCCTTCGGCCCAAACCTTCGTGACCGTCATTTTATTCTGGGTGAGCGTTCCCGTCTTGTCCGAGCAAATGACCGACGCGCAGCCCAAGGTTTCGACGGACGGCAGCTTGCGCACGATCGCCCTGCGTTTGATCATCCGCTGAACGCCAAGCGCCAGCGCAATGGTGACGATAGCCGGAAGCCCTTCCGGAATAGCAGCCACCGCAAGGCTGACCCCGGCAAAAAACATATTGCCCGGAGGCTGTCCATGCAAAATGCCGGCCAAAACGACGACCACCGTCAAAGCCAGCGCTACGACGATCAGAATTTTCCCAAGCTGCTCGAGTCTCCGCTGAAGCGGGGTCTCCTGGCTTTCCGTATTTTGAATCAGATCGGCGATTTTGCCCATTTCCGTATTCATGCCGGTGCGGATAACAATGCCTTTGCCGCTGCCCCGGGTGACCATGGTACCCATAAAACCGATGTTTTTCTGGTCGCCGAGCGGCACTTCCTCCTCCGGAATGGCCTGCGAAAATTTGCCCACCGGATGGGATTCGCCCGTCAAAGCGGATTCCTCCACGTCGCAGCCGGTCGTATCCAGCCAGCGGATATCGGCGGGGATCCGGTCGCCGCTCTCCAGCAGAACTATATCGCCCGGAACGATTTCCCTGGCGGGAATGACGATTTCCTTGCCGCCGCGCAGCACGCTTGCGCTTGGAGCCGACAGCTGCTTGAGCGCCCGCAGCGACCGCTCCGCCCGGAACTCCTGAATAAACCCAAGGAACCCGTTCAGCACAATGATCGCAACAATGGTTATGGCGTCCAGATATTCGCCGAGCAGTCCCGAAATGAGAGTGGCTCCCATCAGCACCAGCATCATAAAGTCTTTAAATTGATTTAAAAACAGCAGCAGCGGCGATACCTTTTTGGCTTCCTGCAGCTCGTTCCAGCCTGCCGTCTCCCGCCACTTGTCCGCCTCATCGGCGGACAGCCCCTGATCCCGCTTCACCTGAAACCATTCCAGCAGTTCTTTTGGTTCTAGGCGGTGCCAACTTTTTTGTTCCATGCTCCTTCTTCCCTCCCGTTATTTCTGCGTTCCTGACCGCGTGAAGGCTTTTCCACCTAGGGTAAATGTATTCAGGCCAGTCCCGAAATATCACAGCCACTTAAGTTTTTGCTCCAAGTATGGCATCATAGGGAAGGAAGACAATACATGGACATTAGGAGAATTTTTAACTATGGCACTCGACGGCATCGTAACCCGCGCTATCGTGCATGAGCTTCAGGCTTGCATCGGCGCCCGTATTAATAAAATTCATCAACCCTCGGACAACGACATTGTGATGCATTTAAGAACCCGCGGCGGCAACCAGAGGCTGATGCTTTCCGCCAATCCGACCTACCCGCGCGTGCATTTTACCGAGTCGACCTTTCTGAATCCGCAGGAAGCCCCAATGTTCTGCATGCTGCTCCGCAAACACTGCGAGAGCGGGATCATCGAACGGGTCACCCAGGTAGGCATGGAACGGATTATTCACATTGATCTTAAGCAGAGAGACGAGCTTGGGGACACATCCCAGAAAAAAATCGTAATCGAGCTGATGGGCAGGCACAGCAATATCATTTTGCTTGACCCGGCGACAGGCACGCAGCTGGACGGCATACACCATGTTACCCCGTCCATCAGCAGCTACAGGGTCGTCATGCCCGGCTTCTCCTACACCGAACCGCCCCAGCAGAACAAGCTGGATCCGCTTGAAGCAGGGGAAGCCGAGTTTCTGGAGCGCCTCCGTCAGGCGGCCGAACCGGCCGAACCCCATTGGCTGGTCGAAACGTACAGCGGTTTAAGCCCGCTGCTTGCCGGGGAGCTGCTCAACCGGGCGGCACTGGAGCGACAGTCCGCGGCAGCAGACGGTTCTTCTTTCGAAGAAAGCCTGTGGAAGGCTTTTTCAGAAATGATGGCCCAGGTGCGCAGCGGCGCTTTCCAGCCGACTTCCGGGGAAAACGCCAAAGGCAAAAGCATTTTTTCGGCCGTGGATCTTACGATCATCAAACCGGAAACGAAACGCAGCTATGAGACGATCAGCATCTGCATGGAGGATTATTACGGCGACAAAGCCGAACGGGATACGGTGAAGCAAAAAGTCAGCGACCTGCTGCGCTTCCTGCAGAACGAGCGGAGCAAAAACATCAAAAAGCTGTCCAACCTGCAGAAAGATCTGGAGGAAGCCGATGATGCGGAGAAATACAAAATCTGGGGCGAACTGCTGCTGCCTTCCCTTCATTTGATTACCAAGGGGCAAAACGAGGTAGAGCTGATCAATTATTACGATGAAGATCAGGGAATGATCACCATTCCTTTGGATCCCCTTCTGACCCCTTCGGAAAATGCGCAGCGTTATTTTAAAAAGTACAACAAGTTCAAGAACAGCCTGGCGGTAATCCATGAACAGCTGAAAATCACCCATGAGGAAATCGCCTATATGGATGAGCTCCTGCAGCAGCTGTCCTTTGCCAGCATGAACGACATCGAGGAAATTCGCGAGGAGCTGACTTCGCAAGGCTATTTGCGCGACAGAGGCCGGAAAAACGGGAAAAAGAAGAAAAAAGACAACCGGCCCACCCTCCACGTTTATACTTCTTCGGAAGGCATCGAGCTGGTCGTCGGCAAAAATAATCTGCAAAATGAATACATCACCAACCGTCTTGGCACGCCGAATGACACCTGGCTCCATACCAAGGACATCCCGGGGTCACATGTGCTGATCCGCGCGCATTCTTTCTCGGACGCTACGCTGGAAGAAGCCGCGCAGCTTGCCGCTTATTTCAGCCAGGCGAAGGAATCCAGCAGCGTTCCCGTGGATTGCACGCTGATCCGCCACGTGCGCAAGCCTAACGGCGCCAAACCAGGGTTCGTAATTTACGACCACCAGCGCACGTTATTCGTTACGCCGGATGCGCAGCTTGTAAAAGCGCTGCCGAGCACCATTAAATAAGAAGAGGCAGGCATCAAGAAAAAGAGCCGCCGCTGCCGGTTTTCCCGGGTTGCGGCGGCTCTTGCTTTATTTTTCCCTTTCCAGCCCGACGCTCATGTCGTCTCTGAACATTTGCTCCATGGCGGCACGGCTCAGCGGGCGGCTGTAATAATAGCCCTGAATCAGGTCGCAGCCGCTGCCTGCCAGAAATTCGAGCTGCGACTTCGATTCCACACCTTCGGCAAGAACGGTAAGGCCAAACGATTTGCCCAGCTGAATGATGGACACCAGCAGCGTGCTGTCTTGTTCGGACAGCGGTGTGGCCTGAACAAACGACTTGTCGATTTTTAAAATATCGATGGGGAGCGTTTTTAAATAATGAATAGAAGAATAACCGGTTCCGAAATCGTCGATGGAAATTTTAATGCCTTTGCTTCTGAGCCTTTCGAGCTTCTCTTTGATCATCACCGGATCGTTCAGCATCGTCTCCGTAACTTCCAGCTCCAGATAACACGGCTCCAAGCCGGAATCCAACAACGCGTTGTCGACAACGTCCAGAAATTGAGGATGCCTGAACTGTATGGCCGAAACGTTGACGGATATCGTCACTTTCGGATAACCCTCGTCCTGCCAAAGTTTGGCGAGCCGGCAGCTTTCCCGCAGAACCCACTCGCCGAGCCGGATGATAAACCCGTTCTCCTCCGCTACCGGAATAAACTCCATCGGCGGAATCATTCCCCGCCCCGGATCGTTCCAGCGCAGCAGGACCTCCAAGCCGACCAGGGACGGGACCGGGTCCAGGTTTCCTTTCGGCTGGAAAAACAGCTCGAATTCCCCGTTCTCCAAAGCTTTGGGCAATTTCTTCTCGATTTCGATCCGTTTATGGATCTGATCCAGCAAAGCGTAATGAAACCAATAAGGCTCGCCGACATTTTCCTGTTTGCTTTTTTTTAAGGCCAAGTCGGCATAATTGAGTAACAGCGGCCCTTCTTCCCCATGATCGGGATACATGCTGATGCCAAAACTGAAATTCAGCCTGATTTCTTCGTTTTTGGCATAATAAGGTTTATGAAGGGCCTCCGATAACATCAGCGCCTGATTATGAATAGCATAACGGGAGCCTTCCTGGGGTTTAAGCAAGACGATAAAGTCGTCTGCAAAACTCCGGCACAAAATGCCTTCTTCATCCAGCAGACGTTTCATCCGTTCCGCAGCTTCCAGCAGCAGACTGTCCCCGGTCTTGTCCCCGTAGCTTTCGTTAAGGTAGCGGAATCGGTCGATATTTATCCGGATGATGGCACAGGGACGACCTTTCCGCAGTTCATTCTCCAGCTCCAGCTTAAAACGGCTTAGGTTCAGCAGCCCGGTAAGCGAGTCAAAGAAAGCAAGCTCCTCGATGCGTCGGGACGATTTTTCCCGCTCCTCGACTTCTTTCGTCATATCAAACTGCAGACCGATAAAATAAAGCAGTTCTCCGGCTTCCCCGAAGACCGGGCTGATGGTGAGCTGATTCCAGAAGGGCGTGCCGTCTTTGCGGTAATTTTTCAGGGTAACCGTCTCTGCACTCTGGTCCAGCTGGGCACGTTTAATAATCATGAGAGCTTCGGCGCTGGTATCCGGCCCCTGCAGGCAGCGGCAGTTCTGCATCAGAATTTCTTCCGCTTCATAACCTGTCATAAGGGTAAATCCTTGATTGACGTAAATAACCGGGTTATCCGGCAAATTAGGGTCCGTAATAATCAACCCGATTCCCATTCGTTCAACGGCTTTCATGAACTCTGATGCAGTCAGGAACGCCTCGGGATCTTCGAGATGCAAGTGCTCCTCCAACGGTTATACCTCCTTTAATTGTTGGACAACTTGCCAGAATACGGTTCGGCTGCCGAGCTCTCCATGAAAAACGGCACCGTTCCGCGATCCGTGGAAATCGGATCCTCCCGTAGCGATCAGCCCGTAGCGGTCCGCCCATTCTCCGTAGCGGGCTTCATCCTCCTGCGAATGATCCGGATGATAGACCTCCAGCCCGGCCGGTTTCCCGCTCTCCAGCAGAGACAGGATTAACGAATCCCGGCCATAGATGCCGGGGTGGGCTATAACGGGAGCGCCCCCCGCCTCCCGGATCCAGGCAAACGCCTCCTGCGGCGTTACTTTCGATACGGACGCATAAGCCGCGGCTCCTTCAGCCAAATATCGGTCAAAGGCGTCACGGATGTCGGAGGCATAACCTTTGGCCACTAAAGCGGCAGCGATATGAGGCCGGCCCAGGCTTTCTCCCTCCTGAAGCACCCGCCCCAGCTCCTTTAGCACATCCTCCATGCCGATCTGGACGCCCAGCTTCCTTAGATGGCTCAGAATCACTTCGTTTCGCTGCTCCCTCGCATTTCTCAGCCCGCTCAGCCTTGCCTCAAGCACCGGATCCCGATGGTTCAGAAAATAGCCGAGCACATGAATGTCCGCATCCTCCGCCCGGGTGCTGATTTCTATGCCGGGAACCACCAGAATATCCAGCTTCCGCCCGGCTTCAAGCGCTTCGTCGATTCCCGATACCGTGTCGTGATCAGTGATCGCAATTGCGGTCAATCCTTGTTCCTTCGCCATTCTTACGTTATCCGCAGGCGAATTCAGCCCGTCCGAAGCCGTCGAATGCGTATGCAAATCGGCTTGTCCCTGCCGCAAAATCATAAATGCTCCTCCTTAGCTTTTGGCTGCTTGATGAAGTTCAGGAAAGTGACTGCCGAAATAGGCAGCAGAGTCGATTTTAAATGAATGGAGAAAAACCTTCTCTTAAAAGAGGCATTGCGGATAGGAACCGTTCGAAGCAGCCCTAACGCCAGTTCATGCTTGACGGAGGACGGAGACAGCATCGTAACGCCAAACCCCGCTTCCACCGCCGATTTCACCGCGCCGGTACTGCCCAGCTCCATCACGACGTTTAAATCTTCAAGCCGGATTCCGCGGCGCTGGATTTCCTCTTCCATGACCTGTCTCGTTCCCGAGCCCTTCTCACGGAGCACAAAAGGATGTTTGGCTGCCTCCTCCAAATCCACGCCTTCCGGTTGATCCAGCTCATGTCCTGCCGGAACAACCAGCATTAATTCGTCTTCCATGACCGGTTCTATTTCAATATCGGGATGGTCGACCGGAGCCTCCACCAGTCCGAACGTAAGCTGATGCTGCAGAATGTATTCCACAATCTGCGAGGTATTCATGACCTTCAGCATAATTTGAATATGCGGGTATTGATGGCCGAAAGGGCCCAGCAGTCTTGGCAGCACATATTCGCCGATCGTCAGGCTGGCGCCAAGCTGCAGCCGCCCTTCGAGCTGGTGGGTAAACCGGGACATGGCGTCCTCCGTTTCCCTCATCAGCTCGAGACTGCGCACGGCAAACGGCAGCAGCGCCTGTCCCGCTTCCGTCAGTTCGACCCGTCTGGTTGAACGGATCAGCAGCTTGCTGCCAAAGTGTTCTTCCAGGGACTGCATTTGCATGGTGACGGCCGGTTGGGTCATATGCAGCGCTTGGGCGGCAGCGGAGAAACTCCCGAGTTCGGCCACGGTATAAAAAATATGAAGCTGATGATAATTAAGCGCCATCCTGATCCATTCCTTCCTATACCTTTACAATACCATGTCGCGGCCGCTGTTTAAACCGGTTTACCATTTAAAACTCAGGAGCCGTCCTCCGTTGCCGGACAACAAAAAAAGCATGCCCGCTCACCGGCGGCGCATGCTGTAAAAGCCGTGTTCTTATTTGCGTTTGCGGCTGTTCTTCAGGAGCGTCGTTCTCCTGGAATGCCGCAGCCAGGAATAGTAGGTTTTCAGATCTCTCAGTTCCATCGTTTCAGACATTTTCCCGAGGAAAGTGACGATGATCATTTTATACAGCGGCTGACCAAGCAAATCCGTTTCTCCGGCCAGTTCGGCAAATTCCGCCACAAAAACAAGGTCCTGATCGATCAGGTATACATCCTCTTCGTTCCGGTAGTATTTCGTGATCCGGCCTTGCTTGAGGCAGTCCCACAGATAAACCGCAATGGCCTCATTTTGGGAAGCCGGCGCGCCAATTCTTTCCCTAAATCGGAGCACAGCATGATGGGTGACTACAACATCGGCAACCTTGTATTCGCCAAGCGCGATATAAAAAGATTCATACGTATTCCAACGCTGCGTAGCTCTGTCCTTCAAGGCTACCCACCCTCCCCAGGTTCCAGATTTAGCTATAGTACCAATTGGCTAAGCATTTATTCCTATAATAGTATAATATCCCGATTTGATGCGCAAGTCTCATGCAAGTCTCTTTTACAAGTCTCTCTAATCTGAATCTATTAACCGTTTTAAAGAATTATGCCTGCTATTTTCGCAGGACGCGGGAAGAAATAATCTCCTCTAAAAAAGAAAGAAGAAACGGCGCTGCCGTTCCTTCTTTCGAAGCGGAATTTGGAATTCCTAACTCATGCGCCTCTAAAGACCGTAATATTGGGTTTTGTCAGGCACATTTTTGTTGTATTCGGTTTTAATCTCATTCCGGTACGATCTTTCGATCTTCCGTACATACGAGAGTTTGCGGACATTTTTCATAATATCCTCTGCACGATCGGCATTTACGTACATCACCACGTAATGCATTCTTCTGGACAAATACAAGACGTTTCCGTATTTATCCAGATTTCTGGCCGCTTTCAAATCGCTGACCCAAATAATAAATCCTGCCCGTTCCGGAAACATGTCCGCCGCTTCCCCCGCTTTCTTGTATAAATCCCGGCGGTTCTAGCCGCCGCAGCCGCAGGAACCGCCGCCTCCGCAGCCGCCCTTCGGATTCGGATCATTGCTTGGCACCTTGATCGATTGTGAAACGGAGTAGGCAATCATTTCCGACATTTCGTGAAGCATGTCGTCCAGTTCCTTCTCGGCAAGCTTAAACCTTCTCACCGCTTCAAACTCCTCAAGCTCCCGTTCCACCTCAGCCACTTTATCTTTGGCCTCATGATAGTTGGGGTGGAAATGCCCGAAACGCTGGGTTTCCTCGAAAAGCTCTTTCTTGGAAGCGAGTTTGCGGACGCAGCTTTGAATCTGCTCGTCGCTCTCCACTGCCTGTTTCCAATATAAATAGTCGGTCACGCAGGCCGAATGGTTGATCATGTCGCCCAATTCATAGGCGTATGTCAGCATTTGGGCCATATCGACCGTTCGCGATTCAGCTACGCTCATGAACATTCATCTCTATTCTGTAAAATGTTCTACTCCGTTCGCCGGTCAGTAGACCTTTTCATCATATCATAAACCCGTCCGGAGAAGAAGATAAAATCAGCTTTTGGGTTTACTGGGGTGAGCTTACAGCAGAAAATCCGCCCAGAAAGGAGCTTAGCTGCCCTATGGAACTTAAGTTTTGGCGGGCAGCAGAATGCGGATGCCCTCAATATCGGCCGGGTTCAGCTCCCGGTAGGTTCCTGCCCGGAACACACCGTTGTCTCCGGCCTCCACCGCCAGATCCGCCCCGGCTTTCCACTCTCCTCCGCCTTTAATCCATTTGGGCATGGCGGTATAAGTGCCGCCTTTCAAACGGAGCTCCACCCTTGTCTTCCAGTCCAGCGCCTGCTGAAACAGCAGCCTCACCGTGGAGGCGTGATAGGATTTCATCTCGCGCGTCCAGGATCCCGGAACCTTTCGCAGTCCCGGAAACAGCTCTTCATAATCGGGGATGGGAGAACCGGCCGGAAGAGCACGAAAAGGTTTGCCCGAATAGATCCAGGCCTCGGGGAACTCCTCCTTACGGGGATAATCGGCCGCCTCCCCCGCAGAGAGATCCTCCGGCGGATTCAGGGGCGCAAGGCCAAGCCGCTCCAGCTCCCGGTAGACCCGTCCGACAGCGCCCGCCGCGACAATAAAGTAGCGTGGACCGATTTGTTCCAGCGTTGCTTCAACGGCAGCTTCAGCCGCAATCCGCGCAGCCGTCTCTTCATCCGCGCAGTGCAAAAGCACTGCTTTGGAGAAGGCGGTTCGTCCAAGCTCGTCCCCCCATTGCCGGAGCGTCATCGCAAGAGAGTCCGGCACCCCCGTTAAAGCGTGGCTCTCCAGGAAACCCAAAAGTTCCTCCATGCTTCTCCCGCTTGTAAGCGCGGTTTCCACGGATTCACGGGTCAGACGGTAGGTGGTCATGACATCGGCAGCCGTGAGCTGGCAGCAAAGCTCCAGCTCCCAGCGGACTGCATAAGAGGTATCCGGCGGGACCAGAATTTCGAAGTCGGGCTGAACGAACACGCCGCCGGTCCCCGGAGAAGACACGTCGCCTGCCGGATTAGCCAAAACCCCGGAACCGGAATCGGATCCGGTCCCGCCGAATCTTTCGGCAAATCCTTGTCGGGGATCCGGTTTGCTCAGCCAACGGAACATGAGCCCGGCCGCCCCCGGCACGTCCGTTGTCGAACGTTTTTTTTCGTTAAACCATGCAGCGAGCTCTTCCGGCCCCCCTTTCGGCCCCTCAACCTCTCCCCCTTGGCTTTGCCCCTGCTCATGCATGTCTTCTGAAGCCGCATAGCCGAGTTCGAGCCAGCCGAATCCGCAAAGCGCCTTAAGCCAGCCGTACAGCCACGCCAGCTCATCAGCTTCTGTCAGCATCCGGTTCCCGGAAGCAGCCGTGCGGCCTCCTCCAATTCCTTTGGCGCGCAGCTGCCGAAGGATGCCTTCAACGCTGTCCCACTCGCCTGGTCGGGAAGCCGGATGCAGCATCGCGCAAACGGCATGTTGCAGAAAAGGGCTGGACGGAACGTACCGGACAATAAGCTCCGCCATCAGACGGCCGTTCATCTCGGCTTCCGACTGCCCGAGCCAGCGGACCAGCTGCGGTTCGTTAACGGCCCACGTTTTCTCCCTTTTGCGAATCAAACCCAGAGACAAAGCCAAATCAAGCAATACGGCGGCGGCCGGAGGATAATGTTCCTGTTCCGGATAACTCAGCCGAAGCCCGTCCAGATCTTCATCCGTCAGGCTTATCCCCGCCAGGAACCTGCTCATCGAACGCTGGTGAACCCGGCCTTGGGCGGTCAGGGGCAAAGCGCCTTTCGCAATGCCCGACAAGACCCGCAGCAGATGATGAGCCAGTGCCGGCTTCGCTTCCTTCAGCAGAGTAACCCGGCCCTGCAGGTGCCCGCTTTTGCTGCGGTCCGCCCGCAGGAGGACAAACTCTCGTGGCTGGATGAAAAAAAAGGCCTCAGGCGAAAGCGCATAAAGCTGTTCTGACCAGCCCCTGCTTACGGTTTGCACGCCCCCCACCCGCCGGAGCAGCTGAAGGCCGTAAACAAGCTCCGCCGCGGAGAAATAAGCCGTTGCCTGGCTCTCAAGCTGCTCCAGCGAAAAAGGCTGCAGGGCAAATCGGATAAAAAGAACCTCCAGCGTACGTGCTTCCAGGCTCCCCGGCCGTTCAGAAAGGAGCCAGGAAGGCAGGCCGCCAAATTCGTTTTCATTTTCATTATGATTTTCCAAAAAGGATTCCACGGTTTATGTTTATGCCTCCTTTATTTCCTGTTTTTGTTCTAGTTTCACTTCAGCCTCCTGTTCGCTGCCCGGCGGCATGACGGAGATCGTCTGGCTGTCCATTTTTTCGATCGAGTATTCGTAGCCCTGCTCGACCAGAAACAGCTGCCGTTTTCTTGCAAACTCTTCTTCCCGGGTCTGATCGGAGACCAGACTGTAGAAAAATGCGCGGTTATCCCCTTGCTTGGGCCGCAGAATCCTGCCGAGCCGCTGGGCTTCTTCCTGCCTCGAGCCGTAGCTGCCGGAAATCTGGATCGCCACAGAAGCATCGGGCAGGTCCACCGCAAAATTGGCGACTTTGGAAACGGCAAGCACGCGGAGACGTCCCGCCCGGAATTCGGCATATAAACCCTTTCGCTGCTCCTGGGAGGTCGCCCCGGTGATCAAAGGAATCTCCAGCTGCGCCGCCAGCTTGACCAGTTGATCGACATACTGTCCGATAATCAGAATCTGCCGCCCGAGGTGAAGATCGATTAGCCGGCGCACGACAGCCGTTTTGTTCGGATTCTCTGCAGCCAACCTGTATTTCCCCTTATTCCCCGCCTGCTCGTAAAGTCTGCGGGCTTCGGCCGGCATTAAAATCCGGATTTCGCGGCATTGAGCCTCGGCGATCCATCCCTGCTGCTCGAGGGCTTTCCAGCCCACCTCCTTCTGCTTAGGTCCGATCAACGAAAAAACGTCCTGCTCGCAGCCGTCTTCCCTGACGAGCGTGGCCGTCAGTCCCAGCCTTCTTGTCGCCTGGATATCGGCCGTCGCCCGAAACACAGGCGCTGGCAGCAGATGCACCTCATCATAAATAATCAGCCCCCAATCCCTGCCGTTCAGGAGAGGCAAATGCTTAAATCCCTCTTCCTTTCTCGTCCGGTGGGTCAAAATCTGATAGGTGGAGACAGTGACGGGCCGGACTTCCTTGCGTTCTCCCGAATACTCGCCGATCTGCTCCGGCTTAAGGCTCGTTTTTTGCTGCAGTTCCCTTATCCACTGCCGGACCGAAGTTATATTGGAGGTAAGAATGAGCGTTTCGCACTGCAGCCGCTGCATCGCTCCGATACCGAT
Organism: Paenibacillus mobilis; assembly: GCF_058267595.1. NCBI lineage: Bacteria > Bacillati > Bacillota > Bacilli > Caryophanales > Paenibacillaceae > Paenibacillus > Paenibacillus mobilis. The sequence goes on from NZ_JBZCMS010000002.1 coordinate 596,893, forward strand.
GACCGTCTTTCCTGCGCCGCACGGCAGCACCAGCACCCCGCTTCCAGCTGAGCTGCCATTTCCTGCAAAGATGCCCGCAAAAGCCTCGACGCAGCTCTGCTGGTAATCCCTAAGCTGGAAAAGCCCTCCCTCCGGCAGCAGGGAATTCCAATTAAAAACCAAAGAAGCCCCCTTCCGGTAGCCGACCTCGTCAAGCACGGGATATCCCAGCCTTGTCAGCTCCTGCTTCAGAAGTCCCCGGTATTCCGCTTTGACCCGTACCGCGCCTGCTCGCGTTCGGACCAGTCCCAGGTTTTGGAGGGAGGAGGTTTGCAGCAGTCGTTCAAACTCCTCCGCAGCGCCTTTCCTGAATCCCAGCTCCAGCTCTGCAGCCACCTCGCCTTCTCGATCCTGAGCAGGCTTAAGCACCAGCTGTCCATATCTTCCTGCCCATGCCGCCACGTTTTCTTCGACCTTGGCTGGAACCGGCCAGCGGGACAAGATCCGCAGCTTCTCAACCGCTCCTGCGGCCGTCTCGCCTAAAGCTGCGGCGTTCCAGAGCGAAAGCGGGGTCAGCTTGTAGGTGTGAAACGCCGAAGGCATTTTCACCAGCTCTGCCATCTGTCCAAGCATTTCCCGAGCGTTCTCGAATTCCGGATGGGCCGTCTCAAGCAGAACGGTGTGATCGTTCTGTACAATACATGCGCCTTGTCCATTCAATTTTCCGTTCCTCCCGGCGTTTGGCTCTTTATGATGAACCCTGATTTTTTCTCCATAACCAAAAAACTTACATGCACACGCATACATGCAAAAAAAGCCCGGCCGCTTCAAGCGGGGGCTTTCCATGCCGAATGCCGGTTTTTCCGGCACCCTTCGTAAACTTCAAACAAACCGTTTGCCCTGATTAGTAGAGTTTCCCAATTTTGCCGCGGACATTCATAAGTATGGGCATAGGCATAAAATCTTGTCCGGTTCGGGGCTACCGCCATTCCTCCATATAGTTCTCAGCCAAAGCGATCAGGATTTGGGCCGCATGCGCCATTCCCTCTTCATCCAGATCGAACTTCGGATGATGGTGCGGATATTCCGCGCCTTTCTCAGGGTTTCCTGCGCCGACCAGAATAAAGCAGCCCGGCACCTTCTGCAAATAATAAGCAAAATCTTCGGCAGGCATAATCGGTTCGGGCGATACCGCCTTTATTCCTTCGAGGTGGCCGGCCACCTTAAAAAATCTTGCCGTCTCCGCCTCGTCGTTAACCAGCGTTGGGTAACCCGGAATATACTCCAGCTCCGCCTTCGCACCGTAGGTTTCCGCCGTATGCGCCACGACGGAGGCTATCCGGTCCTGGATAAGCTTCCTTGTCGTTTCATTAAAACATCTTACCGTCCCGGCCAGCCGTCCCCGTTCGGCTATTACGTTCTGCACGGTTCCCGCACGGAACGAACCGATGGTCACCACGGCCGGATCAAGCGGATTGACCGAACGGCTGACGACGCTTTGCAGCTGCATAACCAGCGCCGAACCTACCACCACGCTGTCTACGGTTTTATGGGGCATTCCGCCGTGCCCGCCTCGGCCATGGATGTTGACGAAAAATTCATCGGTCGAAGCCATCATCGGCCCTGGGAGCGAAGCGGCGGTGCCCACAGGGATCGGCGTCCACAAATGCACGCCGTAAATGACGTCCACCCCGTCCAAAGCGCCGTCCTGGATCATCGGCAGCGCCCCGCCCGGACATACCTCTTCCGCCGGCTGGAACAGAAGCCGGATCTCGCCGCGAATCTGCTCTTTGCGGCCCGCAAAATATTCGGCAATGCCCAAAAGCGTTGCCGTATGCCCATCATGACCGCAGGCATGCATGACGCCCTCTACTTCGGATTTATATTCCACTTCTTTTTCATCCTGAATCGGCAGGGCGTCCATGTCGGCCCTTAAAGCGACCACCGGGCCGGGCTGACTGCCTTTGATAACACCGACTACGCCGTTGCCGCCGACCTGTGTTCTGTATTCAATGCCAGCCTTTTTCAGCACGTCCGCTATATAGGCCGAAGTCGCCTGTTCCTGATAAGATAACTCGGGATGACGGTGCAAATAACGTCTTCGTTCCACCATCACCGGATACAAGTGTTCGATGTCTCCCCGTCCCATGGCTCTTTACCTCCGCTTGGCTGCCGGCCGTTATCGGCCCGGCTTTTTTCTCATATTGTAACAGAAATCCGAAGCAATAGGACAGGCGTGCAAAATTACTGCGCCGCTGCGCCTCAGCCAGCCGCTTCATCCGGCGCCGTTCCTGCTTGCGCAAGCCTAGTAAACATACTATCATGGTAATTAATGAAAACTTATGGCATTTGCTAGTTTAATAGTTAGGAGGATGTTCATGCACGTGGATAACGGGAACGGAGGTTCAGGCAAAATCGAAGCTAACGGCATCAGCACTACCGATCCGCTGCGCGGCTTACATGCGGGCCGCTTGACCGGTAATGAACATTCCGGGGGCCTGTTCCCGCTCCCTTTCTTTATGGCTGCGCGGGTTTGCCCCGCTGAAGCCGCCGGCGCCGGCCGGACGATGTCTTCCTTCGGGCGGACAAGTCCATGAGGCGGTCTGACGTCAACTCCGGCACTAAAGATAAGCAGGAACAGCAAAACGGATCCAAGCGGGGAACACCTGATTTTCAGCTGCTGATTTTAACGCTGCTGCTCGTCGGGTTCGGCTTGGTGATGGTGTTCAGTTCAAGCTCCAGCATCGCTGTTATCAACAGTGATTTCAATAATGATTCGATGTATTTCGTCAAAAAACAGCTGCTGTTCGCCATAGGCGGCGTAATCGCCATGTTTATTACGATGAACATTCCGTTTCAGCGGTATAAAAAGCTGTTTGTGCCGGTTTTTATTCTGGTCATCATCATTTTGCTGCTTATGCCGTTTATCGGCTCGTTGCGCAACGGCTCCCGAAGCTGGCTGATCCTTGGTCCGATCAGTATCCAGCCTACGGAGTTCGCTAAAATCACGATCATTTTATATCTGTCGGCGCTCATAACGAAAAAAGGGGAACGGTTCCGGGATCTGCGGTCCGGCTATATCCCTGTGACCATGATCGTCGGATTTGTTGCGGGTTTGATCATGCTTCAGCCCGACTTCGGCTCCTGTCTCATTTTGGTGGCAACCTCGGGACTGATTATTTTTGCCGGCGGTGCCAATCTTAAACACATCATGGCATCGCTGGTGCTTTTGGCGCTGGGGGTCGGCCTGGTGCTCGGAGCCAAAGCCCTGATCGACAGTCTGCATGCTTCCGGAGCCGCGGATTCGCTCACATCCGGCTACAAAGCCGGACGGTTTCAGGCCTTCATCGATCCGTTTAAGGATCCGAAAGGCTACGGCTGGAACCTGCTTCAATCGCTGACGGCGATCGGGCACGGCGGCATGACGGGAACCGGCTTTGGGCAAAGCATCCAGAAGCTGCATTATTTGCCGAACCCTTATAACGACTTTATCTTCTCGGTCATCGGCGAAGAGTTCGGCTTCATCGGAACCCTCCTGTTCCTGCTGGTGTATGTATACTTCATTTGGCGCGGACTGCTTGTCTCCCTCCGCTGCCAGGATACATTTGGCACTCTGGTTGGCGTCGGCATTATGGGACTGATCGCCATCCAGGCTTTCGTCAATATCGGCGGGGTCACCCGGACGATTCCGATCACCGGGGTTACGCTGCCGTTCATCAGCTACGGGGGCTCTTCCCTGCTGGTGATGATGGCAAGCATGGGGATCGTGCTCAGCATCTCCCGTTCTTCCGTCATCGTGCAGAAACGCGAGGTCACCAAATCGGTGGTCGTGCGCGAAGACGAATTGAACGGGCGGCGCAGACGGTACGGGCGTTATGAAACGCGATAAGAGATGAAAAAGAACAGCAAAAAAGTCCGGCCAGAATATCTGGGCCGGACTTTTTTGCTGTTCCCTCTTAAAGGAATTTTTTCACGCGGACTAACAGCGCTGCGCAGGGAAAAGGATATGTATCCGGGCTGCTCGCCCCTTCTTTCCTTGCTCCTTGCCTTAAAGTTCGTCGTTCTTGAACGCTACGCCTTCCACCTTCACGTTCACCTCGACCACTTTGAGCCCTGTCATGCTTTCAACGGCTTCCCGCACGTTCTGCTGGAGCATCCGGCAAACCTCATGAATGGGGGTTTCGTACAAAACCAAAATGCGCAAATCGATGGCCGCTTCCAGCTGGCCGACTTCTACCGTAACGCCTTTTTGCATATTTTTACCGCTAAGACGTTTGGCCCAACCTTCCGATAAACCTCCGGACATTGCAGCAATCCCCGGTGTTTCAAGGGCAGCCATTCCTGCTATCTTGGCAACCACGTCATCCGCGATTCGAATTGCGCCTGTTGCGAGCCCCAGTTGCTCGGTCATGGCTATTCCTCCCTTACCTTGTCGACGACACTTTTTGCAAAACGTCCGCCACAAGCTTATTTATTTACAATTGTAATTCCAACCGCGAAGGAAAGCAAATGTAGACTTGCTTTAAAATTTTCGTTTATAATTTTCCTCATATTGGTTATATTGATTTTGTAATGTTTTGTCGGGAACTGGTATCTCCCGGCTTCAAACAAGAAAAAGAGGTGTGTTTATTGAAGAAGTTGTGGTTTCCTACTGTACTCATCATCAGCTTTATCCTTAGCGCTATCGGACATTATGCCGGCTTCCCCTACACGCTGGAGTTTATCATTTCGTCCATTTCGGTCATCTTTGTAGCCGGATTTCTGGGTAAAGCCACAGAAAGCGTCGCCCACCATGCGGGTCAGCGGCTCGGGGGATTCCTCAACGCCACGTTCGGCAATGCCGCCGAGCTGATCATCGGGATTTTGCTGGTCAAAGAAGGGCATTTCGATATGGTAAAAGCCAGCATCACCGGCTCCATCATCGGCAATCTGCTCCTTGTGCTTGGGCTTAGCGTGCTGGCTGGCGGCATCAAGTACAAAATTCAAAATTATAACGTTTCTTTGGCCGGCCTGAACGGCTCGCTGATGATCCTGGCAATTATTGCCTTGTTCGTCCCGGCTATCTTTCTACATACCGAAGCGATCGAATCGACGGATACCAACCTGCTCAGCCTAATCGTTTCCGGTGTTTTGATCGCGGCTTATCTGCTGTGGCTTGTCTTCTCAATGATCACGCATAAGGATTACCTGGCCGATGTTTCGGATGGCGGACCTTCCGACGTGGAGCACGAAGAAGCCGTATGGTCCAAAGGAAGATCCATCCTCTATTTGGTCATCGCCACAGTTATGGTCGCTTTTGTCAGTGAATGGCTGGTGCACACGCTGGATCCGATTACGGAAAAATTCGGCTTATCCGAAATTTTCGTCGGTGCGTTTGTCGTAGCCATTGTGGGCAACGCCGCCGAACATTCCGCAGCCGTAATGCTGGCCTTAAAAAACAAGATCGGCGCAGCCGTGGAAATTGCGGTGGGCAGCAGTCTGCAGATCGCCTTGTTTGTGGCTCCCGTTCTCGTTTTTGTCAGCCACCTGTTCGCTTCCGGACCTATGGATATCGTCTTTACGGTCATTGAGCTTGCCGCAATCGGCGTAGCCGTCTTTATCGCCAAATCGATCACGCAGGACGGATCGACCAACTGGTATGAGGGCCTGCTCTTATTAGGCGTCTATATCATTCTCGGCGTTTCCTTTTATCTCGTCTAATTTAAACTTTCAAAAAAGGGGACGGACCCCGTTCAGCTTGGATGCTGACCCGGGTCCGTCCCCTTCAATTTGGCTATCTATAAGGTTCCCTCTTCGGACTGATTCGCCTTTTGGTTCAACGCTTCGTAGAGAAGAGCCAGATTCCGCTCCAATTTACTAAGAATCTGCTTGCCGACCAGTTCATTTACAAGACCGGCTCTTACCGCAAAATCAACTTCCTTGGAAAACCCGAACATTTGCGTATCCAGCACTTCCTCATAGAGTGGGCAGTAGCGTGTGGCCAAGTTCTCCATCTGCACTTCAATTAACTTTTCTATTTTATAAGCGTCTTCCTGCAGCAGATTTAACGCTTTTAAATTCAGCTGTTCCTGCAAATCAGATGAAGTCATGTATCTTCTCCCCCTCTCTGTGTCAGTGACCCAAGTCCACCTGTTTACCTTTAATATTAGTCGATAATGCTTCGCAATACAAGACTTCGCAGAAATAACCGGGAAAAGGCTAACCTTCTTTTCAGACCCGCCCGATATAGCCATTTGGGGCTTTCCGCTCCTCGATGAATCGTCCAGCCGCCCCGAATTAACGCCAGCTGCTATTTGAAGCCCTTCCTTCCCCCAGGGTTCTCATAAACCTGCAGTTTTTTATTTTAAAAACACCCTCTCCTGACGGAGAGGGTGCTTCGGGGTTAGCATTTACTCGGAAACAAGGTTTACATTCAGTCCATGTTTCTCAAATACTTCTGTCATTGCCGCTTTCGCTTCGTCAGCGTCCGGTCCATGTACATGAAGCTCATAACTATGGCCGCTTACTAAAGTTGTGAAAAGCCCCAAGATACTCTTCACATCGATGTATTTGTTTTCGGCTTGCAGTACGATGGAAGATGAAAACTTTGATGCCGTTTGGGCAATCTCAACAACCGCCTGATTGTTCGTAGCCATTTTAAAATCCCTCCGAATTCAGCTATGAATTGACGTTTTAATCATACAATGAATCCGCTTTCCTAGCAAGACCATTATGGGGATTATTTCAAGTTCTCCGGGTTCAGAGGCTCAAGCTCCGGCAGGACAAAAATGCCGTCCTTGCGGATCAGAACGTCGTCGAAATAAATCTCCCCGCCGCCATACTCCGGGCGCTGGATCAATACCAGATCCCAGTGGATGGAGGAGCGGTTGCCGTTGTCGGCGGTCTCATAGGCCTGACCCGGCGTGAAGTGCAGGCTGCCCGCAATTTTTTCGTCAAACAAAATATCCTTCATCGGATGAAGAATGTAGGGGTTAAACCCGATGGCAAATTCGCCGATATAGCGGGCACCTTCGTCCGAATTCAGAATTTCGTTAATGCGTTCGTTATTATTGCTGGAAGCCTTCACGATTTTGCCGTTTTCGAAGTGGAAAACCACGTTCTCGAACGTCACGCCGTTGTACAAGGAAGCCGCGTTATAGCTGATTACCCCGTTCACGGAATCCCGAACCGGAGCGGTGTAGACCTCCCCGTCCGGAATATTGGCCTGGCCGGAGCATTTAATGGCGCCAATGCCTTTAATGGAGAATTTGAGGTCGGTTCCCGGCCCGGTAACGCGGACTTTATCGGTACGCTTCATCAAATCGGCCAAAGCATCCTGAGCCCGGTCCATTTTTGCGTAGTCCAGGTTGCAGACATCAAAATAGAAGTTTTCGAAAGCTTCCGTGCTCGTATTGGCGAGCTGTGCCATGCTTGCGTTCGGATAACGGAGCACAACCCATTTCGTATGTTTAATACGTTGTTCGCTATGTACAGGATGGTTGTATAAAGCGTTGTACATTTTCATGTTTTTCTCGGGCACGTCGGACAGATCATTGACGTTTTCTCCCGCACGAATCCCGATGTAAGCCTGCATCTGCTTCATCCGGTTCAAATCTATGGCCGCCCAGGTTTTGATCTGCTCTTCGGTCGCATTCATCAGCATGGCGCGCTGCGTCGTTTTGTCAGTCAACTGCACAAACGGATGCCCGCCCGCTTTGGCCACTTCCTCGACAATCGCGTTAATCAGATCGCGTTCGCTGCCGATCATTTCGATCAGGACGTTTTCTCCCGGCTGCACGTTGACGGAATAACCGACAAGGCTTTGAGCCAGCTTTTGCATTCTTGGATCTTTCATGACTCCTTACTCCTCCTTATGCTGCGCTGCCCGGAAACAAGCCGCCGCGGCAGCGGGTGCAAAGCAAATTTCTGTCCCATTGTAGCATGCTTGAGCAAGAAAGTCAGCGATGATCAAAGCCAGGCCGTCTTTGCTTTTTTCCGTTGCCTGCATTTACAGACCATAGGGACTGGCTTAACGATCAGCGGTAATTTGAAAAATGCGCGTCATTCCACAGCGACTCGCTTCTTGCCTTTCCCTCGGCATCCGTATATGAAATCCGGGTTTCCGAGGTAAGCCTCGTAGGCAAATTGGTCTGTTTATCGACGGTTAGATGGTAGACCGTGTTCACTTTGGCCGTATTCAACAGCTGTGCCAATTGCGCTTTGCTTCTGGTAATAAGCGTATGGCCTTCTTCCACGGCCGCGGTGCCGTTTTTATCCAAAGATTTGACGGCGGCGGTTTGACTGCTCCATCCGGCCTCAATCCGGTTCATCTCCAAATCCAGGTCATTTTTCAGCCTGAGCAGCTCTTGTTCCGAATCCGGTTCGATTCTTAAAACCTGCGTTCCCCGTGCTGCGCCATGCTCCAGCTTGATGTTTTTCTTCATTAGACGAAGCCCTTCAATGGCGGCCAGCGGATTTACCCGGCCGGCTGCAGCGGAAGTCCAGGCGTCGGCCGGGTGGCCGTCCTCCTGCATAACCCAGCGGTTCCCGTCCTCCAAAGTTAATGCGACAGGCTGGCCGCTGCCTGCGTCCATGTTGGCTCCACGCGACTTTGATTTAAGCCCGGGCTCATCAAGCACGGATATTCCCCGCTGCCCCGGAACCGCTTTAACGGACAGCTGCGTATGATGATCCAGTTCAGCTTCGTAAGTAAACGTCTGCGTTTTTTGCGAAGGGCCCAGGGGAGCTACTTCCGCCTGGCCGCGAATATGAAAGGCGTCCACCCCCGCAAGGCCCGACCACGTCAAATCGAACCACTGCTGCGGACTACGCTGCTGCTGGCAGCCTGATAAAAGCAAGATCAGAACACCCAAGCCAATACCGGTAAAAAGGGACTTTAATACCTTCATGAACGTTACCTCCCTTAAAGGCGCTAGCTTTTCTCCGAGAACAGTGAACAGCCGCTTGCTCATGAAGTTCCATGCCGCTATCGCCAGCGTCTCCACAAGGAACGGCTTTCTGCAGCTAGCCTTTTCTTAGCTTCTCCCGAGGAATTATCGTTATTCAAAGCCTTGGCGGCACAGCGGTTCAGTTCCTGTTTCCTTATTCATGGAAAGAGAAAAGACGCTCACGAGAGCGCCTTTCCATTCCTTCTGTATGTCATATGTCTTTCATAGCTCCATTAAGGGGTTGCATATTCCGTAGTTCCGTCGCACCGGCCGACCTCCGTTCGGTCGCGCCCACCGTTTTTGGCCCGATATAAAGCCATATCCGCGGTAAAAAACAACGATTCCACGCTGATTCTCTCCTGTTCGTAATGCCATCCGCCCACGCCGCAGGACACGGTAACGCCCGGTTCGGTCTCCGCTTTGACCCGCTCCCGGATCCTTTCTGCCACTTTAACGCAATCCTCGGCGGTCATATAGGGAAAATAAATCGCCAGCTCTTCCCCGCCCCAACGCGCGGCAATATCGTCGCTGCGGATCGAGCTTTTAATGATGTCGCATACCTGCTTTAATATGCGGTCTCCCACCTGATGGCCGTAGCTGTCGTTGACCTGCTTAAACTTGTCGATATCCACGACAAGCAGGGAGCCAACGGCGTCGCTTGCCAGCTTTTTTTGCACGCAGCTGTTGAGATAATGCCGCGCATAAAGGCCGGTAAGCATATCCCGGTTGGCCATGTGCTGGACCGCATCATAGAGCGAAGCATTCGCGATAGCCAGCCCGATGTGGGTTGCCAGCACCTGCAGCAGCTTATAATTTTCATACGAAAAATAATGCGGTTCCTTGTGCGACAGCAGAATAGTACCGCTGACCTCGCCGCGAAGGATCACCGGGGCCGCAATCAGCGATCTCGAATGGGTCGAGTCCATGATTTTGGATCTTACCCCGGTAAACGTGTGGTAGTCGGATAAAATAAGGGGCTCCTTTGTGCTGTGCACCAATCCGCATATGCCGTAAGAAACCGGAAAAGGCTTCTTATCCAATGCTTCGATATTGGTAGACATGATCCGGAACTGATCGCCTCCCGGAGTCAGCTCGGAAATGCAGCAGTAATCCGCCTTAAAAATCTCCAGCAGCTCCCGGGTAGCAAACTCGAACACCTCGGCAGGCTGCAGGCTTTGACTGAGCTCTCTGGACAGGTCATTGATCAGCCTGAGCTCCTGGATCAGCAGGTTCGACTGCTCATAAAGCTTGGCATTTTCAAAAGCATTGCCGGCCGTGTCCGCCAGCATGCCCACCAGCTGCAAATCCATGTCTTTGCCCAGTTCCCCGGGAATCAAAAAATGGAACACCCCGTACACCCCCTGCTTACCGCTAAGAGGAACCGCAATTTCCAGCGTTCTTATCCCGTTGTCCGAAATCTTCTCCCGGGACAACATCATGTTCTCCGTATAGGCGCGCAAGCACAGCTTATCTTCGCTTTGCCGCGCGTGGAGCTGCAGCGGTTTAACCCGCATATTGCTGCTGTGATAGTCCTGGGTCATCAGCAGTTCCAGATGCGCACCGGGATAAATGTCGCTCATGCTTTCAAAAACTTCATTTAATACGGCGCCCACATCGATCTTGTCGTGAATTCTCTTTACAATCTGCAGCAAGGCCGTCCAGCGGGCCGCTTCCCGTTCATTCTGATTGCGCAGATTATACAAATCGCTCAAAAAGACGTGGTTAAGCTGATGATAGAAACAGGTCCTAAAATGCTTCGCTGACTGCATGGTAATAAACGCCAAGTTGGAGGAATTCGGAGACCCCGAAGCCGTAAGGCTGATCAGCACCGCGAATATCTCCCCCTGCTTTCGCGTCTTCACCGGAACTGCCGCAACTTCAAAGCCGGAACCAGTTATCGTTCCCGGTTCTCCCAGCAGGAGCGTCCGGTCAGCCGCCTCGGCGATGGCCTCCATCGCCGCTTGCGGTCCGCCAAGCGATCCGGCTACCCTTTTTCCCGTTGAATCGGTCAGATACCAGCAAGCTTCCTCCATACCGAAAACAGGAAGGGCCTCGTCCTTCCAATCGGAATATGCCCTTTGCAGAAGCCCTTCTATATAAGGGAAGTCGTATCGAGTCAGGTCCATCTCATTCAGCCACGCTACAGCTTGTCCGGCAGTCTGCGGATCCCCTGCTCTCAGCCAAGCATTTATGTAATGTTCCGTATGGTTCTCCCTTAGGTATTCAGCCATAGAAAAGCTCCTTTTGCCGCTGCTTCATCGGCATATGTTCTCCGCATTCCCTGCCAAACAAAATGACTCTCCGTCTATAAGTTAAATGGTTATCGTTTATTCTACTATTTCTATAACCAATTTGCACTAGAATTTACCCATTTCTCGGCATTTTTTTAGTTCCTAAGACCTATCGACAAAATTCTACGTTTTCTTCAAAACCTCTCCACTTGACTTTAGGTTAACAGTTCTATATTATTTAATGTTGAAAAAGACTGGATAGAGTCTTGTTTGGGCGTAATGAATTGTGTCACCCTCACGGCTTTGTTGCTGCCAGGACAGCGGCTGAACTTTCCTGGCAGTAGAGCGGATTTTTTTCTATCCTTTCCGTTCGTCAATACAAAACCGGCGCAAATAGTGTAGCCCCCTAACTAAATTACTTTAAAGGAGTCTACTTATACAATGGCACGTTACACTGGTCCTAAATTTAAACTCAGCCGCCGTCTGGGCATCTCCCTGAGCGGTACTGGCAAAGAATTGAAACGTCCTTTCCCACCGGGACAACATGGTCCTAACCAACGCAGAAAAATCAGCAACTACGGCATGCAGCTTCAAGAGAAACAAAAATTGCGCCACATGTACGGTTTGGGAGAGAAGCAATTCCGCACTCTGTTCTCCAGAGCGCACAAAATGTCCGGTATCGCGGGCGAGAACTTCATGTTCCTGCTTGAAAGCCGCCTGGACAACCTGGTTTACCGTCTTGGTTTCGCTAACTCCCGTGCAGGTGCCCGTCAGTTGGTTGCCCACGGTCACGTTACCGTAAACGGTAAAAAAGTCGACATTGCTTCTTACCAAGTAAACATTGGCGACGTCATCGGTTTGCGTGAAAGAAGCCGTTCCTTGACTTCCATCAAAGAAGCTCTCGAGAACCGCACGCATCTTCCAGCTTACCTGGAATTCAACGACAGCGCTGTAGAAGGCAAATACATCCGTCTTCCTGAGCGTTCCGAGTTGTCCCAGGACATCGACGAAAAACAAATCGTCGAATTCTACAACCGTTAAGATTAGGTTGGAATCGAAAAGTCCCTCTTCGGAGGGACTTTTTTTGTTTGCTGTTTCCGGTCATCCGATCCGCGGAAAAACGAAAAGGCATCCCGTCAGCGTTTCGACGCCGGGATGCCTCGGTAACCCTTTTATTTTACGATCACTTTGGCAAATTTCCGTTTGCCGACCTGGACGATATCGCCGGTTTGCAAAGCCGCTTCGCCGTTGAAATCCGTCAGCTTCTCTTCATTAATCTTTAAAGAGCCCTGCTGGATGCTGCGTTTCGCTTCACCGTTGGAAGCTGCAAAACCTAGCAGCGTAAGCAGCTTGATCAGACGGATTTTGCCGTCCGTAAATTCAGCCGAATCGATCTCCATCTCTTGGATATCGTCCGGAAGCGCGCGCTGCTGGAACACCGTCACAAAATGCTCCTGGGCGCCTTCCGCCGCTTCTTCGCCGTGGTACATACGAACCAGCGTATAAGCCAGCTTCATTTTGGCGTCGCGAGGGTGCATCGTTTCTTCCTTCAGCCCCTGCTTCAGCACCTCCAGTTCTTCGTTCGTCAGGTCCGTTACCAGCTCGTAGTACTTGACCATCAGTTCGTCCGGAACCGACATCGCTTTTCCGTAAATTTCATTCGGTTCTTCGTCAATGCCGATGTAGTTGTTTAAGCTCTTGCTCATCTTCTTCTCGCCGTCGAGACCTTCCAGCAGCGGCGTCATCATGATGACCTGCGGCTCCTGGTCGTATTCCTTCTGCAGGGTACGGCCCATGAGCAGGTTAAACTTCTGATCCGTTCCGCCAAGCTCAACATCGCATTTCAGCGCAACGGAATCCATCCCCTGCATCAACGGGTAGAAAAATTCATGAATGCTGATCGGCTGACCGCTCTGGTAACGTTTCGTAAAGTCGTCGCGCTCCAGCATCCGGGCCACGGTGACTTTGGCGGCAAGCTTGACCACGTCTTCAAAAGTCATCGGCCCAAGCCATTCGGAGTTAAAGAAAACCTGCGTTTTTTCCGGATCCAGGATTTTGAAAATTTGCTTCTTGTACGTTTCGGCGTTGCGGAGCACGTCTTCCTTCGTAAGCTGCTTGCGGGTTTCCGATTTGCCCGTAGGGTCGCCGATCATCCCCGTGAAATCGCCGATAATCAGCTGAACCTGGTGGCCAAGCTCCTGGTACTGGCGAAGCTTCTGCATAACGACCGTGTGGCCGATATGAATGTCGGGAGCGGAAGGATCCAGTCCCAGCTTCACTTTCAGCGGCGTTTGGGTCGCCACCGATTTCATGATTTTCTGCTTCAACTCTTCCTCCGGAACGGTTTCCACCACTCCTCGGTTCAAAATGGCCAGCTGGCGTTCCACTTCTTCACGCTGCGGCAGTGTTAATTCATCCCACTTCATCCTGTTTGCCTCCTAAAACCTATTAATATCCGAAAAACGGTGCAAAATAACCTCACAAAGCGCGGGCGAGGCTTGCTCCAAAACCCGCTTAATCGCTGTGCAGGGTTCCGGAACACAAAAAAGCTCCTTCTCATCCCAAGGGACGAGAAGGAGCGCTCGCGTTACCACCCTAATTAAAACCGATGTAAAACGCCTGCGGCGGCATCGGTTTTCACTTCATTTCCATAACGGTTCCCCGGTACCGGACTACTTGCAAACAGGCTTTCCCCCGGACAGCTCCGGACTGTAATTCAAAGGGGCTCGCTTTCCGGTTCGCACCAACCACCGTTTCTCTGAGCAGCAGAAAATCCGCCTTTTACTGTTGTCCTTCACAGCTTTTCAAATATGCAACTTTAAGCTTTTTTATAACACAGAACAAAACGGCAAGTCAAGGACGGAGAGGGCCAACCCTTTCCGCACCCCCTCATTTAGGTCGAATTGAGGATTCAAAGCCCACATTTTGTGCTATAATGTTGCTTGTTAAAAGGAGGATGCTCATGGCTTTAGATAAAGACAACAGTCCGGAACAGCAAATCCCCCCGCCCAAACGAAGAAGGGCCGGACGAATCATTCTAAGAGTTCTTTTAGGGCTGTTTATTGCGGGCATTGCCGGGGTCCTGTTTACTTTCGGCACCGCGTTCGGTTACGTGTCCGCTATCGTCAAGGACGACCCGATCCGGTCCCGCGCGGACATCGAGGCGCAGATCAGTCACAATGACATCACCACCTTTGCTTATTTCCGGGATGCTTCGGCTATCGGACAGCTTCGGTCTGAAGAGGACCGACGACCTGTGGAGTATAAAGAAATCCCCTCCTCGGTCATCGATGCGGTGATCTCGATTGAAGACAATAACTTTTACGAGCACAAAGGCGTCGACATCAGCGGAACCCTGCGCGCCGTCAAACAGCGCGTACTCAGAGAAAATGTCCAGACCGGCGGCAGCACGCTGACCCAGCAGCTTGCAAGACGCGTGTTTCTGAGCCTTGACCGGACAGACAACCGCAAGTTCAAGGAGATTCTGCTTGCGCTCCGTTTGGAACGTTTCTTGTCCAAGCAGGAAATCCTGACCGCTTATCTGAACAAGGTTCCTTTCGGCAACGGTTCTACCGGTTATAATCTTTACGGCATTAAAGCCGCCGCTAAAGGCATCTTCGGCATCAGCGATTTAAGCAAGCTGAACATTGCCGAATCGGCTTATCTCGCCGGACTGCCGCAGCTGCCAAGCTCTTATTCGGCTTTTAACGGCAAAGGGGAATTTAATCCCGATAACTTCAGCCGTGCGCTAAAAAGGCAGCATCTCGTGCTTCAGCGCATGATGGAAGAAGGCAAAATCGACCAGTCCCAATATGACGAAGCTCTTAAGTTTGACATTAAGTCGGCTCTTGCTCCAACAACTAAAAAAGCATACGATACTTATCCTTACCTTATGCTCGAAACGGAGCGGCAGGGCGCGCAAATCCTGGCTATGCTGAAGGATCCGACGCTGACCAAAGAAGATTTGACCAGCAAGGACAACGCCCAGGTGCTGGAGGACGCAAGGCAGCAGCTGTTAACAGGCGGCTACCGGATTTATACGACGATCGACAAAAAAGTGTACAACGCCATGCACAAGGTGTCCGACAACAAGGACAATTTCTCGCCCGAAAGCAAAACCAAAGGGCTTGAGCAGGTCGCAGGCATGTTGATCAACCATAAAACGGGCGCCATCCTGGGCATGATCGAAGGCCGGGACTTCTATACCGAGCAGATGAACTATGCCACGCAAATGGTCCGTCAGCCGGGTTCCACGATGAAACCTTTGGCCGCCTACCTTCCAGCTCTTGAGGAAGGACTGATCCAGCCGGCCAGCATCATCGACGACTCGCCAATCATTCTCAAGGATTATCAGAAGGGCTACCACATTCCGGTCAACTCCAGCGGCGGTTATAAAGGACTGGTAACGGCGCGGACCGCGCTAAACGAGTCCCGCAACGTTCCCGCCCTGAAGCTCTTCAACAACGTGGTCGGCATCGACAAGGCCTGGGCTTTCGTTAAAAATCTTGGCATTACGACGATCGAGGATTCCGATTACCAGGCGACGACGGGCGTGCTGGGCGGTTTGGCACACGGCGTCAGCGTAGAAGAGTTAACCAACGCTTACGGCGCGATCGCCAACCAGGGTATTTTTAACGACGCTTATATGATTGAAAGAATCGAAGATTCCAAAGGCAATGTCGTCTATCAGCATCAAGCGGAGCCTAGACGCGTATTCTCCGAACAGACCGCTTATCTGATGACGGATATGCTTCGTACCGTCATTTCGGCCAGCGGATCGACGGGCCACTCGGTTGCCAGCGACTTCAAGAAATACGGCGAAATTCCGGTCGTAGGCAAAACCGGGACGACCCAAAACTATGCCGACGTCTGGTTTGAGGGGTATTCCCCTGACGTTACGCTTGGCATTTGGGTCGGTTATTCCGAACCCGCGAACACCCTTTCCACGGCCGGCAAGGCACGCGCGCGCAAGGTTTGGGCCCAGGTCATGAACGAAGTAACGGAGGCCAAACCTGAGCTGTTCAAAACCAAGGAATTCGCCAAACCGGACGGCATCGTCAAAAAGACCGTCTCCGGATACAGCGGCCTGCTTCCTACAGCTTTGACCGAGCAGGCGGGCAAGACGAACACGGACATCTTTAACGAGAAATATGTACCGACTAAACCGGATGACGTTCTTGTTCGGGCCAAATACATTACTTACAACAATGTCAACTATATTCCGCAGGACGGAACGCCTGCCGACATGCTGCAGGAGAAGGTGGTCCTGAAACGTGATCCGCCGATCTCCGAGCTGATTAAACAGCTGGAGAACGCCTTTGCGAATATGAAAGGCGATCATAAATCCATCGACTATTACATTCCGAAGGATGCGGGCGAAGACGCGCCGTATGAGGTGGATCCCCGCAAGGACGACGGGACCGCGCCTGCCGCGCCTCAGGGCGTTGCTGTCGGCTCCGTGACCGGGCAGGCTGCCATCTCCTTCAACAACAACAGCGAAGCTGATATCGTCGGCTACCGTCTCTACAAATCAGAGAATGGAAGCGGCTTTGCCTACGATCAATCCAAGCTGCTGGGCGCTGGCACCCAGTTTACGGTGCCGATTTCCTCAAATGCGAGTTACGCCTTCTACGTGACGGCTGTCGACGTCGCAGGCAAGGAATCCGTGCCAAGCAATGCGGTTACCGTAAACGGCTCGTTTGCACCGGGCCTCCCTGGGCTTCCGGGTGATCCTTTAGGCACCGGAAATCCGGGCGACGGAAATCCGTCGGATCCGGCCGGCGCCACGGCTGCTCCGACGACTCCAGCGCAGCCTCAGGGAGCTATAACCACATCCGGGGTTACGATCAACTGGAGCCCTAATCCGGCTGAGGAACAGGTTACCAGTTACAATATTTATTTCTCTGACCAAGAGAACGGCAATTACGTGCCGGTAGGTTCAACTGAACAACCCCAATATGATTATCAAGGCAAAACGATCAGCGGTTTTGTGCGGATCACGGCCGTCAACAGCGCCGGTGAATCCCCTCCTTCCAATCCGCTTCGGATTGAGAAGAAATAGGCCTTGCGGGATTCGGCCGGGTGCGGCCGGGTTCCGGGCCTCAGGAAGACAGCAGCAAAAAAATATCCCCTTCAGCGGACGTGCTGAAGGGGATATTTTTATATCTACTCGCTTATTTCAAGCCAGGAGACTAATCCTCAATCGTCGATAAATCACCGGTAGGCAGGTGGAGCTCCCAGGCTTTAAGGACGCGGCGCATGATCTTGCCGGACCGGGTTTTGGGCAGCTTCTCCTTGAACTCGATCTCACGCGGAGCCGCATGCGCGGAAAGGCCCTCCTTCACGAAACGGGCAATTTCCGCCTTCAGCTCCTCGGTCGGCTCATACCCGTCTCTAAGCGCAACAAAGGCTTTGATGATTTCGCCGCGTACCGCATCCGGTTTACCGATTACGCCCGCTTCGGCAACGGCCGGATGTTCGACCAGCTTGCTTTCCACTTCAAACGGGCCGATTCGTTCGCCGGACGAGTTGATCACATCGTCGATCCGTCCCTGGAACCAGAAATATCCTTCTTCATCCTGGTAAGCCGAATCTCCCGATACATACCAGCCCGGAATCCGGAAATATTCCTCGTATTTCGCTTCGTTGTTCCAGATCGTCCGCATCATGGAGGGCCAAGGCGTACGAATAGCCAGATTGCCCATCCGGTTCGGCGGCAGCACGTTCCCCTGATCGTCAATGATGGCGGCTTCAATCCCCGGCAGCGGTTTGCCCATCGAACCCGGTTTGATCGCCATGGATGGATAATTGCAAATCAGCTGGCCGCCTGTCTCGGTCATCCACCATGTATCGTGAATCCGCCTGTTGTAGGTCGCGAGTCCCCAGCGGACAACCTCCGGGTTTAGCGGCTCGCCTACGGACAATACATGCCGCAGACTGGACAGGTCATATTGACCGGCCAATTCTTCCCCTGCGCCCATCAGCATGCGGAAGGCCGTAGGCGCGCTGTACCAGACGGTGACCTTAAATTTCTCTATCGCTTTATACCACGCCGACGGATCGAAACGTCCGCCAAGCACCAAATTGCAGGCTCCGTTCAACCACGGCGCAAAAATGCCGTACGATGTCCCCGTCACCCAGCCCGGATCCGCCGTACACCAGTAAATATCGTCTTCGCGCAGGTCCAGAACCATTTTCCCCGTATAATAATGCTGGATCATGGCGTTGTGCACATGGTAAACCCCTTTAGGTTTGCCAGTCGAACCGGAGGTATAATGCAAAATCAGTCCATCCTCCAACTCCACCCATTCTACGGCTGCATCGCCGGAGGCTGAAATGACTTCCTGCTCAAAATGATAGACGCCGTTTGCCTCCGCTTCCTCCGGTGTGCCGCCGGCCACAAAAATGGCCCGCAGGTCCGGCAGCTCCTCGCGTTTTACGCGTTTTAGAAGAGCCGGCGTCGTCACGAGAACGGTAGCGCCGCTGTCTTCCAGGCGGTCTTTAACAGCGGTCTCCATAAAGGCTTCAAACAAAGGTCCGACGACCGCTCCCGCTTTAATGGCGCCTAAAATGCTGATATACAATTCGGGAGAACGGGGCATAAACACAAAAACCCGGTCCCCTTTGGTTACCCCATGCTTGCGAAGCACGTTGGCAAACCGGGACGACCAGGATTGAAGCTCCCCGAAGGTATACGTCTCCTCCCGCTCCGCGTCGCAATAAATAAGTGCCGTTTTGTTGCCGCGCCCCTCTGCCACATGCCGGTCGATCGCCTCATAAGCCATGTTGATGAAGCCGGTCTGGTACCAGCTGAATTGTTTTTCGACTTCCTCCCATTGAAAATGTTCGCGGGCTTCTTCATAATCACCCAGATTGGTGTGGGCATCCGTTGCCGGAATGCGTTCCCCCTGCATGGAATTCATGGTCTCATCCTCCTCAAATGTTCGTTATGCCAAGGCAAGCTCTCAATTGAAAACGGATACAACATATCATTGCAGCACAGAAGGCCAAAGGTCTTTCCGAAAAAAACAGGCGGCTTTCTGTAAGGACATCCAACAATTTAAGGAGAAAATAAGTAAGTACGGGTCGAACCTGATGTGTAATAAAGAGGCTGATGGTGGCTGGGAATGAGCTGCGGTTATTTTTCGAAAACAGATTTAAAGGGTGTCATAAAACATCGATAAACTAAATCATTTAACCAAATATTGTGAACTTTTTATGTCAAAAGCATTATAGCACAGGCAAAATGTAAGCGCTATAACTTTTCAAAAATTCGTTTTTCTGATATAAGTGAGTCAAAGGAAAGGGGGGCAGGGCAAACGTGATCCATTATAAAATTTACGCCAGCCACGAAAAAGCTTTAAAGCGCCCGGCAAACTCGGCGGAAATGCCTGCGGAAGCGGAATATGCGGTGGTGGAAGGTCCCGTTGCCCCGCACGTGCTGCGCGGGTTGGCCATGCACCCGGATTTGGATGCCTTCCGGCCCCCTTCCCAGCAGCTCGAAGCTTTAATCGAAATCGCCGGACTGCCGGAAGGACGGATTATTATCGCCCGGCAAGGCGGCGTCATTCTCGGGTACGTCACTTTCCATTATCCCGATGAACTGGAGCGGTGGTCCGAAGGGCGCATGGAAGACCTGCTGGAGCTCGGAGCCATTGAAGTGGCGGACGCATTCCGTGCCTGCGGGCTCGGCTCCGCCATGCTGCGGACCGCCTTTGAGCAGGAACAGCTGGAATCTTACATCGTGTTTACGACCGAATATTACTGGCATTGGGATTTAAAAAAAAGCGGCCTCTCCGTCTGGGATTACCGGAAAATGATGGAGAAATTGATGCAGACCGTCGATATGGTCTGGTACGCTACGGACGACCCGGAAATTTGCTCCCATCCGGCCAACTGCCTCATGGTACGCATAGGTCATGACGTGCCGCTCTCTTCCAAGGAACAGTTCGACCGCATCCGGTTCCATCAAAGATTTATGTACTAAAGGCCTTCTAAAGCCTGAGGCTCAACAGAGCGTGAACACCCCATAAAAAACAACAGACCCGACCGAAGCCATGCTCCGGTCAGGCCTTTTATTTTTACAGAATAACCGATTAGACTTGCTTCATCTTCCCGACCATTTCGTTAAGAATCGCATAAGAGCGGTTGGCCGCCTGAACCGTAAACTCCGCAAAATTCACATGTGCAGAGCCGTCCGCTTTATCGCTCATCGAGCGGAGCACCACGTAAGGCACGGCATTCATATAACAGACCTGGGCTACCGCCGAGCCCTCCATTTCCACGCAGGCCCCGTTCATGCGGGCATACAGGTTCTGCACAAACGCGCGGTCGGCCACAAACTGGTCGCCCGAAAGCACTTTGCCGACAAGGAACCGGTGATCCTTGCAAACTTGTTCGCAGGCCTGCTTGGCTAACTCGACAAGTTCCGGATCGGCCGGGAAATCCGAGACCTCCTGAAACGGAATGACGCCCCGTTCAAAACCCAAAGGCGTAACGTCCATGTCATGCTGCTGACAGGAAGAGGAGATCACGACGTCGCCGATTTGAAGCTCGGGATTGACGGCTCCTGCCACGCCTGTAAACAAGACGGACGAAACCTGAAAACGGTCAATCATATATTGGGTCGTAATAGCCGCGTTGACCTTGCCGACTCCCGACTTGCTTACCACTACCCTGCGTCCCAGCAAAGTTCCGGTCACGAATGAAAGGCGGGCATTCACGACGGTTTCTTTCTCTTCCATCTGCTGCAGCAGCAGTTCGATTTCCTCATCCATCGCTCCCAAAATTCCGATATTAGCCATCTTTTTCTCTAAACTCCTTTCCGGTTATGGAGGTTCATCTTTTGGATGATCGCATTTTGTTTCAGCCCTCAAAAAAAAGCTCCTGTGCAGGAGCCTTTTTCCAGGAAATCTATTCAACTGAATTACAAATGACTTACGGACAAACGGAGAATAGTTTCATGCGGCAAAATAACACGCATATTCTCGACATTTTCTTTCTTCATCAGTTTGGTGAGCAAACGCATGGCTACCGCACCAAGGTCGTACATCGGCTGCGCAACCGTCGTCAGCTGAGGACGCACCATAGAAGCCATCCGGGTGTTATCCACGCTGATGATCGAGAAGTCGTCAGGCACCTTCAGCCCTTCGTCTTGAATGCTGTGGATCGCGCCGATCGCCATCTCATCCGTAGCAGCAAATATAGCCGTTGGGCGTTTCTTCAAGCCGATGAAATATTTCATCGCTTCCACGCCGGATTCATAACGATAGTTGCCGATACGAACGAGATCCTCCTGATATTGGATGCCCGCTTTCTCAAGCGCTTTCTTATAACCCTGAAAACGAGCGAAACCGTTTGCCGGATCCTGCAGCGTACCGCTGATCATGGCAATTTCACGGTGTCCATGGCGAATCAGCGTGCTTACCGCGTCGAATGCGGCGGCTTCATGATCAATATCAACCGAAGGAATCAAACCGTTCTCGTCGCTTGTTGCACAAAGCACGATAGGCACAGCGGAGGTTTGGAAAGCCTGGATATGCTCTTCCGTCACCGTGCCGCCCATGAAGAGGAGCCCGTCCACCTGCTTTTCGAGCAGCGTGTTGATGACGCGGATTTCCTTCTCTTTCTTCTTATCGGCATTACACAAAATAATGTTGTAGTGGTACATGTTGGCGATATCTTCGATCCCGCGTGCGATTTCCGCAAAAATCGAGTTGGAGATATCGGGAATCACCACACCTACCGTCGTCGTCTTCTTGCTTGCCAAACCGCGAGCAACCGCATTTGGACGGTACCCCAAACGTTCAATTGCTTCGTATACTTTCTTACGGGTCTGCGGTTTCACGTTCGGATTGTTGTTGACCACCCGGGAAACCGTGGCCATCGAGACTCCTGCTTCGCGTGCCACATCATAAATGGTAACCGTCACATTCTTCTCTCCATTGCCAATAAATTTTCATTCGTTCTTCGGTTTTCTTAAGGAGTTTAATTAGGTTTTATGATACGACAAAAACCATCAATCCGCAATGATAACGCTTCACTTTTGGAGAATTTCCTTCAATACGTTTGCCGTAATTCCGGAATGGGAAGTATGCCAGACGGCTTTTCCTTCCTTCACCAAAATCGCTTGAGGCGATTCGTGTTTCACCTGCAGCAAGTCGGCGGCCAGCAGTGAAACCGGCCGTTCCTCCACGACATGAATCAAGCCGTAGGTTACGTTTTCATTAGGCTTGCCGCCCAAATATTTCAACACTTCCTGATTGGCGCGGGCGCTGATCGGGCAGCGCGTGCTGTGCTTGAAAAGCAAAACAGGCTGCTGAGAGGAAGCGTTTAATACATCCTGAAGTTGTTCGGGAGAAGTGATTTTTGTCAATGCAGACATGGATTGAACCCCTTTCCGAAAGGATAAAACGAATAAATAAGCGAACTTTCAGCTTATTTTATCAAAAAGAAAAGAAAAAAGCCAATTTTCATGAAAATTTTTCATAAACCTTCAAAATCTTTTGTAGGACTGTACAGATCAAGCCGTTCAAGACCGGAAAAAAAATTTTCTTATGTAGTTTCCGCCGGCGTAAAAGTAAGCTGGGAAAGGCGCAACATCAGCTGCTTCATCCAGTTCTGGTCTTCGTTTAGTTTGGCATAGCCGTAAACATCGAGCAGCAGATTAATCCTCTCCTCGCAGCGCGTCTCCACTTCCGCTAGATAGCGGCCTGCCTCCGTCTCCTGGAAACGGGCTTCCTTGTAGACCTCATACATGACATCCGCCAATTCATTATATTCGCCAAATCGTACATTTACTCTATCTTCGTTCTTCAGCTGATTAAGGAGCTCGCGCAAATCCTGTTTGATGCCGGGAAACAGCTCATAAAGTCCGCACTTTTCGCATTCCCAAACCGGAACGCCGGTAATTTTCGTTTTTCTGCCATGAATAACCGTTCTGAATCCCAAACTTTTGAATTGTCCGCAGTTGCAAGGGGCGTCCATCGTGCACCTCATCCTTTGTGTCAGTTCTAGTCTTTTTGATACAATTAAATAATTGAAATGACATTTCGTCAATAGATAAATTATACAGGAGGATTCAGAAATGAGATTAACTGGAAAAAGAATCATAGCGCTTGTAGACGAGGAGTTTGAGGACTTGGAGCTTTGGTATCCGGTATACCGGGTAAAGGAGGAAGGAGCCGAAGTTATTCTGGCCGGATATGAAAAAGGTAAAAAGTACATCGGAAAATACGGCGTACCCGCCGTATCCGATGCCGCCTACGAGGAATTAAATGCCAAGGATTTCGACGGAATCCTGGTTCCCGGAGGCTGGGCGCCGGACAAAATTCGCCGGTATCCGAAGGCTTTGGAGCTTGTACGGGACATGCACGGGGCCAAAAAGCCGATTGGGCAAATCTGCCATGCGGGGTGGGTGCTCATCTCGGCCGGCATCCTGAAAGGCGTTACCGTCACCTCGACGCCCGGCATTAAGGACGACATGGAAAATGCCGGCGCCATCTGGAAAGATGAAGCCGTCGTCACGGACGGGCATATCGTCTCCGCCCGCCGTCCGCCGGACCTTCCGCCTTACGGGAAAGCATTTTGCGACGCGCTGGCCGGCACCGGGCGTTAAGCGCGGGATTCGGGCACAAAGGCGCTTAGCGCAGAATCGCAGGAAATGAATAAACCGGGTGAAACACCCGAATAAAAGGCTTGCCTTCCGTCAGGAGGCAAGCCTTTGTTTTTTTAAAAGAAAAAATGTTTGCTGCTGCTTCAGTTTTCCAAATGGGTCCGGGAGGACAGCAGTTCCTCGATTTCCTGAGAGGTCCGGCATTCAAAACATCTGCGGCCAACGTCCGCTTCCTCATCGGCGGAAATGTTCAGGATGGAATGTTTGACGCGCAGCAGCGATTGGGGAGACATGCTCAGATGGCTGACACCCAGATATGCCCAAATCGGGATCGAGCGTTCATCCCCCGCCATTTCCCCGCAAACGCTGACCTGAATATTGTGGAAGCGGGCCGCATCCACGGTCATTTTCAGCATGCGCAGCACCGCCGGATGGAAAGGCCGGTAGAGGTGGGCGATTTTTTCGTTCATGCGGTCGACGGCCAGCACGTACTGCACCAGATCGTTGGTTCCGATGCTGAAGAAATCGCATTCGGCGGCCAGCAGGTCCGCAGAAGCGGCGGCAGCCGGCACCTCGATCATAATGCCTACCGGAATCTCCCGGCTGTACGCAACCCCGCGGCGGTCCAAATCCGCCATGGCTTCCTGGAGAATCAGGTTGGCGTCCCGGATCTCCTCCACGGAGGTGATCATCGGATACATGATTTTTACGCTGCCGTGGGCGCTGGCTCTCAGAATGGCCGTCAGTTGCGTCTTGAACAGATCGCGGCGGTCCAGACTGATCCGTATGGCCCGGTAGCCAAGAAACGGGTTATCCTCTTCAGGCAGCGGAAAATATTCGAGCTGCTTGTCGCCGCCGATATCGAGCGTCCGGATCACCACGGGATGCGGACCGGCATGCTCCACCACCCGGCGGTAAATCTCGTATTGTTCCTCTTCGCCGGGCAGCTCCGTCCGGTCCATGTAAATGAATTCGGTCCGGAACAGGCCGACACCCTCAGCCCCGTGTTTGACCGCCAGTTCAAACTCCTTGTAGGAGCTGATGTTGCCCGCCAGGTGAAAATGCGCGCCATCGAGCGTAACCGCGTCTTCCTCGGCCAGCAGCTGCAGCTGCTCTTTCCTGCGCCGCAGCTTCTCGGCCACGATCGTATGCTGTTCGATAATTTCCGGCGACGGATTGATGTACAGACCTCCGCTGCCGCCGTCGATCACCAGCAGATCGCCGGTCTGAATAATCGGGTCCAGCCGGTTCTCGAACCCGGAAACAAGCGGAATGCCAAGCGCCCTGGCCATAATCGCCGAGTGGGACGATTTGCCGCCGACCATCGTCACCATCCCCAGCACATGGCTGGGATTCAGGTGAACCAATTGAGAGGGCGACAGCTCATGGGCTACCAATATGTAAGGCTCATTATTTTTGGGCAAGGTCACCTCGGGTGTCCCCAATAAATGCTTTAGCAGGCGGTTGCCTACATCCTTGATATCCAAAGCCCGTTCTTTCATATATTCATCGTCCAGCAAATCGAACATGGTGACAAAATGGTCGATGGCTTCCTTGACGGCAACTTCGGCCGCTTTGTACTGCCGTTCGATAATGCCGCGAATTTCACTCATAAAGACCGGATCTTCCAAAATCGCCAGATGTGCATCAAAAATCGTGGATTCTTCCTTGCCGACCATCTGCTGAATTTCATTCCGAATTTCTTCAATCTCATGTCTCGAGGTAATGATGCCTTCCTGCAAACGGTCGAATTCCTTGCCGAGATCAATCGACTCCAATTGCCGGTCCTGAACGTCCATTTCCCAGGCGGGCAGCACAAAAGCCCTGCCTATGGCTACGCCAGCAGCAGCGCCAATCCCTTGTATCATAATGCACTCAGACCCCTTCATGTGTGCAGTTGTTATATGTTTTCTCTTTCTACCCTAGTTATGGTAACTTTCGACCACCCAATTGTCAAAGGAAAAAGTAATGGAGATCGTAAGTAGTTTATCCACCCGCCCCCCAAAAAAGTACAAAAAAAAGAATCCCGAAGGATTCTTTCATAAAAGGGTTCCGCTTTTCGGCCTGGTCAGCACCTGGCATAAAGAGTCTTTTTCAAGTCCGTTAAAGACCGGCCTTCCCTCCGCGCTCTGGCTTCAGAATCGCGTCTTCAACCTTGATGCAGCGGTCCATGATCACGTTCAGACCGGCCTCCTGTGCGATTTCAGCCGCCTGCTCATTCGCGATGCCAAGCTGCAGCCAGAGGGTCGTCGCGCCCACCTCCACCGCTTCTTTGGCGATGTCCGGCGTAAATTCGCTCCGCCTGAATACGTTAACGATATCAATCGGCTCCTTGACGTCTCTTAAAGAAGGGTAACACCGTTCTCCCAAAATTTCTCCCTGCACGGAGGGATTAACGGGAATGATCCGGTACCCCCGCGCCTGCATCGCCTGGGCGACCATATAGGAGGTCCTGTCCGTCTTATCGGACAATCCCACGACGGCAATGGTGCCTGCCTGTTCCAGCAAGGTTTTAATCTGCTCCCTGTCCGGGTTTGCAAATGCCATACGGATTCCGCCTTTCCTGTTTAAGCGGCCCCTGGGCCGCTTCAGGGTAAATGCTTCCTGCAGTTCTTTCAACTGCTCTTCCAAACTACTGATCTTCCTACTTATTCTTTTACCCATTCCACAGACCCGCCAAGCGCGGCAATATGTTCAAAGAACTGCGGGTACGACTTGGCAACATGGTGGGCATCCTTGATGACGATCGGATTACGGGCGCGCAGGCCGACTACGGTCAGCGCCATAATGACCCTGTGGTCGAAATGGGCATCGATCGTGGCTCCGCCTTCCACCCCGTAAGGTTTGCCGTGTACGATGATTTCGTCCCGCTTCTCTTCGACGTCGGCCCCGGCTTTTCTCAGCTCCGTGACGAAATCGGTAATGCGGTCGCATTCCTTGTAGCGCAAGTTCTCGACGTTGTAAAAACGGGATGTGCCTTCTGCGAATACGGCAGCCGCAACCATGGCAAGTACGGCATCCGTTGCAGCGTCGCCGTCAAATTCCACCGCGCGGAGCTGATGGTTGCCCTGCACGCGCACGCTGCCGTTCTCATGGCGCAGCGGCGTGTTCATCATCTGCAGCACGTCTACAATGGCGCGTTCGCCCTGCTTGCTCCGCTCCTCCAGACGATGTACCGTCACGTCTGAGCGGGTAACCGCAGCCGCCGCCAAAATGGCTGCCGATCCGGGATAATCGCCCTGTACGACGTAAGTGCGTGCCTGGTAACGCTGTTTGCCCGGAACTTTAAACAAGGTATAATCCGGCGCAGCGTCCACCTGAATGCCCGCCTGCTCCAGCACCTCCAGCGTTTGGCCGACGACAACCCTGGATTTCAAATCGCCGGTAACGGTAATCTCGCTGTCTTCCTCAAGCAGCGGCGTCAAGAACAGCAGCGCGCTGAGATACTGGGAACTGACTTCGCCGGAGACGGTGATTTTCCCGCCTTTCGGCTTGCCTCCGCGAATCGTGATCGGCAGGCGCCCGTTCTGATGTTCAACCTGGACGTTCATCTGCTCCAGCGCCTTGATCAGATCGTCATGCGGACGTTTGCCCAGAGAGTCCGGATAAGTGTTCACAAACGTAATTTCCGGCGATAACGCCGCGATCGCCATCAGAAAACGGAGCACGGCTCCGGCGTTGCCTACGTTCAGCTCTTTAACGGAACTTAACTTGCCGCCAATACCGGTAATGACAATTTGTTCATCGGTTTCTTCCAGAACGGCTCCCAAATCGGCAATACAGCGCCGCATGGCGTCGCTGTCCTGACTATGCGCCGGATAACGGACGATGCTTGTTCCTTCCGCCAGCGCTGCCGCCAGCAGGTATCTGGTCGTATAATTTTTAGATGAGAGCGCCTGTATTTCCCCTTTAAGCTCCGGGGTCGGCCTTACGATCATATCCATAATAAAAAAGCCCCTTCCACCAATATGATTAAACGCGTTGAAGCATTAAAATATGAGCCGCTACTTGTTCAGGCTCCAATGCGGACGTATCGACGGTGCAGTGGGCAAAATCGTACGCATTCCTCCGCTCCTCCAGCAAACGGAGGATTCTCTCCCTGGCTCCTCCGGCCAGAAGCGGACGATTGCTGTCTTCGCCCACCCGCCTCAATATCGTTTCGGCGTCGGCCTTGAGCGCAACCACCCAGCCCTTGCCGAGCATCAGCTTGCAGTTGTCCGGGTTCAGCACCGCACCGCCGCCTGTGGCGAGGATGACCGGTTTGTCCTCCAAAATGCGGGCAAGCACGGCCGATTCCAGCTCACGAAACGCGGCTTCGCCCTGACGTTCAAAGATTTCGGGAATCGGGCAGCCTGCGGTTTTGACGATTTCCGCGTCGAGATCGACCAGCTTTTTGCCGGTCTTATGCGCAAGCAGCTCCGCCACCGTGGATTTGCCGGTTCCCATCATACCGATAAGAATCCAGTTTTCCTGCTCCGGCAATATGACGCACCTACCTTCTGCTGTTAACATTTTTCATATCATATCACAAAGTCTTTAAACCTGGCATCCTTTTACTGCTTTCGGCAGTCAAACGCCTTTGGCCCTATAATTCTCGGCCGCATATCGGCTGGCTTGTCTATAAAAAAAGCGCCCGAACGGCCCTTAGGCCGTCCTGACGCTTTATCCGCTGCTGTAAAGAAGCAGGACCGGTTACGGTCGCTTATTGCGCTGCTTGAGACACAGCGAACGATTAGAACCAGTGATGGTGGAAGACGCCTTCTTTGTCCACCCGCTTGAACGTATGCGCGCCGAAATAGTCGCGCTGTGCCTGCAGCAGGTTGGCCGGCAGACGTTCCGTGCGGTAGCTGTCATAATAGGACAAAGCGCTGGAGAAGCCAGGTACGGGAATGCCATAGGAAACGGCTGTGCCGACTACTTTGCGCCAAGCGTCCTGGTAGCTTTCCACGACGTTTTTGAAATAGGAATCCAGCAGCAGGTTTTTGAGCTGCGGATCGCGGTCGTAAGCGTCTTTGATGTTCTGCAGAAACTGCGAACGGATGATGCAGCCGCCGCGGAAAATCATGGCGATATTGCCGTATTTCAAATCCCAGCCGTATTCGTCGGAGGCGCTGCGCATTTGCGCGAACCCTTGGGCGTAGGAAACGATTTTACTTGCAAAAAGCGCTTTGCGCACATTTTCGATAAATTCCGTCTTGTCGCCGTCAAAGGATTTAGCGGCCGGACCGCTCAGAATTTTGCTAGCCGCGACCCGTTCTTCCTTCATGGCAGACAGGAAACGGGAAAATACGGATTCGGTAATCATGGACAATGGAACGCCGAGATCAAGCGCGCTTTGGCTTGTCCATTTGCCGGTACCTTTTTGACCCGCAGCATCCAGGATGACATCCACCATAGGTTTGCCGGTTTCTTCATCATATTTGGAGAAGATGTCGGCGGTAATTTCGATCAGGTAGCTGTCGAGCTCGCCTTTGTTCCATTCAGAGAACGTTTCATGCAAGGCTTTGGCATCCAGACCCAGCACGTCCTTGAGCAGATGGTAAGCTTCGCCGATCAGCTGCATATCGCCGTATTCGATGCCGTTGTGCACCATTTTCACATAATGGCCGGCGCCGTCTGGACCGATATATGTACAGCAAGGGTCGCCGTTCACTTTGGCCGAAATAGCGGTCAGAATCGGCTCAACCAGTTTATAGGCGCTTTCCTGACCGCCTGGCATGATGGCAGGACCGTGCAGGGCTCCTTCTTCGCCGCCGGATACGCCGGTTCCGATAAAGCGGAGGCCTTTAGCTTCAAGCTCTTTGCTGCGGCGCTGCGTATCCGGGAAAAAGGCATTGCCGCCGTCTATGATAATATCGCCTTCATCCAGATGCGGAACAAGCTGTTCGATCGTTGCGTCAGTAGCGGGACCGGCTTGTACCATGATCAGAATTTTGCGCGGGGTTTCCAGGGATGCGACAAACTCTTCAATCGAGAAAGTGCCGACCAGGTTTTTGCCTTTTGCTTCTTCAAGCAGGTCGTGTGTCTTCTGAGGGGAACGGTTAAATACCGACACGGTGAACCCTTTGCTTTCGATATTAAGCGCAAGGTTTTTACCCATTACGGCTAGTCCGACAACGCCAATTTGCTGTTTAGACATTTTTTCTCCATCCTTTGCGACATGATTTTGGTTCCAATTTGATTCCAATATTATCATCTTCAAATGGTAATATCCACTTAAGGGAGGCAGGCTTCATCAAATTAACATAAAACACCCCTGGAATTTAAATTCCGAGGTGTTTATGCTTGCAATTTTCCAAATTTGCCCCTTACCTGATTCAACCGGTATTATTTCCATTCCAGCTCCATAAGATTACGCCGGATCCGTTCCAGAACTTTCTTGATCGCTTCCGCTTCCTCCTGATCGCCTGCCTCCAATGCCGCGTGCAGCTTATCCAGCTGTTCATCCATGGCGGCCAGAAGCTCCTCCGTCCGCGTCTCCGACAGCCTGGAATTAAACATTCTCGTCATCTTCGCCATGCTGGGCACCGGATCTTTCTGATAAAGCACTTTGTGCTCCATGCCGGAAATTTCGACCTGGCGGATCACTTCGCCGAACAGGATATTTTCGATCAGGATTTGTCTGTCCTTGAAACGTTTAACGACGGCATGGCCCCGCAGGTCCCCGATCAGCTTCTCCAGCCATTCCGCCAGCTTGGCGTCTTTAATTACGTAATCCCCCACAAGCTTATACCCTTGACCCAATCGTTCAAACCGTAGCTTGGTCAGCTTGCGGCCGGTTCTAACGGAAATGATGAAAATCGAATCGTTTTCGCTCCAATACAGCGAATATCCGTCCTGAATCAGGTCCCGGATCAACTGCTGCAGGTGCCGGCGCTCGAAACGCAGATCCAGATTGCAGTACTCGACCTCGTAGCTCTTGTTCACGGCACGCCCTCCTCTGGCGTTTTGCATGGACGCAAAACTTGGTTTCCTCACAGCCTTAACAGGTTTTTACAATATCTTATACTCCATCCTATGTGATGGTAACTTGGATTAATGATTATTTTTACCCGGCTGAAGGCCCGCAGACGCAGGCGAAACGGGGGCATCCCCATTTAAAGCGCCTGTAAATGGAAGAAGCCTGGCCGGAACCCGGCGGGCTTATGTTATAATCGGGATAAGCCCCGCATTAGCCGGGCCCGATTTTTTACGCATTCAGGAGGCTAGTCCCATGTCAATAGCAGGTTTTTCAACGCAGGATTTCGATACGATGGCCATCCCGGGGCTGGAGCCCCGCATGGAGGCCCTGATCGCTAACGTACGTCCGAAGCTGGAGGGAATCGGAAACGAAATTAAACCGTTCCTGTCCGCGCTGACCGGAGACGAAATGTTTCCGCACGTCGCCAAACATGCCCGGAGAACAATTAATCCGCCAAACGATACCTGGGTGGCCTGGAGCAGCAGCAAACGCGGCTACAAAGCGCTTCCCCACTTTCAGGTCGGCTTGTTCTCTACCCATCTGTTCATCGTATTTGCCGTCATATACGAAAGCTCCAACAAAGAGATTATCGGGCGGTATCTGGAGCAACATGCCGCTGAAACCAAATCCCGGGTGCCGGGCGAATTCTACTGGTCCATGGACCACATGACGCCGGGAGGCAAGCTGAACAGCGAGATTACCGAAGAAGAACTGGCCGAAATGGGCAGGAAGCTTCAGAAGGTAAAAAAATCGGAAATTCTGTGCGGTCTCAGCCTTCCGCGAACGTCCGGACAACTTGAAAACGGCGATGGACTTGCCGATTTGATCCGCAGCACCTTCGAAACGCTGCTTCCTCTTTACAGAGTTTCTTTCTGATCCTTGGACAACCCCATCTGGGGAACCTCAGCGCAGGCGGGCCTTCGGCCCGCTTTTGCGGTTTAGGGCTCCGCTTGCCGTCTTCGGACGGACAGCGGGCTCTTTTTCTATAACAGGCACGGGTCTGGAAAGCCAAAGATGGATAACCAGCAGAAGCCCCATGGACCCGGCGCTGACGAAAAACGGAGCCGAGGGGCCAAAAAGATCCCAAAGTTTGCCGGAAATGATCGGCCCCAGCACCATCCCGCAGCCCTGTATCGTCAGGAACAACCCCCACACCGTGCCTTTTTCCCCTTCAGGCAGCTGTTTGGCGATCAGCGTATCCCAAGTCGGAAGGATAAGGGCATAACTCACCCCGATGCAGACCACCAGAACCCATACCATAGGCAGATCCCGGAACAAAGCCAGCCCTAATATAGTGAGAAAGGCGAGCAGGAAACCGGTGTTCAGGAACAGGCGTGTTCCGTATTTGTCCGCCAGCCTGCCGACCGGAATCAAGCCCAGCACCGTTACCGCTCCGCCGGTAACCAGCAGCGCGCTGAACATGGCCGGAGAAAGCATCAGCACCGTCCGAATATAAAGCGTAACGATCGGCGTAAGCAGCCCGACCGCAAAGGACTGGAGAAACAAAGCGGGATAAAGCAGCCTGCTGACATGCAGATGGTTTCGGATTTCCGCAAAGGTTTGTCTGAGATTGGTCCCCAGTCCGCGAATCCCTCCGGACAACAGGGATTGTGACTCCCGGGAAGGAGGGGCCGAAGCGAATCCGGCTTCCGCTTTCCGTCTCCGTTCCCGGCTGATGCCGGGAAGAAGAAACGCCAGCAGCAGGGCCGCCGCAAGACAGCCGAGCAAAATCCAGAACACTTGCCCGTAAGATTTGCGGATAAACAGGTTAATGACCACGGGGCCAACGCCGGTTCCGCCCAGCGTGGACATCTGGATAACGCCCATAGCCGTGCTGAAATTCTGTTTGCCCTGCGTCATTTCCGTAATTCCCATCAGGACGCACGGCCATAGAGGAGCTGTTCCTACCCCCAGCAGCGTGCAGCCCAGGCCAATGATTACCGCATCTCTCCCCCAGGCGATCAATCCCACGGCGCCCAAAGAAAGGACAAGCCCGGACAGCATGGTAAACCGGAAGCCAATCCGTTCGACCAGCCACCCCGCCGGACTGCGAAAAAAATTGTCTCCTATATATTGCAGCGAAAGGGACACCCCGATGGCAAACGCCGACAACCCGAGCACGCTTCCCATATAAACGGGCAAAATAGTGACCAGAAGTGCGCTTTTAACGACTTCGATCAGGAACATAATCAGCCATAAACAAATGAATGTCGGTGTCAGAACCTTTTTTCCCAAACCTTTGACCTTCATATGCATCTTCTGTCCAACTCCCGCCTGCGTAAAATGAAAAGCCCTTCCTTATTATCATTCTGCCCCCCGGCCAAGGGATTTTAACCCCTATTTTTGGAAAACCGCGGCCGGCATAAAAAGGGAGTCAAGCTTAGGCCTTGCATTCCCTACTCTTTTTGTTATACTCAACTTTGTTTATATTTCATTTCAGAAAGGCAGTGACGGCCAATAATGGATCACAACCGCACGCCGCTCTTCACCGCATTGAAAGCCCATGCGGCCGGCAAGCCCGTACAATTTCACATTCCGGGCCACAAAACAGGACTTGGAATGGACGAAGAATTCCGTGAATTTATCGGCGATAACGCCTTGTCCATCGACTTGATCAACATCGCTCCCCTGGATGACCTTCATCAGCCTACGGGTGTAATCGAAGAAGCCCAAAAGCTCGCCGCCGACGCCTTTGGCGCGACGCATACTTTTTTCTCCGTACAGGGGACAAGCAGTGCCATCATGACGATGATCATGTCGGTATGTTCTCCCGGCGACAAAATCATTGTGCCGCGGAACATTCATAAATCCGTTATGTCCGCTATTATTTTTGCAGGCGCCAAACCGGTATTCGTTTCGCCTGCTCAAGACCACAACCTGGGCATTGACCACGGCATCACGACTTCATCGGTCGCCCGGGCGCTCAAGCGCCATCCGGACGCCAAAGCCGTTCTCGTCATCAATCCTACCTATTTCGGGGTAGTCGCCCATCTGGAAGAAATCGTCGAGCTCGCGCACAACCACAGCATCCCGGTGCTGGTCGACGAGGCGCACGGAGTGCATATTCATTTCCATGAGGAGCTCCCTGTTTCCGCCATGCAGGCGGGCGCGGATATGGCCGCTACAAGCGTGCACAAGCTGGGCGGTTCCATGACGCAGAGCTCCGTGCTGAATCTTAACGCCAGAAACGGCTTGATCAACCCGCAGCGCGTGCAAACGATCATCAGCATGCTGACCACGACGTCCACTTCTTATCCTTTGCTGGCTTCCCTGGATGCGGCACGGCGCAATCTGGCCCTGAAAGGCCACGATTTGCTGACTGACGCCATTGGACTGGCCGGTTATCTCAGAGACGAGGTCAACAAAATCGACGGCCTATATTCGTTCGGCAAAGAAATTTTAGGCAGCGAAGCAGCTTATGAAATGGACCTGACGAAAGTGACCATTCATGTGCGCCACCTTGGCATTACGGGGTATGAAACGGAAAACTGGCTCCGGGAACATTACAACGTTGAAGTTGAGCTTTCGGACATGTACAACATTTTGTGCCTGGTAACTACGGGGGATTCGCGCGAAACCATCGACACCCTGCTCCGTGCGCTGCGGGACCTCTCGGAAACCTACCATCAGAAAGGCGAAGTCAAAGAGCTGGTTGTCAAAACGCCGGAAATTCCGCAGCTCTCCCTCATTCCGCGCGATGCCTTTTATGCCGATACGGAAGTCATTCCCTTTAAAGAATCGGCCGGACGCATCATTGCCGAATTCATTTACGTCTACCCGCCGGGCATTCCGATTTTGCTGCCGGGCGAAGTCATCACCCAGGAAAATATCGATTACATCGTGGATCACGTAGAGGTAGGTTTGCCGGTTAAAGGACCGGAGGATCGTTATATCAATAACGTGAAGGTTATTATTGAAGCTGACCCGATTTTCTGATCCGGCGAAAGCAGCAGATCAAGCGAAAGCAGTTGCCATATAAAAAGGCTCCCCGGACCGGGGAGCCTTTCTTCTTGGTTGGGTTAACCCGACCGATTATGAACTTAGTCCTGCGAGGCTACAAGCTCGTTGTAAGCTTCTTCCACGCGTGCCCATTCTTCTTCGTCTTCAATGTTGGTCAGGACCATTTCTTCGTCCTGTTCTTCAAGGCGCAGGATGATGCCGTCCGCTTCAGGGTTGTTGCGTTCCAGCAAAAGGGCATAAACGTTTTCACCTACGTCAAACGTTTCTACCAGCACCATTTCCACGTCGTTGCCTTCTTCGTCAGTCAAAGTTAACACGAACTCTTCATGTTCGTGGTCGTGATCATGATCGCAATGCTCACCGTGTACATGATTGTGATCGCTCATGGATTCTACCTACTTTCGGTCATTTGTTAAACAGCCTTTCGTTACCATGGTATCGTAACATTTTCCAACATAGAGGTCAATTTAAACAACGTGGGGCTCCCCTGTGCGGATCTGGCCTTTCAGTCAGGTTAATTTATGGCTGTTATCACTTTTTGCGAGATCAGCGTATAATCGTCGTCTCCCGCGGCCTTCATATAAAAGCCGACCGAATATTTTCCCGCCGTTTGAAATTCATAAGTGAAATCCGAGGTCCGGAACCAGAAATTATCCTTCTGGTCTTTCCCAATTTCCTGGGATTGAATGGACTTCACGGAACCGTCAGGGGCGGTAATCGCCACCTTGATGGAACTGATATCGGTCGTCAGGCTGTCGATCTGGCAGAATACATTAAACTTCAGCTTCCCTACATTTACATTGCCAAAAGGGGTATCCCCCTTGAATAAAAAAATGTGCACATTCGGTTTGTTGAACTTGACCGTCTTTGTATCATCATTGTAAGTGACCATACCGCCGAGTTCGCGGATCGGCACATACGTTTTGCCGTCAATCGTATAGGCTCCGTCCGAAAGCTCACGGCTGTTGAACAAAACTCTGATCTTTTGCGACGTACCGTCTGCATACAAAAGCGTGCTGCCTACCAGGGAAAACAAAAGCACAAAAGCCGCCGTTCTTTTCCATCCCATGCGTTATCCTCCTATCTATCATCGCTGTTGCTTAATTATACGAGCCCAGGAGAACACGAGTTGCGGTGAAAGAAGGAAAAACATCTCATTTTTTCGAGATTGGCGGCTTGTTGGCCGTTTCATCCGCTATCAACCGGAACATCTTCCATAATATAGGAAATAAACATCTCTATCGCCCCCCTACATCCGCTCCGGCGCCGGCAAACCCAAGGTGTCCAACACTTCCTTAAGCACATCATTAAAACGTCCGGTGAGCCAAAGACGGAATTCCTTTAGTCCTGTTGGGGCCTTCATGATCGGGCAAACGCCGTAAAAATGGTTGAACAGCGAACAGAGCTCATACGCATATCCGCAGATCAGGTGCGGAGCCAGCTCGCGGGAGGCCTCCTGCAGCAGTTCGGGCCAGGTTGCGATCTGGCGGAGCAGGGCATGTTCAGCAGGGTCAAGAGACGCCGGCCAAGACGCCGGGACCGCAGCAGAATCGTTTTGAATTCCCGGATGCTCAGAATCCGAATCCCCCTTGTTCAGCACGCTGAGGGAACGCGAATACGTATAAAGCAGGTAAACACCCGTGTTGCCCGAAATCTCGGTAGCCTGCTGCAGGTCAAATACCACTTCTGTCTGCAGATTATAACGGAGCAGATAATACCGGATGGCCGCTGCCGCGATTACCCGGCTCGGCAGTCCGTCCTGGTCGGGACGGCTGGCGGAAATGACCTGTTCCATCCGGCCCAGCAGGGCGGAAATTTTCATGCCGATTCCCTGCCTGCCGGACATGGCATAGGAGGATTTTCCGTCCGAAACGTCCATCCCCAGTTCCATAGCGGCATTGCGGCTGAGTGAAACTACGCCGTAGCTGACATGAAGCAGACGCTCCGCCTGCTCTTTGTACCCCATCAGCTCAAGCGACTGCCGGACCATCGCCTGCGGGTATTCCTGCCTGCGGTCTATGACGTTAATGACCATCCCGGCTTGACCAAAGGTTCCTTCGGCCCCCTGTCTCGCCGTCGACCAAACTCCGTCCGCAAAGGGAGCATACCGGAACTGCCTGCCTAGCAGTCCAAACTTCCACAGATGATAGGCAATGTCTTTAGCCGTATAAGTTAAAATCCCGTTGGAGCGCACCAGCACCTTGTCTAACGTATGCGCGGAATTTTCCTCCTCAGGCGCTTCTTTTCCCGGTACGTTTCCGGACCGATGACCTGACTCGTTCCCTAGTTCAGCCTCCGGCTCCATGGACTTCAGAATCCAGCACCCCGCCAGCTTGCCCGACGTTTCCT
Source organism: Paenibacillus mobilis (assembly GCF_058267595.1). NCBI lineage: Bacteria > Bacillati > Bacillota > Bacilli > Caryophanales > Paenibacillaceae > Paenibacillus > Paenibacillus mobilis. Next base: position 633,913 of record NZ_JBZCMS010000002.1, read on the forward strand.
TGCTAAAACTCGGCGTCTGCTGCAGACGTTCGAAAGCCGCATCCCAAAACCCTTCCCGGACTATGTTGCTTTCCCAGACGAGCAGGTCATAATGAATGCCGAACTCCCGCATCTCCTCCAGATGCTCCCGAACGATCTGCGAAGCCGTGATGAAACCAAGCCAGGCCAGATTCCCGTCGCCCTGCTCCAGACCGTGCAGGACCTTGGTACGCTCTGCCGTCAGCTCCGGGCTGTCATCCCATTGCTTATGCAAACCCGAATAAACATCCCAGCAGAAGTCGCCGAATCTCGTGTATTCGCCGTTTGCCGGGTTGTGTAAAAGCCCCACTACCGTATCGGCAAGCTGGTTGCCCAAATCGTCGATGTAGTTGTGCACTTCCACCTCCGCCCCGGTTTTTCTGAGCATTCTCACCAGCGTATCGCCAATGCAGGAATTGCGCAGGTGCCCGATATGAGCGGATTTATTAGGATTGATCGAGGTATGTTCCACAACGATTTTTTGGAAAAATGGCTTCTCCGGCTGTACCGGCGTCCCCGCCCATTCGCTCCAGTTGATAAATAGATTGATAAAACCCGGCGCCACGGCTTCAATTCTGGACACCAGCCGTTCCTGCCTGGCCGTCAGCACGGCGCAAATCTGCTCCGCCATTTGCATCGGCGAACGTTTGAGCAGCCTCGCCAGCTGCATAGCGATGTTGGTGGAAAAATCCCCGTGCTCAAGCCTTGAGGGCCGCTCGACCTGAACGTTCCATACCGGACTGTTCTCTCCTTTTCCCGCTTGTTCCTCCGAACCCAACGGGTCAAGAAACACGAAGGCCTCCCGTACCCCCGACTCCACAAATTGCTGCACCCATGTGTTTAACATACCGAAGTCCCCTTTACCGTTAATAGAATGAACGCAAAAAATCCCCGTCTCTTGGTAAGAGACGAGGACAGGGACTCGCGGTGCCACTCTTGTTGCCGTCGCCGGACAAAGTTAGCGTTTAATCACTCCTCTGAACGGTCAGGCCGCTTGAACAAATAACGGTTTGCGCCGGGGCGGCCTACATCTTGCACTTGTTCGGCAGCCCGTCTCCCGGGTCCGCTTCGCCGAATACCCCCGTACCGGCTCCCACCCTCCCGGCTCGCTTGAACGTTGGTGTTTCGGTTACTCTCCCGATCCACGACTTTATCTAATGATTTCTGAACATTATAAAAAAGACCGGCAGAAAAAGCAACCTTAAAAAGTCTACGTTTCTTATGAGGATGGATTCATGCAAAAAGGGCATCCCGGTTTTAGCCGTCATGCCCTTTTGTTTCTATATAAATAGTGATTGGAACGGGCTATATTAATCAAAAGCCCGGCAGCGCATCCAGATTGTTTGTCGGATCGCCGTCCGCGTCCCCGCGAATATAAAATTCGCCGTCTCTGCCTTTGAACGTATTCACGCCGGCAATGGCTCCGGCCTGCACTTCACGAAGCGCCTCTTCGTAGTTCAGCACCCGGCCGCTTGACGTTTTGAAGGCGGTCAGATCGCCGTCACCGTTTTTTTGAACCGCAATAAAGGTTTCTCTTGTAGGCAATGCCATCATCATCTCTCCTTGATGTGGAATTTCCTTATAGGAAGGATAACCTTATTCTGTCCGCAAGCTGGCAGATTATGCGGGGAGTTACAGCTTTTTCTCCATCCGGTGATGCAGGATGCCCGCGTCGTCAAACGGCTCCTTACTGATGATGGCATACCCCAGCTTCTCGTAAAAAGGAACGGCATGAAGCTGTCCGTCCAGCACCGCTTTCTCAAAGCCAAGCTCGCGGGCCAGCTCTTCAAGGCCAATCATCAGCACTTTGCCGATGCCTTTGGAGCGGAAAGCTTCGCGAACCGCAACCCGCTGGATTTTAGCGGCATTATCTTTGTAATAAGTAATCCGGCCAGTTGCCGCATACTTTCCATCCTGCTCAATCAGCAGATGATGGGCATCGTCCGCGATATGATCAAATTCATCAATTTCCAGCTCCACGGGAACTTTTTGCTCCTCCACGAACACTTCTTTACGGATTGCCAGGCAGTTTTGCAACTGGTCTTCGGTTTTAACCGGAATAATTACTGCAGCCATTATAACAAAAGCCTCCTATGTACGAGTTCAAGTTGAATTATTATACATAAAAATGCGGCTTCTGTACATGTCCGTCCTGTCCGCTAAGGGAGCCTGAACAGCTCCGACCCGTATACGTCCGCTTCTACGGACTTGTCGTAAACGTCGCTGATTACCGGCAGCTCGGAGGAATCCCCATCGTCAGCGGCAGACTGGATTTCCAGCGTTTCTTCGCTGCGGGCCATCGGCTGGCAGCCGGTCAAGCCTAACAGCAGCCCGGCCCCTACAAAAGCAGCTGCAGCTGCTGTAATTACCCGGCAGTATGGGTTCTTCTGCTGGTTCATGGCCATTCTCCTTCCATTTCTTGTATTTCCAGTGTTCGCTGGAAGGAGAAGGATTATACCTCTTCGATGTGGCCTGTTTGAACCCGCAATCGAATTGTTTTTTACGTAATTTAATAAAAAAACCTTGAAGCGTAGGCTTCAAGGACATGTAAGGCTGGCGTAAGGATTTGCCAAACAACACTCGCGTTTCTCCTCTTCTACATTTTTGATTTGCCCGTTAATAATCTCTGCGGCATTGGGGGAATTGTAGATTTCGAGTTTTGAATCAATCAGGTTTAGATTTTCATTCAGAGCCTCTATATCGGCTACGATTTTTTTTCGGTGTTCCCGGAGTATGCTTTTTCGTGATTCGATCGTACTCGTACCCTCCATGCAGAAATCAATATATTTTTTTATTTCTTTGATTTGCATGCCCGTATTCTTTAAACAGCAGATCGTACGAATCATAGAGAGGTCGGAATCCGTAAACATCCTTCTTCCCGACGCATCCTTCGAAACAAAAGGCAAGAGTCCTTCTTTATCATAAAAACGAATCGTAAATATGGATAATCCCGTTGTATTGGCTACATCTTTTATAGTATAAGCCACTTCTAAAACCCCCTTCGATATAAATGGCAAAAAAGCTTGACCTAGATATAACTCTAGGTACTAATCCTACTTTAATGCAAAACGTTTTATTTTTAAAGGGGTTCTCAATATTGGGCGGGCCGACAGTTGAAAATCGAGAGGATACTAAATAGGAAGGTATGAAGCGAGCGCTTACGATGCAGAGCCGATCTAGAGCAAATGGTATTGATGATTCTAGAAAATAAAGATGATTCTAGAAAAAGCAAAACCCTTGAAGCGTACGCTTCAAGGGTCTCTCGTATAGGACGGATGGGGATCGAACCCATGACCCCTACCCTGTCAAGGTCATTTTATACTTATTTTAGTTTCTGTTATATTGCCATTAATCCTTATAAATCAAGGATTTTAGAATAATGGAACACGTGACCTATTATGAATTTCCTGCATTTAACATCATTTTTCACATCAAATTCACATCAAATTTTTATTATCATTTGAAAATTAACTGGTCAAACTTCATTTTTGTTAGTCCTATCGTTTAAAGGGATATAAGTTCCGTTCTCTATAGCGCGGACAATTGCATTTATACAGAGCTGATGAATAAAGTCTTGAGTTTCTTTTGGAAATTGATCCAGACTTATGGGTACTGTATTGTTTTTGTTGATAGATAATGATTCAAGTTTAACAATACTGTTCTCCTGTTCACGCAGTGCTATCCATTGCTCTATAACTTCATCCCTAAAGAAAATCTTCTGACCTATTCTAAAATGAGGTATCTCTTTCTTCCTAACTAATGAATACATCGTACTTGTGGAAATTTTTAATTTCTTAGCAGCTCCCTCAACCGTCAATGTCTCCATAATTACCTCCAAATTTTCATTTAGATTGTCAGGTTAGAATCATTCTGCTCTCATCTGTATTTCTCCTTTTTTCTCGTTTCAATCCAGGCGGATAAAATCAGCCTTATCAACCCGTACAGACCCGTCAACCTGGAAGCTAGGAATACCTCCAATGACAGGTGTCTCTGGAACAATGAGTAGTACACTTGGGTTCCTGAGACCCCATATTGGGCTATATGACCTGCGGAAAGATTCTCCGGTAATCTTCAATGGTTAAGTTTTTCTTTTCAGGTATATATATCCCCCTCCTTGTTTACACCATTAAATCGACTTTTTAAAAGTACTTTTTTGATAATTTTTCCTGGCATTCTTTCCACTCATATAAATTCATATAATTATCCCAGTTCTATATGTATTAACTAAAATTCTATCTGGTAATAATATATTTATTAATAATACTATTATATTTATCTACGCGAGAGAGCACCTAAATATTATTCCTTATGTAATTAAAAACCCGCTGACAGTTAAAGTTCAGCGGGTAAGTTATTTATGATTACTACTAAAATTCATCGAGTTTAAAAAACATATTTAAGTATTTATCATTACTCCAACCCAGTTTTTTAAAAGCATGATGGAAATAAAAGGGGATTGAACTCGGTAAAGCCTCAAGAGTCATAAATAGACATCCCGAATGTTTGGCTAATTCACAACCTAATTCCAAAGCTTCTAAAAGTAGATATCTCCCAAGCTTCATATTTCGATAACGTTCGTCAACCCCCAGATAATGAAGTTTTAATGCTGGAAAAAATAAAAAAGGGGGCATGTTAACATATTTATGCTTTACTCTTTGGCGTTTACTTAGCATCATAATATCGTTATAAACAGAAAAATACCCGACTAAATTCTGATTCTCATCAAAATATAGGCGGGTACGTGCCATATTTAACTGATGATAACTAAAAGCCTCTTCTCTGAGAAACAGAGCAACATCAGGCTCATCAGAACATTGGAAATTTTCAATTGCATCTATATGGCTGTCGTTGATGTACTCCCATTTAAGTTTCAGAGTCTACACCTTCGATCTTTTATGTTCCTGCATCAAACTTCTCATACGTTGCATTGGTTGTTCGTATGATTTTGTTTTTTGAGAAGCATAATTTTTGAATTTTTGCGTCTCCGTAGCATTTGTAGGTGTAATTTTTGTCGGTCTAATAGGCTTCGTAGCATTCGCCATTTTCATTCGACCTCCCCTAGTTTTAAAACGCATATAATCCACCACCCTTTAGGTAAAGAGTGTTCCTCTAACCAAGAAATATATGCGTCTGTTTTACAAAAAAATGTAATACAGTCATTACAATATATCATGTTTAGGTAAAAAAATCAAAATATTGGACATATTCTAATTAACGATCTTAAACGTCTTTGTTTTTTTGAGTATTCTTTTTATCTTCTTCTCTAATTTTATCAATTATAACTTGAGCCAATGATTTATCATTTTTCTTCAAAAAATTATTTTCAGGTTTTTTATTTGAGGGTAAGTTAAAAAAACCTGTTTGCTTTTTTCTTTCAACATAGATTGTGGCATTCATTTAATCACCTCGATAAATAATTTTGGAAAAATCCGTTATTAAGATCCGGAGAAAAATAGTGCTTCCTTTTAATCCATATGAAGCCATCCCCCTTAGATATTACTGCCACATCTATTGGGCCGCCTACTGTTTCACGCTCAGTAGACATTTTGCGCTTAATGGAAGTTAGATTAACTAAAGCTTCGGCCATTGCAGCCAGCTCTTCTTTAGGTAAAGATGAGACTGTTTGAATAACTGGATTAGAGTAACGTTCACTAATAAGGCCATCAATTCTGCTTCTAATGGCTGTATATATACTTTCTCCGTATTCCTTTAATTTGGCCATTTGCTCTTCACTCAATTTTTCTCCAAGTATTCCCTCAATTCCTGCTGGATACTCATTTACCAGAGTATGAAATGCGGATTTTATTTCATTATTTAAGTCCGGATCCATACCAGACATAAAGGAATGGACCATTTCCTGTTGTGCAAAAGGTACTATAGTAGCTGCACAGTTCTCGCCTACCTGGGCTATATGGTTCACCTTAAACTTAAGTAACCCATTATAAATGCCTTCAACCTCATAACAGTATAAAGAAGGAAATATTTCATCTTCCCCAAAGCCAGCAATAACTATTCCTGTGGACTCCTCGTCCTCTATAACCTTTGAACAGAGACATGAAGCAATATAAACTAGACGTAAGATCGACTCTTCATCTACATCAATATTTACATTTTCATCAATCACTTTAACAATTTCATCATAATATTTATTAAAAAACCAATCAGTAAAGCTGTTATCGAAACCTTCACTAAATTCTAAACCTGTAAAGTAGACAAATTGCTCATTCACACGAGTGTCAAGAATCTCTTTTACTTCATCAGCAGTGGGCACTCTCTGATTGAACTCATCAAATATTGCCTGATTTGTTTCTGAGAGAAAGTTCACAAAGTAAGCAAGAAACTTAGAAGTCACATGGTTTTTCTCAAGATAATAACTTTTTAATCTTCCATCTTCGGTTAAATAAGAAAGGAAATCAGTACAGTATTCATTTAATGTTGAGAATTTATTTTCTCCTAATTGTTTACGATAGATCTTTATAATCGTCTCCCAAGGAGTCCTCATAAAATCTGCGTTACCATATATCATAATGCCAACAGGATGAAACTTAGATAATGAGAATAATTTTTCAGCTGTGTTAAACACTTTATGGGAGCCAACTGATACCGCACTATCTGCTGCTAAAGCAACTCCTATTGTATTAAGCACTCCTATTTCCGCAGTCATAAACTTCCTCCTAGTATTATGGTTACATAACCAAAATACGACAAAGGACCTAAAATATCCTTTAAAGCAGACATTATTTTGCTAAAGAAGTTATTTTTTTAAAAAAATATCTCTCATTATATAGTGGCAACCATATGTCACGCTCCTTCATAAAGCTATAGCTACATTATTTTCTTCAGAAAAGTTCGAATAATAAAAGTACCTATATATATAGATCGTCATTAAGAGCCTTTTAAATTACTAAAAAACTTAAAGTTAACTCCCAAGGAAAAATATTTGATCAATAAAATAGGCCAAGCAATAAAATAAAAGATCTTCCTCATCCGGGAAGACCTTAAAACAACTCAGTTAAATAGTGATAATACCTCATCTATTTGATCTATAGCTTTGTTATAAGCAGTCAAATTCGCTTCATATTCGCTAATCTTTTTGCTTTGGAATTCAATATCAGATTGGTCCTTTCTCTCCTCGGCTTCCTTAAGCCACTTCTTCCTTTCAGCAATTCCTGCCTCAGCGGATGGAATTGCATCATTAATATAATAATCTCTAGTTTGGATAAGTTCTTCTTTACTCTTTCCAGAATACGGATTACCTGAAGATGTGGCGCTTATTGATCCTTTAGTGTTAATAGTAACTGTGTTGTTATCCAATAAAATCTTTCCCCCAATCGCATCTGAAAAAGCCCTTGCAGGAACATTTGTAGTATTGTTTATTAACACCCCTTTAGTATTTAGTGTTTTACCGTTTATAACTACGGTTACCTCTCCAGTTACTTTTTGGCCAATTAAGCTTTTAACCTGCGAAGCAAACGCACTTCCGGAAGTAGCAACAATGATCCCTAGTATAAAGCCGCTAAGTATATAGGCCCATTTTTTCATGATTCGATTCCTCCGTTGGTATAATTATCCTTAATATACCATTACGGATATTAATTTGTTGAGTTACAATTCATCAACCAAACACTGCATTTTTAAGTGCCGTAAGCAACGATTCAACATCGCTTATTTCTCCGATGCTCACCTTACTTCTAAATTCAGCCGGCCCAGATACAATAGGTGCACCCTGGAGTCTTATTGGATTCCCCGTATTATTTGATCCAATAAATACATCGTTACTGAATACAGTTAATTGACCAGAAGACTGATAAGAGTTAATTTCACCTGCAAACCCACCGCCGGGTCCAAAAAATGAAATTGCCGCTATATCATCATTTGAGCTCGATGTGATTCTAATTCGACTATTATTTGAAGAATCAAAAGTATTAAAGCCTGCATTGTTTATTTCAATTCTACGGCCATTTGCTGCGGTTTTCAGAACAGATCCTATAATATTAGATCCTGTAATATTAGTACCGGTGATATTCGAACCTTCAATATCAGTACCTTTGATTGTGGACGCTGTGATTGTTCCAGAGAATGTTCCATCAACCCCCACAAGCGTTCCGGTAAATGTTCCTCCAGCTGCGTTCAGATCTCCACCGAAATAGAAATTTTTATTCGGCAAATCAAACCAAAGTCGCTTTTCACCTTCTACAAAGAACGTCATTTCATCAGCGTTATATGCTCTGTTATAAATGTCAGCGATTCTTATTTCTCTGCTATCTATTATAACTGATGTTTGTTTTACAATCCCTGCTTCAGTTATGAAGAAAACTGCCAACTCTCCACCTATTTCCTCGTTTGCCACCGAGTTATAAACGTATTGATACATCTCCATAACGTCATTGCCGCCTAAGCTCCTGTAATACTCGTATAATGAGTACGCTTTGGAATTCGTCTCTCCAGGCCCGACTATAGCAGTCTCTAACGTATTTCCACCTTGTCTTTTTACTATTCGGCAATCGTTTTTAGAGTTAATGCCATACAATACTGCTTCACCGTTCTCAAATGTGCCAATCATAAACATTGCGTGAGCTGTATTTCCAATAAACTCTGATCCGTATTTGTGAATAAAACGAGCTTTATGCTTCATCGTAAGTAGCTGCAGGTTTTCTATGGTTTGGCATTTATCTGGTAGTGCTTCGAATTCATTAATAACCCTTGTGGTTACATCTGCACTCCCCCCCATGAAAATGACCTTATTTCCGATCTGTTTGATTTTGGATACATTTCTTCCTGTAGAATAATGTTCTCCGTTGATGTTGATCGATTCCCGTGAATCTCCAGACATGACCAACATGCAATTTTGAATCATAGCAAAACATAGACTCATATATTTTCACCTCATAACCTCAAATTTCATTTAAAAATCCTAAAAGGGGTCAATTCATGTTTTGTCAATACCACACCCCCTATAGGAATGCCCCGTGTGTTGTTCCAATGTGGACACTACGGTCTTCATAACGGTCTCCATCAGTTTAAGAAGGGGGGGGCCTATATAGACCCCACACAGTTAATTTGATGTGGACACTACGGTCTTAAAGGATTTTCCGACTGTAATAGGTCACTTTAAATTCTGCTTAACGTTACTTTTCCACATATCAAATTGATGATCAAAGATTTTATAGGCGCTATTTAAGAACTGATCCACTGAACCAAATGAATTAGGATTTAACTTTTCTTTCGTACTATCAGAAACATAGGGAGTGAGCGATCTTAGAATACTTTTAAACTCTAATCCCTTTTCTTTCCCATGTTGATTAAATTGCTTTATGATAGCTTCAAGTTCATCAGCACGTTTGACTATATCTTTAAATGCAGGCTCTAACTCTTTTACGCATTCGGCTATATACTCCTTACGTAAGTCGTATACCTGACTATATACTGTCTCGTTATTGGCTTCTCTTAATTTAGTCTTTTCAGTTTCTATTCGATTTAACATCGTTGTAGCTGCTTGATATTTACTGTTTATTTCAATTAACTTGTCAATGTCTTTGACACTCGTTGACTGCTCAAGCTTCTCTTTTTGGGACTCTAATTTTTTAATGTAGTCCTCGATCTCAATCTTTTCTTTATCAGAAGCTAGGAACGGTTTTTTGATTCCTTCCACATACTGTTGAATCTTAGTTAATGTTTTCATATCTATAACTTCCCTTCTTGTAATTTTAATAATTTCAACTTAGCTTTAGTTTCTTCCCGACTAGAATTATCAAATAATATTCCATCTATGAAACCTAACTTTAAAGCCAGTTGAGGTGTTAGCCATGTTTCTTTGTCCATCATTTTTAGAAGTTCTTCTTGCTTCATCCCGCTTTTCATCCTGTAAGCATTAGCTATCGTTTCATTTGCAAGTCGTAAAACTTCAGCTGTATGTTCCATATCTCTGTAATCGCCAGAGGATCTTGTTGATACGTTATGAATCATAATCTGAGCGGTTGGGGCCATTAATACGTTGTCCCCGGCCATTGCAATAACACTCGCTGCGCTGGCTGCAACACCAACAATCTTTACAGTCACCATACCCTTATAATCTCTCAAAGAGGAATAGATTTCTGATGCTGAAAATACATCCCCTCCTGGCGAATTGATTTCAACTTCCAAGTCCTTTCCGTTACTTTCATTAATTACCGTTCTTACTTTTTTAGGACAAGTCGCTTCCATACCTAGCCATTCATAGACGCTATAATCACTGTTTGAGACGATTGGACCACTAACATTAATCTTTGTCATTAGATTCCTCCGTTCAGTCAACTTTCTTTTTCTTGAGTCTTTCCAATTTTGCTCGTACATCATCTTTATGAGTTTTGCTCTCTAAACGGAAACCTTTCCAATCCGTCTTAGCCATTTGATCAATCCTATTAACAATTTCCTTCTCTTCTTTTGTCACAGTCTGAGTTTTCTTTTTCTCAGCAGCCCAACGCTCCAAATAGACAATTTGATCATCCGTTAATTTCTTCATTAGAATTCACTCCAATCTCATATTAGGTAATTTTGTTTTCCATAAGTCCCTTCCAAAAATCAAAATCGTTGAGAGGCTCTGTATCCTCTCTTGGCTTTCCTCTGTTCCTGATAATTTCGTACAAGGAATTTAGTCGCTTCATAAACAAATCCAAGTCTTCAGGCTTCTTTTTGCTGTATTCGTTAAATATCAGCCTAAGCAAGGTTTCAAGCGTCCCGATTCTTGTTCGGTCTGTAGCAATCGTCATTACGTTTTCTTCCAGTCGAATTTCAAAGTGCTTCAATGACTTGTTCAAGCGATCAGTCCTTTCTATAAGTGGTAAGGTCACGTCTCTTATGCTTTAAATCTTTTCTTCTTTGTAACGAAGGAAATATATTTATGAGCTTGTTGTAAGGCAACGTCATAAGGGACATTTTCCACAATGGGCTTTAAGGAGATAGACTTTCCCTTACCCGGTTGCCATGTCTCGCGCCATGCGCTCCATTTATTAGTTCCAAGCATGATAAACACATGACTGCCGGCGTTGTACTGTGCCTCATACGCTTCTCCTGAAATTAGAGGAAGGAACCCTGCCGCTTTAGCAACCTTGTCCATTCTTTCAAACTCATTAGCCCGAATAATCTCATTTGCTGTTGGCATGATTCCCTTCCTTTCTTAAATGATTTTAGAGTTAACGAATTTAACGAAATAACGAATGTAATAGGATAAACCCTTATGCCTTAAGGCTTTCAAGGCTTTTGATTAGTACGAAATTACACTGAATTAATTAACGAATTAATTCGTTCAGGCATATTTCACAGAATCAACTAATCGAATAATTGTCTTTGGCTGTCCTCTTCCACCTGAGGGGATTTTTTCAATACAGATGATTCCTTTTTCCCTCAGCTTCTCAACTGCAGCCTTTATTTCATCAGAAGACTTGTTACGCTTGAAAAGGCCCACACTAATATCTGTACTACTCATTCCATTTGGATTTTCTTTTAAACCTTCCATTATGCGAGATATAACCGGATCACTATCTAATCCCTGCTCACCAAAGATGAACGTTACAGATTTATAGCAGTAATCCCAAAGTGCTAAGGCTGCTTTTAAATGCTCCAAACGGACAATGCATGACTGATCCAGCAAGGCATATATGCAAGCTAGACGCATTACATAAGGAATAACCCGGCTTGTTGATGCTCCAATGATTCCAGCTGCATCACGTTGTAAGGGTTCATATATTCGTTCCCATAGTTGATTAGCAGCTTCATCACGTTCCATAGGGAGCAGATCACCATTCCCATCTGTCGGCATTTCATTCATGGCATAATCACAGGCTGTCTTTATTTTTGATACAATTGTTCCAACATCAAGCTTATGAAATTCCCCACCACTGGGGAGAGACTTGGATTGTTGCACATACAGCCACAAGAACCGGTTCACAAACCCGTTGTGGATCTCATTGCCCGTCAGAAGCTTTCTAAGCTCCTCTGGCGTAATGTGGCCTAGTATAGATATATGAGAGCTGGAAGCTTGCATGGGGTTCTTAGTAAGCGTTCTAATCTCTCCATTGCCATCCCAAGCATTCCTTATAATTGCGGACAAGGTGTTCCCTTCACGGCGTAAAACGTTCAATACAGATCCAAACTCACTCTCTATGACTAAAAGGCGTTTATCCTCTACCCCAGGATCCGTTATCTCTTGCTCATATTCCCCGGTAGGTTTCTTGTCCTTCCCCTTGCCATCCATCACCGGTTTAAACTCAATAATGGGATCTCTTACGGAATAAATTAGTCCCTCTCCGCTAGATAACCCTGACTTCTTACGTGCATTGAATTCAACATCAGCTGCATTCATAAGCTTCAGAATCGGATCCAAGGACGTTCCTTTTTTACCTCTGAAGGTTGCTCCAACCAGTACAGCGAAGACCCTCATTCGATGCTTACCACCAGAAACAACAAAATGTGGTCCGTCCCCAACCATATTTCCAAACATGGTCAAAAAGTTGATTAGCACAGCAGCAGGATCGGCTTCTGTATGAGGATCAATAAATCTGACTATTTCACCGGCCAATCCATGCAGCGCCGCTTCTCCTAATTTCCCATCAAACTCAGGAGTTTGATTAAAGAGGAAATCAAATTCAGACTCGTCAAATTCTTCGAGCTGTGGTACATTATGAATAGAATTTTTTTTACTGGACGGATTATTATATTGCACCACAACACCTTCTAACGCTTTACTTATAGTTCGTTCCCGGTAATCGTCTCGACCCCATTTATCACGTACCAATCCACTACCCCTGAACAAACCGTCAATTTGTTCGGGATTTTTTGTGTAGAAGGCAATCATGTTACATAAGGCTTGTTCTGCTTCACTCTGGCTGCTGTATCCACTCCAATCGCCAGAGTATAGCCGCTGGAACCTTTGACCATTCTTGGCCTTTCTAGCAAGCTCTAATATCTTTTCATCTTCAAGATTAGGCCCTTTAATATGCTCACTGTCTTGAACAGGAAGCTGGGATGGGAAGAAATCATGATATAAACTAATAATTTCGGATTGTCTTTCCTCCACTCCTAGCGGCGTACCCTTTACATGATCACCTGTAAAAACAATGAACCTCAGATCGTCATACATTTCGATGTTACGAGTTCTGCTTCGTTCTCCTGGTTTACTACCCCGTATTACAATGTGAACGCCTTCCCCGCTTTGGCTTCTTTCTGTATAGCTGTTAAGCTTTAGAATGATCTCCCGTGCCTCAGAGTTTAATGCTCCTTTCTTGATGCAGTGGTCTATGTCTATCACAACAATTGAATGTCCTGACTGATTTTTAGTGAGTACCAAACCAATTCCCGAATATGATTTATTAGTCTGAAATATAGCTTTAACTTCGTAAAATGTTGACCATGTTGAGGGGTCCGTTACAGAAGCATGTCGCCCAGATGCTGAATAAGGGACTTTTGTAGGGTTAGCCCCAGCTCTGCGTTTTTCTAGCTTCCAAAGTACCCATTGAGGAATGCTCTTTAATTCTGCAGGTATCTTCTCAAATATCATTCGAACACCGCCTAAGCCTGGCGCACTTGAACATGCTCACCACGTAACCAAGATTCAATTACATCCTTATGGAAGATAATGCGGCCTCTCACTCTGACATGTGGAATCTGACCTTCTCTGGCCATTGTATAAATCGTTGAATGTGATACACCAATCAGCTCAGCCGTTTCATTTACGGTCAAAGTAACTCTTGTCATTTTTTTATTCCTCCTTAGTCATAGATTCGATAAAACGGGAGATAACCTCTTTCTCTTTCCCAAAATGGACATGGTTTAGAGACAGTCCGTAAACTCGCAAAAGTCTTAAAGCAGCGTACATTTCGGCACATGAGCTGTCCTTCTCCCAGTTTCTAAGTCTTCTAGGAGTAATGCCGGCTTTCTCAGCAGCTTCTTTTATAGTTAAGCCACAATTCAAACGAGCCATCTTTAAAGTGATCTGAAACATACAAGTTGCCTCCCTTTATCGTTATTTAGTATTCAGATTCTCCAACGCAACAATTAACTGTCCGTCTTCAGCCCTCCAGTGATCCTTCAATAAACTTCCTTCACGAATACTGTTTAATATGGATTCAAACTGATTGAGAAGATCAACGCCGTCAGGAAAGGGGCAGATAGTAAACGTGTTTCTGTTTTCCAACTCTTGTATAGAATCAGCAGCCTTCCTGATCTTAGTTACCAGATCCTCAAAAGCTTCTTTATCATGCAAATACAGGTTTACCAGAACAGTTCCTACTACAGGTGGAAGCTGCTCCTCAGCCTCAAATTCGGACATCGTTCCATTTTCAGCCCGAGTAAGTACGTCAATACATTCCTGAATTGGCAGTGCAAAAATGTTCTCCTGCAGGTATTGCTCATATGTGATTTTTTCCATTACTTATCTTCCTCCTTGGATTAATAAATTGAGCCTCGGTAAGCATCAACGGCCTCGTTCAGTGTGACAAAATCAAACGATCTGTACATTGCCCTTACCAGTTCCTTAATTAACTGTTCATTCCACTTCATTTCCTCGCCAGCCAGAACCGCATAACCCAGACAGGCTTGATTGCTCCATTGCTGTTCTTTCCGTCCTCCTTTCAGTCCGCCTAGATAAGATGCTTTGATCATCTTTCCAACGGTATCGAGCAGTTTTTCCATATCAGGTGTGGTTCCGTTAGAGAAGTATTTCTTTTCTAAATGGACCCGATTTTCTAAGATTGCTTGATCTACATCATTCACTGCATTTCACCTCCAGGTAATAAATGGTGTTTACTTTTGCATGCACTCTTTTGTAACCACATAATACCACCTGATGTATGCTTTTGCAACCATTTGTTATTTTCTTCTGTATTTTTGTATACTTTTGTGCTAATAATAATGTGAAAGGAGTGGTTACAATTGAACCCAAAAGAGTTTGGAGATTATCTAAGAACTTTGCGTAAAAATGCTAACTTAACAATGCGAAAATTAGATGTTTTATCTGGTGTTTCACATTCTTATATTTCTCAATTGGAAAGAGGAGAACGGGGAATTCCTTCACCAGAAATTTTAAAAAAACTATCTAATCCTTTAAATGTGTCCTATATGGATTTAATGTACAAGGCTGGACATTCTCCTATGGGAAGTCGAGAGGAGAACAAAAGTTCATTAAACATAGGAGAAATATTAGGTATAGCAGGTTATAAGATAGCACAGGAAAATATAGCCTTGATAAAAGAGAAATACTTTGAGAATGGCAACCTAGTTAATCCTATTAAAAGAGAAGTGAGTCAACTCTTAAAAGAAAATGAAATAGAAATTGATCCAGACTCATTCTTAAACGAAGTTGAGTCATTAAATAACGAATTTATAAGAAGAATAAGAAATAACGAAGATTTTAAATCCTTTAGGGATGAATATAACGAACTCTTTAAAAGGTATATGAAGGTTATTGAGGCCATCGTTAGTTTTGTAATGCCAAGTGACGAACCTGATACTTTCATAAAAATGCTTGACAATGATCTTACTACTTTTCTTTCTCGATCAGGTGTTACTTTAAATGGGCACAAACTCTCTTACAAAGAAAGGGAACGTATATTAGAAATGGTTAAGTTGTTGTTCCCAGAATATTTGAATGAGCATACTGACTAAAATTTAATATTAATCAGTTGGAAATCAACAATTAATTCGTTAATTAATTCAGAGTAATTTCGTAGTCGATACAATCCGCAAACTCCTGTCCAATAAGGCTTTTGGAAAATCAATTCGTAAATTCGTTAAATTCGTATACATAATTAAACTGAAGGAGTGAACGAAGTGGCCAATATTCAGAAACGGGGAGATAACTCTTGGTTCTTCACTGTATACACAGGTAAAGGGCCAAATGGAAAATATGGACGTAAGACAAAAACCATAACTATCACTGATGAAGCGCTGCTTAAAACTTCAAAAAAGCTCCAGAACTATTTAGATGATGAATACTCTAAATTTCGGCAAGAAGTTGAGACTGGAGAATATATAGATCCACAGAGAATGACATTTGAAGCCTTTATAGAAGAATGGCGGAGTAAGTACGCAGAAAAGCAGCTCGGAAGGGCTACTCTTGAAACTTACCTGATCCATCTAAACAGCAGAATCATCCCGGCTATTGGTCATTTGAAGTTGGACTCCATTAAGACTCTCCAGCTTGTAAATTTGATGGATCAACTTGCAACGGGTAAAAGGAAGGATGGTAAGGAGGGCCAATTATCGGCCGGCACCATTCAGTATCTACATAGGGTACTGCGCAATGTATTTAGTCGGGCCGTTGAGTGGAAGCTACTTAAGAAAAATCCTATGGATGGGGTAAAAAAACCGAGGGATGAACAACAAAAGGAACTGGATGTGTATGACCAGAAGGAAACAGATCAAATATTTGCCCTCCTGGAGAACGAAAAGGATTCTTGGCGGCTCCTAATTACGTTAGCATTAACAACGGGCTTAAGACGTGGCGAACTTCTTGGACTCGAATGGAAACACGTTAACCTGGAGAATGGGACAATTGATGTACTTCAAAACCTCAGTTTCACCAAGAGTGGATATGAACTGAAGGAGCCTAAAACTAAGTCATCCAGACGGAGAATCGAACTCCCCTCTTCTCTTATCCCTGAACTTCGTTCCTATAAAGCTCAGTTAAACGAAGAACGACTTGCTACGGCTGACCTTTGGGAGGGAGGCGAACACTTCTTTGTATTCGGATCCTGGAATGGTAAGCCGCTACACCCTCACAGTGTGAAAACATGGTGGACTCGCTTCACTAAACGACACGGCATAAGATATGTAAATTTCCATGCTCTCAGGCACACCTCGGCAACGTTGTTATTAAATCAAGGGCTTCACGCTAAAATCATACAAGCTCGCCTTGGACATGCCAACATCAGCACAACACTAAATATCTATACCCATGCACTTCGAGAAGCTGATCAAGCAGCTGCAGGGATATTTGATAACATGCTTAAGTCAAGAAAACAGCATGGCAGTTAACATCAAAAAAAGCCAAATAAAAACGCCTTATCTCTTTTGAAGATTTAGCGTTATTTTGTAGCATCTATAACATCATCACACCATTTTTAACATCAGTTTCACATCAACACACCAAAACGGCAACTGTACTATACAACATTATTAACCTGTGATAATAGAAAAAGCCTTGCTATGCAAGGCTTCTCTCTCTCTGTTTCATATAGGACGGATGGGGATCGAACCCATGACCCCTACCCTGTCAAGGTAGTGCTCTCCCGCTGAGCTACCGTCCTTCAGTAAGATTTATACTATCACATAAATCTTACACATGGCAAGACAATTTATTTAGCATTGCCGCTCTTTTCTTTTTTATTCTAGACCCTAGTATCCTAGGCGTATTTCTTATCCATCCGGGCATATTCGTCTTCGATAAAACGGATCGCTTCCACCACGTTGAGCCAAACAGGCTCATGGTCGAGACCTGCCGTAAACACCAGGTGTTTGACTTCGAAATACAACCTCTTTACCTCGCCCAGCTTTTGTTCGATCGTCAGTTTATCTTCAACCTCGAAATAAAACTCCAGGGCGTTAATGCGTTTGATCAATTTATGATATTTGGCCGCTTTTTCGCCGTCCGGGAAAAGATTGTTTCTGCTTAAGCGCGGAAATGAACGAGAGTAAAACTCGCCTCCCCTTAAAGCGTCTGCGGGGTAAGGCACCCCCGCCTGAGCCCCCAAGTCATTAACTCCCGTTGCGGTATCCGGTTTCTGTCCCCCCTGCTGTACACGGGCTACTCGGCTTCTGACCCTGATTAAATCGTCGCGCATGTCCTGCAGCAGCCGGATGACCTCGGAGAAACCAATGACAAGAAATCCCGGAATCATAAAGGATGCCCATACCGACAACGTAATCCGGAAGTCATAACCGGAGTGGTCGACCGAAGGCAGGCCGCCGGCCACAAAACCGCTTACAAAACCAAAAGCGAGAACCAGAATGCCGATCCAGAACAAGATTTTACTGACAAGATTATGATTAGGCTGCATAAGTCAAATCTCTCCTTTTCTTATCCCGGTTAGAAATTGTTTGAACTAAGATGGCTTACTCTATATGTATTCAACTTCGGCTCTTCTGTCTCCTTTCGCAAAAAATGAAAAAGCAGCCCTCTCACGGGACTGCTTGGTTATAAAGATCTCTTTGGCTACCTGACCCAAAAGAAACGGTCTGCTTAGCCTAGCCCGCTTAATGCAGGTGCTGCTCCGAAATGTCGGTAAGCGCGTCGCCGGCATTATCCGCAAAAATATGCTCGACAGCCATGTCCCCCAGGGAAACTACCCCGATCAGACGGTCGCCATCCGTCACCGGCAAACGACGAATCTGCTGCTGCGCCATCAGCTCGGCCGCCTCGTCAACGGACATATCGGCGGTAGCCGTCTTCAGGTTTTTGGTCATCACTTGATCCACGGCCGTAGAACCGGAATGTTTCTCCGCATACCCGCGGACAACCAAATCCCGGTCCGTTACCGCCCCGATCAACCGATCGCTGCCCTGGCTTTCCACGACCGGAATAAATCCGGTATCATGTTCTTTCATTTTTACCGCGATTTCGTAAATATTGTCCATCGGAGTTACCGTAACCGGACTCGCCGTCATGATTTCTTTTACCTTTTTCATCCTGCACCTCCTTCCTTCTTTAACATTTCCTATGTGTTTGTTTTGCATGCACCGCCAGTCCATCAAAGGCGTTCCCGATCTTTTTCCCAAAAAGTTTCGGCACAAGGGACAAACGAACAAGACTGAACACCTATTCCGCAATATAATGCATCAAACCTAATTAAGGAGTTGAACTTCATGAACAAATTTTGCTGCCCTCCTGCAGATCCGATTGTCCTGGATCCTATCGTTTCGGTTCAAAACTTTTACCATCCGCAGCTGGTCCAAGTGATCCAGCCGATTGAAATCGTTCAAAAACATCACTGCGTCCCTGTGTACCAGCAATGTTTTGCTTACAAAACAACTGAAGTAGGCCCAGGTTACGGTCCGGGTCCTGGCGTCGGCCCTTATGCGGCTGTCTCCAGAGCCAAGTCCCGCCCCCGCGGCACTAAAAACCGCAAGAAAAAATAGAACCGCAGCCGTCATTCATTCACTCCCGGGTGGGCAAACGCATAGAGTGTAATAGCTCATGAATATGTCTTTGGAGGTTATCAGGAATGTCGATCCAACCCACCCAGTCTTCTTTGATTTATCAGCTGCATCCGGATACGGCCAACTCCATGAAAGGAGTCCGGGAGCATCTCCATCAATGCTGCGGCAAATATTTGAACCATCATGTCGGTGTTCATACGATGGACGGCCATGTTTTTGAAGGAACCCTGCTCGCCATGGACGGTGGACATTTATATTTAAGCGTTCCTTCCCCGTACGCGGATACGGATGCGGATCCATACAACGCTAAACGAGCCTATTATCCGGGGTATTATCCGCCACCGCGGCCTTATTACCCTTATCCATACCCTTACTACAATCCTGGACGCGTTATTCTTCCGCTTGTGCTTTACGAGCTGCTTGCCATTAGTCTGCTGTAACCAAAGACACCCGAATCCCTAAAGGGGAAACGGGTGTTTTTGTTCTCTTGAACGATGCCGCCTCTTCCGTGCTTCCCTACGCTAAGGGCAAACTGTGGTGCCGGTTCATCCGTTCGTTAATTTTGTCCGCTTCATTTTCTCCACATTGGACAAGAACGAGAAAATATCCTTTGGCCACCTGGTCATGATAAGCTCTGGCGTCCGATTCCGGAACCCCCGCTCCTATAAGCGGTACCGCAAGGTTTTCGCTATTTTCCCACAGCTCGGCCCCCGCGCTTTTTTTAGCAGCGACCCCTAGGGAGTTCACTTCCCCTCTCGCTCCCTCAAGCACCTCCGTCAGACCTCTTAGCATGCCAAACACGCTTTTTCCTGCCGTGCCGCTTTTAGGCGGCTTTAAACCCGTATCCTCTGCAATAAGGCCCAATTCGTTAAAGTCTTTTGCGAGCACTGATATTTCTTTATCTTCAATGCCCTGCTCCTGCAGGTCGGCAATTAAAAGGGAAACGTCTTGTCTCGCGGCAAAAACGCCAATCACCAGCTTCGGCAATCCGATCCGCTCCTTTCTATTCCTTCTCTTCCCCTAATTAACCGTCCTTGTCCGGCGGGAAACTCCGATAAAAACTAAAAATTTTAAATAAAAGAGATTAGTGTGATATTTATCACATGTATTGTGAAAATAATCACTTATAATAAAGCCATAAGAGATGATCATCTTACAAAAGAAAGACAAAACTGATCCACTTCAAAAATAATAAAAAAACGGATTCTATCAAAGGAGAGATTTATATGTTTAACAATTGGCTGAGAACAAACAAAGTGGCTATGTGGCTGCTGACCATCGTCCGGATTTATCTGGGTTACCAATGGATGACACACGGCATTGAAAAATTAACGGGCGGCTTTGACGCCGGCGGCTTCCTCCAAGGCGCTATAGCAAAAAGCACTGGCGATAACCCGGCCGTCCAAGGCTGGTGGGCCGCATTTCTTCAGCACGCCGCCCTACCCGGCGTCAACTTCTTCAACATCCTGATCCCGCTTGGTGAATTATTGGTCGGCGTGGGCCTGATTCTCGGTACCTTTACCACTTTCGCAGCGCTGATGGCCGTCGTCATGAACACCGCGTTCCTCTTCTCGGGTACCGTAAGCACCAACGCCCAAATGCTGATTTTGGAAATCTTCATCGTAGTGGCTGCCGCTAATGCCGGTAAAATTGGTTTGGACCACTGGGTAATGCCTTTCCTCCGCAATCTGTTCAAACATGGCGGCAACAAAACCGATCTTCATACTCCAACGCCTCACGGTAGAAGACATGCTGCTTAATAGAATACGGTTGAAACCGTTGGATCCTCGCAAAAAAAAGCAAAAGAACCATCGCCCGCTTAACCGCGCAGAAGATGGTTCTTTTTTAGCTCTAAAGGCAAAGCCACTCAGCCTTTCCATTCCCAGCTGACTCCGGATAATCCGGCCGCATGGCGGCTCATTTTCTGTACCAATGTAATCGGATCTTCGTCAACATGAATGGAGCTCAAAGTATCAGGCCCCGTGAAACCCTCCGTAATGCTGTGCTCTACAAAAGAAAGAAGCGGATTATAATAACCCCTAACATTCAGCAACCCAATAGGTTTCCTATGGATGCCGATTTGGGACCAGCAGAGAACCTCAAACAGCTCCTCAAAGGTCCCGACGCCGCCCGGCAGCGCGATGAAACCGTCCGCCAGCTCACCCATTTTGGCTTTTCTGGCATGCATCCCGTCTACTTCGATCAACTCCGTCAGTTCACGATGCACGATTTCCGCCTTAAACAGGTCTGTCGGCATCACCCCGACGACCTGTCCACCACAGGTTAATGCTTCATTGGCCGCATAACCCATCAGACCGTTTCTTGAACCGCCATAAACCAGTTTGATTCCCGCCTCGGCCAAAGTTTTCCCCAGACCGATGGCAGCTTCCGTATACTCCGGCGCTGCGCCCGGACGGCTGCCTGCAAATACACAAACGGACTGCATTGGATTCAACTCCCGTTCATTCATCAGATTAACCGTCAAAAAAGAATCTATCTATATTTTACATAATATTTGTTCCTTTATGTTAGCCCACCGTCAGTTAACCAAATTTATCTTTTCCGGGTAAACATGGATGAGCTTGCTTGAAAGGCCCGAACAAAACCGAAATCGCAGACGTATTCTATAACAAATTGTTAGATCCAAGGTATGACTTTGAAAGTCTTGAGGAGGGGGGCCCCTTGAAACCAGCCCGTGTCAGAAGCATTAACCAGTCTCAAGCGAAAGCAAAAATAATAGCCGAAACCAGAAAACTTGATTTTCTTGCGGCCATTGCTGCTGTACTCAGCCTTCTTGCAGCCATTATTGGCGTATATGTGGCCATTAAAGCATATATGAGCGACGTCAGTACTACTGTTGTTGTTTAGCCTGAGACAGGATCCCACTGGATTCACGGACGATCAGGTTCGGGATGACCCCATAATAAATTCGTTCCCGTTTGTGTCCAGCTTCAGACAGAAGCAGTTCGACTGCTGCTTCTGTCATGGCTTTCTTAGCAACGCGCATCGTGGTTAAGGAAGGCGCAGCAGCCGCGGACAACGTAATATCATCGAATCCTACGATGGAAATTTCTTGAGGTACGGCGTATTTCCGCTCGCGCAGCAGTTCGTTCAGTATCAAAGCGATGCGGTCGTTGCTGCAGAAAAAGGCCGTCGGCAGGCTGGCCTGATGCCGATCCAAAAACACCGAAATCTCTTCCCGGGTAGACCGGTAACCGTCGGAATAAATCAGGCAATCCCGCAGATCCGGATAGCTTCCTTCATCCGCCATCGCCTTCCAATATCCGAACCAGCGGTCTTCGTGGCTTGTCGTCAGATTGGACGGGCCCATAAAGCCGATCCGCTTATGTCCCAGCTCCTGCAAATAACGGACAGCAGCAAGTGCCCCTTCCAAATTTGACGAAGCGGCCACCGCACAAGGCAAATCCCTGTAATAAGAGTCGATCATCACGAGCGGCGTATCAAGCTCCCATACCTTCCGGGCATATGGCTTGTCGATAATTCCAAACAAAATAACGCCCGCATGGTCAATATCGAAAATGCCCGGCAGCGAACCTTTTCTCTCCATTTCGGCATCAATTTTGGCGATAACCGCATTATACCCATCTTTACGGATCGCCGCCTCCAGCCCCCAAAGCAAGTCGTGATAGAAATGAAAATGCTCGTTATCCTCGTAGCTCATCACTCTTTCGGGCACCAATACGAGAATATTTAAGCTGCTCCGCTGAGGTTTCCCCTGTATGCTGTAGCCCAAATCCTTGGCCCGCTGTTTCACTTCATTCCTGACCTGCTCGCTGACCCCTTTTTTCCCGGACAAAGCAAGCGAAACCGCATTTTTGGAAATCTTCAATTCATCAGCAATCGTCTGCATGGATATCTTCTTGGGTCTCGCCATCTTTGCTAACCTCCCGAAACATGCTACACTAAAATCAATACTACTTTACATAAAATATTATCGTCAAGTTTTGTAAAGTAAAGTTTGTTTAAAAGGAGATTATACGATGAGCGAACCTATCTTTTTGAACTCCGTCTTCCAAGACCGCATTTGGGGCGGCACAAAACTGAAAACGTTGTTTGGCTACGAGATTCCGAGCGACCATACCGGCGAATATTGGGCGGTATCCGCACATCCAAACGGCCAAAGCACGGTAAAAAACGGCCCTTATGCCGGACAAAAACTTGGCGATTTGTGGGCAAACCATCAGGAGCTGTTCCGTTCCGACTCCAAGGTATTCCCTTTGCTGACCAAACTTTTGGACGCCTCGGACGATTTGTCCGTTCAGGTTCACCCGGCCGATGCTTACGCGGGCGAACATGAAAACGGAGAACTGGGCAAAACCGAATGCTGGTACATCGTGGATGCCGATCCCGGGTCCGAAATTGTCTACGGCCATGAAGCCACCAGCAGAGAACAGCTCGTTAACTACATTGAAGAAGGCAAATGGGACGAGCTCCTGACCAAAATTACTGTCAAACCCGGCGATTTCTTTTATGTCCCAAGCGGAACAATTCATGCGCTAGGCAAAGGTATTGTAGTCCTGGAAACGCAGCAAAGCTCCGACACCACTTACCGGGTCTATGACTATGACCGCAAAGACAGCGCCGGAAACACCCGCGAGCTTCATCTGGAAAAAGCGATCGACGTGACGACCATCCCGCAGCGTTACGTTCCAACACAGCATGAAACAAGCCAAGTGGGCGGAACGACCATTACTACTTTTGTCTCCAATGATTTCTTTACGGTGCAAAAATGGGAGGTCAACGGCACTTCTTCGTTTGAACCAAGCAGCAAATATCAGATCTTCAGCGCATTGGACGGTGAAGGCGAGCTGAAGGCAGGCGGTCAAACCTATCCTGTCCGCAAAGGCGACCATTTTATTTTGCCGGTAGAATTTGGCCCGTATGAGCTTACAGGCAACCTGCAATTTATCGTTTCACACGAGTAAAAAAAGACCTCATCCCTAATCCCTCTCGGATTGGTAAAATCAAAAAGGGCAGCACCTTTTCTCGAAAGGGTGCTGCCCCCTCTTTTTACTAACATCACTTTCAACTGCGTTAATTCATTAAATTTTAATCTTCCCAGACCTCATCCATGAGCTTTCGGATGCTCGCCGCGCGCTGCTCCGTGGCGGCGGAATCCACCAGCCACTTGTCGCCGTTCCATTTCAGCACGTCGCCTTCCTTCGCACCGGCCTCTATCAGCGATCGTGTTATATCCCGGGTTTGTCCGTTGATCTCCAGGATCGCAAGCTCCCCTTCAAACCTTTCCAAAACCGCAAGCTCCATGCTCATCACCTTTCCGTCTGAATAGTCAGGCTGGTTCCATCCGTATCTGCCTCAATGGTTCCCTGCAGGTCATTCCGGTAAACCTCGACTCCCTGCCTTTTGAGTCTTTGGAGAACTGTCTGCGTAGGATGCCCGTATTTATTATCCTTCCCAACCTGAATGATTCCGTAGCGGGGCTTGACCTCCTTCAAAAAAGCCAAGGTGGTGGAGGATTTGGAGCCGTGATGGCCGACCAGCAGTACATCCGCCCGCAGGTCGGCACCCGAAGCAGTCATGTCCTTCTCACTTGGCGATTCCGCGTCCCCGGTCAGCAGAAACGAACGGCTGCCGTACACGACCTTGACCACGGCACTCATATCATTGCCATCGTCATAGCTTTTGACGGGAGCTACCATCTGAACCTGTACGCCCGCTCCCAGATCAAACTGCACCCCGGCTTTCGCCGTCTTCACCTTAAGCCCTTTCCGTTTAATCGACTTTAGCAAGGATTCGAAGGTCTTCGTATTCGAGCTGGCTTTAGGCATATAAATTTCACCGATCTCCGTTTGATCGATCACCTTGTCAAGCCCACCGATATGGTCGGCATCCGGATGGGTTCCAATCACCTTATCGAGTTTTGTAATTCCGTATGTATCAAGATAATCCAGCATCACCTGTTCTTTATCGTTATTCCCAGCATCGATCAGCATCGTTTCCCCGGATGGCGAAATGAGCAGTTGGGAGGCTCCTTGACCTACATCCAGAAAAATAACCCGCAATACCGCCGACTTTTGAACCGGCTCAGCGGTAGCCGCATTCGGCAGCCTGAAGTCTTCACTGCAGCCAGATAGTCCAAGGGCCAAAACCATCAGCAGTATACGTCTAACGGTCAGCCGGGTGAAACGGATCGTCGCTCTATCTTCTTTTAACCTCTCCGCGCCTGAGCCCAGCTTCTTAAACAGTTTCATCACGTGGTGCAGAATCATGGTTGAAAAACTCCTTATGTAACCATCTTTCAGAAAAAAAGAACATTTGTTCCTATTTATATTACTATATTTCTTTATTATCCGCAAGCTTGATTTGAACGAAAAAAAGGCCCGCTTCGAATGAAGCGGACCCTTTTTTATCTTTACGGCTTCACGGATACGGACACCGATACGGTTTTTCCTCCGTAAGCTGCCTTGATCGTTGCCGTACCTTTCGCCACCGCATTAATGCGTCCTGCGGATACGGTAGCCACGGTCGATTTGCTGGTTGTCCATACTGCGTCGCTAGTTACGACAGCCGTTGCCCCCGTGTCATATTCGGCCGTAAGGGTTACGGATTGAGCGGCTCCGGGTGCAAGGATAAATCGCTTTTCGCTTACCGTCAGCTTGGTCAGCTTAGGCACCACGCTTACGTTAACCGTATAGCTTTTCCCTTGGTACGTGCCGGTAAGTTTTACGCTGCCCACCGCATTGGCTTTGACGGACGAGCCGCTTACCGAAGCGATTGTGGCGTCGGAAGAAACCCAGTTCATTTTGCTGGACAAGGTCACATATTTTCCGTCGGCGTAATATCCTTTTACGGCAATGCTTTTGGAACGTTTAAGATTAAGTTCGATCGATTTAGGATCAATCACCATCGTAACCACTTCCGGTTCAACGGTAACCGGAATTTTAACCGTTTCATTCTGGTAGGTCCCGGTAAGAGTTACGTTTCCTTTGGACAATCCCTTCATCGTTTTGTCCTTGATGACGGCGGAAGTGCCGGAAAGGGCCCATTTAATGTCATCTGTAACTTCCAATTCATCGCCGTTCACCAGAACGGCCGTTACCTTCGGCAGATCGGCGGTTTTGCCGATGACAAGCTGGTAGCTTTCCACCTCAGGCATCAGCACCAGCACCTTCTCGGAAACCTTGACATTAATGGAAGCTACCGTTACGGAACCGACGGTGCCTGTAAGAACAGCGGTGCCCGCGTCGTCCCCGGCTTTAAATTTGGCGGAATCCACAGTTACGATGTCTTCATCGCTGGATTTCCAGGTGACCTGATTTGTAAAATCCTGTTCGGACTCATCCAGAAGGATGCCCGTTACTTTCGGGGCGTCTTTCGAATCGCCTTTCAAGATCTCAATATCATCCGTATCAACGTTAAATTTGGTAATAGTCGGATAGACCGTCAAGCTAAAGCTTTTGCTGACTCCGAGATAAGAAACGGTAATAGTGGTTGTACCTGCGGATTTCGGCGTAATAACGCCTCCGCTCACGCTGGCCACCAGCAGGTTAGAAGATTTCCACTCCGCAGACCCTGTTACTTCTACATAATCGCCGTTAGAGGCAATAACTTTGGCGGTAACGCTTTTACTGCTGTCATTCAGGAACATTACGGCATTTTTAATAAAGCTGGAATCTTCAAGAATAATAGCTTCATAAGGATTGCGGACATAAACGTCTTTCTGTACGGTGGTTCCCAGATAAGTAGCCGTAATAGTGGCTTTACCAAGCTTCAGCGGGGTAACTTTGCCCTTGTCTACAGTAGCGATGGAAGTATCTGAAGAACTCCATTCCACTTTGTCGGTCACATCGACCGGATTGGTATCGTCGTCCGAATCTTTGGTCACAACCTTCAACTGCGATGTCCCGGATCCGACTACCATTTCCAAATCGTCGTCGTCGGAAAATTCAAGCTTGCCAAACGGGGCCACGACTTTGATTTTCACATCAGCCGTCAGTCCTTTATAAGACGCCGTGATGGTCGCCGTACCTTTAGCGACAAAAGTCAGGTTCCCATTGTCCACCTTTACGATGCTGTCATCGGAGGTTGTCCAGACGGCATCCTTGCTGACATCCGTACCGTCAGCTAATGCTTTGATAGACGCGTCTTCGGTGCCCATTTTAAATTCTGTATTGTCTGCTGTATTCAGGGTCAAAGCGTCATAGGCGTATTTGACCGTTACCGACTTGGTTGCAATGGCGTTTTTGTATTTGGCTGTAATCGTGGCTGTACCTTTAGCCACAGGCGTCAGCAGACCGCCGTCCACTCTGACAATTTTTGAATCCGAAGTGGACCAGGTGACATCGTTGGTGACATCCTTCTCAGATGCTCCTTCAATAGTTGCGATTACGCGAAGCTGTTCCGTGCCTTCGGACACGGTAAGCACGATTTCCTTGTCGCCGTCAAACCGAATCGAATTGACGTCTCCAGTCGCAGCAAACACGTTTATCGGAAGAACAGCCGACACCAGCAGCACGAGGGCAAGAAACCAGCCCATCACTTTCCTGTTTCCAGTCATTTCTTTCTCTCCTTTGTCTTTCTGGACTACGGTTTGTTTCCAAGTCCTATGTATTTTTATCGACATGAACCTGACCTTTCGTTACCTTTTCCGGCATTCCCCTTAAAAAATAGACAAAAAGACCTAATTCCCGCGAATCGATCTGACGACAAAACGATGCTCGGGCTTGGACAGCTTTTCCCCCGTTCTCAGCGTCACTTCCTTCTCATCATGGCCGGCAAGCAGCGCACGGTAATGCAGAATCCGGTCGCCTCTCCAGATCATGACCGGGGAGCGGAATTGCACCGCGTTATCGAATTGAAGTTTCTCTTTCATGACGTAACCGACGGAATGCGGTTTGGCGGCAAGGCCGGCTGCAGTCCCGCGCCGGAAAGGCCCATGCTCGGCCGGGATGATCTTTACGATCTCCGCAAGAGGAATATAAACCGGCTTCGGGCCGAGCAGCACCCGTTCTTTTTCAGGTTCCCAGGCTTCAATTTTGGCGGAATAAGTCCGCTCGTCGTTTAATCTAATGATGGATACATAACGGCCAACCCATTTTGAAAGATCCATTCGGATAAACCTCCCTATAAATCACTTTCAAAAATCCGCCAATCAATCGGCGTTCTCCCATGGCTGCTCAAGAAAGCATTACATCTCGAAAAAGGCCTGCTGCCAAAAAAACCGTGCCGTGCCGACAGCGGGCTTGGATGGGCCGAAGCAATGACTTCATGGCGCCTTGCATCGATGATGGCTCCTTTTTTCCGGGCATAATTGCCCCAAAGCATAAACACGACGGGCTGCGGCCCTTCGTTCAGCTTGGAAATCACAGTATCGGTAAAACGTTCCCACCCTCTCCCCTGGTGCGAGTTCGGCAGTCCCTCCCTTACCGTCAAAATGGAATTCAGGAGCAGAACCCCCTCCTCCGCCCAAGGCGTCAGCGTGCCTGTCAGAGGAACAGGAATATTCAAATCCGCCGACATTTCTTTGTAAATATTGTGGAGGGAAGGCGGTATCCGGACGCCGGGCAGCACGGAAAAGCTCAGTCCGTGGGCTTGTCCCAACCCGTGATACGGATCCTGTCCCACGATAACGGCTTTCACCTGATGAAACGGGGTGAGCTTTAATGCCTGAAACAAAAAAACACGGGGCGGAAAAATAATGTGCTCCGCATATTCATGATCCAGCCACACCATCAATTCCTGAAAATAAGGTTTCTCTATCTCATCCCTCAAAATGTCATCCCAGTCGTTGCCAAACATCTCTGCATCTCTCCTGTCCCGAATAAGCTCTACTGTTCTTTACCCAAAAAGGTCTTGAGCTATCTACAGGACAGGACAACGTTCGTCAAAAAACACCTTATCTATTTGCGGCCGTAATCCGCCTTGATTTCTCCCCACTGCTTGGTCTGCCATTTCAAGACAGGCGTCGTGTAGGTGTTCGTTTGAAGCCAGGATACGGCCCGGTCCACCAGTCCCCAGATTTCGGCGGTGGAGCCGCTGCGCGGGAGCGTCGTGGCGACCTGTTTTTTCTTAACCCAATTAATGGCGTTAACGGAATCCGAATAAACCACTTTATCGCTCCCGGTTTTCTTGATCAGCGCCAAAGCGTGCACGATAGCCAAAAACTCGCCTATATTGTTAGTTCCATTAGGGATCGGACCGACGGCAAAAAGGACCTCGCCCGTGGCCGTATCCACGCCCTTGTATTCTACCGGACCCGGATTGCCCCTTGTCCCGACATCCACGGAAATGCTGTTATAATTGATTTCCCCGACATCCAACGTTTGCGCTGAACCCGGTTTCCGGCTTGATCCGGAAGACGTTCCCTGACCCGCTCCGCTGCCCCAATTGCCTTTCCAGCCCGCTTTATAGGCTGCTTCCGCCTCCGCCCGGCTGGCGTAGGATTTATATTTGGCTCCCGTATAGCCGTTCGTCTGCTTCTGGCATTCCGCCCATGAGGTGTAGATGCCCGGGGTTTTGCCTTCCCATACTACATAAAACTTTTGCCCTGCCAACACGTTCAGCTCCTTGATGATGGTTTCTCTGCTTAAAAAAATCCTCTTTCACCTCATTCCACACAAAAGCGCAGAAAACGTAAAAGAGGATGGTTATGGATAAACACCATTTGACATATGCACGTAATCTTAGATTACTTTAAAGCGCAGGACGCGTCAATCGCGCCGCCATTTCCCATCCTTCTAATGCCTTTCCCGGGGCATTCCCGCTGATCGCGGGATACCAATGATGTATAATGAAGGAATACTACCTGAAAAGGACGGACTTCATCATGCTCCAGACTTTAAACATGCGGCTTAACCGTTTGATGCCGCTGATTACGCCTACCAGCATTGTGATCGGGGTTATATGCGGCGGCCTGCTCTCTTCTTACACGTTCCTGTCCCCCTGGCTGTTTGCTTTCATGACCTTTGCCGGAAGCATCAGCCTCAGCTTTAAAGATTTTTTGAGCGTGCTGAAAAAACCTCTCCCGCTGGCCGCCTGCCTGCTGGTGCTGCATCTCTTCATGCCGCTAGTTGCCCTGGGAACGGGGCATCTTGTTTTCCCCCATGATCCCTATACCATTACCGGATTGGTGCTGGCCGCGGTCATTCCGACTGGCATCAGCAGTTTTGTTTGGGTCAGCATTTATCGCGGCAATATCGCGCTTACCTTGTCCATTATTCTGATTGATACCGTTCTTGCTCCTTTTGTAGTGCCGGGCATTTTGTCCCTGTTTATCGGAGCCAGCGTACATCTGAATATTCTGCCGATGATGAGCAGCCTTTTTTGGATGATCGTGTTCCCTTCGCTGCTCGGCATGGCACTCAACGAATGGAGCAAAGGCGCCGTGGTGCCCGTCTGGGGGCCTCGGCTGAACCCTTTTTCCAAGCTGGCAATGGCTGTGGTCATCATGATCAACGGCTCCGTTGTCGCTCCTTATCTGACGGACTTCAGCTTAAGTCTTGTCGGAAAAGCCGCCATTATTATCGCTTTGGCTTGTGCGGGTTATTTCTTGAGCTACCTGATCTCGGCCCTGCTGGGCTGGAGCGAACCGGACCAGGTAGCGCTCATTTTTAATGGAGGCATGCGGAATATCAGCGCAGGAGCCGTACTTGCCGTTGCCTATTTTCCCGCCCCGGTAGCCGTTCCGGTCGTGCTTGGCATGGTGTTCCAGCAAATGCTGGCATCGCTGGTCGGGTTCCTACTCGGAAGGCGTTCGCAGCTTCGGGAAAGAAAGGGACGGCCAAATAATACGGCACGGGTTTAAATGGGAGGAAAATCGTGGTTTGCTGCTTCAACTTAATCTGAACCTTGGCCTAGTATGGGCCGCCAGCTAACAGGCCGCGCCTGGATTTTAGCAAAACCTATAAGCGCTATTCGACTTATATATTAGACCAATAGACCTTCCAGCCTTATGATGGACTTAATTCATCAAAAACGGGGGTGCGAGGATGACTATTTATGATTTCATTGTTCACAAAACGAATGGGGAACCGGTTCCCTTATCCCTTTACGAGGGCAAAGTCCTCCTGATCGTTAATACGGCCAGCAGATGTGGTTATGCCCGGCAACTGGCCGGTCTCCAGCAGCTTTATGACAGTTACAGACAGCATGGATTTGAAATTCTGGGGTTTCCCTGCGGTCAATTTAACGACAAGGAGCCTGGAACAGGAGCGGATGCCGAGCGTTACTGCCGTCAACATTACGGCATCACTTTTCCGCTGTTTGAAAAGATTGAGGTTCGCGGCCCCTCCAACCACCCATTATTTCAACAGCTTACGGGGGAGGCCCCTTTCGGAGGATTTGATACGGAAACGCCGGAAGGCTTATGGATGAGGGATTTTCTGCTGTCAAAGTACCCTGAACTTTACGAGGGCGACGCAATTAAATGGAATTATACCAAATTCCTGATCACCCGCAGCGGGCAGGTATCACAAAGATTTGAAACGCCCGTGGAGGCCTCGGGAATGGAGTACGCTATTCAGTCGCTGCTGTCATCAAGCCTGCCAGATCAAAATTGAGAACCAAAAGACCTGTGCGGCAAATGCCGTACAGGTCTTTTTCGTAATGCTTATAGATGCCGAGGACCGGGATCGAACCGGTACGGTAGTCACCTACCGCAGGATTTTAAGTCTAAACTCGCTATCCCTCCGCATAAAACACGCTATATGTACGGCTACCTCACGCCATTTGCTCGC
>NZ_JBZCMS010000020.1:0-50028 GCF_058267595.1 Paenibacillus mobilis
GCCACCCGAAGGCGATAGGTTTTCCATTTGAAGTTAAGTTTGTGACTCATTTTGAATCTGACGAGATCGGAGCGAAATTCAAATCCACATGGATTTGAATTTCATCCCCAATGTATCTCATTTGTTTCTCACTCGTTGTTCAGTTTTCAAAGATCAAACCAGCGATTTCACTCGCTTTTCATTCATCGTCGCATCTCAGCGGCGACTTTTATAATATATCACATTATCCAGTTAGCAGTCAAGCACTTTTTTTCAAAAACCTTTTTTCGACTTATTTGTCGAGGCTTGTACCTTCAAGGGACGATGTATAATGTAACACATGCAAAGATAACCCGTCAACTATTACATCCAAGTTAATTTTAAGCCGATAAGAAGCCCTACTCCCGGCAGCCCCAAAACCAACACAGTACCTATGGTAGCGGGATTCAGCGGTATATGGACCTCCGGCAGAATCCCCACAAAGTTGATGGCATAAATGCCTACAGCAGCGAGGGCAAAATGAAGGCCCAGCCTGGTGATCCAGGCGAAGCCTATTCTTTTTGAAATCCAGACATACAGCATTAGCACAACAGACAGCACTAGTATTCCTGCCGCAATTAGTTTCATGATCCTAACCTCCTTACCGTTTGAGAGTTGATAGATCGCGGATAAACATGCAAACCCAGATGAATCTCCAATCTCTTTGCTTCCTTTAGTTGAATCTGATATCTTCTCTCTGCCGCTTCCAGTGTATAAATGGCTACATCCACTTCGTCTTTCCCTGTAGCCGCCTGAAAAGCCAGATGAGCTCTTTCCCATTCCTTATGTGCCCTGAGCACCTCGTAATAGATCCTTTCCCTTTCCTCAAGTTCAAGCTTTTGCTGCTTCCTGTCGTTTGATTTCGAGAATAATGAACCCCACTTCATATAATCCTCCCTTTCTTTACATAGGTTGTTGCAGTTCCCTTTTACAAAAAGAAAGGCCTGGCCCTTTTATTTCATACTTATCGCCGGAAGGACAAACTTAGAACTTCAACTTCTTTTTTATTGCTATGTAGATTTCGTACTTCGAAAAATAAAAAAGAAGCCCGCATTCCCTGGGCTTCTTTGAAGAGTTCTATATAAAATTGATTAATTCAGCTCTCTTCGGCCTTCAAGCGCCTTGGAAAGCGTAACCTCATCCGCATACTCCAAATCTCCGCCGACAGGCAGTCCATGGGCAATCCGCGTCACT
The DNA here is from genome assembly GCF_058267595.1 of Paenibacillus mobilis. Taxonomy (NCBI): domain Bacteria; kingdom Bacillati; phylum Bacillota; class Bacilli; order Caryophanales; family Paenibacillaceae; genus Paenibacillus; species Paenibacillus mobilis. The sequence goes on from NZ_JBZCMS010000020.1 coordinate 1,213, forward strand.
TTGATCTCAAACGGCCGGACCAGACGAGAAATGTACATGGCTGTAGCTTCACCCTCAATGTTCGGATTGGTGGCAAGAATCAGTTCATTGACGCGTTCATCGCTAAGACGGGTTAAAAGCTCTTTTAGCTTAATATCGTCAGGACCGATACCTTCCATAGGCGAGATGGCCCCCTGCAGAACATGATAATAACCGTTAAACTCCTTGGTACGCTCCATAGCCACCAGGTCCTTGGTTTCCTGAACCACGCAAATGACAGAGGGATCCCGGGTTTTATCCTGACAGATTTGACAGGGGTCTGTATCGGTAATATTGCCGCAAACGGAGCAATAATGAAGATTGCGTTTTACACTTACGAGCGCTTTGGCAAAATCAATTACATCGTCCTCTTTCATTCGCAGCACGTGAAAGGCAAGCCGGGCGGCTGTTTTCGGACCAACGCCGGGCAACCGGGTAAATGCGTCGATGAGTTTGGCTATCGGTTCGGGATAATACAAAGCGGGGTTCTCCTTTTTGTTCGAATAACCGGGCAAATGCCGGAAACACCAATTATGAATAAACTTCGGAGGTAAGCCCTCCGAAGTTTGGCATGGATCTTGCAACTTTAACATAAAATCAAGAACTTAAATTAATTTAAATTAGAACAAGCCAGGGATTTTCATGCCGCCCGTGAACTTGCCCATATCCTGGTTGGCGATCTCTTCAGCTTTGGTCAAAGCGTCGTTAACGGCTGTCAAAATAAGGTCCTGCAGCATTTCTACATCGTCCGGATCAACAGCTTCCGGTTTGATGGCGATGGACAGGATTTTTTTGTGCCCGTTGGCTTCAACCGTTACAACACCGCCGCCGGAAGTTCCCTCAACACGTTTGTCAGCCAATTCTTCCTGGGCTTTCAGCATTTGCTCCTGCATTTTCTTCACTTGCTTCATCATTTGGTTCATGTTATTCATCTCAAATCATCTCCTTAAATAAGTATATTCAATTTCAGACAAATTCGCCCACCTGGCTCAAACTCGGCCATTCTTGATGATCCTCATCATTCTTTAATGACAACCAGATCTTCGCCGAACAGCTGGACAGCCTCGTCTACCCATGGCTCTTTGCTCGCCGGAGGCTCGTCGCCGTCCGGATGGGAAAGCTCAAACGGCTCCTTGGCCGGTTCCGAGACCGGGCCCTGTGCAGCCGCATCGTTCCAATCCTTCAGCATCATGGTCAACAGCCGGTAAGGTTTGCCGAGCTGCTGCTCCAATACCCGTTCAATGACCTGTTTATTGGCCGGTTTCTCGGTGGTCTCACGGTGAATATCGTTCTTAAAAGCAACCAGAACAGCATCTTCCCAAACGGAAACCGGTTCCCCATTCATGAACCAGGCATGAATGGTAACCTTTTCTTCTTTGACCCGCTGGAGAATCATGTTCCATTTCTGCTGAACAGCAATGAATTCCTGACTGTCGCGATTGCCGACGTACCGGTCAATGTGAGAAGGAATTTTCGCCGTGCTGGAAATGCGCGGCGCAGGCGTTCTGGGCCGGGAGGTTTCGGTTTTCCCGCTTCCCCCGCCCCCGGCTATACCGCCAGAGTTAAGCGCCTGCTCAAGCTTTCTCTCCAGCTCCTGCAGCTGCCGGCGAAGCTGGTCAACCGCCCCGGCGTCCGCCGATCCCGGAGACGCAGCAGGCCTAGCGCCCCCCGCGGCATCTGCCGCAGAATAACCCGAAGACGCAGCGGCTCCAGAACCGCTGCCGCCTTCAGCGATGCTGCACAGCCTCAGCAAGGCCACCTCAAACAGCATCTGCGGCTGGACGGCGTATTTCATTTCATTCTGATAGTGGTTCAGCGTTTCGATAAACTGAAACAGCTGGCTTTTGGAGAAGGCCTCGGCAATTTCCGTAAATGCGCTTGGCTCAAGCACCCTTTCCGTCAGCTTGTCGGCCTGCGGCACCATTTTGATCATCAGCAGGTCCCGGAAGTAATACAGCAGGTTCTCCATGCACTTATCAGCGCTTTTCCCCTCCTGCATCATCCGTTCGATGAGTTGAAGCATACCGCCAATATCCCCATCAAGCAGGTTTCTTGCAAGCTCGGCAAATTGAGCAGCGGGGATCCCCCCGGTCATCTCGAGGACTTGCTTGTAGGAAACTTGTCCCTCCGAAAAGGAAGCAATCTGATCCAGAATGCTAAGCGCATCCCTCATGCCTCCATCGGACAAGCGGGCAATGTAGTCGATCGCCTCGTCATCCGCCTGAATTCCCTCTTCACGGCAAATCCGCTTCAGCCGCTCGCTTTGTTCCTCCAAAGAAACCCGGCGAAAATCAAAGCGCTGGCAGCGGGAGATGACCGTAGCAGGCAAGCGGTGAGGCTCGGTTGTTGCCAGAATAAACATAACATGCGGAGGCGGCTCTTCCAGCGTCTTCAGCAGAGCATTAAACGCTTCCGTTGTCAGCATATGAACTTCATCGATTATATAAACCTTCTGCCGAACTTCAGTCGGAGCATATTTGACTTTATCCCTTAAATCCCGGATTTCCTCAACCCCGCGGTTGGACGCGGCGTCGATCTCCAGAACGTCCATGACAGCCCCGGACGTAATCCGTCGGCAGGCTTCGCATTCATTGCAGGGTTCGGCAGCAGGGCCTCGCTCGCAGTTGACGGCTTTGGCCAAAATTTTGGCCGCACTCGTCTTGCCGGTGCCTCGCGGACCGCTAAACAAATAGGCATGCGCCAGCCGGTCTTCGCGAATCGCATTTTGCAGCGTGCGAATGATATGCTGTTGTCCCACCATGTCCTGAAACGACTGAGGCCGCCAGGCACGGTACAAGGCAACGTGTTCCACTTTATGCGGCACCTTCTTTCAAAACTTTTCGGCTTATGCTGTTTTCCCTTGGCAAGTGACATTACGGGTTCGCAGCGGGCAGTCCGGATCCTTTCCGAGCAGGAAGGGCAAACCGAGACCGCTTTCCTTATTATACTATACTCGGTACTGTCAGAAAAACACAAAAAAACCGTTCGAAGCTTTCCTCAAAGCGGCTGCAAACCCCCGATAGGGAGACTCCGGCTGCCAAAGCTATTTTTTCAGAAAAAATTTTCCATTATATATGAGCCCGTTCTGATTGCCATGCGTTCTTCTCTCAAGAAATAATAAAAAGCACCCCTGACCGCAGTCTGAGATGCTACATGTATAAGTGCCGATTGGCCAAATATGAAAACGATTAGCCGTGCACCTGTTATTGATCGTTGCGATCCAAGCGGCACCCTGCCGGAACACCTCGGGTTAGGCTGCCCTCCGGCACAAAAGTGGGACTGCTTATGGCTGCTTCCTTCCGGACCTGACCAGGTTCACAGATACTCATTGCGGAGGACCCAACCGTCAACGATGACCGACAGGACCAGACCTTACATCAGCAAGACCTCTAACAGGAATTCAACCTCGCTACAGCGGATTGCGAGTTACAGGGCACCGCTACCTCCCCGTCTAGCACGGTGAAAATAAGTATATCTCATGCCTGTACAAATTGCAACCGAAACAGCCATCCTTATAATTCCACCGATCGCGAACACCTATACTACGGCTTTCCCAACCGTGCGAATTAAAAAATCCCCCGCTCACCAGGAGCAGAGGATAGACCTTCGTTTAATCTGTCACGGATTAGATCCCGTATTTTTTCTTAAATTTATCCACGCGTCCGCCGGCATCCAAAAACTTCTGTCTGCCTGTGAAATAAGGATGGCATGCCGAACAGCTTTCTACACGCAAATCCTGTTTCACCGAACCCGTTTCAAATTGGTTCCCGCATGCGCAGGTTACCAGGGTCATGTTGTACTTCGGCTGAATAGCTGAATTCATGACTTTCACCTCTTTCCGCCCTGAGCCTCATGCGGACTCAGAGTATAATGGACAATCAGCCAGAATTATAGCACACGCCGAGAGCCACAACAATCCCAATCTTTGTTAACCCGCGTTTAATGTCCGGAAATTTATGATCCAAAAATCACAGCAGTGTAGGCTTCCGTTTAGCACGCGCCAGCTCGGCCGGAGGTACATGGGTGTAAGAGCCGATCACCACGTCAGGCAGCTCCTCCTGGAAAATCTCGATCGCCTGCTTCATTCCTAAAATATCGCCTTTGGCTTTCGGAATCAGCTCCAGATAGCTTTCGGGGTCGATATTCAGGTTGCGCAGCTGAATCAGCTTAAGCTTGGTGCGGCGCGCAAATTCGATCATGGCTTCCACTTCTTCTTCCCGGTCGGTTACGCCAGGGAAAATGAGATAGTTAATGGAAGTATAAACGCCCTGCGATTCCGCGTACTTCAAGGATTTCTCCACATTGGCCAGCGTGTAGCCGCGTGGTTTGTAGTACGCATTATAATGGTCGTCCAAAGCGCTGATCGTGCTGACGCGCATCAAATCCAGACCTGCATCCACGATCCCGCGGATATGATCGCTGAGACCGGCATTGGTGTTAATATTAATGTAGCCCATATCGGTCCGTTCCCGAACCTGGCGGATGGAATCAATGATCAGTTTAGCCTGCGTGGAAGGTTCGCCTTCGCAGCCTTGGCCAAAGCTGATGATGGATTCCGGCGTTTTCAAATGCTCCAGCATGACTTCCACGAGTTCCTCCGTACGGGGACGGAAGTTCATCCGGGTCTGCGGGGACACAAAACCGCTGTCATCCGGCTGTTCGGAAATGCAGCCGAAACAACCCGCGTTGCAGGAGTAAGATACAGGGACCGCGCCCTCCCAGCGGTTCAGGAAGGTATTGGAGGCGGTCAAACATTCGTAGCCCAACGCACAGTTGGACAAATGCTCATAAAGACGGTTCTCCGGATATTCCGCTCTGAGACGTTTTACGCTGTTCTTCAAGTCCAGCGGATCGCAGTTGAGCGGATTCCACTTCTCCGGATCGTCACTCAGTCTTGCCGTCACATAAAATTGGCCGTCCTTCCAAACAACGGCCGAATATCCGAACAGCGGCAATTTATAGTCCTTGTCAGTTTTGACGTAACCCGGCAGGCAAAGACGGGTAAAACCCTGCGGCAGCAAAGCGCCTACCGCCTGAACATTGCCCGGCAAAGACTGCATTTCGCCCGTATCCGGATCCATCCCTACCGGGCGGGTGCTCGGCAAGCCGACCAGCGTAGCTCCATCCGGCAGGGGAATGAGCTCGTCTTCCATAATTTCAACGATCATATCGCCGCTGCGGGCCAGGCCGTAAAGCGAATCATGGTCGAATACGTTGCCTTGTTCATCTGCGTATACCAAATACATAATGATCTCCTTATAAAGGGACGGCCCGGCGGGTGTTTAGCCGGGCCGTCCAGGTTTTAAACGCCCGACGGCGCTGAAGAACCGGACGACGGGGATGGGGCGGCCGCGCGGGTACGGCGCGGCGTTGAAGAAGCAGACGAAGAGGACGGCTGGGCCGTGCTGCCGTTCGCCTGCGGCGCATCAAACGAGGCGATGAACTCCTCGTTTGTTTTGGCGTTGCGCAGCTTTCTCAAGAATCCTTCGACGAAGTCGTAGGAATCGTTCATATTTTTACGGACATTCCACAAAGTATCGAGTTCTTCCTTCGTCAGCAAAGCTTCCTCGCGGCGGGTGCCGGACCGGCGGATATCGATGGCCGGGAAGATACGGCGTTCAGCCAGCTTGCGGTCGAGATGGAGCTCCATGTTGCCCGTACCTTTAAACTCTTCATAAATAATGTCATCCATACGGGAACCTGTATCGACAAGGGCCGTAGCCAAAATCGTCAAGCTGCCGCCTTCCTCCACATTCCTTGCCGAACCGAAAAACCGTTTCGGACGGTGGAAGGAAGCCGGATCGATACCGCCGCTAAGCGTACGGCCGGACGGTGGCACAACCAGGTTGTAAGCCCGTGCAAGACGGGTAATGCTGTCCATCAGGATGACGACGTCTTTCTTATGCTCCACCAGACGCAGCGCACGCTGCAGAACAAGCTCCGCCACTTTGATATGGTTCTCCGGCAGCTCGTCGAAGGTAGAAGCTACAACTTCTCCCTGCACGGACCGCTGCATATCCGTAACTTCCTCGGGACGTTCGTCGATCAGGAGAACAAAAAGGGAGATATCCGGTCGGTTCGCGGAAATGCTGTTGGCGATTTCTTTAAGGAGAATAGTCTTGCCGGCTTTAGGAGGGGCTACAATGAGACCGCGCTGTCCTAGTCCTACTGGAGCAAGCAAATCCATAATTCGGGTAGACAAATGATTCGGCGACGTCTCAAGCACGAGTTTTTCCTGCGGATATAAAGGCGTTAAAGCAGGGAAATGCAGACGCTCGGAAGCCATTTCAGGATTTTCCCCATTTACGGCATTAACCTGCAGCAGCCCGAAATAACGTTCATTTTCTTTGGGAGCACGGCATTTACCGGAAACCAGATCCCCCGTGCGCAAGTCGAACCTGCGAATTTGAGAAGCGGAGATATAAATATCTTCGGTGCTTGGCAGGTAGTTGATAGGTCTGAGAAAGCCGTAACCCTCAGGCAAAATTTCAAGCACGCCCTCCATAAACATAAGCCCGCTCTGCTCCGCCTGCGCACGTAAAATAGCAAAGATCAGTTCCTTTTTCTTAAGCTGCCCATAGTACGGAATCTGGTACTGTTTAGCCAGCTTGTAGAGATCTGTAAGTTTCTTCCCTTCCAGATCGGCAATTTGAAGATCCATTGTGTAATACCACCTATTCAATTATAAATATCTATCGATTGAGAATATGAGATCTGGGAGACTAGCAGAGGATACTATAGTTATACCCGCCACAGAGAGGAGTTATGCCGATTTTGCAAAATAAGCGGGCAACACCAGCACCATGCCTACGAAAATAAACTCCGAGCTGACCGGCTCACCCTGATCCCGAGAGAAACAGTCTTTAAGAAACGCAGGCCGCGGGAGGAAAAAGGTCAGACGCCCAAGCCGGATCCATAGACCTGTCCGGCCTGCGCGCCTTGAGTTTACTTAATCCTTTTCACGCCAGACTTCTGCGCCAAGCGACCGAAGATTCTCGACCAGATGATCGTAACCCCGGTCGATAAATTCAACTCCCGTCACTTCGGTTACACCCTCGGAGATGGTGAGTCCCGCAATGACCAGGGCGGCACCTGCCCGCAAGTCGGATGCGGATACTTTGGCGGCATTAAGCGACCCACCCTCAATAACGGCCGATCTGCCTTCTACCCGAATTTTGGCGCCCATGCGAACCAGCTCGGGTACGTGTTTAAAACGGTTGGAATAAACAAAATCACTCAATACGCTGACGCCTTCCGTTTGGGTGAGCAAACTGGTCATCGGCGACTGCAAATCGGTAGGAAATCCTGGATAAACCAGCGCTTTGACGTCAACATGGCTGTATGAGTCTGCTCCAATGACGCGAATGGACTCGTCCAGTTCTTCCACCTTAACACCCATCTCGATCAGTTTGGCAGTCAAGGCTTCAAGGTGTTTAGGAATCACATTGTCGATAAGCACATCGCCGCGCGTAGCTGCGGCGGCAATCATGTAGGTCCCTGCCTGGATGCGGTCAGGGATGATCGAATGTCTGCACCCGTGCATCTCCTTCACACCCTCGATCCGGATCGTTTCGGTCCCGGCCCCTTTAATGCTTGCTCCCATCGCGTTAAGCAAAGTCGCTACATCTATAATTTCAGGCTCTTTGGCCGCATTCTCGATAACGGTTGCTCCTTCGGCCCGGGCGGCTGCCAGCATAATGTTGATCGTCGCGCCGACGCTGCTGACATCCAAATAAATTCTGGCGCCGCGCAGCCGCTTTGCATGCAGGTGAATGGCGCCATGTTCGTTGGTTACCGTAGCCCCGAGCGCCTCAAACCCTTTGATATGCTGATCAATCGGACGCGGCTCGAAGTTGCAGCCTCCCGGAAGCCCGATCACCGCTTCGCCAAAACGGCCCAGCAGGGCTCCCATCATATAATAAGAAGCCCGCAGCTTCTTAACAGGTCCGTTAGGCATCGGGATAGACTTAATCTGGCTGGGATCTATTTTAATCTGGTTATCGGACCATTCGACTTTTGCTCCAAGCTCTTCCAATATATGAGTATAAACCGCAACGTCGCTTAGCTGCGGCAGGTTATCCAGAATCACTTCAGACTCTGCCAGGATGGCGGCAGGCAGCAGTGCGATCGCACTGTTCTTGGCTCCGCTTATCTGAACAGATCCGCGCAGTGGACGTCCACCGGCAATCATTAACTTTTCCATAATTCTTAAAAGTCCCCCTGAGTGCTTAAAAAGGTTCTATCATTCCTCACCATAATACCACTTAAACACAGAAAAGGGAAAGACACCGCAATTCGGACGGCGTCTCCCCTTCAAAACAGCCCCGCAACGTGGGGCTTTCTCCGTAATTCCTTAGTTCCTTGGTTCCTTAGCAGGAAACATGGAGCCGTTTATAAAAACTCTTGGCTGACAAGGAAAAGCCCGTTAAGACGCCCCTCGGCAAAGAGCAAAGCCGTCCCCGGAGGAACGGCTTGTTTCTTTTTTATTAAGCGTGGTTGCTTGTTCCGAATTCACGGATTTTACCAATAACCGTTTCTTTGATGGAGTCACGGCCTGGAACCAAATATTTACGCGGATCGTAAGCTTTTGGATTAGCTTCCAAAACTTCACGAACTTTAGCTGTAAAGTTGATTTGGTTTTCGGTGTTAACGTTGATTTTGGAAGTACCCAAAGAGATGGCTTTTTGGATGTCGTGAAGAGGAATCCCTGTACCGCCATGCAAAACGAGCGGAATTTGAACCGCGTCACGAATTTCTTCCATTTCTTTAAAACCAAGATTTGGTTCGCCATGGTAAGGACCGTGAACGGAACCCAAAGCCGGAGCCAAAGTGTCAATGCCTGTTTCTTTAACAATCCGTACGCATTCGTTCAGGTCGGCATATTGAATGCCACCGATTACGTCGTCTTCCTGACCGCCAACCGTACCGACTTCCGCTTCTACGGAAACGCCTTTAGCGTGTGCATATTCAACGACTTTTTTGGTCATTTCGATGTTTTCATCGATTGGATGGTGGGAACCGTCGATCATAACGGAAGTAAAGCCCGCGTCGATCGCTTCTTTACATTTCTCAAAGCTGGAACCATGGTCAAGGTGGATCGCTACAGGAACCGTGATTTTCATGTCCTCGATCAAACCTTCCACCATTTTCACAACCGTTTTGAATCCGCTCATATGACGCGCTGCACCCTCGGAAACGCCAAGGATTACCGGAGCTTGCTCTTCCTGGGCTGCAGCAAGAATTCCTTGCGTCCACTCAAGGTTGTTGATGTTGTATTGACCAACCGCATATTTCCCCTCGAGTGCTTTTTTCAACATTTCGGTCATGGATACTAATGGCATGTTGCATCCTCCTAAGAAAGGTATGTTTTTATGTTTTTAGCCGACATTCACACCATATTATTATACCACATCTCACGTGAAATACTAAACAAGCTTTTGCATTCTTTTACATGCTTCGTGATATTTTTATGATGTTTTCATTAATTTTCAAAAATTCCAGCAGAAAAACCCCTAAAAGGGGTTCTCCGCTACATTTACATTACAGCTTTGCCTTTCAGCTGGCTGTTCACTGCCATTCGCATTTCGTCGATGTCAAAAGGTTTCGTAAAGTGCATTAAAGCTCCGAGCTCCGTGGCCTGCTTAATCATATCGAGTTCTCCGTAGGCCGTCATCATGATAACCTTGATTTCCGGATTCACGGCCTTGATATGTTTAAGAATTTCCAATCCGTCCATGCCCGGAATTTTCATATCGAGAAGCACCAGATCAGGTGAGTCATTCCGAACGATTTCCAGCGCGAGCTTGCCGTTGGCAGCCTGGAACGTTTTATATCCTTCGCTTCCGAACACTTCCATCAATAAGATGCGGATCCCGTTCTGATCATCGACTATCAATACTTTCTTCTCTTCCATGAGAAACCCCCCAAGAATCGGCACATACCGCTCAAAAAGCCATGGCCTTCGCAAAATTCCTGTACTTTCAACTTCACCGACATCGTAAAAAGCCCGTATATAAGGAATATTCGCGTTAATTTTGTCAATTCCTCCTGAAGCAAGAAAAAGACACCAAAGGAAGTTTGAAAGAGTTAAGCGACCGGACAGCAAGGGGCAACCCGGATTAAAGCTTCTTATTCTAAGCGCAAACGAACTGGGCGGCCTAAAAAAATTAAGCCTGCTCGCCGTATTTCAGCGAGGCTTTCACAAATTCGCGGAACAACGGCTGCGGACGGTTCGGACGAGACGTAAACTCCGGATGGAACTGAACCGCAAGGAACCAAGGATGATCCGGAAGTTCCACGATTTCCACCAGGCGGCCGTCAGGCGATGTTCCGGAGATTTTGAGACCCGCACGTTCAATTTCCTCGCGGTAGCTGTTATTGAATTCATACCGGTGACGGTGTCTTTCATAAACAAGCTCATCGTCATAACATTCCATAGCAAGGGAACCCGGAACCAGTTTACACGGATAAAGGCCCAGACGCATCGTTCCGCCCAAATCTTCGATATCCTTTTGTTCAGGAAGCAGATCGATGACCGGGAATTCGGTTTGCGGATTGATTTCCGAGCTGTTCGCTCCATCCATGCCGGCCAAAGCGCGGGCGTATTCGATGACAGCAACCTGCATGCCCAGGCAAATGCCGAAGAACGGGATTTGCCGCTCGCGGGCGTAACGGATCGTAGTGATTTTACCTTCGATGCCCCGGTCGCCAAAGCCGCCCGGTACAAGAATGCCGTCAATGCCGCCCAGCATTTCGTCGACATTGTCTTCCGTTACTTCTTCCGCGTTCACCCAGCGGATCTTCACATCCGCATTGGCGTCAAATCCGGCGTGGGACAAAGATTCAACTACGCTCAAATACGCGTCGTGCAGCGCTACGTATTTTCCGACGATTGCGATTTCAACCGTTCTTTCCAGACGGCTGATCCGGTCCACCAGACCTTCCCATTCCGTCATATCCGGAGCAGGGGTCGTCAGCTTCAAATGATTCACGACAATTTCATCCAAACCTTCGTCACGCAGGTTCAAAGGTACTTCGTACAGCGTATTCGCGTCGCGGCATTCCACAACGGCATTGGCGTCAATGTCGCAGAATAACGCGATCTTGGCCTTCATATCGGCTGAAAGCTCATGCTCGGTGCGGCACACGATTACGTTCGGCTGGATGCCGATGCTCCGGAGCTCCTTCACGCTGTGCTGGGTTGGTTTGGTTTTAACTTCGCCTGCAGCTTTAATATAAGGAATCAGCGTTACATGAATATACATAACGTTCTCGCGGCCGATGTCGCTTTTAATCTGGCGGATCGCTTCCAGGAAAGGCAAGCTTTCGATATCGCCTACCGTTCCGCCGATTTCAGTAATGACTACGTCCGATCCGGCTTCGCGACCCGCGCGGAATACACGTTCTTTGATCTCGTTGGTAATGTGGGGGATTACCTGTACGGTGCCGCCCAAATATTCGCCGCGGCGCTCCTTGCTGATGACCGAAGAGTAAACTTTACCTGTTGTAACGTTACTGTTCTTGGACAGGTTGATATCAATAAAACGCTCATAGTGTCCAAGGTCCAGATCCGTCTCAGCGCCGTCATCGGTGACAAACACTTCACCATGCTGATACGGGCTCATGGTTCCCGGGTCAACGTTAATGTAGGGGTCGAATTTCTGGATCGTTACTTTTAAACCTCTATTCTTAAGCAATCTGCCGAGTGACGCAGCGGTAATCCCCTTGCCGAGGGAAGACACCACGCCGCCTGTTACGAAAATGTATTTAGCCACTGTTGAAAAACCTCCCAAATAAACATAGTGCCGGGCAACGGCACTTTGATTTGATCAATAAACATCCAGAAATCCATCCGACTAGGCTTTAGCGTAACCCATTTTACAGCTAATCACCCGCAATAAAACCCGTAAAAACACAAAAAAAGTGCCACCCGAATTGGTCGGGGCACTTTCCAAACTTCAACTTATTTATAGATCCGATTCATAAGCCCAAGCAATAGTTTAACTGTTAGCCCTGCGGCTTGTCAAGCAACCAGCAGGGATTCCGGAAGCCTATTTTGGGAAGGACAGAAAAGGCTGGTTTTACTGGATTTAATATGAAAAATAAGGACCTTGGGTTCAGACGGCCTCTCCGTTCTTGACGAAAAAAACGGCACACTCTCATTCGAAAGTCTGCCGCCTCTTGCCTGTTTTAGTCCTTCAAATCATCATCGTCGTTGCCCGGGTCTTCTTCTTCCTCTTCGCTCTCTTCCTCGAGATCTTCATCTTCCAGATCTTCGTCGTCCAGCAGCGATTCGTCTTCCACGTCCGCATCTTCGTCTTCGTCCGCAAAAAGGTTTTCTTCCTCGTCTTCGTCTACGGCATCGAAATCCTCATCTTCCGCAGTGAAGGACTCTTCTTCTTCATCCGTGTAATCTTCGTCGTCCAAATCGTCATCCTCATCGTTAATGATGCGCGGACGAGAAGCGTTGGCAATCGGATCTTCGGATTTCTCGATCGGATACCAGCGTTTCAGGCCCCAAAGATTGGTTCCCACGCAGGCAAACCGACCATCGATATTAATCTCCGTATATAGCTGCGCAATGGCTTCTTGGATCTGCTCCTCGGTCATCCCGCGAAGCTTGGCCACTTCATTCATCAAATCACGGTAATAGTGAGGCGTATTGGCTGCTTTCAAAATCATAAATGCGAGATCGACCATCGGAGTTTCTTGTACTTTCTCCGGATCGATTTTCAAATTGAGCGGCGTACTCACTTACGGACACTTCCTCTCAGGCAATGTTAACGGTTGCGTTCCCGATCTGACGGCTTGGCCGGCAAAGGGGGACCTCCCCTAATTTAACTCATCCAACTCATATCACACAATAGTAAAACCTATTTGGAAGGAAAAAGCAAGTTTTATCCGGCCTCGTCGGGGGACTTTCCAAGAGTCTAAAAAGTGACCTTTGACCTGCCTAGCCGAGCCGCACTCTTATCAGGGACAGCAAGAAGCGGAGCGTGCCAAACACGCTCCGCTTCTGCCGACTGTACCCTTTTCGAAAAACGCGGAGGTTATCCGCTTTCTCCGGGATAGTGGGAAGCCGACCCCATTCAGCTTCCTTCTTCCATGGTATGTATACATTTGCAGAATGACACGGTAAGGGCATCAGCAACTTGCAAAAAAAACCGGGAATTATGCAATTTTTTTGCGAGTTGCCGCCTATTTCGGTTCAACCGGGCATGTTCCCCATTCAGCCGATCCCGGCTTTTCATAAGATACTGCAACACGCTTTGATCAGGGGGCTGCTATGCATGAATATTCCGGAATTGCTCCGCTTTCTGAGCGAACATCTTTCTCCCTCCCCGGATGAAGGATCCCGCCACATTCTTTCCTTTCGCAATCCGTCTCACTATGAGGCCTTTCTGAACGAGCTGCAGCTCAATATTCCGGGCTTTGACCCTGATTCCCGCAGGCGTCTCGAAGATTCTACGCTAATTCAGGGATTGGCTTGTTCCCTGCTGTCCGGCGATTTGCCGCTCCGCTTCCGCTACGGGCTTCGGGTAGAAGAAGATTCGCGGGTTAACGTGCATGGTCTGGCAGCTCAAGAACGCCAGATGAATCCCGGCATTCCTTGGGGCGTCAGACGGGTTCGTGCCCCGGAGGCCTGGTCCTATTCCACCGGACTTCAAATCCGGATCGGCGTAGTAGATACAGGGGTTGATTTTAACCACCCCGACCTCAAATACAGCCTGGCCCGCGGGGTCAATTTATTGAGCCGCCACCACTGGCCTCACGACGACAACGGGCATGGCACACACATCGCCGGAACCATTGCCGCCGCCGGAGGACCCGAGGGCATAACAGGCGTGGCTCCCCGTTCCTTGATTTACCCGGTTAAAGCTTTCGACAATAACGGAGCCGCCTATGTCTCCGACATTATCCGCGGCATCGATTGGTGCGTGCAGAATGGCATGCAGATCATCAATATGAGCTTTGGCATGAAAAAAAGAAGCACCGCCATGGAAGAAGTCGTGGAGCGCGCTACCCAGGCTGGCGTCGTCATCGTCGCCTCGGCCGGCAATGACAAAAAAAGACGCAACATCGATTATCCCGCCAAGCTGCCCCAAACGATCTCGGTCGGTGCCACCAACCGCGAACGCCGCATTGCGGGCTTCAGCAACCTGGGGCCTTATATTGACATTTACGCACCAGGCGATCAAATCCGCTCTTCCTGGCTTGGCGGCAAATACCGAAAAATGAACGGCACCTCCATGGCCACCTCCCATGTCAGCGGAGCCATTGCACTGCTTCTTGCCCGGCGTCCGGGACTTACTCCGGCCGAAATCAAAACGCTGCTCCGCCGGACTACGCGTCCGTTATCCCCGTCCGAGGATAAAAATAAAATAAGCGCCGGCGAGCTTGATGCTTTCCGGCTTGTGCGCAGGCGGGTCAAACCCTTGACCTCCATATCCAGAAAGAAGAACTAACCTTTCGGAATACCGGAGGTTCCGGCTAACGCTGCGCAATAGACAAAATTTTCGAGTCCAAAACAAACCGCCCCGGATCTGCTTTCATTGAGGAAAGCAATCCGGGGCGGTTTGTTAGATAAAACCACTTATTGGGGCCGGCTGTAGCTGTGCGCAGCCGCCCCATCTTCCAGGATGTATCTGATTACATCCGTTCAGGAGCCTCGACGCCGATCAGCTTCAGCACGTTGGCGATCGTGATGCGCACCGCGCCGAGCAGGGCGAGGCGGGCAGCGGTTTGCTCCGCGTCTTCCGTGATGACGCGTTCCGCTCTGTAGTAGCTGTGCAGCTGCGACGCCAGCTCGTATACATAGCGCACGATGCGGTGCGGCGCATAACCGTTTGCCGCTGCCGCGATTTCTTCCGGCAGCTCGCCGATTTTCCGGAGCAGGTCAAATTCGTGCTCGGCGGTCAGCTTGTGGAACGGCACGCTGTCCGGTGCCGGAATGGCTACGCCCTGCTCCTCGGCCTGGCGGAAAATGCTGCAAATGCGCGCATGCGCATACTGAACGTAATAAACCGGATTCTCGTTGGACGTCGAAATGGCGAGATCCATGTCGAAATCCAGATGCGAATCCATGCTGCGCATGGTAAAGAAGTAGCGGATGGCATCCACGCCGACTTCGTCCATCAGGTCGACCATCGTGACGGCTTTGCCGGTGCGTTTGGACATTTTTACTTTCTCGCCGTCCTGGAACAGGCTGACCATCTGCGCAATCAGAACGGTCAGTTTGTTCGGATCGTTGCCGAGCGCTTCCATGGCCGCTTTGAGGCGCGGGATGTAGCCATGATGGTCGGCGCCGAAAATATTGATCATCCGGTCAAAACCCCGGTTGTATTTATTGCGGTGGTAAGCCACATCAGGCGTCATGTACGTGTACGTGCCGTCATTTTTCACCAAAACGCGGTCTTTGTCGTCGCCGTAGTCGGTCGTGCGCAGCCAAGTTGCGCCGTCCAGCTCGTAGGTTTGTCCTTTGGCGCGAAGCTCCTCCAGGGAAGCCTCGACTTGACCGTTCTCGTACAGCGAGGATTCGCTGAACCAGACATCAAAACGCACCCGGAAACGGCCGAGGTCGCGTTTGATTTTATCCAGCTCTTTCTCTAACCCGTATTTGCGGAAAAAAGCCGCACGTTCGCTAGGCGAATAAGAAAGCAGCGCGTCTCCTTCGCGGGCTACGAGGTCCTTGGCAAAACCTTTGATGTCTTCGCCATGGTAGCCGTCCTCCGGCATTTCGACCTCTTGTCCCAGCTCCTGCAGGTAACGGGCTTCGATCGATTTGCTCAGGTTGACGATCTGGTTGCCCGCATCGTTGATGTAATATTCGCGGGTCACGTCATACCCGGCAAAATCGAGCACGTTGCACAAGGCGTCGCCAACGGCAGCGCCGCGGGCATGTCCCAAATGCAGGCTGCCTGTAGGGTTCGCGCTGACGAACTCAATCTGGACCTTCTGCCCGTTGCCGAGCTGAATCCGCCCATAGTTTTCTCCTTCCGCATAAACCTTGCCGATTACCGGATAAAGATAACTTTTGCCCAGCGTAAAATTAATGAACCCCGGTCCGGCGATTTCCGCCTTCTCGATGGAAGCTTTGGCGTAATCCAGATGCTTCAGAATTTCTTCCGCGATCTGGCGCGGATTCTTTTTGGCGATTTTGGTAAGCTGCATGGCGGCGTTAGTCGCCAGGTCTCCATGCGCTTTATCCTTCGGCACTTCGAGGGTAATCGCCGGGATTTCTTCAGCGGAAGCCAGGCCGGCCGCCGTGATGGCATCGACGATGGCCGTTTTGACCGCCTGGTTGATCTGCTCTAAAGGATTTTGGGTTGACATGTTCAGACTTCCTCCTGTATTTGCAAACTAATGGTGAACCGGCCTGCCAGTTCCTCATAGACATATAAATCGTAAACCCAGTCCAAGGTCCCCATGGAGCCGTTCAGCCTGATCTCCACGGATTTCGTATCCGTCGAAAGGTTAAACGTCGTAAAAGGGGAGCGGTAGAAGCCGGGAAGTTTTTGTCCGGCGCTAAACGTTTGCTGCGATTCGATTTCGCCATGGCGCAGCACTTTAAGCTCGCCGCCGCTGATGCGGACGGTCGTCCGGGTTTTGCCGCCCTTCGGGCCGGGCTCCGGCTCTTCATAACGGAGATAGCTGCCCGCCGCGCCCTGCACCAGTTCGCCGCGCATCCGCTGCACTGTTCTGTCCGTTCCGTCAAAGCTTGTCAGGGTAATGACCACAGCCTGGCTGCCTGGCATTGCTTTCAGTCCCCATTTCTATAATCTCTTTATCATACTCTACCATATAACCTTATCCAAAGTCTCCGTTCTTAAGACGTTGGAACCGGCGTCAAATATTGATTATACCCGATTCGTCCCTCTTCGTTAATCGAAAAAAAGAGCCCCGCTCTGCGGAAGCCCTTTGGTTCATTCCATTGACCCTTATGTCCTTCAGGAAACGGCATTCGGAATTTCAAACTTCTTATTCCAGCTGGCGCCGCCGTCATGCGTTACATAAACGGCTGTTTCCGTCGCGCTCGTCACCGTCAGCCAGCCGGTCTTCTGCGACGGGAAGGAAATGCGGGCGTCGTACCCTTTCAGGGTCGCCGGCACATTGGTCCAGCTTTGTCCGCCGTCATAAGAACGGCCGACGCCTACAACTCCCCCGGCAGGCGAACCGCCGGCCAGGTAAGCCGTGCTAGCGCCGATCAGCGCCATATTGCCGGGATGGCCGCCCGGAGAGGCAGGCCCTTTAGCGGCCAGCGCTTTCCCTGTGCCTGGTGCGGGACCTCCGCCTGCGGTGTTTTGCCCGATCACGCGCGTCCAGTTCGTGCCTTTGTTCGCGCTGGCATAAACGCTGTACGAAACCTGGGACATGCCCGATTCGCCGTAAACGAGTGCCCATACCTGCCCGTCCTTGCTGTACAAATCTCCGCCGATGGCGGAGCGGGAAGGAATAGAGAGTACGGAACGCCAGCTGTCGCCGCTATTTGTGGTTCTCATCACTTTATAACCTCCGCCGGGAACGACGGTCAGCACGTATCCCGTCTTCCCTGCAGCGTCCTCAAAGGAACCGGCCCGCGTATTCGGCGGGGTTTTGACCTTTTTCCAGCTCTTTGCCCCGTCTTCCGATTTATAGATGCCATTAGAGGTAAAACCGTATAAAGTGCCCGCCACCGCTTTAATTTGATTAAAATGCTCCTTTGTGCTGTCTATCCGTTTCCAGTGAGCACCCCCATCCGTTGTTGATACCAGGTAATTAGTGCGGCCGTTCGGCGTGGTAGCCAGCGCCCATCCTTTTACGTTATCCGGAAAATCAATCTGCATGAAATCCCACGATCCCGTATAGATTTCCTGCCAATGACAGCCCCCGTCCGAGGTGCCGATCAGAAAGCCGTTGCCGGCTGCCCGGCCGGTCGTATCGCTTAGAAAATCAATGTCGGTAAAGTGCAACGGATCTGCGCCGGGACCGGTATGTTTTTCCTTCAACCCGCCCAGCAATCCGTGATCCCCGCTGCCGCAAACGGGACTGGCCGCTCCCGAAAGCGTTACGGGTATGGACGCGCTTACCCCTGCCGTGGAAATTCCTAACGTCAAGGCCGCACAGGCCGCCAATTTCATTAAAGAGCTTAGTCGACGTTTGGTCGGTAACATGTGTAAACACCTCCGCTCGTATTTCATCCAGCTTAACACGACTGGAATCGCTTCCTATTTGATATCATTACCCGTCAGGTTTTTAATGAAGCATTTTAATGATGCATTTGACTATACCCAAACGCTTTCCCCAAACATGAATATCGCCCCTAAACTTTCCCAATAATAAGCATTACAGCCGCCGGATTCCCTTATTTTCCGGAAAAGGCAGCTCCTGCTGCTGCGACTTTAACGATTATGCTCATCCGACAGGAGGTTATTCATTTGCAGCGATTATCGAGGAACCAGCGCAAGCCGAAAGCCAAACGCCTAAAAATGCTGTTCAAGCTCACCCTTGCCTCCGGCGTGCTTGCCGCTGCCGCTTTGGCCATTCTGCTTGTATATTTATACCAGTCTCCGCTCCCGCCGATCGAT
Organism: Paenibacillus mobilis; assembly: GCF_058267595.1. Taxonomy (NCBI): domain Bacteria; kingdom Bacillati; phylum Bacillota; class Bacilli; order Caryophanales; family Paenibacillaceae; genus Paenibacillus; species Paenibacillus mobilis. Next base: position 19,794 of record NZ_JBZCMS010000020.1, read on the forward strand.
TCGGATCAGAACTCGGTAATGCTCGACGCCAAGGGCGAAGCCGCGGCCGTCTTCTCCCCCGCGGAGAAAAACCAGGAAAACGTCAAACTGGACCAGATTGCTCCTTCCTTGATTCAGGCTACGCTGGCTGTCGAGGACCGGCATTTCTACGAGCATATCGGCTTTGATTTCAAAGGCATGGCCCGCGCCGTTCTCGTCAACCTCGAGCATCTGGACAAAGTGCAGGGCGCCAGCACGCTGACGCAGCAGCTTGCCCGCAACCTGTATCTGACCCATGAGCGGACCTGGACCCGCAAGGCCAAGGAAGCTTTATATACCGCCCAGCTGGAGATGAAATACAGCAAACCGGATATTTTGCAGATGTATCTGAATCAGATCTATTACGGTCACGGAGCCTACGGCATCGAAGCCGCGGCCAAAACGTATTTCGGCAAGCCCGCCAAGGATTTGACGCTGGCCGAAAGCGCCATGCTGGCCGGCATCCCGAAAGGGCCAACTTATTATTCACCGTTTAATCATATGAAAAATGCCAAGGACCGCCAGAAAACCGTGCTCGGCACGATGGTAGAAACCGGGGCGATCACGCGCCAGCAGGCCGACCAGGCCTACGCCCAATTGCTGCAATTCCAGTCCCCGTCGATGCGGACGACGGATGACAAGGCCCCCTTTTTCCGGGATTATGTGCGCAGCGTGCTGGTGAACAATTTGGGGATCAGCGAAGAGCTGCTGGAGCACGGCGGGTTAAAGGTATACACCACGCTGGATACCGATGCACAGGCCGCAGCGGAAGCAGCCGTAAAAACAGGCGTCGGCAATGACGCCGAGCTGGAGGCCGCTTTGGTTTCCATCGATCCCCGCAACGGCTACGTGAAAGCGCTGGTTGGCGGCACCAACTATTTGCAGAGCCAATACAACCACGTTTTCGCGACCACCAGGCAGCCGGGTTCGTCCTTTAAGCCGATCATGTATTTAACGGCGCTGGCTTCCAAGAAAATGACGGTGGCCAGCCAGTTTAACAGCGAGCCTACTCTGTTTCATTACGATGACAACAGGAAAACGTACAGCCCCAAGAACTTCGGTGAAAAATACCTCGGCGAAATCGATATGAAACGGGCGATCGCCGCTTCGGACAATATTTACGCCGTCAACACGATCCTGACGGTCGGCGCGGACAACGTCATCGACATGGCCCGGAAAATGGGCATTACCAGCAAGCTTCAGGCCGTACCTTCGCTTGCGCTCGGCACCTCGCCGGTCAGCCCGTTCGAAATGGCGTCGGCTTTCGCCGTCATCGGCAACCAGGGCCGCAGCGTCAAACCCGTTGCCGTCCTAAAGGTGACGGACTCCTTCGGCAGCGTGCTCTACGAAGCGCCCGGGGCGCAGCCGGTGCAGGTGGTGGATCCCGCCGCCGCTTATGTGCTGACGCACATCATGGAGGGCGTCTTCGATACCGGCGGCACCGGCAGCCGCGTCTCCGCGCTGATGAAGCGCCCGGTGGCGGGCAAAACGGGCACGACCAGCACCGATGCCTGGCTGGTCGGCTTCACGCCGGAGCTCTCCACCGCCGTCTGGGTCGGCTACGACAAAGGCAAAACGCTCGGCACGGCGGCCTCGCGCAAAGCGGCACCGATCTTCGCCACCTTCACGGAGAAGGCGCTGGAGAAGGTGCCGCCCAAAATGTTCCCCGTGCCGGAAGGCGTGGTGAGCGCTTATATCGATACCGCCACCGGCAAGCTGGCCGATGTAAGCTGCGGCACCAAGGAGCTGGAAGTGTTCATCTCCGGCACGGAGCCAAAGGAAACCTGCACAGGCACGGCGCCGCCGGCTAAATCCGAACCTGCTCCCGAAGCCGTCAAGGAACAAAGCCATTCCTGGTGGCAAGATTTAAAGCGGTGGTGGATGGATTAAGACATACAAAAATAAAGGGGAAACCTTACGTCATCGCTTGACGAGAGGTTTCCCCTTTTCTTTTTCCGTTCATTATATTAGTTGAAAGCATTTAGTTCAAAGCCGCTTTAAACGCCTCAGGCGTCCGTTCCCACCATTCCTCGTTATGGCTTACAAGCAGCTGCTTCAGCGCCGCTTTCTCTTCGCTGCCCAAATCGTCCAGCATCACTTTGCGCTTCAGCGCGTAGTCGAGCTTGTTGACGTGTTCGGCGAGGATTTTCCAGCCGCGTTTGGCTTCCGCATCGATGAGCATCTCACAGGCCGTGGCTCCGCCGTAGCACTTTCCTTCCTCGGTCTGATCAACCGCGACCCAAACCACCCATACCTGGCGGCCGTTCGGCACATCCTCCCGGTTCGGCGAAAACTTGATGCCCCGTTCTACCTTGCTCTTCGCGTGCATCGCCCCGATATCGATCTTGGCTTCCCCGCCGTCGATGATGACCGGAGATACGTTGTTCAAATCGATGGACCCCGCTCCGAATCCTTTATGTTTGGTCTTCTCATTGCTGCTTATAATATTCAAACTCAGCGGTTTCTTTCCCGCGTTCGGCGTATTATCCATAATTCCCTCCAAGGTTAAAGGCGCTTCCATTCACACCTTGTACATTAATTTTATTTTAGCTAATAATCTTTCAAATGCAAACATATACATGCTGTAGATGCTTGTCAACGGGAGGTATCAATCTATGTTTGCACCAAGGAAACGGACCAAAACCATCATGCTCTTGGCGGCCGCCCTGCTCCTGCTGGGGGGGTCGTTTTGGGGATTAACCAAGCTGCGCCCGGGCGATCCAGCTTCTATTGCGACTTCTCTTGCTCCCGGTCAGGCCAAGCCCTCTCTAACGGAACCGGGCGCCACCCCCGTCAAAGAGAGCGTACAGCAGCCCAGCGCCGAGGTGCTCAGCGACAGGGTGTCGGAGTACCATATCGACGTAAAGCTGGACGAACAAACCGGCACCTTAACCGGTACCGAAACGCTTAGCTGGACGCATCCCGGCAAAAAACCAGTGAACGAGGTTTACCTGCATCTGTACGCAAATGCCTTCTCCTCTCCGGACACTACTTTTATGAGGGAATCGGGCGGCGTTCTTCGGGGAGACTCCATGCCCCAGAACGGATGGGGATCGATCACCATGACCGAAATTCGTACCACGGATGGCATTTCCCTGCTCCACCGCCTCCAATATGTGCAGCCTGACGACGGCAACGCAAAGGACAAGACCCTCGTGAAAGTCCGTCTGCCGCAAGCAGTTCAGGGCGGGGAAACCCTGACGCTGAAAATCGGGTTTGAAGTGAAGCTGCCCAAGGTTTTTGCTCGGATGGGCACAGCCGGCGATTTCGTTATGGCCGGACAATGGTTTCCGAAGATGAGCGTTTATGAGCCGGCGGGCACGCGGGGCAGAACGCAGGAAGGCTGGAACCTTCACGAATACCACGGCAATTCCGAATTCTATTCCGATTTCGGCATCTACAGCGTGAAGATCAACGTGCCGCAGAACTATATCGTGGCTGCCACCGGGTTTCCCACCAAGTCGGCAGCAGTCAAAAATGCTAGGAAAACCTATCAATTCTATGCCGACGACGTACATGATTTCGCCTGGGCCGCCTCGCCGGATTTCATTTACGCGGAGGAGCCCTTTGCTTCGGACAGTGTGCCCGGCGTACGCATTAAGCTGTATCTGGACCCGGCTCACAAAGACTTGAAGGACCGCTATTTCTATGCGGCCAAAGCGGCGCTCGCCTCCTACAGCAAGTCTTACGGGCCATACCCTTACTCCACGCTTTCCATCGTGGTGCCTCCGGCTGACGGAAACGGAGCGGGCGGCATGGAATACCCGACGCTCATTACCGCGTTCGGAGCAACTGACGATTCCCCGGGTTACGATCTGGAGAGGACCGTGGTCCATGAAATCGGGCACCAGTATTTTTACGGGATGATCGCCAGCAATGAATTTGAAGAGCCTTGGCTCGACGAAGCCTTCACCTCCTACGCCGAAGACAAAGTAATGGAAAAGGAATTCGGCATCAATCCCAATCTGACGATCCAGTCCGCCATGATTACCCGCCCTCTATCCTTGGATCAAGAGGCATGGAAATACGGTTCTTCCCGGAATTATGCGCTTAACGTCTATACGCGGGGCAAGCTGGTGCTGCTGGACATTGAGCGGCAGATCGGCACCAAGCAGATGAACAAGGTCATGAAAACCTATGCGCTGAAATACCGCTTCAAGCATCCTACGACCGCGGACTTCCAGCGTGTGCTTGAGCAGGTAACCGGGAAATCCTGGAGCGATTACTTCGATTCCTATGTGTATGACGGAAAGATGGTCGACTACGCCGTAGACCACATCACGACCGACCGTAAAGAGCAGAACGGGGAAACCGTTTATGAAGCTACGGTTGCCGTAAGCCGCCGCGGAGCGTCCACTACACCGGTGCCGGTGCTCTTTACCTTCACTGACGGCCACGAGGTCCGCAAGGAATGGGACGGCAAGGTGCCTATTGCCGAATTTAAGGTGGACTACAAGGAGCCGCTCGCCTGGGTGATGATCGACCCCGCCTATACGCTCCTGCTTGAGAACAAACATATCAACAACTATTTAAAAGCCGAAGTGGATCCGGTCGTCGGGTTCAGATGGAATCTGAGCATCGCCAAGCTTGTGGACTCTCTGCTTGGACTGCTGTCATGGTGAGGTGAATGAAGCGATGACCTATATCCGAAAAGGCTGGACGAGCGCGTCCAAGCAGTTGCCCATTGCCATCCTTCTTTTTCTGTACCGGCTGCTTTGGAGCGTATTCCTCTATAAAATCATTCATTCCGCCATTATGCCGGTTCTGCAGAGATATCCGGATTCCGGTCCCGGCGAGCTGAGCCGCCTGCTGTTCGTGGTGGAAGGCCAAATGGGCCTGGCGGGCAGCAGCGAGCTGCGCCTTTACGGCGGGCTGCTCGCCGGCATGATGTTGATCCGCCTTCTGTTTACCCCCCTGATCCGCGCCGGTATTTATCATGGACTGCTGGAAGAAAAGGATCGCGACGGGGCGGGCTGGCTGTTCTTTGAAGGCATCCGCAAGCGCTGGAAGCCCGTCGGCCTCTTATATTTGGCCGAGCTGGTTCTCACCCTGCTTCCGGCTTATTGGCTGCTTCCCCGCCTATATGACCGTTCCACGCTGCTGCTGAACGGCGACCACCATACGCTGTTGGTTACCGCAGGTGCCCTGGGCGGTTGGGGAGTCTGGTTTTTCCTTGTGAAAAGGTTCCTGGAATACGCGCTGCTCGGCTGGCTCTCCGGCTCCGGCGTGTTTACCTCCCTGTTCTGGTGCGCAAGACGGCTGATTCAAGTCATCGGCATCTCCGTGCTGCTGGGCGGGCTCAGCCTGCTGCTGTGCGGCCTGTTTACCGCCGGTTCCTGGATATGGACCGGAATCCTGGGCCTGATCCTGCACCAATCCTATCCGCTGATCAGCAGCATTTTAGGAATCTGGCAGACCGCCTCGCAATTCCACCTGTGGAAGGAAGGGTCTGAAAAATAAATTCTTTTCTACAAGGCCAATAAAAAAAATATAAGCGCCGGATCGGCGCCGCGCAAGGCCCGGGCCAACAGGCTCGGGCTTTTTGGTGCCTGTCCGGGCACTCTTTTTTCAAAAATACGCATTGCCAAATAGTACCTTTTGCTGATACAATGGCTTCAACCAAACAAGTAACAACTTTGTAATTCTTTTTTAATGACTTAGCAGGACTTATGAAAAAGATGTCGAATAAGTAGCTTCAGATGCCATAAAGAATAAGCCTAATCCCAGGCATCAGGGGAACGGGGGAACCACTTTGGGTGAATTGGTCTCGCAACGGAGGGGCCATAGGGGAAACCTTCTACCGAATCCTTAAGCTAACCTCGTAGGCGTTGGAAGGGGTACACACAGTTTGAAGAAGAAGTTGGCAGCAGCAGCAGTAAGTTTTGCATTAATGTTCACCGTGGGTACGAGCGTTTTTGCGGCCGATACCCAACTGGATAAAGCGGTGGACGGAGCTTTGGGCACACCTTATAAATCCGGAGGAACAACAACCAACGGTTTTGATTGCTCCGGTTTCACAAGATATGTGTTTGCAAAGCTCGGCATCACGCTTCCTCACCAATCCGGCTCCCAATACAAAATGGGTAAAGCGGTAGAGAAAAGCGATCTCATTCCAGGCGATCTGGTGTTCTTCAACACTAGCGGCAGCGGCGTTTCCCACGTAGGGGTTTACGTAGGAGACGGCAAATTTGCTCATGCGTCCTCTTCTAAAGGCGTGACCATCAGCAAATTAAGTGAAAGCTATTATGTCAACCGCTACGTTGGAGCCAAACGCATCATGAGCAGTGACGTTTACCAGTCGGTTGCCGCGGACGATTCCGCAGACAACGACAACGTGGAATAAGAACGTCACCAGGCCTGACCTTTAAATCATTCCGGCCGGAATGGTTTAAAGGTTTTTTTTATTTAGAAACCCTGCACTCAGGTTGGAGCCCCGCCGCCGGAGCCGAGTCCCAAATACCGTCATTCTATTAGGTCTAAAAGACGAATTTGGAAGAATTCCCGGATAAAGTGCGGACACGCCTTGCTTCTTTGCCCTCAATTTGTTACAATTACCCATGCATTAGTAACAAATTTGTAATTATTGTTGTCAGTCGCAAGTGATGGACGAGTCTTATGAAGCCTTACTAAATCCATGAAGTCTTCTTTTAAGTCCTCTTCATCCGTAACGCATTGTCAGGTGCCACAACAAACAACAGCCGAATTCCCCGCACCTGGGAAACGGGGGAACCAGTTATGGGTGAATTGACTCCGCTATCAGAGAGTCATAGGGAACCTTCGACCGAATCCTCAAGCTAACCTCGCAGGCCTTGGAAGGAGTTTGACATCTTGAGAAAGACATTAACAGCTGCGGCAGTGGGTTTAGCCATTCTTCTGTCCGCCGGAACATTAGGTACAAGCACTGCATCCGCATCGACACTGAGCTCGGTTGTTAGCTCGGTATACGGTACCCCTTACAAAATGGGAGCTACCGGCAACGGCGCATTTGACTGCTCCGGATTTACGAAGTTCGTATTTCAGAAAATGGGCGTAACTCTTGCCCGCCAATCGGCCGCTCAGTACAAACAAGGTACTGCGGTTGCCAAAGCCCAATTAAAAGCCGGCGATCTTGTCTTCTTTAATACGCTCGGCAACGGCGTCTCCCATGTAGGGATTTACATGGGCAGCGGAACCTTCGCTCATGCCTCTTCTTCAAAGGGTGTTCGCGTGGATAAGCTCAGCAACAGCTATTATGCCAACCGTTATGTTGGAGCCAAACGCATTTTGAGTCAATATTCTTATAAAACGTTTGCTGTTAATCTTTAGGACCCTCCGCCCTGCCAGGCGAAGGAATCCTGCATGTTGTTCCTCTTGGCCGCACGATTCTTGCCGGAATCGCTTGCGGCTTTTTTTGTTTTCCTTACCTATAAACGAGGCAAGCAAGCCAAAGGTTCCACCTTCCGGACTTAAACCTGCGATATTTTTTAAGCCGGCCATGCAGAGGTTTATGGGAAGGAAAGGTTTCCCATATGATTTTTATTTACCCGGTGTTACGACGTTTAAACGGTCTCCGGGGCTTTTTTCCAAAATTTTTGCCAAAGCTTCCGCTCTCGGGTACATTAGACTTGTGCTGCATAAACCCAATATCCTGATTAAGGAGGGATTGGCTTGCCTGAGAAGACCTATTCCTTTCAAGTGGTTCCGATGGAAGAGGCTCATGGGGCCGAGATTTGTACCTGGTGTTATGAACCTCCATACAATATATACGGCTGGCTCCCCTGGGAGCAGATGAAGGGACTTGAGGTCGAGTTCGGCGATCCGGCGATCCGGCGCACGCAATACGTGTCCCTGCTGGACGAGCAGGGTTCGCTTTGCGGGTTTGCGCAGTTTTTTCCGATGGAGGGCGTTACCCGGCTCGGCATCGGCATGAAACCGGAGCTTTGCGGACATGGACGGGGCGGCGCTTTTGTCGCGGCTATCGTTCAGGAGGCGCTCCGCCGCAAGCCGGACAATGAAATTGACCTGGAAGTACTGACCTGGAACAATCGGGCGATCCGCGCCTATCAGAAGGCAGGTTTTACCATTACGGATTTATACGAACGGCAAACGCCTACCGGAATGAAGCCTTTTTATTGCATGGTCTACCAACCGGACGGGCAAAATCGGGCTTGAGCTGCGGCGGAATCTTCAGCTGCGCCTAGCCTGGCTTGGCTTGAACCGGGCTAAAATAAAAAGTGCACCCTGCCGAGCCGGCTAAGGTGCACTTCTCTTTTTTTCATAACGCCTGCAGGTGGAAACAACTTATCGGCTCCATGACTTAAAGGTCAATCTGCGCTGCGCATCTTGTCAAACGCTTCGTTATACTGCTGCGCTTCTTTAATATCCACGCCCGTAATGCCGCCTTCCTCCCAGGAAGTCAGACGGAGCGTAACGACTTTGTAGTCTATCGTAATAAAAGGATGATGCTCGAAAGCCTCTGAAATCGCGGCTACTTCCGCTACAAAAGCAATTCCCTGCATGTAGCTGGAGAAATTGAATTTGCGGACGATCCAGCGCCCCTCTTCCAGTTCCCAGCCTTCCAGCTTTTCCAAATGCGCTTCAACCTCTTCAGGTGAAAATGGCATTGTTTTATACCTCCCAACTTAAAAGGTCACGCTATGACTTAACGAAAAGACCTTTCCGCATCCCACTATTTTATCATCTGGCAGCAGGAAAAGCCATAATTCGACACTTTTCGCCGTCTGCTGCTTTAGCCGGCTCCCGTTTAAATAAGGGAAATGGAGGTCAATTCCTCCTCGCCGATCAATACGTTAATCCGGTGAACGGCCGGATCGTACATCACCACTGCGCTTCCCACGGAAATTACAGGCTCTTCGCCAAGTCCGTAAAACAGATCCTCCGCAAGCGCTTCCCACACTTCCCGGCGATCCTCCTCAGGCAGACGCTCCCAATCCGCGGGCTCCATTTCGAAAAAAATATAACTATCGGGAACAGCCGCCATGGCCTCCGTTAAATCCGCCAAAATCAAGGCATAGTCTCTTCCATGCTTAACGCCCATTGCCAAAGCCCCTTTCTACGCATATTCCAACTTCAGGATACCCTTCATTATACCTGAAAATATGCCTTAAAAAATAATAGAAATCTGTCGATAAAAGAGATAAGCCGTTTCGTGCTTCACTTTCCGGAAGGATGCCGGAAAATGGAAAGGATTCAATTCTCATGGATGAGGTGTATGAATGGAAATTTCAACTATAGTAGGTATTGTGCTGGGCCTGGCCGCCCTGATCGGCGGGATGATCCTGAAAGGCGCTCCCGTAGTCGCCCTGGTCAATAACCCCGCAGCTTATGTCATTATCATTGTAGGGACCGCCGCTTCCCTGTTTGTTGCGTTCCCAATGTCCGAAATGAAGCGACTCCCCAAACTGTTCAAGGTTTTGTTCTTCCCCAACAAGATGCTCAGCAAAACCGAAATCATCACCATGTTTACGGAGTGGGCATCCATTACCCGCCGTGAAGGTTTGCTGGCACTGGAAACCAAAGTTGAAGAAATTAACGACGACTTCCTGCGCAGCGGTATGCGCATGATTATAGACGGCAATGACCAGGAGTTTGTAAGCGACGTTCTGGCGGAAGATATCGCAGCGACCGAGGAACGCCACCGTTCCGGAGCGCTTATCTTTTCCCAGGCCGGCATGTACGCGCCTACGCTCGGCGTACTCGGCGCTGTAGTCGGATTAATTGCGGCCCTTGCCGATATGAGCGACATAGATAAGCTGTCCCATGCGATTGCAGCCGCTTTTATCGCCACCTTGCTCGGTATTTTTACCGGTTATGTCCTCTGGCACCCGATCTCCAATAAATTAAAACGGATGTCCAAAAGTGAAATGGAGATCCGCCTGATGATGGTGGAAGGTTTGCTTTCCATCCAATCCGGGGTATCTACCATAGCTATTCAGCAAAAACTGTCCGTATTCCTGACACCGGCCGAACGCGCGAAACTTCAGGATAAGGAGGCGGACAGCGGTGAGCAAAAAGAATAAAAAACATGAGCACCACGAGGAGCATAACGACGAAAGCTGGCTGCTCCCCTACTCCGACTTGATGACCCTGCTGCTGGCCCTTTTTATCGTTCTGTACGGCATGAGCACTATCGATGCCAAAAAGTTTGATGAATTAAGCGAGGCGTTTAATAACGCCTTTAACGGCGGGGTTGGCGTGCTTGATCAAAGCACCATTAACGGCACCACCAAAAATACACCGGACAAAGAGAAAGACAACAAAAATAACAGCACCCCGGCTCCTACCGCGCAAAGCACGCAGAGCATGTCGCAGCTTCAGAAACGGAACGAGCTGATGAAGCAAGAGCAAGAGGATCTGGAGAAGCTGAAAAAGCAGCTTGATCAGTACATCAAGCAAAGCGGGTTAACTACCCAGCTGAATACCAAGCTGAACCAGTCGCAGCTTGTGATCACGATCAGCGACAACGCCCTGTTCCCGTCCGGCAGCGCCGCCGTTAAACCGGAGGCCCGCGTGTTGGCCAAAGCGATTTCCGGCATGCTTCAGAAGTTTCCGGACTATGAAATCCTGGTCTCGGGTCATACGGACAACGTGCCGATCGATAATGACGAGTTTACTTCGAACTGGGACCTGAGCTTTGCCCGGGCAAGGAACTTTATGGAGATCCTGCTGCTGAACAACAAATTGAATCCGAAAATGTTCAGTCCGATCGGTTATGGCGAATACCATCCGGTGGCTGATAATAATACGGAGGCCGGGCGTTCGAAAAACCGGCGGGTTGAAATTTCGATTATCCGCAAATATCAAGATCCGAACGGCCAGATCACGATCAACCCTTAAAATAAGGGGAAATACCTTACAAGCATAGACAATAAAAGCCCGGGATATCCCGGGCTTTGCTTTTTTTATTCGATAGCATAACTACGTAACGTAGAGAGTCGTCCCTTACGTCTTTGCAGCAGCCTTAAAGGAGCCTGTAATTCAACTGGGCGCCGAGCTCCTGCTTCTCCTGCGGCGTGAGGTCCCGCCATTCACCGGTCCTCAGGCTGCCCAGATGGATATTCATGATCCGAATGCGCTGCAGCTTCCTGACGTTGTAACCAAGTGCGGAGCACATCCGGCGGATCTGACGATTTTTCCCTTCGGTCAAAATAATCCGGAACACTCTTTCCGAAATTCGGGTAACCTTGCAAGGCAGCGTCATTTCGCCCAAAATCTTCACGCCTTCCGACATCGCCTGCAGAAATCTTGGCGTAACCGGCTTGTCGACCGTCACGATATATTCCTTTTCATGTTTGCCTTCGGCCCGGAGAATTTTGTTGACGATATCCCCGTCGCTGGTCATCAGAATCAGACCTTCCGAATCTTTATCCAACCGCCCGATCGGAAAAATGCGCTGCTCATGACCGACAAAATCTACAATGTTTCCCTTGATATGCTGCTCGGTTGTACTTGTAATACCAACGGGTTTATTAAGCGCAATATATACGCTTTCTACCGGTTTGGAAATCAGGGGTTGGCCGTTGACCCTCACGTCATCGCCTTCTTCCGCCTGGCTCCCGAGCAGGGCAACCTCACCGTTAATCGTTACCTTCCCGGCCTCAATCAGCTTATCCGCTTCCCGGCGGGAGCAGAACCCGGTTTCGCTTATAAATTTATTAATCCGCAAACTTCTCTTCCTCCTGATCCTCTCGGCCGCCCGTTTCCTCATCGGTCTCTTCATTTTCCGTATCCCGATGAACGACCGGCAAAGTAATGGTCACCATCGTTCCCCAGCCGACCATGCTGTTAATGCTGATCGTGCCCTTGTGGGCTTCAATAATACGCTGACTGATCATCAGCCCCAGACCGGTCCCTTTCTCTTTGCTTGTATAGAATGGCTCCCCCAGCTTCTCAAGCCGCTCTAACGGGATGCCTTCGCCTTCGTCGATAATGCCGACCAAAGCCTGATTGTTTTCCTTAATGATCTTCAGCCCGATCCCGCCTCCGCGGGGCATCGCTTCCATCGCATTTTTCAATATATTGATAAACACCTGTTTCAGCTGGTTCTCTTCGCAGTATACATAAATCGGTTCTTTCGCAAAATCGGAAACAAATTCAATGCCATATAAATGCGCTTGGCTGTCCAGCAGGGAAATGACGTCACCAAGCACGTACCGAATATCCCTGTCCTGAAAAATATTAGCCTGCGGCTTGGCCAAAATCAGAAACTCGCTGACGATCAAATTGATCCGGTCAAGCTCGGACAACATAATATCGACATGCTGGTCATTCATCGTCTGTGTCTGCTGCTGAAGCTGCAGAAATCCCCGCAAGGTCGTCAGCGGGTTCCGGATCTCGTGCGCAACGCCGGCGGCCAGCTGGCCGACCGTCGTGAGCTTCTCCGATTGGCGCAGCAGCTCCTGCATTTTATTATGTTCGGTCATATCCCTGGAGATCGTAATATAAGCAATGATTTCGCCGTTCGAATTAAAAATCGGGGAGTGGGTAATGCTGACTTCCACCTGGCTGCCGTCTTTACAGAGCCTGACCGTCTCCACACTCTGAAGCGGCTGTCCTTCGGCCAGCGTCTGCTCCCACTCCTCCCATTCTTCCCATAGACCGGCAGGGACAAACGGAAGCTCCTGCCCGGCTATCTCCTCTCCGCTCCAGCCATACAGCCGTTCAAAAGCCTGATTGACCCGGATCACCCTCCATTCGGGATCGGACAAGTGAATGGCATCGGCCGTCTGATTAATGACGGACTCCAGATATTCGCGCATCGAGCGGTTTTCATCGTTCATTTTCTCCAGCTCCGACGTATATTCGCCTAGATTCTCGGCCATGAGATTGATGTGTTTGGCCAGAACGCCGAGCTCATCACGGCTTTTGATTCTCAGCCGGGCGTCGAAACGGCCCTCCGACATCTCTTTGACTCTGACCAGAATATGGCGAAGCGGGCGCATGAGCATTCTTGAAGTATAAGAAACGATCAGCAGCACCAATACCAGCATGGAGATAAAAATCCAAACATAATGCACCATTTGCCGCTCATTTCCCGCGGACAACGGCTCATCGCTGTAAACCACTCTAAGAATATACGGGGTTCCGCCAGGCGGATTAACCGGCAGGTAATTTTCTATGTAACGCTGTCCGTTCAGCAAAAAATCCGCCACCTGCTCCTGTCCGCTTTCCGCAGTTTTCCGAATTCGCAGCTCCGCCTGGTCATCCTCCAAGCCGTAGGTACCGAACAACGGTTGATTTAAAGCCGGCGGGGACCCTTCATTTAAAATCGCCTCGACAGGCGGCCTGCTGAATCCCGTGATCTCCAGAATATTTGGATCACTTTGTTTAATCCGGTCAATCGTAGCCTGGATGCCCATTTGATTCAGATCCTCTTCCACATCCTCCGGCCGCAGAAAAACATGAATCATATAGTTGCTTTTCCCATCGTAATAAAAACCCATCCGGTCCTCGGGAGGTTCGTCTGAACCGAGCCTATACGAATCCATCCAATACGGCTCGCCGCTCAGCACCTTCCGGGTCTCATCGAAAGGCTGGATCAGGGATTGAGAGCTTCCGAAGCCAAGCGTTGGCTCCACAGCCGTACCCAAACGCTGCGGATCTGTGGATATCCCGGTCCACAACTCATTATCTTTTCTATATAAAAGGGAGAGGCCGCTTACTCCGGTCCTCCGGCTTAAGTCCGCCAGCTGCTCCACCGTAACTCCTTTCCATTCCGGTCCCAGCTCGCTGGCCGCTGTTTCGGCGGCTCTCCTTAAATTCTTCTCCAATTCCTTATCCGCGTAAGCCAAGCTGGTTTTTCCCTGCTCAAGCGAAGCGGCGACCTGGCGCGTCGTCAAAATCAGCTGCGAATCGTGCACGTCCCGCAGGTTGCTTCTCGCCCGGGAATAAATAAGAACCATATTAATAAGCAGTATGGTAACGAGCGAAATGACTAACAATAAGGTCATTTTTCTTCTGATCGACAAGCTGCCCGCACCTCCAAGCCAGGATTGGCTAATATTGGCTCACTCTAACATGATACAATTTTCGACGTCATTTGCCTATACATTGATAACCGGATTTAGGATGTTTACAATGGTAACAAACAGGTAAACGCAAGCTTTTTGGGAGCAACTCCTGTATAATTCGATTATTCATCAACATATTGTCCACAGATTGTGCACAATTCCACAAGATTTATTCAACCGTGTTAATAAGTCTGTGGATAAAATAAGCTTTATGCACAGGGTTATCAACATCATGTTAACAATCGAATAAATGTTCGTTGGATAATATCCACAAAATCATTTGCAAGGAGCTGTTTTTGAAGCATGACCGAATTGGAACCATCCCCCTTCCCTGTCGAAGGCAACCCGCTGGATGAGTACTGGATGCGTTTCGCCATAGAAGAAGCCAGGAAAGCCGAAGCGATCGGGGAAGTGCCTATAGGGGCCGTAATCGTCAAAAATAACGAGATTATCGGCCGCGGCCATAATCTCAGGGAAACCACACATGATTCCACTGCCCATGCGGAAATGATCGCGATCCGCCAGGCCAGCGAGCTGCTCGGCGCCTGGCGTCTGCTGGACTGCAGACTCTATGTAACCCTTGAGCCTTGTCCCATGTGTGCCGGTGCCATCGTCCAGTGCAGGCTCCCGGCAGTCGTCTACGGGACGACCGACCCGAAGGCCGGCTGCGCAGGCACCTTGATGAACCTGCTGCAGGAGCCCCGCTTCAACCACCGGACGGAAGTGGTCGCGAATGTGCTGCAGGAGGAGTGCAGCTCCCTCCTGAGCGATTTTTTCCGTCGTCTGCGCCGGAAATAACAATACGGAGCAAACCTAAGAGCCCGCACCGGGAAACCGGTGCGGGCTCTTTTTCCAAAATATAAGAGGCAGAGGATCTAACCAACCTATATTCTATATTCTATATTCCTATGTCACGCAGATACGTTCCGTCCTGCCCCATCGGCAAGGCGTTCTTCCCAAACAGGACCGTTAGTGGATATCCCGTTTCTTAAACCGCCCGCCCTTGACGTCATGAATATTGCCGACAGCCAGAAAGGCATTTTCATCAAAATGATTCACAATTTCTTTAAGCTTAGCCTCTTCGAGGCGGGTAATGACACAAAAGATCACACGTTTGGGATCTCCCGAAAAACCACCCTCGCCGGATAAGTAAGTAACCCCGCGTCCAAGCCTGCTTAGAATGGCGTCGCCAATGTCCTGGATACGGTCGCTGATGATCCATACCGACTTCGATTCGTTTAAACCATCCACTGTAATATCGATTGCTTTGGAAGCAATATAATAAGCTAGTATAGAGAACAACGCGGAATTCCAGTTAAAGACGAAACCCGTGCTTCCAAGAATAAAAAGGTTAAAAAACATAATGATTTCGCCGACGGAAAAAGGCAGCTTTTTCGCAAGCAAAATCGCAATAATCTCCGTCCCGTCGAGTGATCCGCCAAACCGGATCGCAATCCCCGAGCCCAAGCCGAGCAGCATGCCGCCGAATACGAAAGCCAGCAGCGTATCCGTGACCACCCCATCCACATGATGCAGCAGAACGGTAACCACCGACATCACGGTAATGCCCAGCAAGGTGGATAAAGCAAAGGTTTTACCTATCTGCCTATATCCAATAAGCAGGAACGGCAGGTTCAGAAGGAACAGGAATAAACCCAAGGGCCAGCCGCTGAGGTGGGCCACAATCACCGCAATCCCCGTAATGCCCCCGTCCGTAATATTGTTTGGAACCAGAAAGAGCTCTAGCGCTACGGCATAAACAACTCCCCCAATCACGATCGAAAGGCATCTGAGCAAAATATTCGCAATCGAACGCCTGTTATGCTGCTTCGGAGGAAGCGGAGCCGACTGCAGGCCTTGTTCGCCGCCAGCTAAATGGAACATATATTTACACCCCTTTTCCTAAAAGTGTAGATCTCAACTCCGTTTCTGTGCTCGAATTGAGCAATGATGACTTGATGCTTACATTGATCTCTATTCTTTTATTATGACATTAATTCGCCCGTGTGTCTGCTGTTAACTTGCTTAACATCTCTTCAAATAAAATTATTCCCTTGCCCTTCTTGGGAAAAAGAAGCTGCCCGAAAGCCCAAAGACTCTCGAAGCAGCTTCTTACTTAAATTATAGGGATGTGGGTTAGTGATGCTTTTAAAGAAAGGTTAATTGGTTTTTGCTGCTTTAGTTATAAAGGTTAAGCTCGGAAATGGACCACCACCAGGATGGGGTATCCTCCGTTTGGACGATCTTCACATACCGGGCTTTTTGAGCCGGGAAGGTTTCCTTAATATAAGCGGAGGTACCTTCATTCTCGGCAAGCTTCGACCAGTTCTCCCCGTCCTCGGAAATCAGAATTTGATATCCGCGGGCATAGTCATTGCTGCTCCCGGCAGAATCCATCGTTAATGCGTTAAAGCTCTTGAGGTCGCCCAGATCAAGCTGGATCCACTGATCCGGAGCTTGCCCCGTTCCTGTTGTCCACCGGGAACCCAGATCCCCGTCGATCAAACTTTTCAGGGAAGAACCGTCGTCATAAGTCGAAGACGTTACGGTCCAGTCCGTGCGATCAAGCGCCATAGGTTCAGGTTCACCCTCATCGTCCGGAAGATACGGAGTAGGATCGGCCGTAAAAAGACGCAGCTCGGAGATCGACCACCAATGTGAGTCCGATCCCGTTTGCATGATCTTCACATAACGGGCGGTCTGCAGCGGGAACGCCGCCGTTACCTGCGGCCCCTTGCCATCGCCGGAAGCAACCGGGCTGCCCCAGTTCTCGCCGTCGTGGGAAACGTAAACCTCGTAGCCTTTGGCGTAGTCGTCATGGCTATGGCCGCTGTCCATGGCGATCTGATCGAAGGTTTCTTCAGTACCCAAATCAAGAACGACAAAGTCGCCGTTTTGCTGTTCGCTGCCACTTGACCATCGGGTATCCGGATTTCCATCCAGCATCGCCTGAGCGCTTTCGCCTCCTGCCGTAGAAGAAGCCTCTGCAGTCCAGCCGTTAGGCTCAAGCGGTTTTTGTTTGCCATTGCCGTAATTATGAACGTTGAGCTCGGCAACCGACCACCATTTATCGGCTTCTCCCGTTTGCAGGATGCGGATAAACCGGGCATGCTGCACAGGGAAAGTAATCGACATCGTTCCCGGTTCGCCTTTCCCTCCGGTTACCGCCGGTCCCCAGTTCTCTCCGTCTTCGGAAACAAACAGCTTATAACCGCGCGGATAATCGTTTGCGGAGTTGCCGGGATTCAGAGTAACCGTATCAAAGCTTTGATCACTGCCTAAATCCACTTGCACCCATTGTCCGTTGGCCTGGGTACGCCCATTTGTCCAAAGCGTATTGCCGTCCCCATCCAGCATGTTGGCGGTGATATCGCCGCCTTGCGTGGAGGAAGCCGTCACCGTCCATCCGGAACGGTCGTCCAGGGCGCTGTCGTCGTTACCCGTAGGGGCCTCAGCCGAAGATGCGCCGAACTGGGCCAGCTTGATTTCGGAAATCGACCACCAGCTGTCATTAGGTTCGGTCAGGACGATTTTGATAAATTGAGCCGTCTGCAAGGCCGGGAAGGATACGGCAATACTTGGCGAGCTTCCGTTACCGCTCGCTACAGGCTCGCCCCAATCCTGTCCATCTTTGGATACATAAACTTCATAACCATGGGCGTAATCGTTCCAGTTGCCGCCCGAGTTCATGAACAGCGTATCGAAAGACTGCTCGGAGCCCAAATCGATTTGCAGCCAGTCGCCGGTTTCCTGCGTTTTGCTGGTGGACCAGCGCGTCGACAAATCATTGTCGGTCAGGTGCTCTACAGGTTCTCCGGTTTTGGAGGCCGTAATCGTCCAGTCGGAACGATCCAGATATTTGATGCCTTTCGACGGATCCGGACCGTCAAGAACGGTATTTTTCATCGGATTTACCGAAACCAGTGCATTCGCATATACCGTTGCGGAACCCAAGGCACCGTCTTTATTGAAGAAATGAATTGTTTTGGCGCTTTCCGAAGGATTCCAAATTTGCGCCGTGTACACGCCGTCTTTGTTATACACGGTTACCGCCGGATCGTCAGCCCAAATATCAGGGCTCCGCTCGCCAAGCGATTCCATGCTGTGTACAAACCAGTAAGCATTATAGGTTTCGTTTTGCTGCATGTTTGTGGTATCCCACTTGCTCAGCACGGCGTTCGGATCGCTGATCGATTCGAATGGCCAGATAATATGAGACCAGCCTCCCAGCGGTTTGCCGTTCATATCTTTGACCAAACCTTGGTACAAAGCGGCTGCTTTCTCAGGCTGGCGACCGTAATAAGTCATCCATTCAGCAGGCGGAAGCCAGTGAATGCCGTAAACATTTTCCGGCTCACCGGAGAAGTAGGTAGCAAAAGCCGTCGCACTGCCGTATACCTGGCCTGCGGTGGCATGGTTGTAGCCTTCCACCCAGTTGTCGCCGTCATAGTTAAACCAGTATTGCTCGACTGCTTTTTCTTCCGTTGTAAATCCCCAAATACCGGCATCGCGGTACGTATTGTTGCCCGTTACCATGCCCCACATATATTCACCGACCCAGCTGAACAAAGCTTCGCCGGCTGCTTCCTGGTTGTTGCCGCTGTGGTTATCTGCATAACCGCCGGCCCAGGAATGGCCTTCATAAGGGTCAAAGTTGCGGAACCATGGGAATTGGCTGTCATCCCTGTTCGGATTAGCGTAATCCCGGATCAGGGTTTCGACCATACCGCCGTAATCATGCAGGAATTCTTTGTCGTAGCTCGCAAGGACCGCCGAAGCAAAGATGTAGTATCCGTACGTGAAATGGTGGTCGGTCAGACCGGTGTTGATTCCGAAACCGGTCGCATAAGACATCAGAGAACCCCAATATTCGGAGTAGTGGAAATAATAAGAATGCAGTTTTTCTTCAGGCGAATAAGTATACCAGTCCGTCAGAATGGTTTTTAAATCCTTCAAATACTGGTCTCTGCGCTCGGTGTCCCCAAGCTGGTCGCTGATCAGCACCGCCAAAGCGAGCGGATGCAGCTTTTTACCCTGCCAGTAAGGATCCTCGACCATAAAGCCATTGGCCAGATCCGCATCCAACTGATCCAGGTAAGCTACCAATTGGGCACGAGAATAAGTCGGATCGTTGGGTTCGACGAATTGTGGAACTATGCCGTTAAAACGGTCCGATGTCGTAAACGTATTGCCCATTCTTACTTTAAGAGTGCCGCGGATGGATGGATAGCTAAGATCGGTAAGCGGCGTGTTCGAGATTTTCCACTGATGCGGAAACAACGTCATAATAGTGTCAGCCGAAAAACCGGGACGTTTCACTTCGGTAGAAGTCGTGAAGTTTGTAGTTACAAGCGAAGCTTGCTCGTCGAAGTTATAGTCCACTCTTGTATCCGTAACAAAAGCATAGGCATGCTGATAAAATTCACCCAGCTCGGACGCGGAAGGGAGCGCCGCGAGGGACAGGTAATTTTCACCGGAGCCCAGCTTGATCTTGATGGTATTGCCAAGCTTCATGAAAGTGGTGCCTTCAGGAGCAAAGATGCCGTAATCGCGAACGAAGGTTTGCGGCGTAGGCGCTTTGTCCTTGTTGGTTACTTCCAGGCCGATGTGATCCGCCGTATAGACGTCGCCGTCGTTAACCAGCACCGGATTGTTGTTATCGTCAAACAAACGGGTGATGACCGGCGATTGAACAATTACGGCATCCGGATTTTCGTACGTATTGTAAATGAAAGGCGATCCTTTTACAAAGGTGGTGCTCATTTTCGCCGTATCGTCATCGCTGAGGATCACGCTGGCCGAATAGTCGCCATAACCCGAAATTTTTGTTTCTATGTTCGCAGGATTGATATTGTTGCTGGACAGATACAGATCCGGATCCCCGTCGGCATCGATGGAATCGCCATGAGCGAAACCGGCGCCAGGGTTCAAAATCGCAAGTCCCTGTTTCGTGTACCAGTTCTTGAGCGGCAGAGTTACCAAGCTGTTGCCATCGCCAAGATTGGAGATCAGGATAGATTGCCACCAGTCGTTAGACGGAATAGGTGTATCAATGTTTGAGGTTCGATATGTAGGGTTCTTAGGTTCTAGTTGTGTAATATCATTAATCTCGTAGCTTCCTGCTCCTACTTGAACCGCAGAGGCAGTCGGAATAGCTGGAATATCATAGGTCGGCTTCGGATCGCCGTCACGGTAGGCATGCACTTCAAACTCGAACAACGAAAAACCGTTTGTGGTTCCGCGCGCAATGCCGGCCATTTTTACATAACGGGTTTTGGCGTACACCGGAATGGTTTCCTTGCCGCCGTTGCCGTTCAGCTGACGATAGATCGTGGTCCAGTTTTTGGCGTCGTCCGACACCTGAATGTCGTAAGCCCGTCCAAAGGCGTTTTCCCAGTTGAACGCTACGCTGCCGATTTCGCTTTCCTGTCCCAGGTCCACATAGATCCATTCATTATCTTTGTAGATGGAAGACCAACGTGTGTTTGGATCTCCGTCGGTAACATTTTTAGCCAGGTAGTTTCTTTCTTCCATGTTAGCTTTGTCTTCAGCCGATCTGCTGGGTTCGTCGATCTCCAAAGAAGATGCGGCTACATCCTTGTTCAAAGCCAGATTTGGAGCGGCTGGTTTCGGAGGCCCGCCAACGCCGCCGGTTCCATAAATGCTGAATTCGAAAATGGAAACCCCGTAAGCCTGTTGCGCCCGTTCCGTACTGTAGAGACGGACATAACGTCCGGTACCGGATACGTCTGTGCTTACTTCACCGGCTTTCCCATGAATGACCGGGGAAATATCGCTCCAATGAAGTTCATCATCAGAAGTCTGAATGGTGTACGCGCTGGAATAGGCGTTTTCCCAATTCACGGTTACCTTGCTGAGGGTTGCGCTAGCGCCCAGATCCACATAAATCCACTGCGGATCCTTTTGCCATTCACTTTCCCAGCGGCTGTTCGTATCACCGTCCACGGCCAAATTCGGGATATTGCCGCCAAGCGATGACGAGGCGTAAACAGGCCGGTTGAGGGACAGCAGGTAATCTCCCGCATCCGCCGCCGCATGCGCAGTCATAGCGGACAAAGACGGAACGCTGCCGACTAACAGAAGCAAGGCCGTAATAACACGTGTCCAAAAGGCACCGGTCTTGCCCGTTGCTTTTAACAACTTGTTCATTTCTTCTCTCCTTTTTTATTTTTTTAAAACGGCGGTTAATTAGAAAGTCAATTCCACCGTTCTAACTCTCTTATCGGTTTAAGTTTCCTGTTTTTTTGAGTCCTAACCCCCTAAAACCGCAAAGATAGGAAGATGGAACCATTAAGTATAAATTTCTTTGCATAAAAAAACAAAAAAGGTCAGACCTAAGTCCGACCTTTTTCTTTGATTTTCCCGCCGACCTATGTCTCCGGTCTCGCTCCAAATTGCACAGGTCTCCGGAGCATAACACAGCTTCACCTAAAACGGCCTAGCCCTCCGGATTGTTATGATCCACGTGGTTCCGGTTTTTCACCTTCTTGGATCCGGAAAGCGGTTCGGGTCCGCCGTTCCCTTTGCGGCGCTCCTGTTTCGGCTGTACGCCGGGAACCGGCATGCTTTTCGGTTTGCTCATTCGTTTCCCCTCCTCTCGAATGCTGAGCTTCGCGCATCTTCCTTACTAACATGCGAAGAAGAAGGATTTTATATTCAGATCAAAAAACCGCGGTCCCGAAAGGGAACCACGGCTATCAGCTGTATGTATGGCGGAGAGAGTGGGATTCGAACCCACGTGGGCTTGCACCCTAACGGTTTTCAAGACCGCCCCGTTATGACCGCTTCGGTATCTCTCCAAATAAAATCGTCATCGACGTTAAATAACAACGTAACGAATTAGATTTTATCATATTTTCAAGTCATCAGCAAGTTAATTCTTCTTCGTGATACGGGTAACGCCGCCCATATAAGGACGCAGCACCTCCGGAATTTCCACGCTGCCGTCTTCCTGCTGGTAGTTCTCCAGAATGGCGGCAACCGTGCGTCCAACGGCCAAACCGGAACCGTTCAGCGTATGCACAAACTCCGGTTTTGCCTTAGGCTCCGGACGGAAACGGATGCTCGCGCGGCGGGCCTGGAAATCCTCCACGTTGGAGCAGGAAGAAATCTCGCGGTACATGCCGCTTTCAGGCAGCCACACTTCCAAGTCATAAGTCTTGGCGGCCGTGAAGCCCATATCTCCGGTACACAAGCTCAAAACGCGGTAGGGAAGGTTCAGCAGCTGCAGCACGCGTTCGGCGTTGGCCGTCATTTTTTCAAGCTCCTCGTAAGAGCTGTCAGGGTGAACAAGTTTGATCAATTCCACTTTGTTGAACTGGTGCTGACGGATCAAACCGCGGGTATCCCGTCCGGCCGCACCTGCCTCGGAACGGAAGCAGGAACTGTAGGCCACATAATAGCGAGGCAAATCGGTACCATCCAAAATTTCATCGCGATGATAGTTGGTTACCGGAACTTCAGCCGTCGGGATCAGGTAATACTCGCTGTCCTTCAATTTGAACAAATCCTCTTCAAACTTCGGCAGCTGTCCGGTTCCATACAGGCTGTCGCGGTTGACGATGTACGGCGGCAAAATCTCTTCATAGCCGTGCTCGTTGCTATGCAGGTCCATCATAAAGCTGATCAGCGCACGCTCCAGACGTGCCCCAAGCCCTTTATAAAAAGTAAACCGGGAACCGGTCACCTTGGCCCCGGCTTCAAAATCGAGGATTCCAAGGTCGACAGCCACGTCCCAGTGCGCTTTAGGCGTAAAAGAAAACTCACGCGGCTCGCTCCAGCGACGAATCTCGACATTATCCTCTTCCGAAGCGCCTACCGGAACGCTGTCACTGGGAATGTTAGGAATGCTCATTGTCAGCTGCTGGATCTGCTCTTCAAGCACGCGGACCTCTTCGTCCAGCTCTTTAATCCGATCGCCGACCTGGCGCATTTCGGCAATCATTTCGTCTGCATTTTCTTTGGCTTTCTTCAGCTTGGCCACTTCAGCGGAAACCACGTTGCGGCGGTTCTTCAGCTGTTCGCTTTCCTGCAGCAGCTCGCGGCGTTTTTCGTCCAGCTTGGGAAAATCAGCGATCAAATCCAGCGACTTGCCTCTTGCTTTAAGCGCGGCTTCTACGCGGGCGTAATCATTACGCAAAATTTTGACATCCAACATGGGTTACCCTCCTAAATCAGAACCATAGGCATAAAATAGAAAACCGTCTATCGTGATGGCATTTCCATAATCTAAAAAAATCAAGGCAAAAGGAGCGGAATTGCCCCCGCCCCTCTATTTTTCACATCACGGGCCCATTCTTAACCTCTTCAGGCCGAAATTACCCGCCATTTATCATATCGAGAAAATATTTGTGCAAAGAAAAATCATCGGTCAGCTCCGGATGAAAAGAACTTACGAGCAGCTTTCCTTGTCTGGCCGTCACGATTTCGTCCTTATACGTGGAAAGCACCTCAACGCCGGCTTCCGTTTTCGTAATCAAAGGGGCACGGATAAAAACGGCCCGCACAGGATTGTCGATCCCTTTTACATCCAGGTCGGTTTCGAAGCTTTCCCGCTGACGTCCGAATGCATTACGGGAAACCGTAATGTCCATCAGTCCCAGGTGCGGCTCTTCGCCGCCTTCAATCGACTTAGCTAATACAATCAGCCCGGCGCAAGTGCCGAACAACGCCTTGCCTTCGCTCGCAAATTGACGAATGGCATCGATAAAGCCATACTTGCGCATCAGCTTGCCGATCGTAGTGCTTTCGCCCCCAGGGATAATCAAACCGTCAAGCTCATCCAGCTGATCGACCCGTTTAACGGCGACGCCTTCGGCACCAGCCCATTCAATGCTTCGTATATGTTCCGCAACAGCGCCCTGCAGCGCCAATACTCCTATCTTCATGAACGGTTCCTTCTTTCTCTCTGAAAAACAGCCATTTATCCGTTATGGATGGTTGTTGCCCATCCCATTCAAATGGATTACCAGCCGCGCTGGGACATACGTTCGTTAGCAGCCAGCGTGGAAATTTCGATGCCTTTCATCGGTGTGCCCAAGTTTTTGGATACCTCGGCAATCAGTTTGTAATCCGTGTAATGCGTAGTGGCTTCTACGATAGCACGAGCAAACTTCTCAGGGCTGTCCGATTTAAAAATACCCGAGCCTACAAACACGCCGTCAGCTCCCAAATGCATCATCAAAGCCGCGTCAGCCGGTGTAGCTACCCCGCCTGCCGCAAAGTTAACGACCGGCAGTTTGCCGTTTTCGTGGACTTCAAGCAGCAGATTGTAAGCCACGCCAAGATTTTTGGCTTCCGCATAAAGCTCGTCTTTCGACATGTTCTGCACTTTGCGGATTTGGCTGTTGATCAAACGCATGTGGCGTACAGCTTCTACGATGTTGCCTGTTCCCGGCTCGCCTTTTGTACGGATCATGGAAGCTCCTTCACCGATCCGGCGAAGCGCTTCGCCCAAATCTTTAGCGCCGCATACGAACGGAACCGTAAACTCATGTTTGTCGATATGGAAAACTTCGTCGGCCGGTGTCAAAACTTCGCTTTCGTCGAGGTAATCCACGCCAAGGGATTCCAGCACTTTGGCTTCGACGTAGTGACCGATACGGGCTTTCGCCATAACCGGAATGCTCACGACTTTCATCACTTCTTCAACAATCGTAGGGTCAGCCATACGGGCTACGCCGCCTGCCGCACGAATGTCGGAAGGTACGCGTTCCAATGCCATAACCGCAGTAGCTCCTGCGGCTTCGGCAATCTTAGCCTGCTCTGCGTTCATGACGTCCATGATGACGCCGCCTTTTTGCATTTCAGCCATGCCTCTTTTAACTCTAGATGTTCCTGTCTCCATAATTGACCTCCCGTTGTATAGATCATTTACTCTCTTAGAGCCCTAACGAACCGCCGAAAGTAAAAAATTCCATCCTTTAATCTAACTTTAAATTTTACATGAAACAGACCCAATATACAATCATGGAACTCGGATTTACCCGATTTTCATAAGGTTAAAACAAATTTTTGATGCTTCCAAACAAATCGTGGAAGAAATCGCCGGTCGCCCGCATTAAAAGCTTAAACCAGCCGGCTTTGTCCACGTCTTGGGCAGTTACCAGATTCACCGTTTTTTCAATCGGCGTGTCCGAGCCTTTTACTTTATAAGAATAAGTGGCCGTGCCGACTTTTGTTCCGCTTTTTACAGGAGCCATAAGTTCCTGGTTGGTCAGTTTGACCGTAACGCTTGCTCCCTTCGGATCAGCGTCTTTAGGAAGGACAAAATCCACATCCTGATCCGTCACGAGCGGCACGGAGGTTTGTTTGCCTTTCTTTACGCTGACGGTTTCCGCAGAAGCCACGGTCGATTTGGCCTGGCTCACCTTTTTGATTTCAAAATTGTTAAAGCCGTAATCCAGCAGCTTGGCTGTTTCTGTAAAGCGGTGGGCTTCCGTATCCGCACCCATAACCACGCTGATCAGACGTACTCCGTTGCGAACTGCCGTACCTGTAAAACACTGCCCGGCAGCATTCGTATGCCCTGTCTTCATGCCATCCAGCCCCGGATAAGCAAACTGCTTCAGATATGTATTCGAAGCGTTGGCAGGCAGCATCCAGTCGTAGTTGATGATAGGATCCTTGTCCCGCTCACGAAGCTTGTAGGACGGAATGGTTGTAAAATCGGAGAAGTCCGGATGATCTTCCACAATATATTTGGCCAGGATAGCCGCATCCATAGCCGACATCACGGTTTCTTTGTCGCTGTCAGGCCGGTACCCTTCCGGCATATCGGCAATGTTGAGACCCGTTGAGTTCGCATAATAAGCCGTTGGCAGTCCCATGCGCTTCGCTTCATCATTCATCATCTTCACGAAGTTTAGTTCCGTTCCGCCCACCAGTTCGGCCAAAGCCACCGTAGCGTCATTTGCGGAGCCAACCGCCATAGCAATGTAAAGCTGTTTAACTGTATATTGTTCTCCCTCGGCCAAAAATACTCGCGAACCGATTTGCTTAGCCGCATTTTCTTTAATAGTAACTACATCGTCCCATTTGATCTTGCCTTCCTTCACCTGCTCGGCCACGATGTATTCGGTCATCATCTTGGTCATGCTCGCAGGGGGAAGCGCATCTTCACTGTTGTATGAGTACAAGACTTGTCCGGTAGTCGGTTCAAGCAAAACCGCGGACTTCACGTCTAGATCCGGAACAGCCGGCATTACGATTTCAGCCGCATTATTTGCAGCAGGCGTAGCCGCCGTATTGGCAGCAGACGTATTTGTTGCAGTGGCATTCGTAGCGGATGTATTTGCATCTGCGCCTTCAGCCCAAATCGCCGTAGGAGCAGCAGTCAGCATCTGAATTAATAGAATAGTAGCAACGGCTCTCTTAAAATTACGCTGTTTTGCCCATTTATGCTTGGTTTCCGTTGATTTCAAAACATTAACTCCCTTCATCTTCTCTTTTGAACTGTTTTCTATTCTATCATAGGCCATACAGCAAAAAAAAGACAGACCAGGCGTTCTATGCCTGGTCTGCCCTAGCAGTTATTTCCAATTCATCTGTATTACAGAGAATAGTTTGGAGCTTCTTTCGTAATTTGAACGTCATGCGGATGGCTCTCACGGAGACCAGCGCCTGTAATCCGGACAAATTCCGTATCATTGCGCAGCTCTTCCAGCGTTTTGGTTCCGCAGTATCCCATACCGGAACGCAAACCGCCGATCAGCTGATGAATCGTATCAGACAAAGGACCTTTGTAAGCTACCCGGCCTTCGATGCCTTCGGGAACGAGCTTCTTGTCATCGTCCTGGAAGTAGCGGTCTTTACTGCCCTGCTTCATAGCGCCGAGGGAACCCATGCCGCGATAAACCTTGTACTTACGGCCTTGGTAAATTTCCGATTCGCCCGGGCTTTCATCCGTACCGGCGAACAAGCTTCCGAGCATAACGGCATGTGCGCCGGCAGCAAGGGCTTTTGTGATCTCACCGGAGTATTTGATGCCGCCGTCAGCGACAATCGGTACGCCATACTCACGGGCCACGGTCGCACAATCGTAAACCGCCGTAATTTGCGGTACGCCGATCCCTGCGATAACGCGGGTTGTACAAATCGAACCGGGACCGATCCCGACTTTAACGATCGAAGCGCCGGCTTCGATCAGCTCGCGGGTTGCGTCGCCAGTCGCTACGTTGCCGGCCATGATGGTCAGGTCAGGATAACGCTCGCGCAGGCTTCTCACTGCATCAATGATATTGATATGATGTCCGTGTGCAGAGTCGACGGTAATGAGGTCAACGCCAGCATTCACCAGCGCCTCCGTACGTTCGAAGGTATCTTTGGAAATGCCAATAGCAGCACCGACTAACAGACGGCCCTGTGCATCTTTTGCAGCGTTAGGGAATTGAATGGCTTTCTCGATATCTTTAATGGTGATAAGACCTTTAAGGACATTGTTGCTGTCCACGAGCGGAAGTTTCTCAATTTTGTGCTGCTGCAAAAGGATCTCCGCTTCCTGTAGGGTTGTCCCAACCGGAGCTGTCACCAGATTCTCTTTCGTCATCACTTCGCTAATCTTGATGCTGTAATCATGAATGAAGCGAAGGTCACGGTTTGTAAGAATGCCTACCAGCTTCTGCTGCTCATCTACGATCGGCACGCCGGAAATCCGGAATTTGCCCATCACGCGTTCCGCATCGGAAACCAGATGATCAGGAGTCAAATAAAACGGGTTTGTAATAACGCCGCTTTCGGAACGTTTAACCCGGTCCACTTCTTCCGCCTGCTGTTCAATTGTCATGTTCTTGTGAATAATACCGATACCGCCTTCACGTGCAATCGCAATCGCCAACGCGGCTTCCGTTACCGTATCCATCCCTGCACTGATGAGCGGAATGTTCAGCTTAACCCCGCTGCTGAGCTGCGTGGACACACTCACCTCTTTAGGCAATGTTACCGACTTACGCGGAATCAGCAATACATCATCAAACGTTAAACCCTCTTTAGCAAACTTGTTCTCCCACACCTCAAATATCCTCCTTATTTTATCCCTCTGATTTCGTACTCTACAGCCGAATTTCCTTATATGATAAGACCAAGGCGGCACCTGCGCAAAAATATATTATTGCAATCTTAGCAAAGGCACTATAGGCTGTCAAGGCTCGTAAAAAGGCAAAAAACAAAGCACACCGCAAGCACACGGCTGTCTTTTTCACGAGGACATTTTAACATTATATGCAAAAAAAGAAGCCTTCACCCATACCGGATTAAGCCTCTTCATACAGATCATGCTAATTCATTTGCTCCGCTCGTTCAATGCTGGCTGCTGTAAATCACCTTATCGATAATCCCGTAATCCTTCGCTTCTTCTGCCGTGAAAAAGAAATCGCGGTCCATGTCCTTTTCAATCCGCTCCAAAGGCTGACCCGTCCGCTCGGCTGCGATCTCATTCAGCTTCTGTCTGATCCGGATAATCCGTCTGGCGCTGATTTCAATATCGCTGGCCTGCCCTTGAGCACCGCCATGCGGCTGATGAATCATGATTTCGCTGTTCGGCAGGGCAAATCTTTTTCCTTTAGCTCCCGCTAATAGTAAAATGGCGGCAAAGGAGGCGGCCATCCCCATACAAATCGTCTGAACGTCCGGTTTCACATGCTGCATCGCATCATAAATGGCAAACCCGGCCGAAGTGGATCCTCCAGGACTGTTAATGTAGAAAAAAATATCCTTCTCCGGATCCTCGGCCTCCAGGAACAAAAGCTGGGCAATCAGGCTGTTAGCCGTCTGATCATCCACGGCCGACCCTAAAAATACAATCCGATCCTTCAACAGCCTCGAGTAAATGTCGTAAGAACGTTCGCCCCGGCTGGATTGTTCAATCACGTAAGGAATGAAATTGCTCATGGTAAGTAACCTCCTCTTTTTTCGAAAAATTGATCCGCTTGGTATAACGTAACGTAACGCTTACGTTTTACGTATTAACCTTCTCCCGATCGAAACTCAGGCGGCCAGCAGGAAACTTGTTTCCGTATTGTTCATTATGCGGTTTGTCCGTATATCCTTCCTAAGCACTATCGGAAGTTCCTGCTCATTGGCTTTGGCTTCCATATGATTAGCCGCTTCAAATTCCCGTTTGACCACTTCAATATTCTTCCGCATGACAGGGGCCGTTCTCTGCAGCCCCTCTCCGTTAAATAGAGCCGTTAATGCCGCAATGTCATGTGATTTAAACGCTTCCATATAAGCACCAACAGTTATGGCATCTGCATCAGCAGCTGCCTGCAGGTTGCGGCCAGAATCCGCTTCTTCTATTTGGTCCTTAGGTTTATAGTCGTTTTTTGGCTGTGCACGTTTTTTATTCAGCCGTTTTAGATTTTGTCTTGCCCGGTGAAGGGAGGCTTTCACTGCTCCTTCCGTGGTTTGCAAAATCTCCGCCGCTTCCTCAGCGGTATACTTGTAGATATCCATCAGCATTAAGGCCGCCCTCTGGCTGACCGTCAGATGTTTGATCATATTTTCAAATGCGGCATACATAGCTGCCGCGTCAATCCCTTCCGGCTGTGCAAGATCATTGAGCAGGAGGTCCAAATGTCCCAAATCTGATTGAGCATCCCACTTCCTGCACCGATCGATCCAAGCATGATAAGCCGTACGGCGAAGGTAGGTTCGATTCACCCGCAGCCTGCTCTGCTGTTTCTTGGCCATCCAAACCTTCATCCACGTCTCCTGAAGCAGGTCCTGTCCTTCCCAATCCGATCCCGTCAAATAACGGCAATAAAGCGCCAGGGCTTGATGATGGGCCCCTACCCATTCGGAAAAATCGTCCTCCCAGGCATGTTCGCCACCATTGCTTTGGATTTCAAACGATTCTCCCATTGTTTTGCCTCCTTACGAATTGTCAATTCAATCACTTAAACGGAAATGATTCCCGAAAAGATACGGGCAAATAAAAACACTCATTAAAATATCTATGTAGCCGAAATTTATTTTCTTAGGTTAAACATCAAGTAACTTAGATATATACAAAAAAAGCTCCGTTGTACACAAAAAAACACCATCTCATAAGAGATGGTGTTTAAGTTGCTTGGCGGCATCCTACTCTCCCAGGACCCTGCGGTCCAAGTACCATCGGCGCTGGAGGGCTTAACGGTCGTGTTCGGGATGGGTACGTGTGGAACCCCTCCGCCATCGCCACCAAACATGAT
>NZ_JBZCMS010000021.1:0-18745 GCF_058267595.1 Paenibacillus mobilis
CACAGATATCAATGGGGACGTAAAAAGATGACTCCTGTACAGTACAGGAATCATCTTTTATCTGCGGCTTAAAACCACAAGTCCCTTTTTTTACAAGTGTCCTTGACAAAGGGTACAGTTCATAAGAACCACTTTTTAAGTGCTTTCTTATAGGTATAATTCAACTTGTTATAAAAGGTTCATGCTTATCTAATTAAGATTTATAATTAGTAGGCAACATCTGTACTTGCTAAAGTACCGGTTGATTCGTTTGACTTCGAAGCATTAATTGTAACACCAAAAGGAGCTGTGTAGGTTATACTTTGTATCTTTGCAGTTGCCCAAGTATGATTATAGACTGTTTTGACATGGCCGGTTGCCTGCTCAAATTTACTGTCATAATATACTACTGCTGTACCAGCTCCAAAGTTATTAACTTGTCCATTTCCCAAGGTCGTAATTCTATCCTGTCCTCTATAGACAGCTCCTTTACTAGAATCTATCGAGGCATCTCTGCCATTCACTGTAAACGATGTTTGTCCATCAAATCCTGTACTAGGAAGGGTAGGATTATCGTGATAAAATGCCTCCAAATGACTTCCAGAAACTACCCCTGCACCGTTAGCACCATTACTTAAACTAATACCTAAAGCATCTTCACCACCGATATTATGATTTGTGTCATAACCATCAAGTACCCAAGCAACATCATTTACGTAATTAAACCCTCCATAAATCTCCCAAGTTCTTGTTGAGGAATTATAAAAAATTAATGGAGCGTTAATGGAAAAATCTTGACTACTTGATTGAATACTAAAGCTACTTGTTGTTCCTGGCTCGTATTCGACAAGACCGTTATTTTCCAAAAAAGAAAAATACTCACTAGTATTCTTTTCTTCTAATCCCGCAGCTACTCTTGACAAGTACTCACTGTCACTTGCTAGTTTCCTTTGAACTTCATCTTCAGAAAGTTTTTTGAAACGACTAGAGGTCCTAGCCGCGATTAAAGGCTTAACATTAATAGAGGGATCATATTTAACAATATGTCCTACAGGGTCAATATTTGAATTTTGAATGTCCAGTACATGGCTAGAATAAAGTTCTGCGGTAATATTAGCATCATCTGAAGCAGCATTAACGGAGAGTGGCAAGATTGTTAGTGAACTTAGGAGTAAAAAGCAACTAATTTTTTTTAACTTCTGGTTCAAGTTAATTCCTCCCAATTAATTTTTATATATATTGAAAGCTGGCCAGCTCTTCAATCATCAATTTAGACGATATTCTAATACTTTTTGAAGAATCGCATTCAGATTATTCTCTTTGGCTATTAATTTCTCCTTATCAAACAATAAATAAGAAGGGTAACTGCTAAGCTTTAATTCTTTGGCTCTTTTTTTCCCTTCCTCAGTAGTTACATCGTATACTGCTGGATGATCAAAAACCCAATTCTCAGACAAAATCCTATCATAAATATTACGTTTATTTTCTTCAAAGTCCGATTGAACAAAAACCACAAGATTAAACTGCGCTTCCTTACTTAAATATTGCTGTGTATATTCTTTATTTGAGCACCCGCTTATTACCAATAACAATAACGCCAATAAAATAGTTTTTTTAAACATCTTTACCACCTTTTTCCTTGCTTTTTAATTACTTAATTATAATAACAAAAAACCAACATTTAGTAAATAAACCTTTTTTTTATTTTTTTAGTTTTTAATTTGAGTAATATCCCTCTTTAAATTGAGAAATATTGAATAGGAGAAAATACAGAAATTTAATCATTTCATGAAGAAATCCAAAAGGATTTTTCTGTAGACATTCTGTCCTTACTGGTTATCGCCTCTCTTGTTTTTTGGGGGATATAAAGAACGGCATCCAATCAAGATATTAAATTTGTTAGTTCTGACGCTAAAGTCATTTCGTACAATAGTTTCAGTGAGTTAGATTCTTCAATCGATCTCATCGTAATAGGCGTATACTATGGCAAAGTAACATTGGAAAAATTTAGCGAAAATTCTTGACACGTAATAATAAAAATTTACTCGAACAAATGCAGTATCAAGGAGATACCTACCAACAATTCATACAAATATTTCAAGAAGTCATAGAGAAATACGGCTCTAATATAAAAGAAACAAGTATAATATTTCGTCTTCTGAATCACCAAGCCAGAAAGTAGATGGTTTCGCTTTTATCCTAGATTAAATTTTGTATTCCTCCCGCCCCTCCGATATAATGAAAGGAATGACATTTCGGGATCGCTGCGTATGGATGAGCGGCGAAAGCGAGTTTGAGGTGCTGCGAGATGAAGAAGTCCCTGGAATTAAAAACACCGGAGGAGATCAAGGTTTATTCCGATCCCTACCGGCTCAAAATATTTCATACCTTTAACAGGCTCGGGCGGCCTTCCACAGCCAAGGAAGTTGCCGATGCCATGGGCGAAGTGCCCTCCAAGGTCTATTATCATGTCAAGAAAATGGAGAGCGTCGGTCTCTTGAGCGTGGTTGAGACCCGTGAAATCAACGGTATTATCGCCAAATACTACGAAGCCTTCCAGGGGGATATCCGGTTGAAACATCAGGATATCGAACCTGCTTTAAAGCAGGTTTATCTGTCCGAAACCCAGAAGCTGATCAACGAAATGTACGAGATGAACAAACGAAAATTTCTGGGTGGTATCGACGGCACCCAAAAAGCATCCGGTCAGCTGACCCACAATACCATCTGCATGACCGAAGAGGAAGCCGCCCAGTTCATGAGGGATTTCGAAGCCTTAATTCAGCCGTATGTTTCCCGCCGCAAAGGTGAAAATATTTATTATCATGAACTATTTCTCTCCTTAATTAAAGAGGATGCCGTAGGGAAAGAGAGTACGTCCAAAGAATAGTCTTGGCATATCAAAAAGAAAAGCCGCCGGCGGTCTGATCAATCAGACTGCCGGCGGCTTCCGTATTTATTTCAACCCTATTGGCCGTCATCCCTATTTCCCCGTACTTCTATCGGCCTGCTCCTGCCAGAGCTAAAGCTTTAAACCAAAGCTTTAGCCGCAATGTCGGAACGTTGATGTTTGCCTTCGAATTGGATCTTTTCCGCAGCTTTGTAAGCCCGCTCCCTGGCGGCGGCAATGTCGCGGCCGCGGCCCACGACGCCCAGCACGCGGCCGCCGCTTGTCAGCCATTCTCCGGCTTCGTTCCTCGACGTACCCGCATGGAACACCAAAGCCTCGGCTTCGGAGACCGTATCCAGCCCCGAAATGACCAGGCCTTTCGGATAAGAAGCCGGATATCCCGGCGAAGCCTGCACGACGCAGACCGCCGCCTCTTCGCTCCACTCGATCTCTACCTGGTCAAGTGTTCCGTTCAGCGAAGCCAGGAAAATGTCGAGCAGGTCGCTTTTCAGGCGTGGCAGCACGACCTGGGTTTCCGGGTCGCCGAACCGGGCGTTAAACTCGACCGTCTTCGGCACGCCGCCCGGCGTGATCATCAGACCGGCGAACAAAACGCCGCGGAAAGGCCGGCCTTCCGAAACCATCGCTTTGGCGGTCGGTTTAATGATCGTCTCAACCGCTTCTTCAATAATGGCGTTGTCGATATGCGGCAGCGGGGAGTAAGTCCCCATGCCCCCGGTATTCGGCCCTTTATCGCCGTCGAAGACCTGCTTGTGGTCCTGGGCGGCTGCCATCGGCCGGACGGTTTCCCCATCTACGAAGGCCAATATCGACATTTCCTGGCCTTCCATAAACTCCTCGATCACCACCTGGCTGCCGGAGCTGCCGAACACCTTGTCCACCATAATATCCGCAAGCGCCTGCTCCGCTTCCTCGCGTGTAAAAGCAACCGTAACCCCTTTACCCGCCGCAAGGCCATCCGCCTTAATAACGATTGGAACTGACTGGGAACGCAGATAAGCCAAAGCCGCCTCGTAATTGTCGAATTTTTCGTAAGCCGCCGTGGGAATGTTATATTTCTTGAGCAGGTCCTTCATGAAGGTTTTGCTGCCTTCGATATGCGCGGCGTTTTTGCGCGGTCCGTAAACCGGGATGTTTTTGGCTTCAAAAACGTCCACGATCCCTTCCGCCAGCGGATCATCCGGCCCGATCACTACCAAGCCGACCCTTTTTTCCTCCGCAAAAGCCGTCAGCCGCTCAAACTCGTTTACCTGAATCGGTACCAGCTCCGCGATCTGCCCGATGCCTGCATTGCCCGGCGCGCAGTAGATCTTGTCCGCTTTCGGGCTTTTCGACAAAGCCCAGCAAATCGCATGTTCGCGGCCCCCGCCGCCAACGACTAAAATATCCATCGACGTAACCCTCCTATGCTTCTGTAAAGTTCTGTTAACTCTCTAAAGTTCGATTATTTAAAAATCCGGCCGCTCAACGGCTTCCATACGTTCCGTGATTCTAAATAAGGCCCGCATGGGCGGGCCTTAGGTTTTGTAGAACTGATGAAAGCAGATCTAAACTTCGCTTAGTGTTTAAAATGACGCACGCCGGTGAAGACCATCGCAATGCCGTATTCGTTAGCCACTTTGATGGACTCTTCGTCTTTGATGGAGCCGCCGGGCTGAATAACAGCCGTAATGCCCGCTTTAGCGGCGAGCTCCAGCGTGTCCCCCATCGGGAAAAAAGCGTCGGAAGCAAGAACGCTGCCTTTAGCCTTATCTCCAGCTTGCTCAATGGCAATTTTCGCTGCGCCTACGCGGTTCATCTGCCCTGCGCCTACGCCGACAGTCATGCTGTCATTCGCCAGCACAATCGCGTTGGATTTCACATGTTTGACCACTTTCCAGCCGAACAGCAGCTGCTTCAGCTCTTCTTCGGTAGGTTTGCGGTCGGTAACGACCTGCAGGTCATCAACGTTCATCGAATGAACGTCGCTCTCTTGAACGATCATACCGCCGTCGATGGTAGTAATCGTGAAGCTTTTTTCGCGGTTTTCGCCGGATTTCAGCGAACCCACTTCCAGCAGACGGATGTTTTTCTTCTGGGTCAAAATCTCCAGCGCTTCCTTCGTAAATCCAGGCGCCAGAATGATTTCGAGGAAAATTTCCTTCAGCAGCAAAGCGGTATCCCCGTCGATGATCCGGTTGGCCGCCACAATACCGCCAAAGATCGAAGTCGGATCAGCCGCGTAAGCTTTTTTGTAAGCTTCCAGCACGCTGCCGCCGATGCCGACGCCGCAAGGGTTCATATGTTTGACCGCCACAACGGCAGGTTCTTCAAACTCTTTGACGATTTGCAGAGCCGCGTTGGCGTCATTGATGTTGTTATAAGAAAGCTCTTTGCCATGCAGCTGTTTCGCCGTGGTCAACGTGTCGGCTGCAGCGAGAGGTTTTTTGTAAAAAGCGGCTTTCTGGTGCGGGTTCTCCCCATAGCGCAGGTCCTGGATTTTCTCGTAAGTCACCGTAAAACGTTCAGGCAGCGGATCGCCGGTTACATTCGACAAATAGTCGGAGATCAGCGCATCGTAAGAAGCGGTATGACGAAATACTTTGGCTGCAAGGCGTTTGCGCGTTTCCAAAGAAGTGTCGCCTTTGATTTTGATTTCGTTCAGGACGGCCGGATAATCGGCGGAATCGACGACAACGCTGACGAAAGCGTGGTTTTTGGCGGCGGAACGCAGCATGGTTGGCCCGCCGATGTCGATATTTTCAATGGCGTCTTCATATTCGACATCCGGTTTGGCGATCGTTTCTTGGAACGGATACAGGTTCACGACAACCAGGTCGATGTAATCGAGACCCAGTTCTTTCATTTGAGCCTGATGCTCCGCGCTGTCGCGCACAGCCAGCAAACCGCTGTGAACGGCAGGGTGAAGCGTCTTGACGCGACCGTCCAAAATTTCAGGGAACCCGGTCACCTCGGAAATGCCGATGACTGGAACGCCTTCTTTGGCCAGCAGATTTTTTGTACCGCCTGTCGAAATGATTTCCACGCCCAGATTGGACAACTCGCGGCAAAACTCCACAATACCCGCTTTATCAGACACGCTGACCAGCGCACGTTTGATACTCAAAAGAAACAACCTCCTTAGTTTTAATGGGGACGTAATCCAACTGCCAAACACATTCGCTTCGCCCGCCATTCTGCAAGATTTATCAGATGCATCAGTTCTACCCGTTGTCCGGCTTCCCGCCCTTGCGTAATCCGGCTTGTTTTCAGCAATCGACGGCGTCTGAAGCCGCCTGACAGCAAGTGCTCTATTCCAGAAAATTAGCAAATATTTCTCGGGAAATATCGAAATGTCCCTTTCAAGAAACCCCATTCGTCAAAGTGGGCGTTTTTCCCATTTTCCTGGCACAATACCAATACCAATAACCAATCTTCCTTAGCCCCGTCCGGCCAGGATCACCTTTCGTCCCTCTACCGTTACACGTCCTTCGGCAAAAGCGGCCACCACTTCCGGATAAAGCTTCGTTTCTGCCGCATGGATCTTCGCTTCCAGCGATTCGCGGCTGTCTTCAGCCGTAATTTCAACGGCCTGCTGGGCCACTACCGCCCCGGTATCCATGCCTCCGTCGACCAAATGCACTGTAATGCCGGTAAGCTTCACCCCATAATCGAGGGCTTGACCAATAGCGTCTTTTCCGGCAAAAGCCGGCAGCAGCGAAGGATGGATATTCACCATCCGGCCGGCATAGGACTCTACCAGGACCGGGGTAATCAACCGCATATAACCGGCGAGTACAATCAGATCGATACCGCGGCGCTCTAGCTCCGCTTTGATCTCCGTTTCATAGGCCTCACGGCTGTCATATTCCTTCGGCCGAAAAACAAAGGTGTCCACGCCAGCGGCTTCGGCCCGTTTGACGACAGGCGCTTCCGGCTTGTCGCACACCAGCAGCTCTACCGTCGCCCCGCCAAGCCTTCCTGCCGCCGCTGCATCCGCCAAAGCCTGAAAATTACTGCCCTGACCGGACGCAAAAACCGCAACCCGGAACATTACACCTCAGCTCCCGTAAAAGTCACGATTTTGCTGCCCTCGGTCACACGGCCGATCACATAAGGCGTTTCCCCGGCTGCGGTCAAGGCCGCTTTCGCCGCTTCCGCGTCTTCCTCCGCTACCACAATCACCATGCCGATGCCCATGTTAAACGTCGTAAACATATCGCGGTTCGACACTTGGCCTTTCTCTTGCAAAAGCTTAAACACTGGCAGAATCGGCCAGGAAGCGTAGTCGATTTCGACATTGACGCCGTCCGGCAGCACGCGCGGGATATTTTCGATAAATCCGCCGCCCGTAATATGCGCCATGCCTTTCACCCGCACTTTGTCGACAAGGGAAAGCACCGGTTTGACGTAAAGACGCGTAGGCTCCAGCAGTACGTCGCCGAGTTTCGCGCCATCCAGCTCAGGCAGCGTATCCTGCAGGATGTAACCCGCATCTTCGAGCAGCAGCTTGCGGACCAGCGAGAAACCGTTGCTGTGCACGCCGCTCGACGGAAGCCCGATTACCGTATCGCCCGGTTTGATCGTGCTGCCGTTGATGATCTTGCTCTTGTCGACAACGCCGACCGTAAATCCGGCAATGTCGTATTCGCCTTCGGCGTACATGCCCGGCATTTCCGCCGTTTCGCCGCCGATGAGCGCGCAGCCGGATTGGAAGCAGCCTTCGGCAATGCCCGCCACGATGGCTTCAATTTTGGATGGAATGACTTTGTCGCAAGCCAGATAATCCAGGAAAAAGAGCGGCTCAGCGCCCTGCACCACGATGTCGTTCACGCACATCGCCACCGCGTCGATGCCGATCGTATCATGTTTATCCATCGCAAAAGCAAGCTTCAGCTTCGTGCCGACGCCATCCGTACCGGAGACCAGAACCGGCTCCTCGTATTTGTCTTTGTTCAGGCCAAACAATCCGCCAAAGCCGCCCAAATCGGTCATGACTTCCGGACGGAAGGTCCGCTTCACATGTTTCTTCATACGTTCGACTGCTTCATTACCCGCCGCGATATCGACGCCGGCGCTTTTGTAGGCTTCAGACACTGGGACACTCTCCTAAGGAATAGTATTTGAAAAAAAATAACGGGACTGGGCGAATTAAGATGCGGCCTTGAGCCTGGACATGACGAACCGTTGAATGGTGGGGCTTCGAAGCTTGTTTGGTTAGTGCTGCGAAGCCTTCTGCTGGAGCTTCGAAGCCTCTTCGGCTGCGCCGGTCCGCTCGGCATTCGGATTGTGATTCCGGTCGCTGTTATTCTCAGATAATCTGAACTATTTAACTAAGGTTATTATCTGAGAATAAAGGCGAACGCTTTGCTCCTCCACCACAATTCCGCCTGCTGTCGCTCGGGCGCTAAGCCATCCCTTGCAGCTGCGCTGCCCTGGCCAGCCTTGCAGCAAAGCCACGCGGCTTGCTTCACTGGTTCCCCCTGCTCCACCATCATCGCCAAGGCTCGATTTTGTTTCAAAAAGGGGAAATAGCAGGATCAGCCTCGCCGCTACCGCCCCGCTCGCCTTCCGTTATTTCATGCCGGTAAATAATAACCGGCTTAAAGATTAAGACCGTAAGGGCCGGTTGGCGTGGTAACCGCCAACCGCGCCCCCTGTTATCCCCATCAGTTGGGATAAGGGGGTAAGCAGCAATAGGTGCGAAGCGAAGGGCGAAAGCGGAGGGGGCGGAAGGGTTCTGGAGAAGCGATAGCGTTCGCCTTTGTTTTCGGATTTCTACCTTCCTGATAAAATCAGGAAATCCGAAAACAACAGCGATCGTAAGAAGTTTCCGACACCGCAGTGATTCGCCTTAAGCTTTTCTGCCCTAATGGTTTGCTCCCTCGACTCAGCACCCGCACCCAAACTGCTCCTCGCCCCCGAAATCGGTCTGCGTAGGATAATCGTTATCAAAGCAGGCCATGCAAAGGCCTCCTTTATAGTCGGCTACGTTGCCGCCGCCAACGGCTTCGACGAGGCCTTCCGGGCTGAGGAAGGACAAGGAGTCGGCGTTGATTTCCTTGCAGATCTCTTCGACCGTTTTGGACGAAGCAATCAGCTCCTTGCGGTCCGGCGTGTCGATGCCGTAGAAGCAAGGATTTTTGAACGGCGGAGACGTAATGCGCACATGCACTTCGGTGGCGCCCGCCTCGCGCAGCAGGTTAACGATGCGGCGCGAGGTGGTGCCGCGGACGATGGAGTCGTCGATCATGACGACCCGTTTACCTTCGACGACGCGGCGCACGGCGCTGAGCTTCATTTTGACGCCCTGCTCGCGCAGCTCCTGGCTCGGCTGGATGAAGGTCCGGCCGGTGTATTTATTTTTAATGAGTCCAAGCTCGTACGAAATGCCGGTTTGCTCGGCATAGCCGATCGCGGCGGAAATGCTGGAGTCCGGCACGCCGGTCACCACGTCCGCGTCGATGAAGGATTCCAAAGCCATGCGCTGACCCATGCGTTTACGGGCCGAATGCAGGTTAGAGCCGTTCATGTCGCTGTCCGGACGGGCAAAATAAATATACTCCATCGCGCATAGCGCCTTGCGCTGCGGCTCGGCAAAGCGGTCTTCATGCAGACCGTCTGCGTCCAGCACCAGCAGCTCGCCGGGCTGAATGTCGCGGATGATTTCGGCGCCTACGGTTTCAAACGCGCAGGTCTCCGAAGCAAACAGATAAGCGTCGCCCAGGCGGCCCATCGACAGCGGGCGCAGCCCGTTCGGGTCGGAAGCGACGATCAGCTTGTCGTTGGTAAGCAGCAGGAACGCAAACCCGCCGACGATTTGGCGGAACGCGTCTTTGGCTGCTTCGACAAGCGGTTTCTTGGATCTGGCGATCAGATGCGCAACGACCTCGGTATCGCTGGTCGTCTGAAAAATCGACCCGCCCTCCTCAAGCTCCCGCCGGATTTTTGGCGCGTTGACGATGTTGCCGTTCGTGGCCACCGCCAGGTCGCCGTCGCGGTATTTGAACACCAGCGGCTGCGCGTTCGCCAGGCGGCTGTCGCCGCTGGTGGAGTAACGCACGTGGCCGATGGAGAGGCTGCCGGTAAGCGACGCGAGACGGTCTTTGTCGAAGACTTCTTTTACAAGTCCCATGCCTCTGTGGTAGTGGAATTCGCTGCCGTCGGTAACGCACATCCCTGCGCTTTCTTCCCCGCGGTGCTGCAAAGCGTGAAGCCCGTAATAAGACAAGGAGGCGGCCTCCGGATGCCCGAAGACACCGAAGACGCCGCATTCCTCTTTTAGCGTATCGAAAATATCATTTGGGCCTGTGCCCTGATTGTAATAGTCGCCTGTCCAAAGCTTGTTCTGCTTTATTTCATCCGACATGGAATGGCTTCCTCCCAGACCTGCTTCAAACCTTCAACTGGTTTGTTCAAGGCCGAAACGCGGTTGATTTCGATGCTCAAGCTGTTGCCTTGGGTGCGTCCGATTACAGCCACCGGCACGCCTTGGCCGGCGATATATTGTTCAAGCTCTTCTGCCTTCTCGGCGGAAGCTGTCAACAGAATACGGGATTGCGATTCGCTGAACAGCAGATGGTCCGGGCGAAGTCCGGCGGATTCCAAATGGACTTTAGCCCCGATGGAACCGCTGATGCAGGACTCTGCAAGTGCAACGGCAAGACCGCCTTCGGACAAGTCATGCGCCGAGTTGACCAAACCTTTTTGAATAGAAGCAAGAACGGTCTCGAGCAGTTTCTTCTCCGTATCCAGATTCAGTACCGGAGGACGTCCTTCGGTTACGCCGTGCACAACGGCCTGGAATTCGCTGCCGCCAAGCTCCGCTTTCGTTTCGCCAAGCAGGAAAATCACGTCGCCCTCTTGTTTAAAGCCTTGCGTCGTAATGTGATCCACATCGTGTACCAGACCCACCATGCCGACGACCGGCGTCGGATAAATCGCCCCTTTGGCGTTTTCGTTGTACAAGCTTACGTTACCGCCGATCACCGGCGTTTCCAGCACGCGGCAGGCTTCCGCCATGCCGTCTACCGCTTTTTCCATCTGCCAGAAAATATCCGGCTTCTCCGGGCTGCCAAAGTTCAGGTTGTCCGTAATCGCCAGCGGCTCGGCGCCGGAGCAGACGATGTTGCGCGCCGCTTCGCTCACCGCGATGCGTCCGCCCACTTCAGGATCGAGGTAGACGAAACGTCCGTTGCAGTCCGTCGTCATCGCCAAAGCTTTGCGGGTTCCACCAACGGTTACGACCGCCGCATCCGAACCCGGACGAACCGCCGTGCTGGTGCGTACCATGTAATCATATTGCTCGTAGACCCAAGCTTTGCTGGCTACGGAAGGGGACCCGAGCACCTGCTCGAGGGCTGCGCCCAAATCTTTTACCTCTGCATAACGGGTGGTGTCTACGTTTTCGTTCTCCGTATAATAAGCCGGTACAGTGGACGGCTTGTTGTAAATCGGACATTCGTCGACGAGCGCCGTTACCGGCATGTCGCCAACCAATTCGCCGTGATGGAACAGCTTCAGCTGTCCGTCATCGGTCACTTTACCCACTTTGGCGCAGATGACGCCCCAGCGGTCGAAGATTTCTCTAGCCTGCGCTTCATCCTTAGGTTCAACGACAAACAGCATACGTTCTTGAGATTCAGACAACATCATTTCGTAAGCCGTCATGCCCTCTTCGCGCTGAGGCACCTGGTCCAGATAAAGCTCCAGGCCGTTGCCCGCTTTGCTGGCCATTTCCGCACTGGAGCACGTAAGGCCCGCAGCGCCCATATCCTGAATGCCAAGCACGATACCCGTGTCGATCAGCTCCAGGCAGGCTTCCATAACGAGCTTCTCCATAAATGGATCGCCCACTTGAACCGCTGTCCGTTTCGCTTCGGACTCCTCCGTCAGTTCCTCGGAAGCAAAGGTTGCGCCGTGGATGCCGTCGCGGCCGGTCGGAGGTCCCACGTAGAAAACCGGGTTGCCCACGCCTTTAGCGACGCCGCGCTGGATTTTGTCATGGTCGATCAGGCCGACGCACATCGCATTTACAAGCGGATTGCCTTCATAACTCTCATCAAAAACCACTTCTCCGCCCACCGTCGGAATGCCGATGCAGTTGCCGTAACCGGCGATGCCGGAAACGACATGCTCGAACAGGTATTTCACGCGGTCGCTTTCCAGTCTGCCGAAACGCAAGGAGTTCAACGATGCAATCGGTCTTGCGCCCATGGAAAAAATATCGCGGATAATGCCGCCCACACCCGTCGCCGCGCCTTGGTATGGCTCAACGGCCGAAGGGTGGTTGTGGCTTTCGATTTTGAATACAACAGCTTGGTTGTCGCCGATGTCCACGATGCCTGCGCCTTCGCCCGGTCCCATCAGGACGCGGGGTCCGTCTACCGGGAAACGTCTGAGCAGCGGTTTCGAGTTTTTGTAAGCACAGTGTTCGGACCACATCACGCTGAACACGCCAATTTCCGTATAGTTGGGTTTCCGGCCGAGGAAACCGCAGATCAGCTCATATTCGCTGTCAGAAACGCCCATTTGCTTGTAAATTTGCTGCTCGGCGATTTGCTCCGCCGTCGGCTCCTTAGCGGATAGTTGCTGCGTCATGTTGATCCCTCCATGCTTTCAAAATAGATGTAAACATCCGTTTTCCGTCTTCGCTGCCCAGCAGCGTGTTCACCGCACGCTCCGGATGGGGCATCATCCCTACCACGTTGCCGCGTTCGCTCGAAATACCGGCAATGTCGGACAGGGAGCCGTTCGGGTTGCTGGCATAAGTGAAAATAATCTGGTTGTTCGCCTTCAAACGCTCAAGCGTAGCTTCGTCGCAGTAGTAGTTGCCTTCGCCGTGGGCGATCGGGATCGTAATTTCTTCACCCTGCGCGTAATCCACGGTAAAAGGATTGCCGTTGTTCTCCACACGCAGCACCACGTCGTGGCAAAGGAATTTCAAAGACGTGTTGCGGAGCAGCGTGCCCGGCAGCAGGCCGGCTTCGGTCAAAATCTGGAATCCGTTGCAGATGCCCAAGACATATTTTCCCTGTTCAGCCGCTTTAGCGACTTCCGCCATAACCGGAGCAAAACGGGAAATCGCGCCGCAGCGCAGGTAGTCGCCGTAAGAGAAGCCGCCCGGCACCAAAATGCAGTCATAAGAGGACAGATCGGTCGCCGTATGCCAAACATAATCCACCGGCTCGCCCAGCACCTCTTCTACGGCTTTGTAGCAGTCAATATCACAGTTGGAACCCGGAAACACAAGTACAGCAAATTTCATGGCGGTTAGCCCTCCAATTCAAAGCGATAGTCTTCCACGACTGTATTGGCCAGCAGCTTTTCGCACATCGTTTTTACGCGGGCTTCCGCTTCCGCGCGGTCCGTAGTGTCGAGCGTCAGTTCCATGTATTTGCCAATGCGGGCACTTTCAACTTCGCCGAAGCCCATGGAATGCAGCGCGCCTTGCACGGCAACTCCCTGCGGGTCGAGTACGCTTTGCTTGATGGTGACGTATACCTTTGCTTTTAACATGGTCCTTGTGTTCCTCCTAAGAATGGGGTTTATTTTAAAAAGATTGCTGGTGATGCGAGCGTGTGCACCTGGTTGGGCGTGGGGCTGCGGGGCGAATGTTCTTACAACCGCTGTTGTCCTCGGATTCTTAATGAATATAATTTTATGGTTA
Organism: Paenibacillus mobilis; assembly: GCF_058267595.1. NCBI lineage: Bacteria > Bacillati > Bacillota > Bacilli > Caryophanales > Paenibacillaceae > Paenibacillus > Paenibacillus mobilis. The sequence goes on from NZ_JBZCMS010000021.1 coordinate 13,539, forward strand.
TAATCCGAGGACAAAGGCGGACGCTATGCTTTTTCAGAATCATTCGCCCCTCCGCCAGTTACGGCGTGCCGGGTGCAACTTTTTTAAATAATGGGTGATGGAGCAGAAGGCAAAGATTTAGCGGAGCTAACTTTTGGATCACTTCCTTCTGTCCTCTAGTACCTCATTGATGCCTCTACCACCTGCTGCTTGCATCTGCCTTTAAATTCTGACTCTATAGCAACGTCCAGCCTAACAGCGCTATTCTAGCTTAGCTCTTCCCCCGTCAGACGGCGGTAGATTTCGCGGTAGCGGTTGGTCGTTTCCTGCACGACGAGAGGCGGCAAAGGGTCGGGCGCGCTGTTCATGTCCCAGTCGGAATTCGCCAGGTAGGTGCGGACCGGCTCCTTGTCCATGCTGTCGATGTCGATGTCGAGGGCATAATTTTCTTTGGCCCAGAAGCGGGAGGCATCCGGCGTAAACATTTCGTCGATGACGATCAGTTTGCCATCCAGCAGGCCGAATTCCAGCTTGCAGTCGGCGAGCAGGATGTCGCGTTCCTCGCAGTAGTCGCGGACGTAGGCGTAAAGCTCAAGCGTGCGGTCGCGAAGCTGCTCGGCCAGTTCGCGGCCGACGAGTTCGGTCATTTTTTCAAAAGAAATGTCCTCGTCATGACCCACGTCGTTCTTGGCCGCAGGCGTAAAAATCGGCGCTTCCAGCTTGCTGTTCTTGCGCAGGCCTTTCGGCAGCTTGATGCCGTTGACCTCGCCCGTTTTCTCGTATTGGCGCCAGCCCCCGCCGGTTACGTACCCGCGCACCACGCATTCGATGTCGATACGCTCGGCTTTACGGGTGACCATGATCCGGTTGCGAAGCAGCTCCTTGTCCTTGATGACGTCGCCCAGCAAATCCACGTCGGTGTGGACGACATGGTTGTCCATAATGCCCTTCGTGCGTTCAAACCAAAAAGCGCTGAGCCGGTTAAGCACATTGCCTTTGTCCGGAACCGCCGGATCCAAAATGTAGTCAAACGCCGAAATGCGGTCGGTCACAACGATGAGATAATGCTCGCCAAGATCATAAAGCTCTCTGACTTTCCCCTTGTAAATCAGCGGCAGATCAATCAGATCCACGGCCGTCGAAATCGCGGTTGCTGCCAAGTAAGCCCTCTCCTTTATCCGCCTGCTGCAAGCGGGATATTTCTATTCAAACGTTTTAAGGTCCTGACTTTCATGGTAAAAGGGTCACGCTCCAGGGTTACGCCAAGCACCCGCCCAAGCTTCAAGCCTACTTACTTAAAGATTTCATCCTACGCTCCAGCTCTTCTAGACTTCATGTTCAGCGGTAACAGTCCTTGGATTACGCCCCGGTGTTTAACCAAGATCATGCGCAAAGCCGTATTCAGCGTGATTCCTTTTTTCCTTCTTCATTAACCATACAGGTACCATTCAGGTTTATCCGTTAAGAACAAACCCTTTCAGATCAACCATTCAGGCCCAATCGCGTAAAAATCGTATCCACATGCTTCAAATGCCATGCCGGATTAAAAGCGTCGTCGATCTCCTCGGCACTCAGCGCTTCGGTAATCGCCGGTGTATCCGCGATGATGTCGCGGAACTGGCGCTGCGTTTCCCAAGCCTGCATGGCCAGCGGCTGCACGGTGTCGTATGCCTGTTCCCGGCTGAAGCCTTTGTCGATCAGCTTGGTCATCACACGGCCGGAGAACGGCACGCCGTAAGTGCGCTCCATGTTGCGTTTCATGTTCTCCGGGAACACGGTCAGGTTCTTCACGATGTTGCCGAAGCGGTTCAGCATGTAGTTGAGCAGCATCGTAGCGTCCGGCAGAATGACGCGTTCGGCGGAGGAGTGCGAGATGTCGCGCTCATGCCAGAGCGTTACGTTTTCGTAAGCCGTCAGCATATGGCCGCGGATGACGCGGGACAAGCCGGAGATGTTTTCGCAGCCGATCGGGTTGCGTTTGTGCGGCATGGCCGAGGAGCCTTTTTGACCTTTCGCAAAAGCTTCCTCCACCTCGCGGAATTCGCTCTTCTGCAAAGCGCGGATTTCCGTGGCGAACTTGTCCAGGGACGTGGCGATCAGCGCCAGCGTCGCCAGGTATTCGGCGTGGCGGTCACGCTGCAGCGTTTGCGTCGAGATTGGAGCCGGCGAAGTGCCGAGCTTGCGGCATACGAATTCTTCGACGAACGGGTCGATGTTCGCGTAAGTGCCGACGGCGCCGGAGATTTTACCGAATTGGACATTGTTTGCCGCATGGCGGAAACGTTCCAGGTTCCGTTTCATCTCTTCGTGCCACAGGGCCATTTTGAGACCAAAGGTGGTCGGCTCGGCGTGAACGCCGTGCGTGCGGCCCATCATCGGGGTATTTTTATAAGCGATCGCTTTATCCCGTAAAATTTCAATGAAGTTAAGGATATCCTTCTCGAGGATTTCGTTGGCCTGCTTCAGGATGTAACCCAGCGCCGTATCCACGACGTCCGTGGAGGTCAGGCCGTAATGGACCCATTTGCGCTCCTGGCCAAGGCTTTCGGACACGGCACGCGTAAAAGCGATCACGTCATGGCGGGTTTCCTGCTCGATTTCATAAATGCGGTCGATATCGAATTTGGCATTGGCGCGCAGCGCTGCCGTGTCTTCCTTCGGAATAACGCCGAGTTCGGCCCAGGCTTCGCAGGCGCAAAGCTCCACTTCCAGCCAGGCCTGGAACTTGTTCTGCTCCGTCCAGACGGCTCTCATTTCGGGTCTGCTGTAACGTTCGATCATGGTTGTTGATTCCTCCAAATCTTGGTTTGCTGTATCCAGTCCAGCCCTTGCTGGACGTCTTGGCATAACAGGTTGATGTGGCCCATTTTCCGTTTCGGGGCCGAACCGCTTTTTCCATACAAATGGACTTTCGGCACAACGTCGTGTGCCCCTGCCCTTGTATGTCTCACTGTACTTGCTTCAGTATCCGCTGCGTCTGTCCCTGTATCTCTACCTTTGTCTGTGCCTGTATCTATATCTGTAGTAGCTATATCTGTAGCAGCTGTATCTGCAGCAGCTATATTTGTATTTTTATCTTTATCTTTATCTTTATCTGTATTTTCCGTTCGTTTCCCCTTAATATTGCTGTCCGCTGCGTTTGTATGCACCCGTTTCCCGGCTTCCGCTGCCGATTCCAGCCATGCCCCGTCCGCTGTCCGTTCGATGACCGCTTCCAGATGTTCGCCGAGGACGTTCACCATCACCACCGGCGTCAGCAGCTTTGCTTCGCCCAGCGGCAGATTGCACACCGCCCGGACATGCTGCTCAAACTGCGAGGTCGTGCAGGCCTCCATCGTATAATGTCCCGAATTGTGCGGACGCGGCGCAAGCTCGTTGACGTACAGCCGGCCGTCTCCCGTAAGGAACATTTCCACAGCCAGCAGGCCGACGGCTCCCAGCGATTCCGCGATCCTGGAGGCCAGCTCTTCCGCCTGCGCCTGAATCGCCGTCCCGACTCTTGCCGGCACTATGGAAATATGCAGGATATTGTCGACGTGGATATTTTCCGCCGCTGGAAAGGTCTTGATTTCGCCGCGCGGGCTTCTTGCCGCAATAACCGATAGCTCTTTCTCGAACCCGATGAACTGTTCGAGCACCAGCTCCGCCCCGCTTGCGCTGAGCGTCTCGTAGGCCTCCGCGATTTCGCTTTCGCTGCGGATGACCCACTGCCCTTTCCCGTCGTAACCTCCGGTGGCCGTCTTCAGCACGCTCGGAAGGCCGAGCCTGCCCACCGCTTCCCGCAGCTCGCCTTCGCTGCGGATTTCCGCGTACGGCGCCACCTGCACGCCTGCCGCTTCAATGGCCCGCTTCTCCCGCAGGCGGTGCTGCGTGGTGTAGAGCAGCCCGCTGCCCTGCGGTACCGAGGACAGCTTCTCCAATAACGCCGCGACTTCGGAATCGACATTCTCGAACTCGTACGTGATCACGTCCGCCCGCTGCGCCAGCTCGCGGGCCGCTTCCTTGTCGCTGTAGGCCGCGACAATCTGGTCCGCCACCTGCCCGCATGGGCTGTCCGGCGTCGGATCCAGCGTCACGAACCGGTAACCCAGGTTCGTTCCCGCCAAAGCCATCATGCGGCCCAGCTGTCCGCCGCCGAGAAGCCCGACCGTGGAACCGGGCTTCACTACCTGCGGCTCCCGGCCGCCTTGCCCGCCGCTCACAGCTTCACCTGCTCCAGCTCTTCGCCGCTTTCAAGTACTTCCGCCTTGATCCGGTCGCGCCGGGCCTGAACCTTCGCGCTCAGCGCCGGATCAAAAGCGCCGAGGATTTGCGCCGCCAGCAGACCGGCGTTGGTGGCCCCGGCTTTGCCGATCGCTACGGTCGCCACCGGAATGCCGCCAGGCATCTGAACGATGGACAGCAGCGAATCCAGACCGTTTAAAGCCGCCGATTTGACCGGAACGCCAATGACCGGCAGCACCGTTTTTGACGCGACCATGCCCGGCAGATGCGCCGCACCCCCGGCCCCGGCAATAATGACTTTAATTCCGCGTTCCGCTGCGCCTTCCGCAAACTCGAACATCAAATCCGGCGTGCGGTGAGCGGAGACGACCTTTTTTTCGTAAGAAATGCCCAGTTCCTCCAGCACCACACATGCATGGCTCATGGTTTCCCAATCCGATTTGCTGCCCATGATTACAGCTACCTGCGCTGACATATTTCGACCTACTTTCCTTGTTATTTCAACAAAAAAATCCGATATCTGAGAAAATACAACATTTTCGCGATATCGGACTACGCGGGCAAGCACAAGCAAAAACAGCTCTGGCGTCCGGCAGGACGAAAGCGTCTTTGCATCCATGATCAGTCCTCGTAGTCCGAAAATTTACGGTTTTCAGGTAGAAACTGCCGAGCCTTATCCCCGGCGTTATACGAATATTGGCTATATAAGCACAAATCTCGTTCGTGCTCTTCTAACTCTAGTTTATCAATACCGATCATGCCATGTCAACTTAAACCCGAACGTTCCTTTTTACACTTATTTAAATGTTCGTATTTTGCTTGTTATCTGACAAAAAGCATGGATTTTCAGACCTTTTCGAAAATAAAAAAAGGAATGCCTCTAATAAACTGGTACCCATAGACTGGACACTTTGAAAAAAAGGTGTCTGGGCTATGGGTACTTTTTGTATACTGGAAGAGGCAATGGAGGGGATGACATGAGTAAGAAACATTTTAACCAAGCA
>NZ_JBZCMS010000022.1:0-13178 GCF_058267595.1 Paenibacillus mobilis
CCTTGCGCTCTGCTTGGTTAAAATGTTTCTTACTCATGTCATCCCCTCCATTGCCTCTTCCAGTATACAAAAAGTACCCATAGCCCAGACACCTTTTTTTCAAAGTGTCCAGTCTATGGGTACAGTTCATTGCGGATCTCTTTTTTATTAGGTTTATCGATACATTTTTTCTAGGGATAGACGATGGGAGGCCTTAATGTTCAAGGTAGGACGAATGGCTTTGGCCATTTCTTCCGCTTCCTGCAAATCTTTGCTTTTTCCTAGCTCCATGAGCGTGCCAATCGCTACAGTTCCCGTTCTGCCCCTGCCTCCCCCGCAATGGAAACCGACTTTTTTCCCGTTACGGTATGCTTCGACCACTTGGTTTATCCCTTTTCGATAAAGCTCGTCCTGAGCGCCTTCGGCGTGATCCTCTAAGGGAATCTGAACCCATTGAAGCCTTTCATTTGCGAAAGCAGGCTCTAACGCTTCTCCACGCAAGTCGACGACTATCTCAATGCCTTCGTATTTAAACATGTCTTCAACGTCGACCGCTCCGCCGAAAAAAATCCGATCCTCTACAAGTGCCTGATAATTTTTAGCCATCCAGGTTCACTCCCTTATCTGAATATTTCATTTTCCGGTTTCAACGAACTGGGCGACCCGGTGCCGAATCGCATCCCGAACTTGGTTAAACTGAGCGGTAATTTCTTCGTCCGTACCCGTAGCTTTCGCCGGATCTTCAAACCCCCAATGCCATTTGGTGACGTTTGGATTGGAGATTACAGGACAATGCTCATCTGCGTGACCGCAAAGCGTGATCACGTAATCTGCACGATTTAAAATTTCCGGATCAATTACGTCCGACGTGTGGTTGCTGATGTCTATGCCGGCTTCTTTCATCGTTTGTACGGCTCGTGGGTTTAGTCCATGTGCTTCAAGGCCAGCGCTTTTCACTTCATATTGATCTCCGCCAAGCGCCTTCAGAAAGCCGTCGGCGATTTGACTCCGACAAGAGTTACCCGTGCAAAGGAAATAAACAAGCGGCTTCTTTTCCATCATATAAATCTCCTTTTATAAGTTTTTTGATAAGCATGAATTAGTTGCTATACTAGTTGCTATTCTGCCGGCTTTTTCTAAACAGAAGTTTCCTTGCTCCCCACCAGACGGCTAAGAGACAAAAGAGAATACCGGCGAGGGTTACCCAAGGATTGACCGAAGTGGAACTTATAAAGGATAGCCACAAATAAAGGCCGGTCAAAGTGAGGAAAAGCGTTGGAACCGTCAAGAGCAAGCCCATTCTGAAATAGGTGCCCCAGCTAATTTTGACCCCTTTCTGAGCCAAAACATGCAGCCAAAGCAAAGTGGCTAACGAACCGATAGGCGTAATTTTAGGCCCTAAATCTGACCCGATAACGTTCGCATAAATAAGCGATTCCCGTATGTAACCTTCCGTAGAAGTGGCTTTAATCGCAAGAGCGTCGATCATAACAGTAGGCATATTATTCATGATCGATGACAGGACGGCTGCCAGAAATCCGGAAGCTACCGTTGAAACAAAAAGTCCGTGCCGGCTGACAGCGCCAAACAGCTTGCCTAATTCATCGGTCAAACCGACATTCCGAAGTCCGTATACAACGACATACATCCCGATCGAAAATACGACTACGGCCCATGGAGCTCCCTTAACAAGCCTCCAAGTATGAATCTGAGGACTGCTCCGGGCGACAAGGATAAAAACCAGGGCAGCAATTCCGGCGATTACGGAAACGGGAACCTTTATAAACTGACTGCCCATGTAGGCGGCGAGCAGCACTCCAAGAATGATCCAGGATAAACGGAACAGGCGTCGATCCTTAATCGCATCCGATGGAATTTTAAGCTGCCGGGCCTCATAGTGTGCGGGGATCCGTTTTCTGAACATTAGAAACAGCATGACCAGGCTTCCCGCGACCGAAAACAAGGTGGGTACAATCATCCTGCCGGCATATTCCACAAAGGAAATACCAAAGAAATCGGAAGACACGATGTTTACCAAGTTACTGATGACAAGCGGCAAAGAGGCTGTGTCCGAGATAAAACCGCTCGCCATAATAAAGGGCAGGATCATTCTCTCGTTGAAATTAAGGCCCCGTACCATCGCCAGTACAATAGGCGTCAAAATCAAGGCGGCCCCATCGTTGGCAAACAAAGCGGATACGGCGGCTCCAAGCAATATCACGTAAACAAACATCAGCCGGCCGTTACCTCTTGCAAACCTGGCTACATGCAAGGCTGCCCACTCAAAGAAACCAATCTCATCTAAAATGAGGGAGATCAGAATAATGGCTACAAAGGTCAGCGTAGCGTTCCACACAATGAGGGTCACGTCCCAGACATCAGATAACTGAACGACCCCTAAACATAACGCCAGAAGTGCCCCGCCAGCAGCAGACCATCCGATGCTTAACCCCTTTGGCTGCCAAATAACAAAGATTAGCGTTACGAGAAAAATGGCGATAGCAATGATCAGCATAAGACCTCCGTAGATTAATCACATGACAAGCCAGTTCGGCCTTCAAGCGTAGACTTCATGCAAGGAAGATGGTGAATCAAACCATTCAAATGAGGTTTATCCTCCACGTTCAGCGAATAATAAACCCACTGGCTTTTTTTCGTTTCATTCACCAAACCGCCTAATTTTAACTTTTTTAAATGCTGGCTGACGTTGGGCTGACTGGTCTCTAAAATATCCACAATGTCGCAAACGCACATCTCCTGTTCTTTTAATAAAGCCATGATGGTCAGTCTGGTTTTGTCCGAAAGAAGTTTTAGCTGCTCCGACATTTCATTAAGGGTGCTCAAGTGCCCTCCTCCTTTCTTAGGTATCTTCTTGGAATATTATATAGGCAAATGATTATATAAGTAAATGATTATATGAAAGATTTTATTTGCCTGTTGATAGGCCTTTAAGGGAACCTTTATTCTTGTTGTCCATCTGGAGTGATTGGTTATTCATCTTTATAGAAGGATGGAGTCAACGGAAATAAGGTCAAGTTCTTTTCCTGGAGAAAGGAGAAGAACTTGACCTTGTGACTCAGCTTCTATCTACTCACTTTATTAGATGGCAACCAAACCTCTCAAACTTTTCAAATCGCCGGCATGACATTGCCGCCGCTGACCGGGATATAAGCTCCGGTGATGAAGCTGGCCAGATCCGAGGCCAGGAAAACGACCGCATTCGCGATCTCCTGATCGGTACCGCGTCTCTTGAGCGGCACGTTTTTGATATAATCGTCGCTTTCGGCAATGCCGTTCGTGCGCTCGCGTTCGCTGATTGTCCAACCTGGAGCCACCTGGTTGACCGTAATCTGATGTGCGCCGACTTCCTTCGCCAGCACACGATAGACGCCGTCCATGCCTCTTTTGCCTGCCACGTATGCCGATTGCCCCGGGAAGTTCTGCATGGAGCACTCCGTGTTAATGCCGATGAAACGTCCGCCCTTCTTCTCGATCATGGCCGGTATGAAGGCTTTCGCCAGATAAACGCTTTGCAGGACGCAAGATTCGAATTGGCTCGTGTAGTCTTCGGCCGGCTGCTCCAGCACGGACGTCCACTGGTACTGTACAACCGCATTCGCTATAACAATGTCGACATGACCTAAGTCCGCTTCAACGGTTTGCTTCAGCGCATGGATGGAATCCTGCTTCGTTACATCGGCTTTGACGGCAATGGCACGTCTGCCGAGCGCCTCTATCGTACTCTTCAATTCGAGCGCTTTCGCTTCGTTGCTATGGTAATGCAAAGCAATATCCGCGCCGCACTCCGCAAGCGTACGAGCAATGACCCGGCCGAGCTCTCCCGTTGCTCCCGTCACCAAAGCTATTTTTCCGGAAAGATCTAATTTCATGTGTTCGTTCTCCTTTTCTCCTCGGGGCCTAAAAATGCCCAACAATAGGATGGGGTACATACGGTTCTTCCAAAAATGAAATTTCTTCAGGTGTTAATTGAACAGAGCCTGTTCTTCCTTAAGCACCCATCGATGATGCCCTTTCTCCGCATCGCCAAAACCCATGCAACCTAGACAAATCCGGGATACATCTAGTCCCGAATTTCCAAGTTTCGTATAATCCATTGATTTGCCTCCCTCCTTTTCATAAAAAATAGTTCCTCATCCTTCTGAGTTTCACTTTGTAATTGCCGGTGTTTTCTTAAATACTACATCGGGGTACGTCTTCTGTCCAACACTCGAGCAAACATTGCCGGCTGCCCTCTCTTGGCGTCGCTTTTACAGCAAATTAGGTATATCGATTAGTTATTTCCTACTCAGCTAATGAGTAGGATGAATTTAACGACAAAACAGGCATCATGCCGTCCATGATGCCTGTTTGTCTTTTCAACTTTTTGTAGACATGTTCCCGCAAATGAGATCAAACTGGCTGGCGAAATCCGAATCCATTCACGCTGATGAATGTTTTATTGCGTTTTCGCTGCTCCTTTTGAGTCGAGGTTTGAACTTAGTCGTTCCAAAATTCGAGATAGCTCCATAGGCAAATCTCCTGGTTTACGCGCTGTAATAAATGGACCGTCTTCGACTAAAGGTTCATTTAAATAAACGCCGCCCGCTTCGGTGATTTCATGGGCGACCTCATGCCATGAGGTCATTTTACGCCCTTCGACCAGACCAGCCGATGCCAACAATTGAGGACCATGACAAACGGCTCCTACGATTTTTCCACTCTGGGCAAATTCCTGAACAAACCGGACAGCGTCCGGATTATTTCTCAGCTCTCCAGGTGCAAGGCCCCCAGGGATATAAAGAAGCTTATATTCTTGAGGATGATGGTCTTTAAGCAGTTTGGTTTCCTGTAATTCCATGCCGCGGTAAGCCTTAAGCACGCCTCCTGAAGGGGTAAGGACATCCACTTCATATCCTTCTTCAATGAAACGGTAATACGGATAGAAAAACTCAATATCTTCCACTTTGTCCGCAGTTAAAATAGCTACTTTACCTATAACAGGTTTATTTACAGGAATTCCTGCGCGATTATCTACTTGCTGTTCAGAAGATCTTGTACTCATAGGTTTTGCCTCCCTGGATTATAATCATTCGGAGAATTTAACTCCGGTTTGCTTGCTCGATTTCAGCATAAGCCTTGGAGTTGACTTGAAGTCAAATGAAAAATATGGAAATTGATCACGGTTATTTGTTTTATTTTGTATACAAAAAAGCGAATGCAAAAAAGCGAAGCCACAGCTCCGCTCTCTTACTAGCAATCGTTCTTCCAGAAGTACTTCTAATCGTCTTTCAAAAAATATGCCGCTGCCAGCCATTCAGCTTGGCCAGAGCCTCGAGAAAGAAGTAGTCCCCGTAAATCAGGGAGACGTCCACATTTTGGCCGGCGGGCTTGTGCCCGGTGGCATGCAGCAGAATCGCCTCGTGATCCGGCAGATCCCAGGTCGCATAACGCTGATCCAGCGATCTTATCATCCGCTCCGCAGCCAGACGGTACACCCTGCCCTCCTGCTCGGGAAGCAGCGAAGCCAGCTCCAGGAGTCCGGAAGCTGCGCAGGCTCCCGCCGAGCTGTCCCTCGGTTCCTGCTGCAAATCTTCCGCAGCCCGGAAGTCCCAATGCGGCACCGCATCTGCCGGCAGATGGGCAAGGAAGAAATCGGCGACTTGCCGGGAGGCCCGCAGGTATTTCTTGTCGCCCGTATATTTGCAGGCATTTGCTATGCCGTACAGCGCCCATGCGGCGCCCCGGCTCCAAGCCGAATCGGGACCGCCCCCTGCCCGCCGATAGCTCCCAGGCATTCTCCCGTAGCAGGATCAAAGCTTACGATATGGCATACCGAGCCATCCTCCCGAATAAACCGCTCCACCACCGTATCGGCATGCGCACGGGCAATATGACTAAAACGCGGATCACCCGAGGCTTCGGCGGCCCAGAACAGCAGCGAGAGATTCATGGACGAGTCGATAATGGACCAGCCCAGCTTATCTTGGTTCCAGGCCCGCAGGAATCCGCCTGCCAGATTGTAGCGGCCTGCCAGAAAATTTGCGGCGAACAAGCCGCGCCGCAGGGCAACGGGATCTCCAGTCAGCTTATGTTTGATGACGGCAGTCGGCAGAAATTGAAACCCGACATCATGGTGGAAGTTGTTATCTTGCAGCATCATACGCTCAAGCCGTTCGTCCCAGCCCCATGCGGCCTGCCTGTAGGCCTCTTTCCGTGTTAGATCATACCCAATCCATAGCATGCCTGGCCAAAATCCCGAGGTCCACCAATCGAGCCGCATATCATCATATCTTCCGTCTGCCTTGGCAGCATGCGGAGATTTGTCGCCGATTTGCTCTAGCATGAACTCAGCTTTATTTAAGGTTCTGCCCAGCATTTCCGCAAATTCAAATGCCGGTTTATCCATGGGTGCTTCCCTTACCCTTTCCGGCTCTGCCCCTGTCCCTTTGTCCCTCTGCTCATTATTCCACATGGGCGTCCGGACCGATTTGAACGCCTTCGTTGTTGTTATAACGTTCTGTCGCTTCTTTGATGATTTCATTGCCGCCGCTGGCTCTCCATTCCTCAATGACCTTCGGCCAGTCGGAAATGTTCTCGGTGCCGTAAATCATTTTAATCATATGCCCTAAAATAAACTTGGACGGCTCATCGAAATTCGGAGCTAAATCGGGATACTGCAGGTAGCTGTCGAGCTCCGGCGTGAAGAAGAAACCCGCCCGTCCTTCAGACGGCAAAATCGTTTCAAAGCCGTTCAGCATTTCTACGCCCTTAGGCTCAAACGGAAGTTTATCCTTGTTGTACGCATTATCTTTAATCAGCCATAACCAGTCGCGGCGCTGCTCGGATAAACGTCCCTCTTCATCGGTAGGAGCGTTATATTTGATTTCTCCGTTCTCTACCGTGTAGTCCTCCCCTTCGATCCCGAAGGTGAAAAATTTCGCGCCTTCTTCCGTAGCCATATAATCGAAGAACTTGACGATGCCTTCCGCTTTGGTCTTGTCAAGCTTGGCGTTCAGGTAAGCCTGCTCCAGCGTGTTGCTGTACAGCATCATACCGCCTTTGCCGTCCGGACCGGTCGGGGAAGCAATCATCTCCAGCTTGCCTTCGGGAACAGCCAGGCTCAGCTCGCTTTGATAAGTGCCTAGCTGATTGGCGTTGGCATTGTAAATCCCCACTTTGCCGGCATCGCGGTTTTTCGTCCACATGGCCCCGGTAATGGTAGCAAAGTCTTGAGCCATCAAACCTTCGTCGTACATAGCTTTGTAGATTTCCAAAGCCTTCATCATATTTTCGCTGTCGAAAAATTTAGGAACAATTTCATCTCCTTGCTTCTCGTACATCGTGCTGTAAGGAAGCACGTCGTAAGCGCCGAGGATGAAGTCGGCATATTTAAAGTTCTCGCGGAAGCCAAACGGCTGCTCTACGCCAATCTTCTTGAATGCGCGCAGCACAGGAAGGAGATCGTCGATCGTCTTAGGCGCCTCCACCCCCGCTTTCTCCAGGAGATCGGAGCGAATAAAGGTCGCGCGGCGTGATTGCACGCTCAAGTATTGGGGAATCGAATAAATATGTCCGTTATAGGTTACGGAATCCCACACTTCCTTCGGAATCGTCTTGAGCAGATTCTGACCATGCGTCTCCAGCAGATCTTCCAGGGGCATAAACAAACCGGCTTCTACCGCACCCTTCATGGAGTTAGCCGTCGGCGTTGTATTACCGACCAGCACATCCGGCAGCTCGCCGCCTGCGAACAGCAAGGAGATCTTTTCACCGAAATCTTTATGTGGAATCAACTGAATCTGGATGTCGGTGTTGGTGCGCTTCTCCATTTCGAGGACCCATTTGTCTTTATTCATGTCATCGACCGATTCTACGGCCTTCATGGCCAGCGTGCCTTTAGCCATCGTAAATTTGGTAACCGCCGGGCTATCGCCGGAGGCTGTATCTTCTTTGTTCCCTGTACTGCCTGCGCAGCTCGCGAGCAAACCTGTCAGCAGCATCACACAAAGTAAACTTAGGATCCGCTTTCTCATCATTCGTTTGTCCCCCCCTCAGATTTTGTAGCGCTTTCATAAACAACCCTAATTTATCATGGGAGAAGCAGGGTTCCCATGTGCTTAAATAAGGTCCAATGGTTTTTTTTATGCTGTTACGATTTGATCGAGCCGACCATGACCCCTTTGGTAAAATGCTTCTGCAGGAAGGGATAAACAAGCATAATCGGGATCGTAGCCACGACAACAACCGCCATCTTAATGCCTTCCGGCGAGGTCAGAACAGCATCTTGGGCCGGGGCGTTAATGGTGGAGCTGTCGGTAATGATGAACTCCCGCAGCCGCACCTGGAGCGGATACAATTGGCGATTATTGATGTAATACAACGCGCTGGCGTAGCTGTTCCAATGTCCAACGGCGTAGAATATGCCGAGCGTAGCCATCACGGGCTTGGAGAGCGGCAGGATGACATTCCACAAGATCCGCATCTCGCCGCAGCCGTCGATCCGAGACGAATCGATCAGCTCTCCAGGCAAGGCCATAAAAAAGGAACGCATCACAAACAGATTAAATGCGCTTATGGCTCCTGGCAGCATCAAGGACCAAAGCGAGTCGATCATGCCCAGCTCTTTAACCAGCAGATAGTTGGGAATCAGCGGCGCGGTAAAGATCATGGTCAGCAGCACGAAGATCAAAACCGGCTTTCGGTACAAATACTCCGACCTCGACAGCGGATAGGCCAGCAAAGCCGTCATGGCCAGATTCAGCAGGGTGCCAAATAACGTAACAAACACGCTGACGCCAAATGAACGCCAGATCAGCTTCTCCCCGACTACGGCCCGAAAGTTCGACAAGGTGAAACCAACCGGCAGGAAAAACACTTTTCCACCATTAATCGCCGCATTGCTGCTTAAAGATTGGGCAATGACATGCAGAATCGGGAGAATCATGCTTAAACCCAGTACAGATAGAAACAGATAATTAAATAGGCTAAACGCCTTTTTTCCTCTGGTCATTCTAACCATGGCAATCCCTCCTCAATATAATCCTTCGCCGGTCATTTTTTTGCTGAGCCAGTTTCCTGACATAATCAGGACAAGACCCACTACGGATTTGAAGAGGCCGATGGCGGTCGTGTAGCTGTATTGCCGGTCAAGAAGGCCGGCCGAATAAATGTACGTATCGAGAATTTCGCCGTTTTGCGAATTGAGCGTATTTAAGAAGACCAGGACTCTTTCAAAGCCAAAATCCATAAAGTGGCCGATTTGCAGCAAAAATAAAATGGTTATGGTGGGCAGGATGGCCGGAATGGTGATGGATAAGGTTTGCTTCCAGCGGCTGGCCCCATCCATCTCTGCGGCTTCGTACAAATCGGGATTGATGCCTGTCAGTGCGGCGAGATAGATAATGGTTCCCCAGCCCGCATCCTTCCAGATTCCCGAGGACACGAGAATGGTGCGGATATACGAGTTCTCGCCCATGAAATAAATCGAATCAAACCCGAGCGAAGTAAGGACATTATTGACAATTCCTGTCCGCGGCGACAGAATCTCAATGGCGATCCCTCCGATCACCACCCAGGAAAGGAAATGCGGCAGGTACAGAACGGTCTGCAGAGTTCGTTTGAAGAACATCCGGCGTATTTCATTCAGCAGCAGCGCCAGAATAATCGGAACGGGAAAACCGATGCCCAGGCTGTAAAAGGCCAGCAGCAGCGTATTTTTCAAAATCCGCAGGAAATCCGGGTATTGAAACATCCGCTCAAAATGGGCCAGTCCGACCCAAGGACTTCCCAGATAACCTTTAAAAATGCTGTAATCCTGGAACGCCATTACCGATCCGAGCAAAGGAACATACTTGAACAGCAGGAAATACAGAATGCCCGGTATCGACAGCAGGTATAAAGCTCTGTATTTCCTGAAATTCGACCATCGGTCCCTTGGCGGCTTCCGGGCTGGAATCGGGCTGGGGGCTGTTTGGGGAACGGTGCTTTGTGCCATCGGAGTCATCTCCTATTTAAAAATTTGGTACGATCATCGTACCCCATGGAGATAACACGGACGATGGCGCCATCTTTGGTGATATGGCTTTATTTACGATTCAGCCATTTACGATTTGGGCATCACCATGCGGACCACCGTTCCTTTACCGGGCTGGCTCTCCATTTGCAGGCCGTAAGCTTCGCCGAATACCAGCTGAATCCTCCGGTGAACATTCAGAAGGCCGATTCCTCCCTTGCCATTCTGCGCTTCAGTCAGCCGTTTTGTATTTAGTCCGGCGCGCAGCTCCCGCAATTTCTCCTCCCCCATCCCGGCCCCGTTGTCGGAGACGGCAACAATAAACCCGGTTTCCTCCTCCTGCGCTTTGATGCAAATTCGATGATCTTCCCGAATGCCCTCAAAGAAGGCATGCTGAAATACGTTTTCAACTAACGGCTGCAGCGTGAGTCTGACCATCTTGTTAAGCAAATAAGCCGGAGGAATTTCCACATCGAACTCAATTTCCTTGTCGTAGCGGTGCTTCAGAATGGACGTGTAGCTCAGCACATGCTTCAGCTCATTGGCAACCGTGATTTCCTCCAGGCTGGTCTGGACGGAGTATCTTAGCATATAAGCCATGCTCTTGACGATTTCCGATACCTCGGCGGAATCCTGAACCGCCGGAAAACACACGATCGTTTCCAGCGTGTTGTACAAGAAATGCGGATTGATCTGCATTTGCAGCGCCTGCAGCTCCGCCTGCTGCCGTTCCAGCTCCGCCTCCCGCTTGGAGTTCTCCGCCACATACACCTGATCGATCAAATCGGAGAGCCGGTACACCATGGAGTTGTAGCTTACAATGAGCTCGTCAACTTCATCCTTTTTCCCGCTGAGCGGAATTCTTGTCCAGTCGCCTTTCTCCGCCTTCTTCATGCCGCGCCGCAGGTTCTGAATAGGGTTCGTAATGGAATAGCTTAGTCTATAAGCAAAAACTAAGGCCACAATGAGCGTAATCGCGCCGATCCACAGCATATTGGTTCGCACCCGGATAATAGGCTGACGCAAATCGTCCATAGGAATCGCTATCTGCAGATCCCAGTCCGTATATGACGAATGCAAGCCGACGATGAATTGCTCGGTGCCATCTTCTTTATTTACGAGGGACTCCACACGGTCATTCGATAGTTTGATTTTCGAAGCCGCTGGAAGCTGCTGGCCGATTTTGGCCGGGTCGGTATGGTAGATGATTTTCCCTTGATCATCCGAGATGCTGAAATGGCTTTGCGGTCCCAGTTCGATTCCTTTCCACAGCGAAGATAAATCGGTGCTTCTAAGCTCTATCGCCAAAATTCCTTTATAGTCCATGGAGCGCAGGCCCCTAATCTTGCGGGCTAATGTAATGTAATGGCCATCCTGTGAGGTCACGCCGTTGTTCAGAATCATCAGTTTGCCGTTGTCCGGAATCTGCTGAAACAATTGGCTGAAATAGGCTTGAGAGAAGGAACTGGTAGGGTCAACAGCCCCTCCTTGGTTTTCAAGCACTGTACGCCCGTCCTGGCGAACAATATACAGAGAGGAGATAACGTCCGGATAGCGAATCAGGAGCGGTTCGAAAGCATAATCTTTAATCCTGGAAGTATAAAAGTAATTCTCGTAGTTGGAGCCCGGGTTCAGATCGAGGTATTCCTTGATGTCTATGTTGCTGAGCAAAGACAAGGTTGAGTATTCATAGCTGCGAATATATTGTTCAAGGTGGTGCGAGGTAATATTGACGACCTGGGCCATGTTGGCCTCCGCCTGATCCCGCAGTTTGGCAGAAGCCCCATAATAAGTCGACAGCCCCAGGATAAATAAAGGCACCAGAATCATGATGACAAAGTAGGTATACAACCGAAACAGCAGGCCCTTTCTCCGTTTCATCATCTATTTGATCCCCAGCCTGCTGCGGAATTCAGTGGGCGTAAGTCCCTTTATTTTCCGGAAGGTCTTGGCGAAATGTGAATAATCTTCATAGCCGATCTCATGCGCCACGTCGACAATCCGGTAATGGGGCAGTGCCAGCAGCTGTTCGGCAAGCTCGATCCGTTTCTTCATCCGGTAATTGATAAACGTGGTGCCTGTTATTTTTTTGAAATAGAGACTGAAATAATTGGGGGTCAGTCCTACAAGATTGGCGACCTCCTCGAGCGTGATCTCCTTGGCAATATTTTGCTCAATGTAAGACTTGGCTTCGGCCATCAAATCCTTAAATCCGCCCCGCCGTAGGGCCAGCTCATCGGTTAGCGCCTGGAGTTTCTCGCGGAATTTTGCGTCAACCTCATTCAAGGGACTCTCTTGTATATAGGGACCTGATTCGGTATAAGCGTAGCCTTTGGCTTTTAAGCGATCAACCACCGCCTGGAAGGAGTCCTCCAAGAGCTCTCTTAATTGAAGGGGATGATCTGTGCACTCGCGGCAATAGCAAAGCCACTGCTCAAGCACCTCGTCCAGCTCCTGAAGTCGCAGCTGCCAAATATGCTCGGTCATCTCGTCCAGGTATTTCTCCGACTGAGTGGGAGTGAGCACGCCCTTCTTGTTTGCCTTCAGCAGCTTATCGAGCAATTCATGGATATCTGCCTTAACAACAGGCTTCAGCAAATACTCCTTCACCCCGTAGGTCATGCATTGCTTCGCATATTCGAATTCGGCAAAGCCGGAGAGGACAACGACCGTAATAAAACGATAGGATTCATGTATCCGCTTACAAAATTCGAGACCGTCCATCTTCGGCATCCGGATATCCGTAATGACCAAATTTGGCGGGTCCTGCCGAATCAGCTCCATCGCCTGCTCTCCGTTTTCGGCCAACCGAATGCCGGCAAACGGGGTGTGATAAGAGAGCAGCATATTTTTCAGCCCATTTCGTATAATCCTTTCATCGTCCACAATCAAGACGTGCATGCCCATAACCTCCCTTGGTCAAAAGTGCGGCAAAAAGCCTAAAGAGCTCGAAGTATACGAAGTACCTGAAGTATACGAAGTACCTGAAGTATACAAGTACCTGAAGGACTCCAAGAACTTAAACAACTTGAACAACCGAACAATAAAAAAAGGGACAGGCTCCCTAAACTGGTACCCATAGACTGGACACTTTGAAAAAAAGGTGTCTGGGCTATGGGTACTTTTTGTATACTGGAAGAGGCAATGGAGGGGATGACATGAGTAAGAAACATTTTAACCAAGCAGA
>NZ_JBZCMS010000023.1:0-6176 GCF_058267595.1 Paenibacillus mobilis
CACAGATATCAATGGGGACGTAAAAAGATGACTCCTGTACAGTACAGGAATCATCTTTTATCTGCGGCTTAAAACCACAAGTCCCTTTTTTTACAAGTGTCCTTGACAAAGGGTACAGTTCACTAAAGGACATTCCTCTTATTTTCCTTCTTATTTCACAACCAGCACAGGGATTTGGGCATGCTGCACAACATTGTGGCTGACGCTGCCAAGCACGAATTCCCGGATGCTGCCAAGACCGCGGCTGCCAAGGATAATCACGTCATGACCGTTTGTTTTTGCATATTCCAGGATGCCTTCCGCAGCGGGGCCTTGAAGCAGCTCAACCTTACCTGCAATGCCGGCTTCCGTAAGGCGTCTTTCCGCTTCATTCGAAGTGCGGGTCGCCAGCTCGTAAAAATCTTCGTTTACGCTTGTAGGAACCGGGGCAAAACCTTCAGCTACATAAAACCGAGGAAAATCATATACATGAATAACCGTCAACTCGGTGTTAGTCAGCTTGGCCAGCTCGATCGCTTTGTCCAGCGCTTTGTTCGATGCTTTGGATCCGTCATAAGCCACCAAAATTTTGTTGAATAACATGTCTTCCACCTCTTCCTATGTACTTTGATCATTTGTAAACCAATCTTGCAAGGACTGAAACGGCCGCTCCCGGAAGCAGGGCTTCTTATCTCAAAAAATAAGTATAAAGAGCCGCATTGAGAAAGAGCAGCAGCGGGATGCCGACCACAAAGCTGCCATGGCGTGTTTTATGGCGTTTGGCATACATGGCGACGAGCACCCCAAGCGCTCCCCCCATGACGGCCAGCAGAAACAAAGTCCGCTCGGGAATGCGTTCTTTTCTTTCCCTGGCTCTTCGTTTATCATCCGACATCACCAGATAAGAAATCAAGTTGATGAACACAAACCAGACGAGCAAGGCTTCCCTCATAAAAATCATGCCTCCTTACCGCACCTTGGATCAACCTTTGTCCTTTTATTATAAGTCCGCGTTATTTTAAAAACAATAAACACGGCACTCTCCCAAAAGAGAGGCACCGTGTTCCGTTATGGAAAAATCCTTTTCGAACCTTTATAATTTCGGAATCCCGTTTAAGCTCGCCGGGTGATCGGCCTGCTTTTTCGTTTTCGTTTCCCTGGCTTCTTCCGTAAGGCTGGACTTGTTCTGCTGGTTGTTCAGCTTCTTCGGTTTATGATGCGGCATGAAAACTCACCTCCTGGGTTTAACATTCCACTCCCCATGAGGATTTATTCCGATGCCCGGCTGAAACGCCAGGGATACCGGGACCCGAACTTATAGAGTTAGTGGTTACTGCTGATTGTTCTTCTCCAGCGCCGCTTTCAGCAGATCGCCCAGGTTGGAGCCCAGCGACTCCTGTTTCGCATATTGCTTCACCAGCTTCTGCTGGTCTCGTTTATTGACATGGCCGTTTTCCTTATTGAGCGTTTCCGTAATGCCGCATGGCAGACATTGAACGTAAAGGCCCGCTTTGCCTTCTTTCAGTTCCATTTTCTTATGGCACTGCGGACAGCGGCGGTTCGACAGCCGTTTCTCTCCGGATCGGGTGTATCCGCAGTCGTCGGCCGGGCAGATGAGAAGCAGGCCGCGTTTGGATTTTTTCTCAAGCAGTCTTGTTCCGCAGTTTGGACAGTGGCTGTTCGAAACATTATGAGGTTTGTATACCGCATCGCTGCCTTTGACATTCCCCACCAGTTGGCTGGCCATTTGACGGATATCCTGCAAAAAAGGTTCCGGCTTGCCGCTTCCCCTCGCAATCCGTTCCAGCTCCGCTTCCCATTTGGCGGTAAGCTCGGGAGCCCGAAGCTCTACCGGTGCCAGGTCGATCAGCTGTTTTCCTTTTCCGGTAGGGTGAAGAGCATTTCCCTTACGCTCGATAGTATCAGAGCTGACAAGCTTCTCGATGATATCCGCGCGGGTTGCCGGAGTTCCGAGCCCGTGTTTCTCCATCTGCGACAGGAGCGCCGCTTCCGTATAACGTTTCGGCGGCTGGGTACGGCCGGTTTCAAGTCGGCAGCGTTTCACGGCGACCTTCATCCCTTCGTTCAGCTCGGGCAAAGCCGCCTCGGAGGAAACATCCGTATCCGGATTATCATCTTCGTTTTCCCCAGTCTCATCATAATCAGCACTTTCGTAGACGGCTCTCCAACCCTGTTCCTTTATCGTAATGCCCTTGGCCGTCAGCGTTTCTCCCTGAATTTCGACTGTTACGGCGACCTGGTCAAAACGGGCCGGGCCATAAAACAAACTGATAAAGCGTCTTACGATCAGATCATACAGCTTGCGCTCGTCGCTGGTAAGCGCATTTAACAGCACCGTCTGCTCCGTCGGGATGATGGCATGGTGATCGGTCACCTTGCTGTCATCGACGACTCTTTTTCCCAAGGTCAGGTTCCCTCTCAGCAGAGGACGGGCCATCGATGCATAAGGGCCCATGGCGACGCTGCTCAGCCGCTCCTTCAGCGTTCCGACCATATCGGACGTCAGGTAACGGGAATCCGTGCGGGGATAAGTGACGAGCTTATGCTGCTCGTATAGTTTTTGAAGCACATTGGAGGTCTGCTTGGCCGAAAAACCATACCGGCGGTTCGCATCCCTCTGCAGCTCGGTCAAATCGTAGGCTTGCGGATGCGGAACGTTTTTTTCGCTTTTCTTTACTTTAACAATCGTGCCGCTGCCGCCTTCAAGTTTGGCCTGCAGTTCTTTCGCCTTGGCCTGATCAAAAATCCGGCTGTCCCCGCCCCGGCCCTGCCAAAGTGCCTCAAAGCCGTTTAATTCCGCCTTGATCCGCGCATACTCTTCAGAACGGAAAGACGTAATTTCCTGCTCACGGGCCATAATCATACCCAGCGTAGGCGTCTGCACACGGCCGGCGGAAAGCGGGGCGCTGAATTTCGTGGTCAACGCCCGCGTGACGTTCAGCCCGATCATCCAGTCCGCTTCGGCTCGGCATCTGGCCGACTCATACAAACGGTCAAACTGGCTGCCCGGCTTCAGCTGGGCAAACCCGTCCTTAATCGCCTTATCCGTCTGCGAAGAGATCCAAAGCCGCTTAAACGGCTTGTTCCATTTCGCCATATCGATGATCCACCGCGCCAGCAGCTCGCCCTCTCGCGCGGCATCCGTCGCCACAATCAGCTCGCCGATGTCGCTCCGGCGCAGCAGCTGCTGGACCGCTTTATACTGATGGCTGGTTTCCCTTAGAACCTTCAGCTTCATTTTTCCCGGAAGTATAGGCAAATCCTCCAGGCTCCAGGTGGCAAACTTATGATCGTAATCCTCCGGCTCGGCGAGGCCTACCAAATGCCCCAGCGCCCAGGTTACGACGTATTTCGGTCCTTCAAAATGACTTTTATGTTTATCGCGGCTTCCCATGACTCTGGCGATTTCTTTCGCTACAGACGGTTTCTCCGCAAGGACTAATGTTTTCATTGTCTTCCCCCTTTGCTCATTTTTATATTATAACATTTCCAGTCTCCTCCTGTTTCGTTCAAGTTGAATAGGTTAATAAGTAGACATCAGCAGCTGTTACATCAACCAAATATCTAAAGAGGTGAGTAGAAATGGCATTTTTATGGTCGTTAATTATCGGTGGGATTATCGGATGGCTGGCAGGCTTGATCATGGGCAGAGATATTCCAGGCGGTATTATCGGTAATATTATTGCGGGATTTATCGGCGCTTGGCTCGGCAGCTTCCTTCTAGGGAACTGGGGTCCGGTCGTAGGCGACTTCTACTTTATCCCGGCCTTGATCGGCGCGGTTGTGCTCGTCTTTATCGTCAGCCTGATTATGGGCGCGGTCGGCAGACGCAGCAATCCGTAACGGCAATTGATCGTTGATTTAAAAAAACACAAAAACACCGGAGGAATCCAGGGAACAAGCCCTGGTCCCTCCGGTGTTTTTTTTTCAAAAATCTTAACGTCCTATAAACTCCTGTACCCAATAACCGTTGTAGTAAGCTACGCCGATTACGTTGTAGTTTGCATTCATGATGTTAGCGCGGTGGCCGGAGCTGTTCATCCAGGCGGTCATCACTTCCTGAGGCGTTTTCTGGCCTTGGGCGATGTTTTCCCCGGCATAGCTGAAGCTGATGTTAAACTTCTTCATCATGTCGAAAGGAGAACCGTAAGTAGGCGAATTATGGTCAAAATAATTGTTTTGGCTCATATCTTTCGCTTTCACCATTGCCATGTTGGACAATGCGCTGTCTTCGGTCAAAGGTTTCAGGTTTTCTTTAGCGCGCTCCTGGTTGACCAGCGTGATTACCTGCTTGGCAAAATCAGACTGGCTCGTAGTCGGCTGCTGAGCCGGTTGGCTTGGCGTTGTAGTTCCCGGTGTAGTCGGCGTTTTTGGAGCCGTCGGTTTTGCTGGTGCTGGTGTTGGTTTTGGTGCTGGAGTCGGCGCTGGTGTCGGAACCGGTGTTGGCGCTGGTTGAGTTTGCGATACTTGACCCTGCGCATTTTTCAGCTGGTCCAAAAGCTGACTCCAGTCCAGATTTTTCAAATAACCGGATAAATCAAGGGTGTTAATTGTAGTAGAGTTTGTAATAGTCTTAACAGTTCCGTTAGAAGTCACTTTGTAAACTACTGTTTTGGAAGTCTGATGTTTTGGGGTTGTATTCCCGCCATTTGAAGACGCTGCATAGGTTGGCAGGACCAAGCCCATGGACATCAATACGGCAACTCCTCCGGCTGCGATGCGTTTGGTCAATTTAGTATTCATCCTGTCATCTCCTTGTTGGTTGTGTTCTACGTTATAAAAAGTTCAGGTTACAAAATAGTAACAACGCTGTAACCTTTATTATCATAACATGAAGACAAGATGAATCTAACCCCTCAGATATTGGGAATTCCCCCTCGCAAAATCCAACGCATATAAAAAGCCCAAGGAATTGGTGATATTCGCCAAATCCTTGGGCTTTTAAAAGGATGGATCCTTTCTTTTACGAGAAGTAGAGGCACGCCTCAAAACCAATCGATTCCGGTTCGTCCACAGCTTGTCCACGAATGTAGATCCGGCCGTCAATAAGAGGTGAGCGCAGGAGCTGCAGCTTGTCCCCCCATTTTACTTCCTTTATATATGTAATGTGAAAACGCCGCAGCTCCAGCTCCGCAAGTTCGTCCGGCGCAAGCGCATCGTAACAAATATCCGCATAACGCGCGTTGTTAACGTGTCCGTTAATATCAACGCTGCTGTATTTAACTTCATAAATGAAGCTTTCTATTAAAGAAACGTCATCCGGTACACCCACCTTCTCGGGCAAAACGCCGACGGAATCCTCCGTGTAAGGCGGAACCTCTACCGGCAGTGCATTTGGGCGCAGTATTTTTCGTTTATGGATATCCACGAGAGCCCAGGTAGAACGGGCTGCAGCCGATTCTTCCCCATCCTTCCCGAAAACGCGGTAATCTCTCTGCCATATCGGCCCTTTGGTTCCCTTGCTCCAGGTAGTGATGTCAACCGTATCCCCAAACTTAGGCAGCTCACGTATATCCAGGTCCAGAGTCATCAGCATCCAGCCCATGCCTGCATCCAGCATGCCGCGCCAGCTGATCCCTAATGCGTTTACAGCCGAATCCGCCGCCTGCTGCAAATAATCAAGCAGCGCAGACAAGCGGCAATTCGAACGCCAATCAGCCTCACTTGTGTGGATCGTCCGTTCCTCCGACCAAATTAACCTCTGTTTATCCACATTCTGTTCCTCCTTCGCCTCTTAGCCTGCCTGTACGATTCCTCTAAAACAACATTATACACAATTCTTTTGTAGGTATGCTCGAATGCTGGCCAAACTTAGGGAAGTTCCAAGAACCGGTTTATGAAGGCTTGTGAGTTATGGGGATTAAATTGTGAATTTGTGGAGAATTTTTTTGAAAATTACAATGTTTTCGAGAAAAAAACGGAAAGTGCTGTGAATAAACGAAAAAAAATCGCTGCATGCGCAGCAAACTGTGGATGATTTATTGAATTTTTCAACTTGTTCACTTGTGGACAAAATAAGACCACCGTCGATGTTATCAACAGTGGTCTTCAGTTTGCTTGGCGGCATCCTACTCTCCCAGGACCCTGCGGTCCAAGTACCATCGGCGCTGGAGGGCTTAACGGTCGTGTTCGGGATGGGTACGTGTGGAACCCCTCCGCCATCGCCACCAAACATG
>NZ_JBZCMS010000024.1:0-1423 GCF_058267595.1 Paenibacillus mobilis
CATTCGGACATCCCCGGATCAAAGCTTGCTTACAGCTCCCCGAGGCCTTATCGTTGTTCGCCACGTCCTTCTTCGGCTCCTAGCGCCTAGGCATCCTCCGTGTGCTCTTAGTAGCTTAACCAATTCGCTCGGATTTTGGGCCCATACGCTCTGTTGTTCCTCGGTTTCTCGATTGAAATGAATCAAGGTTGAAACCGACTCACAAAGGATCGATGGTCTCCAAAATGCCTCGCTCTGTAGTTAGCACTTCACTTGTTCTCTACGATCACAAGTTCAGCTAAAAAAGAATGTTCTAATTCGCATTTGTTGTTTCGTTATCCAGTTTTCAAGGATCAAGTTTTGATGGTATATGGTGGTGGAGCCAAGGAGGATCGAACTCCTGACCTCCTGCTTGCAAGGCAGGCGCTCTCCCAGCTGAGCTATGGCCCCATATTCTACCCCAAAAAGTGAAGTATAGCTTCGCGGTCGATTCCGAATACTTTCGGGGACCCATGCTTACAATCTTCATTTTTAGAAGTTAGGAATGGTGGGCCCTAGTGGACTCGAACCACCGACCTCACCCTTATCAGGGGTGCGCTCTAACCAACTGAGCTAAGGGCCCTAACTTTATGATTTTGTAACCCTGTAAGGGTTGCGCTTGGCGGCATCCTACTCTCCCAGGACCCTGCGGTCCAAGTACCATCGGCGCTGGAGGGCTTAACGGTCGTGTTCGGGATGGGTACGTGTGGAACCCCTCCGCCATCGCCACCAAACGCATTGCTTGAAAGAGGTTTGCTCTCTCAAAACTGACCAACGAGTGAGAAGTGAAATCTTTGCGAAGCAAAGATACTTCAAGAGCATCCTTCTTCGCGGTATTTGTACCGCTTCGCGACGGAAGCGAGGTACTCCATAGAAAGGAGGTGATCCAGCCGCACCTTCCGATACGGCTACCTTGTTACGACTTCACCCCAATCGTCTACCCCACCTTCGGCGGCTGGCTCCCCTAAGGGTTACCCCACCGACTTCGGGTGTTGTAAACTCTCGTGGTGTGACGGGCGGTGTGTACAAGACCCGGGAACGTATTCACCGCGGCATGCTGATCCGCGATTACTAGCAATTCCGACTTCATGCAGGCGAGTTGCAGCCTGCAATCCGAACTGAGACCGGCTTCTAAAGATTCGCTCCAGATCGCTCCTTCGCTTCCCGTTGTACCGGCCATTGTAGTACGTGTGTAGCCCAGGTCATAAGGGGCATGATGATTTGACGTCATCCCCACCTTCCTCCGGTTTGTCACCGGCAGTCACTCTAGAGTGCCCAGCTTTACCTGCTGGCAACTAAAGTCAAGGGTTGCGCTCGTTGCGGGACTTAACCCAACATCTCACGACACGAGCTGACGACAACCATGCACCACCTGTCTCCCCTGTCCCGAAGGAAAGGCCTATCT